>JAJPHR010000029.1 GCA_021325145.1 Verrucomicrobiota bacterium | reverse complement strand
GTCAAGGCGCTGATTCTTGGCGAACACGGCGACTCGATGCTCCCAATCTGGTCGAGCGCGACGGTCAATGGATTGCCGCTGACGGGCTTGCCGGAATGCTCGGCCGGTTTTCAAAACGCCGTTTTCGAACGGACCAAAGGCAGCGGGGCGGAAGTCATCAAGAAAAAGGGTGGGGCAGGCTGGGCGGTCGGAATTGCAATCCGCGACGTGGTGCATGCGGTCCTGCTCGATAAACACGCGTTGCTGCCGATTTCCTCACTGGTCCAGGCCGTTTACGAAATTCGCGACATCTGTTTGAGCGTGCCCTCCGTCGTCAGCCGAAAAGGGATTGAGAAGCACGTGGAGATCAAGCTTTGGCCCAAGGAAACCATGGCCTTGCAGCAGTCCGCCCGAGCCCTGAAGGACACGCTGGCCAAGGTGCGGTTATAGGCCGCGCACTCGCCAACTATTCTGGTTGTCGGCCAGTGAAGTTATCCTGTCCCTGTACCGGAATTGGACACGTGTAGGACAAGAATTCTCACAAGTTACTCGACAAGAAGTCCTTCTGGAATCTAACTTCAAACCGTGTTTAGGCTGAACAGCATTTGCTGTGTACGGGCCTGGATGCAATATTGAAAAGAAATTTGCCGGTCGAAGAGGCACAGGCGCGGGAATTGCTGTTCGACGGTGCAACAAAACAGCTTGCAGAGTCCGAGTTTTTGCCGATGAAACGAATTTTGGTTATTGATGACGAAGAATGGTTGCGAGAAATGATCCTGCTGGCCTTGCGCCAGAAAGGATACGAAGTAATCGAGGCGGAAAACGGACAAGTGGGCATCGAGAAGGCGCGCAAGATTCTTCCCGATTTGATTCTTTGTGACGTCAACATGGAAAAGGTGGATGGTTATCTGACCCTTTCTTCTTTGCGGAGCGAATCCTCCACCGCGGCGATCCCTTTTATTCTGATGACCGGATTGGCGGACAACGCCGGAATGCGGCACGGCATGGAACTGGGCGCGGACGATTATCTGCCAAAGCCGTTTACCATCGAGGCGTTGTATGCCGCGGTCGAGACGCGACTCAAAAAAGCCCAGACTCTCCGCGATGAGGCCGAAAAGAAACTGGCCGATCTGCGCGACAACATCAGCATGATGCTGCCGCACGAGTTGCGCACGCCGCTTAACGGCATCCTGGCTTACGGCGAAATCCTAAGCACCGATTCCGCTTCGCTGCAACCCGCCGAGATTGCCGAGATGGGGCAGATCATCCACGAATCCGGCAAGCGCCTGGAACGGTTGATCGAAAACTTCCTGATCTATTCCCAAATCGAATTGATCGGGAAGGATCCCCAGCGCATGGGTGCGTTGCGCAAGAAGCAGACCCAGTTCCCGAGGAAGATTGTCGAAGCCCGCGCTTCGCACCAGGCCCAGGAGGCGGGGCGTTTGACGGAATTGTCGTTGGACTTGACCGACAAGCCCGCGGCGATCTCCGAGGAGTATCTCACCAAGATTGTCGATGAGTTGGTGCATAATGCATTCAAGTTTTCCAAGGCCGGCGCTGGGATCCAGGTGACCCTGGCTCCTTCCGATAAAATGCTGACCCTCACCGTCGCGGACCATGGACGCGGTTTGGGCACGGAACACGTGACCCGGATCGGCGCCTACATGCAATTCGAGCGCAAGCTCCACGAGCAGCAAGGACTTGGTCTCGGTTTAACAATCGCCAAACGGCTCACCGAAATGCACGGCGGCAATCTCGCCATCCAGAGCGAAAAGGGAGTTGGAACAACGATCATAGTGAACCTTCCGCTTGCCACCAGTCCGGCAGTTTGAGCAGAGCGTTCTTTTATACTTTGCGCGGCGGAGCCCGGCGTTCAGAACGGCATGATTTTGTAGAGGACGTCCTGATAGAACTTCGTTCCCGGCAGGCGGGCGATATTCTCCGTGACCAAAAGCACCAGGGCGATGCCCGCCATGGGGGCCAGGTCCAGGCGGCCAAAGCGCAAGGGAAGCCACCGCAAGGGCGCCAGCAAATGCCGGGCGGTCACGCTCACAAAACCCCAAAAAGGATGGTTGCCCAAATACACGTGGCTGTTCAGCACGTGGAAGAGGAGAATTCCTACGACCAGGTACTTCCATCCCAAATAGCTCGAAACCCCCACGACCGCCGCCTGTCCGAGCAATTGTGACGTGCTTTTTGCGCCGGGCAAAAGGCCGAGGCGCATCAGCAAGGGATGCACCGCCAGCCAAAGCAGGCCGGCGACGAAAAACGGAAGCAATAACTTGACGGTTCCCGGCCACCGCTCAACCCCGCCGAGATGAAGCCGGACAAGTTTCTGAAGCGGGTCTGTGTCCGGCACGCTTCGGTTCACCACTGACAACAGCAAAAGCCAGAAATAAAACACCGCCAGCGTCACCAAAAATCCAAAGACGGAAAAAAGCAGCATCAGGTTCAAGTAATCGCTGCGGAAGGCGATGGCGATGGTTCCAAGTCTCAATGTGGGCGTCCATTCCACGGTCGGCCCGATTTCCCAATAAACAATGGCCCGAACCGCCAGCAATGCCGCGAGGCCGCCCAAAAAAAGCCAGCGCCGCGGACCCGGATCGGCTCGCTTCAACGTGCCCGCCAGCGTGGCAGCCGAAGCGCGTGTCATGGGATCAAACCTCACCAGGAGCCAACTCAACCAGAGCAGCAGGCTCGCCAGGTTCAGGATGGAATCGATCAGCTTGGCAACCGCGGTCACATCATTCGCAGCAACGTGTCAGCCATTTCCGAGGGCGTGGGCGCGACGCCGATGCCCGCTTCCTTGAAAGCCTGGATCTTCGCCGCGGCGGTTCCTTTGCCGCCGCTGACGATCGCCCCTGCATGGCCCATCCGCCGCCCCGGCGGCGCCGTTGCGCCAGCGATAAATCCAGCCACGGGCTTTCGGCAGTTCTGCTTGATCCATTCAGCAGCTTCTTCCTCGGCCGACCCGCCAATTTCGCCGATCATAATAATGCCCTTCGTTTCGGGGTCATCATTGAACATCTTGATGACGTCGAGATGGGAAGTTCCATTGACAGGATCGCCGCCGATGCCGATGCACGTGGACTGCCCGACACCGCGGCAGGTGAGTTGCCAGACCGCCTCGTATGTCAACGTGCCGCTGCGCGAAACCACGCCAATATTGCCCTTCTTGTGAATGTAACCCGGGGCGATGCCGATGCGGCAACCACCGTGCGAATCCTTGCCCGTGCCGGGTGTGACCACGCCGGGACAATTCGGTCCAATCAGCCGCGTTTTCTTTCCTTGCATCGCCTGCTTGACCTTCACCATGTCGTTCACCGGAATGCCTTCCGTAATGCAGACAGCCAACTCCAACCCGGCATCCACCGCTTCCAGAATCGCATCCCCGGCGAAGGGCGGGGGAACGAAAATGGCGGAAACGGTCGCGCCGGTTTGCCGCGCGGCCTCGGCCACCGTGTCAAAGATTGGCACCTGGTTTTCAAAACGCTGCCCGCCTTTTCCGGGCGTTACGCCGGCCACCACCTGCGTGCCATAAGCGAGACTGAGTTGGGTGTGCCGCGCGCCAAAGCTGCCAGTGATGCCTTGAACGAGTATTTTGGTTTGGGGAGTGATGAGGATGGACATGAAGAAATTTTGATTTCTGACTTGCGATTTTAAAATTTAATTCAAAATAAATCTTTTGGTTGTTCTCGTCATGAGCTGCGAAACTGCCGCCAGGTCATAACCGCCGCGCGCCGCGCCCGCGTACTCCGGCATCAGATGCCGGCCGTTCATCTGCGCTAATGTTGCCTCTTCAATCACGCAATTATATTTGGGCAGTCGCGCTTGAATTTTCAACCCAGTCAGTGGCCGGGGTTTCGCTTGTGTATGCAAAGCGTGTTTCCATCCGGATCATAAACCATCGCCATCCGGCAGTTTGGCGCGGTGAACGGCTCCATGCGGAAGCTGATCTTGTTGGCCCGCAACTCCGCGATCGCGCTGTCGAAGTCCTCGACTTCGAGCGCCGCCGAGCAGCCATCGGGATTCGGTTTGAAACCAGGCGCCGCGCCAATGGCCAGCGCGTAGGGCCCGAATTCATATTCCACCCACTTGCCGTTCGGCGTGTCGCTGACCGTGGTTGGCTTCAGGCCAAGGACACCTTCATAAAACTTGCGCGCGCGCGGCATGTCGGTCACCGCGTAACAGCAGAATGCAAGTTCAGTGACTTTCATCACGATTTTCCAACTGCCTTGACCACCTTCTGCGCGGCATCCGACATCGAATCGCCGCTGGTGATCGTCAAGCCAGATTCGCTGAGGGTTTTCTTGCCCGCTTGGACATTATTCCCTTCCAACCGGACTACTAGCGGTAATTTCAGGCCCGTTTCACGCACCGCCGCCACAATCCCGGTGGCAATGACGTTGCAATCCATGATGCCGCCGAATATGTTCACCAAAATTCCCTTTACATGGGGATCGCTCAAAATGATTTTGAACGCCGCCGTGACCTGTTCCTTGCTCGCCCCGCCGCCAACGTCGAGGAAGTTCGCCGGGCTGCCGCCGAAATGCTGGATGATGTCCATCGTTGCCATCGCCAGGCCGGCCCCATTCACCAGGCACGCAATGTTCCCGTCGAGCTTGATGTAATTCAGGTTAAACTTGCTGGCCTCGATTTCCAGCGGTGCTTCCTCGGCGAGGTCGCGCATCTCCTGAATGTTCTTGTGCCGATACAATGCGTTATCATCGAGGCCGATCTTGGCATCCACCGCGAGAATACCTGGCTTGCCGTCCGGACCGTCGATGATGCACAGCGGATTGATCTCCACCATCGCCGCGTCGCATTCCCACCAGGTTTTGTAAACCCCTTGCAACAGTTTCGCGCCCTGGGCAATCAAATCGCCCTGCAACCCCAGCGCCACCGCCAGCTTTCGTCCCTGATACGGCATCATGCCGACTGCCGGATCGATGCTTTCCTTGATGATCTTCTCGGGCGTTTTTGCGGCCACCTCTTCGATGTCCACGCCGCCTTCGGTGCTGACCATCATCAACGGACGTGACGTGGCGCGGTCCAGCAACACGGCCAGGTAAAGCTCCTTGCGAATGACCGGCGCAGCCGCGACCAGCAACTTGCTTACCAGCCGTCCCTCGGGACCGGTTTGCTTGGTGACCAGCACCTGGCCGAGCATCGCTTTCGCCTTCTCATGGACATCCGCCGCGGTCTTGCACAGCTTCACGCCGCCCTGGAAGCCGCTCTTGAACGTGCCCTTGCCGCGTCCTCCCGCGTGGATTTGCGATTTGACCACCACCAGTTTCTCGCCCTTGGCGAAAAGCTTCTCCGCAATGGCCTGCGCTTCTTCCGGCGTCGAGCAAACGTCGCCCGGCGGCACCGCCACGCCGTACTGCGCCAGCAATTGCTTGGCTTGATATTCGTGAATATTCATTAGAACGTAAACTTCAACTCTGCACCTTAAATCCCAAATTCCAAACTGACAAAACAGGCGGTCAATCTAGGTAACGCCCCCGCCAGCGTCAAGGACGCATCCTGACGATGCAGCGCGTCGGACGCATTTTCCAGCACCGCCACTGGGATGTTGCCACGCGGCTGCAAGTCGCTGGCACTTGGCGCTTCCCGGCGAAGGCGGAAGCCTCGGCGAAGGCGGCTCCGCCTTGATTTTGACCCGTTCAAACCCGCCCAAACCCGTTCAAACCCGGTTTGAACTCGCCCAAACCCGGTTTGAACCCGGGTCGGACCCGTGGCAGGGGCGGCGCGTTGGGCACGAACCGGCAACATCCTTGGCACTTTGAACCGGGAACATCCTTTACACTTTGCGCGGTCCCTTGACGGGATGGCGACAGCTTGCGGGACGCAATCCGCACTCAACGGACTGTGGACTGAGTTCATTTCGGATTTCACTCCGGATGCTCCTGCGGACCTCTGATTTTCAATTTCTGATTGATCCAACATGCCGCGATCCTCGCACACGGATGGAGGAACATCCAACCACTGTGACGCACTATGACCTACTATGACGCAACCTTTTTCCCTCCCAGCCGCTTGACCGCTCTCCGTCTTGTGCGCCATCGCCGTGGCGGCGGCGAGAGCTTCTGAGCGAAGCATCGCCTGCCTTCCATCGGCTTTGCCCGGGCTGCAGCCTGCCGGTTCGGATTTGGGATTTCCGGTTTCCTTCGGATTTCTGATTTCGGATTTATCCATCATTGGCCCTCACGCTCGCACGTCCACACCGCCCCGTCCAACAACTGTGCACACTATGCATGCTATGCCACATCTGCACACTCCGTACACGGGTGGTAACACCCGGCGTCGGTATTACCTTGCCTCGGCCATTTCTCTTGAAATTGGACGGTACCGCCTGCACATTGCCCTGCCAAAGTTATGAAAAGCCCAAACAAATGAAGGTTTTTCCGAAGCATCCTTGCTGTCTGGCGCTGGGGAGGATGGCTTGGTGACCAGCGGCCCCCAAAATCGGTTCGCTTTACCTGGCATCGGGATTTCGCGTCTGATGCTGCTGGGGGCCTGCATTTGGATTCTCTCGCTGGCTCAAGCGAGAACCGCCTCCCACGGAGTCCAACCTGCGGGCTTGTTCAGCCGCAATTACATCCGGTTGGCGGACTGGGCTCACGCGAACAATTTTGAGCTTCACTGGCTCAAGCAGGATGAAACCGTCCAACTGGGGAATCATTCCGCCCGCCTGGTTTTCGAAGTCGATTCCCGCGCCGCCGAACTCAACGGCACCAGCATCAAGCTATGCTACCCGCTCATTATGCGCAACGGCTCGCCCTGCCTGGCCCAGCTCGATGCCGATGCCACTCTCAAACCGCTGCTTTATCCCTCGCGCAATCGCGCCGGCGCAAAAGTTCGAACCATCGTGCTCGACCCGGGCCATGGCGGCAGGGATCCCGGCAACATGGATGGCTCGCATCAGGAGAAAAAATACGCTCTCTTGCTGGCGCAGGAACTGGCCGATCAGTTGAAACGCGCGGGCTTCAACGTTTCCCTCACGCGCACCACGGACACGCTCATCGATCTGCCGGATCGCCCGGACATCGCCCGCCGTCGCGGCGCGGATCTGTTTATCAGTCTGCATTGGAACAGTGTTGCCTCCGGCCGCAGTACGCTTAAAGGCGCCCAAACCTATTGTCTGACCCCCGCCGGTGCGCCCTCGTCCAACGCGGACGCTGGGGTCTCCGGTGGCGGCTCCCATCCAGGCAACCGCCTCAACGACAAAAACATCCTGCTCGCCTACGACATCCAAACCGCTATGCGCAAGGATCTCGCCGTCGAAGATCTGGGCGTTCGCCGCGCCCGCTTTTGGGTCCTGCGCGAAGCCGTCATGCCCGCCGTCCTCATCGAAGGCGGCTACATGTCGCACCCCTCCGAAAGCAAACGCATTTACGACCCCGCTTACCGGAAACAAATGGCCCACGCCATTCTCGAAGGCATTCAGGCTTACAAGTCACAAGTGGAACGCGTCCGGTAAAATCGATTGCACCCTTCCTGCTTCAATCCAAGCCCGGTAAATCAGCCGTCTTGAGTGTTCCCTATCTGTAATGAGGAAACCCATAGTAGGCGGCAATCTTATGAGCACAACCCCGTGAACTCAGGCCCGGCTCGGTTCGACCGGGCACAATCTCTGCATCGCGCCAGATGCGCCGCAACTCCTCCCGCCCTGAATCACCGCCGGCATATTTGACAACGTGTTCCAATTCACGCTGATCAAAAAGGACGTCTCTTTCCCAAGGCTCAGGCCGACCCTCGACCCGCTCCCATGTGCGCTCTTCCTTAAAGCAGCCATAAACCAGTGCGCGGAGGCATTCACCAGATCGCCAATGGTAAAACTGGAAAGCATCCACCGCGCTCTGAAAAGCAAGCCAGATCACCTCCGTCTCCAACCTTAATGATAGAGCCGCAAGGTCTGCCTCTGGCGGCTCGAAATCGTTGTCAGACATCCTGCTCCCGACGAACGCAAAAGACGACTCAATCTCCGCGTCAGGAAATTTCTCGCGAATCGCGGATGTAACCGTGGTGTTGTCCGCGTGCGCCCTTACGTAAAATGCGTTCCAAGTGCCCATAGGGTGTATTGCCGATGACAATCAGAACCTCACCCATGGCTGCCGAAACAGGATGTTGCATGGAGTGCGGTGAAGGTGGCGAAGCCGCAGGGGCTGCTGACAGTGTCACTTCGGCTTCCCCCCTCCGCCGCCTTTACCGCCTCCCGCAGTCAGAATGGTGCCGCTCAAGAAACCAAGGCCGAAGAATCCCACGTACATGATCGCCGCCGGCTGACTGAACGAGTGCGGCAACAGCGGCGGCAACGAGAGCAAGATATGTCCCTTGTTGTTCATCCCCATCAACACCAGCAACATCGCAACAACGATGAGAAAGACGGTCTTAAAGATCAGCTTGGCATTCATAATGCGGTCTTCCGTGACGCTAATGAATCTCCAACCCGCCGTCAATCTCGCCGGGAATCAGGTAGGGACGGCGCGCAGGGCACGGACTCCGTCCGTCGAACGCAGCATCAGGCGACGGAACGAATTGCTCCAATTAAGAAACTATCCTGGCAGGGCGCGTCACTTCGTGCACGCCGACGACGGGCAGAGGACTGCCCGCCCTACCGGGATAGGTTCCAAGCCTCCCTGTCACTGCGTTTCGCCGCTTCCGAAACTTTAATACTAGCCCGACTTCTTCCCTCCGATGCACCGGATCTTTATATTCCGAAACGACACCGACCCGTGATCACCCTGGAGCGCGATGTAACCCAAATCTGACTTGGCGAAGTTCGCCATGTTTCCAAACTTGCTCTTCGCCACTCGTGCGTTGAAATCGTCGCTGTGCAGGACGTATTCAAAATACTTCACGCCATTGATTTCGTGTTCGCATTTCTCCGGAGAAACCAGGAGGCGCACGTGGTTCCATTGGCCGACCGGCTTGGTGGCATCCAGGGGATGGCCGGTCTTGGGATCATCCGGCGGTTGATATAACGCATACAGCCAGCCGCAACGCACCGGGTCGGCCGCCTTCACATTATCCTCAAGCTGAAACTCCGGACCGGTCGCCCACACCGCGCCCCCCTTGTCCGTGACGTGATACATGATGCCGCTGTTGCCGGCTTCGGAGATGTTGTAGTCAAGCTGCAGTTCGAACCAATCGAACTGGTTGCTCGTGACGATATCGCCGGCGTTGTGAGGATCAACGCAAACCAGCGCGCCGCCATTCACTTGCCAGCCCGGGCGAACACCTTCGCGCTTGAAGTTATGCCACCCGTCAAAGGTCTTGCCGTCAAACAGAAGTTGCCAGCCAGCCGCTTTCTCCTCGTCGGTGAGTTTGTTCGCCGCTGCCTCGACGGCGATCTTTTCGCTCAGCCCTTTCTTCCATTCGTCGTTGAGTTCAACCACGGTCTTGCCGGTATATTCCTTCCACAGATCGTCGCTGTATTTGCGCTGGCGGCAGGCGGCGTTCAACTTCGTCACGATGTCCTTGTCGTAATTCTGCACGACAAAATTCAGGAAATTCGCCGTCACGCGATACATGCCGTCATACTTTGCCCGCTCCAGGCCGCGCGCCCGAATTTCGGCGCCGTGAGTCTGCGGCTCGAACAAATAGAACCGGATGTAATCAGGAATTCCCTCGACGAGGTAACCGGGAGGCCGTGCCGAGGCTGAGTTGGTGCCGCGCCGCCCGCCTCCGTATTGCTGCACCACATGCACCTCCTCATGGATCAACGACCCGACGGCTTCTCCTTTAAGCTGGCCCTTGAGCCAATCCGAGTTGGCCGTGATCCGCGTCCCGCCCGTGGCCGCCACACCGCGGCCAGGCTTGATGGTCACGGAAAAATGGGTCGGCGGGTTGAAACCTTCACTCGGCAATATGGCGACAATTTTCGGATACCATTCCGCCAGGGCCGGCGCCAGTTTGTTCGTCGCCCAGTCCGTCAATTCCGGCGCTCCCGCAGTGTCGATCGTGATCTCGCATTTGCCATCCGCCGACTGCGTCACGTAAGGCGGTTGCGCGGCCGTCGAAGCGTCGGACTGCGCCGCCACCGCTTCTCCCTTCGCCACCACGTCAATCTCACTGTAAAACGTATTCCCGAAATCGTCATCGCTCTCCGTGCTGGCAATGTTGAACAACAGGTAACGATACTTTCCGATGGTGCCGTCCGGATCCGAAATGCTGACGCCATATTGCCCGCCGGGCTCCGATTTCGGCCGCGTGTCCACTTTGGCAATCAGCTTCCAGCCGGACTTTTCAGGATCGGCGCCGCGTTTGGGAGCGGCGTTGAATCCGTCCGCCTTGCCGTCGCTGGCATAAAGCGTGTACACCTGCGGCCCGCGCGTGTTCGCGTGCCAGGAATAGGTGTTCACCTGCTGAATTTCAGTCACGTCGCCGAGATCAACCTCCAATCGTCCGCCAGCCGAGCCCTGACTAAAGAAAAAGTTTGCTCCCGGCTGGTCTTCTTCCGTCGGCAACTGGCCGTCGTGCAATACCCCCAGGTCGCCCCCATTCTCGTCCCGTTCCCCATCGATCAGGGTGAACTTTGCCTTCGTGCCCGCATCCGCCTTGGACGGTGACGGCACCGTCTTGAATTTGAATGCCGGCGTTGCACTGTCCCCGCTGTTGTGATCGGTCGAGACTTTGATTTCGGCGACTGCTGCCCCCCCCGATGACAGGATGATTGCGACACTGGCGATCGCGAGCAGAATAGTTCGTTTCATAGAAGAAGTTGGTTTCTGAATGTCCGGCATCGCGCACTCTTATCCGTTATCTTGGAGATTGTCAAATCGATTCATTCTTTTTGGACTTTGTTAATCTTGAGCTCAAGGGTGGTTTCTCCCATGCCTTTACCTTGGGCCTTTTCGCTGCTACTGTGGCTCAGGACTTCTCGAAAGATCGATAGGGCCTGTTTCCCGGTGGCATTCTCGTGGAATTGCACAATCGAGACACACAAACATGAATCCATCCGACTCCGCCATAGCCTCATCCTCCTTCCGCTCGTTCGACTCCGGCAAGCGCTTATTGCCCTGGCTGGTCGCGATGGCGTTCTTCATGGAGTCGCTCGACACCACGATTCTGAACACGGCGGTCCCTGCCATCGCGCAAGCGCTCAAGGTGGTCCCGCTCAGCATGAAGTCGGTTTTGGCGAGTTACACGCTGAGCCTCGCTGTCTTCATTCCCATTAGCGGTTGGGTGGCGGACCGGTTCGGCACCCGGCGCGTCTTTGCGTCCGCAATTGGTCTTTTTACGCTGGGTTCATTTCTTTGCGGCATTTCCAGCAACATCCATGTGCTGGTGGCCTGCCGCATTCTTCAGGGTTGCGGCGGGGCCATGATGGTGCCGGTGGGCCGGTTGACGCTCGTGCGGACGTTCGCCAAGTCCGAACTCATCCGCACCATGACATTCGTGGCCATCCCCGGACTGGTTGGCCCCATGCTCGGGCCATTTATCGGCGGTCTGATCGTCGGGTATTTTCATTGGCGCGTCATCTTTTTCGTCAACATCCCCATTGGTCTCCTGGGTTTGTATTTGGTTTATCGGTATCTTCCGGACTACCGTGAAGAGCGCACCAGTCCATTGGATATCATCGGGCTGATCCTGTTTGGCTCCGGCGTCGCGCTGCTGTCCTATGTGCTCGAGGTGTTCGGCGAGCACACGCTCAGTGGCGGCGAAATTCTGGGGCTCCTCGCGATTTCGCTCACGCTGCTCGCGGGCTACGGCATTCACGCGGCGCATGCGGCCTTTCCGTTGCTGCGCCTGATGCTGCTGCGCATTCGCACCTTCCGCGCCGCTGTCGTGGGCGGGTTTGTCACTCGCATTGGCATCGGTGGCATTCCGTTCCTTTTCCCGCTGCTTTATCAGGTCGGCCTCGGCTTTTCCCCGATCCAATCCGGCCTCCTCATGATGCCCCAGGCCCTGGCGGCGATGAGCCTCAAGCCGACCATGCCGCGCATCCTGGCCCGCTTTGGCTATCGATGTGTGCTGATTTCCAACACTGTGATCCTCGGTTTGCTCATCATGCTCTTTGCGACGATTCGCACGGGCACGCCCGTATGGCTCATCGTCCTCCAGGTGTTCTGTTTCGGGTTCTTCGCTTCGCTGCAATACACGAGCATGAACACGCTGGTTTACGCTGACATCACAGAGGAACAGACGAGCAGCGCGAGCACCATCGCGAGCACGATGCAACAGATGTCGATCAGCTTCGGCGTCGCCTCGGCCTCGTTGGCCACGGCATTCTTTATTCCCGACCGATTTCGTACCGACCCGCCGCAGATGATCCACGGCATCCACCAGGCGTTTTTTGTCCTGGGCGGATTGACCATCCTGTCTGCGACGGTCTTCCAGGAACTGAAGAGCAATGACGGCGACGTCGTGGCCCGGCATAAAGACGTCCAAACGCCCGTTTGATCACGCAGCCGGCATGGTCGCGCCCGCGGCTTTGAATTGGTGTAATCGAGTTTGCTGAAATGCCCGGCTTGGTGCATGATTAGGCGCTCATGATCCCGAAGAAAATTGCCTGCCTCCTGTCGTTTACACTTCGGTTGGTGCTCGTATCGTGGGCAACGAGCAGCGCGGTTTTGGCCGCGGGTGTTGCGTACCCGAGGCTCGAGGCATCCTTTGGCATCACCAACCTCGCAACCGACCCGTTCGACTATACGGTGACCGACGTGCGGGTGCAGATCACGCAGCCGGATGGCACCGTGCTCTCGCTGCCTGCGTTCTTCGATGGTGGCACGACCTGGCGCGTGCGTCACGCGCCCGTTGCCGCCGGGCGTTACAGCATCAGCGGAGTGGCACTCAACGGGCAGCCGCTTTCGGTCAACAACCTGCAACCAGCCGGTTGGACCGTGTCGGGTTTCGCAACCGATCCTGGTTTTGTCCGCGTGGACCCGTTGAATCCGCGTCGTTTCATCACCAGCAATGGGAGAAGGTTTTTTCCACATGGGGAAAACCTCGCGTGGGACAGCGGCGGCCACAACGTGCCGGACATTATGTTGAAGATGGGACCCGCCCATGAGAATTGGGGCCGCGTCTGGATGGAAGCATTCACGTCGCCCAGCCAGAATCTCGACTGGCCAAAAGTCGGTGGGACGTTCGGCCAGCTCAGTCTGCCGGTCGCTCAAAAGTGGGACGGCATCGTCAGCGCGGCCGAACAGTCAGGCGTGCATTTTCAGATGACGCTCCAGCATCATGGCCAATATTCCACCACAGTCGATCCGAACTGGGCACAGAACCCGTACAACACGGCCAACGGCGGCTTTCTTTCCAGCCCGGTGCAGTTCTTCACGAACTCCATGGCCAAGGCTTTGACCAAACGCAAGCTGCGCTACGCGGTGGCGCGCTGGGGCTATTCCACCAGCGTCATAGCCTGGGAGCTTTTCAACGAAGTGCAATTCACCGACGCCGGGCAAACGGGCCAATGGAGCCTGATCCAGGCCTGGCACGATGAGATGGCTTCGTTCCTGCGCTCGCAGGACGCGTATCAGCACCTCATCACCACCAGTTCAGAACTGAACGAACCGCTGTGGGACCAAACGGATTACTATCAACACCACGATTATCCGTCGGACCTGATTACCGGGATCCGTGGCGCGGCAGATATCAGTGGCTCGCAAACCGTCGGACCCGATTTCAGCGGCGAGTGTGGCATTGACACGACGCCGCATGTGGGAATCAGTCCGCCCATCTGGTCGGGACTGATGGCGGGGCAATCGGGTGATGCCATGCCCTGGTATTGGGACACGATTGACGCGAACAACGATTACCCTCTCTTTCATGCGGCGAGCGACTTCATCACTCGGTGCGGGATGGGTGACCAGGATGTCTTGACGCAGTCCACGCCGCAAGTTACCGGCGGCCCACTGAGTCCGCTCGTGTTTGCGCCCAGTGGCGGTTTTACCACGGCCACACAGGACACGTTTACTGTGGTGAGCAGCGCGCCCGATGGAATTGCAGCCGCGCCGAGCTATCTGCAAGGCAACTTCCATCGCAGCATGACACCGAACGGCTACTCGTTCCTCGTCAACTATACCCAAGCGGGCACTTTCTCCGCGCAAATTATTACGATTGCCTCCTCGGGAGCAGGGTTCCAAATGTTCCTTGATGGCGTGGTCCAGACCAACGTGTCCTTCCCTGCCGGGGCCAGCGATGTTAGCACGAACCTGACCTTTACGATTTCCGTAGCTGCGGGCTCGCATACGGTGAAGCTCTACAATCCCGGCCAGGACTGGGTTCAATTAGGCAGCATCACGCTGAATCCGTACGTCGCGATGCTCGGCGCGTATGCCGTGGGTAACACGAATTTTGAAGCGCTTTGGGTGTGGCATCGGACCAATGTGTTTCTTCCCAACGCGACCGCCACTGTAACGGGCACCGTAACCTTAAGCGGCTTGAACGCCGGTTCGTACACAGCCACGTGGTGGGACACGTTCGCGGATGTGGCGTTGACGAATTTCAACGTGAACGTTGCAGTCAGCAATGTCTCGGTGAGTGTGCCTACGCCTTCCATCCTCCGTTCGGCGGCGTTGTATGTCGGCGGCGCGCCACAGGCTTCGCTTGGCGTCCCGGCGCTTGCCCAAACCGTGGGGACGAACTCACCGCTGTTCAGTGTGCCGCTGACGATTACCAACAGCGGCGGCCTGCCGCTCGGATATTCGCTGTCCGTCACGGGCGCGAATCCGGTGGCGTACGCGGCACTCAATTCATCCCAACCCGGCGGGCCAGTTTACGCCTGGCGGGATATTTCGGGAATCGGCCAAGACATCAGCGGAAGCTTCGCCGCATTGACGGGCACGAACACCGCCAAGGACGAAGGCATCGCGGGGCCGATCAACATCGGGTTTGGTTTTCCGTTCTTCAGCGGTGCGCAATCGCCCGGCAGCTACACGCAACTTTACGTTTCGCCCAACGGGTATGTTGCCTTCAGCCCTTTCTCGGGCAATACCGCTGTGAACACCGTCCTGCCCGGAAGTTCCGCGCCGTCCAATTGCATCGCCTTCTTCTGGGACGATCTGGATCTTGGCGCGAACGGCCGCGTTTATGCCGCGTCGGACCCAATCGACGGCACGTTCACCCTTCAGTTCCAGAACGTGAATTTCAAAGGCGGTGCTTCGAGTGTGACCTGTGAACTCATTCTTAAGACCACCGGCGAGATGCTGATGCAGTATCGGTCGATGGCCTTCTCCAACACCTGCACGGTCGGACTCCAAAACGCGGCGCGCAACCAGGGCTTGACGGTGGCGTTCAACCAAAATTATTTGCAAACCAACCTGGCCGTCAGGTTGAGCCCGACGTCGTGGTTGAGCCTCTCTATGAGCGCGGGATGGGTGCCTAAATCTGGCATTGAGACAGTGGCTGTCGGGTTCAACGCGACCGGATTAACCGCGTCCAATTATAACGCCACGCTGCTGGTCAACACCACGGATTCGCTCCATCCCGTTACCGCGCTGCCGGTTTCTTTCACGCTATCGCCACTTCTGCCGGCCGCGCCTTCCGGTCTCACCGTGAGCTCGATTACCTGGTCGCAAGTGGGCCTGTCCTGGAATGACAACTCAGGCAACGAATCGGGTTTTCAAATCGAACGCAAGATCGGCGCGGGTGGTGTTTACGGCCCCGTGGGCTCAGTCGCGGCCAACGCAACCAATTTCACCGATGGAACTGTCGCATCCCGGACGACGTATTATTATCGCGTTGTTGCGACCAATGCGTCGGGCAACTCGCTCTATAGTGACGAGGTTGGCGCGGTCACGCCAATTGCGCCGATCGACACATGGCGTCAAACTCACTTTGGAGCGCCAGACAACACCGGCCCGGCTGCGAACACAGCCGACCCCGACCACGATGGATTGATCAATATCATCGAGTATGCCTTCAATCTTGATCCGAATGTTCCCAGTCCCAATCCGATCACTTATGCCGTGGTGGGAAACCATCTTACGATCAGCTTCAAGCGCACTCATCCCGCGCCGGCGGACATTAATTACATTACCGAGGTGAGCAGCAATTTGAGCGCGGGCGTTTGGAGCTCCGGACCCGCGTTCACGTCCCAGGGAGTTATGGATAATGGTGATGGAACGGAAACTGTCACGATCATAGATCTCGTGACGGTTGGTTCAAGTTCGACCCATTATTTGCGGGTCCGAATAGGTCTTCAGTGAAAAGCCTTTGGAGGTTCGGCCCAGGGGACTGGCCGCTCAAGCAAGAATGTAACGTCCGCTTTTTCTCGAACCGGTCCGTTTGACCAATCCGGCTTGAATGAGCGGTTGCAGCAGGTCAAGCGCCCCTTGTTTGGAAATGTCCAGCCCATCCCAAATCTCGCGCGGCGTCATGCTTTTTTTATCGCGGAGCAATTGGAGCAATTGTTCCTGCCTTGGACGGAGTACGAATTTATTTTTCCTGGATTGTGCGGACAGTTTTTGCACGCGGACCCAAACCCGCTCCAGAGTCTTTAACAAGCCCTCGGCGGAATATTCCAGCCAGCCGGTCAAGTCCTCGCCAGCCTTGCGAACGGCGTCCAGCGATTGGTAATAACGCGGGCGGTCCTCCCAATAAAACTCGTCCACGGAAAAAATATGATGAGTATCAAAGCCGCGTCGATACAACTCCCACAAGGCCAGGGCGCGCCCGGCACGCCCGTTGCCGTCGGCGAACGGATGGATGGCCTCAAAACGGTAGTGAAGAATGGCGGAACTGAGCACCGGCGACATTTTGACTGACTCACTGTTCCACCACGACAGCAATTCAAACATCAATCCGGACACATCCTGCGCCGCCGGTGGCATATAATTGCCAACTCTCACTTGGATCGTCCGATAGCGTCCGGCAGTTCCCTGGTCCATCACTTTTTCCGCCAGGATCCGGTGAAGGTTAAAAATATCCTCGTGCGTAATTTTGGGAATGCCAGTTTTGGTTTCGATGAAGCGCAGTCCCGCGAAGTAATTGGTTACTTCGCGCTTCGCCCGCGGGGCGGCGGCGGGAATTTCACGACCCTCCTCCACCGCCCTCACCTGTTCCAAGGTCAAGGGATTGCCTTCAATGGCAGTTGACGAATGGGTGTTGCGAGTGCGCGTGTCCTTTTGCAAAGCGGGAATCCAGGACACCTGCACGGTCGCAGCCTCAATGCGTTCGCGCAGTGCGGCAATTTGTTCCACTTGCATGAGCAAAGACGGCGTGATGGTAAACTGCGGTTCGTAACTCATCCCTGCAAGAATGGCGATAAGTCAAGTATAAGTCAAGTTTTCAGTCAAGGGCTGAAACGCGTCCTGAAAATGGTAGCGGGCGCAACCCCGTTGGAGTTGATTGCGATCTGGATCGGTTACCCAGGGCAGGTCGTTCCTCCCAACTCTGGGCTTTTGGGTACCGCGAAGGACTTCTTTCGCCCCTCCGGGGTTTTAGTAGAGCTTCGGCGCGGATTCGAATAGGCCGGGCTTTCAGCCCTCACGGTATTGCAACACGCTACCCAGGCCGTTGGCTTGGGCTGGTATGAAGTCTGCCGTTGGCGCTTTCAGACTGGCACATCCGCACAACGCAACGTGAGGTGGATAATTTCCGCGGGGGCGTTGATGCGGATGGGAACCAATTGCGGCGCACCGTTTTTACCACGGATCCGACCGGTTCCGAACCGGGTTTGGGCGGGTAAAACCATGGGCGATGACAGGGTTTGATAAAACCGCAACCACCAAGAATCAAACACCAGAGAAACTCCAAAGTCCAATACCTTGGATCTGCTTCAGGACAGCCGCACCGTCTGACTGCCATCGAGGCGTTTGGACAAGTCGATGGGGTCGCCGACGGAAACTTGCTGCGGATTCACCTGGTAGGCCCAGACTTCAAAATGGGCCAGGTTGGCTTCGCCGTAAATTGTGGCAAAGGCGCCATCCACGGCATCCGAACCGTGGGCGACTTTGACGCGGCCAATGCGCGGAACGTTGTAGCGCGGATCAAAAGTGAACCACTCCTGGCCCAGGTAGACTTCGCAATAGGCGTGAAAATCCATCGGCGTGCCCGGATCAACATAGCCAATGTCCGGCAAGTGTCCGGTCACGTAGCGGGCGGGCACGTTGAAAGCGCGGCACAGCGCAATGGCCGCGTGAGCAAAGTCGCGACAGACGCCGTGACGCCGTTCGATGACTTCCGAGGCGGAGAGGTCGGGTCGTCCGGAGCCAAAGCGGTATTCAATGTTATTGTGGACCCAATCGCAGATGGCCTGCACGCGTGGCAGGCCGTGCGTAATCTGCCCGAATTGGTTCCAGGCGAAATTCATCAGCTTGTCCGAATCGCAATAACGGCTTGGCAACGTATAGCGCAACACGTCCGCAGGGAGCTGGCCGACGGGCAGAACCTGGCCCAGCACCTGCCGGCTGTCGGGCAGGGAGGAAACGGCGACCAGGGCGTCGTGGCGGATTTCGTTGCGGCCCGGCATGAACATCGAGCGATAGGTGATGTTTCCGTGGCTGTCCTGAAACTCATACGAGGGCAGGCCGATGCCGAACGAAAGTTTCTCCTGCATCACCAGCACCCGGCCTTCAAGGCGAGGTTTGAGGACGAAAAGAACCGGCGTCGGCACGGTTGTTTGGTAGGCCAGGCTGCAACCAACCCGGACCGTGAGATTAAGTGGAGTCCAACTCACAAATTATTCCGGATATTCCATTCGCCAGCCGAAACAACTCGCGAGGGAGCCAGGGCTCGTTCCTCAAGCGCTGGTCAGCATCGACCGGCTTGCCGCTGTCGTCTGCGCAGGGTTCTGAGGTGGCCATAGCCGACCAGCTTGCGCCGGCGTTCATCCCAAAGACGAAAGGTGAAGGATTTGAAACTGGAAAAAAGCGTGACGGGCTTCACGGTCTGGAACAATTCCTCCGCCTCGTGGCACCGTTCCAGATGGTAGTTCGGAATCCGCGGGCTGAGATGATGGATGTGATGAAACCCGATGTTGCCCGAGAACCATTGCAGCACCTTGGGCAGCTTGTAAAAGGAGCTGCCCTTCAACGCCGCCGTGGCATAGTCCCAATTACCGGCGCGTTCCCAATAGACGCCCTCAAATTGGTGCTGCACGTAAAACAGCCATACGCCCGCCGATCCCGCCACCATCAGGACCGCCAATTGAATGATCAAGTAAGCCTTGAGGCCGAAAATCCAGATCAACCCGGCGGCGATGGTCCCGATGCCGAGATTCGTCCAATAGACCGAGTAGCGTTCGCGCATCGGCGCCTTGAGTTTGGGCACGCGCTGTTGGATCACAAACAAATAGAGTGGCGCCAGGACGAACAGCACGATTGGATTGCGCGCCAGCCGATACGCGAAGCGCTTCCAGCGCGACGATTCCAAATATTCCTGCACCGTCAACGTCCACACGTCGCCGGTCCCGCGCCGGTCCAGATCTCCCGAGCTGGAGTGATGAATGGCGTGTTCCCAGCGCCAATGATAGAATGGCGTGAATGTCAGGACGCCGGTGATCGCGCCGAGGACGTGATTGGCGACCCGGGATTTGAAAAACGATCCGTGCCCGCAATCATGAAAGATGATGAACGTCCGCACCAGAAACGCCCCGGCCAGCACCGCCAGCGGCAGCGTCAACCACCAGGAAACGGACAGGGTCAGGTACATCAAATACCAGAGCGCGGCGTAAGGGGCCAGAGTGTTGACGATTTGCCAGATGCCGCGGCCAATCGAGGGTTTCTGGTATCGCGCCACGATTTGCTTCCAAGCGGAAGTGTCCGGCATGGCTTTGGGTTCAGAAAGGTTCGGTTCAATTGTCATAACGCTACGCTTGCTTTTTTATGAATCGCCAAAAAATGGAAACCAGATTTTGGAGGCACACAAATCAAAGTACGCTCGAATGGAAAGGGTAGCAACAAGCAAAGAAAAAAATTTTCGAGGTTGTGCCTGTCCCAGATCGGTATATAGTGTACAAAATTTGACCAAGCTTTTCTGGGCGGCTTCCGGGCCTCACCCTTTCTTGTTCGGCTGAATTCAACGAAAGTTTAAGGGTAAGAAACATTCTTTCACTCAATAAATATGACTGACCCATCAGCCGGCGGCGCGGAAGCAAGCCGCCGGAATTTCGAACGCATTTTGTCCCTTGAACCATTTACCGGGCTCAAAGCCATTCTCGACAGCCTGTCTCGCGACCGGGAGGCCCTTTGCGCCGCCACGAGCAGCGCGAATTCATATGAGGAACTCCTGGCGAAACTGGGCTATCGCATCATCTTGACCAAACAGATTCACGTGCAGGATGCCTACTCCCGGCTCGGCCCGGCCGGCGGGATCAAAGCCGTGCTGCCTTATTTTGACATTCCGACGAAGGGTTCGCTGCCCATGCTGGTCAATTTTGATTCCACCGTGACCATCACCGCTGCATCCGCCGGGTTCTTCAGCAAAATGCTGGCCACATTCAGGGCGCAATGGAGCGCTGAAAATCAAAAGCCGGTTTGACCGTCGCGCGTTTTCCCAAGAGCAGGGCAGGAGAGCCTTCTTTGAGAAGTTATCGCTGATGGCCGACTTTACTTGCCAAGATACTTCGAGGGGTTGCGTATTCGGTCCAGGCGTTCAGCTTCGCGTTCGTTCAAAACGACCTGCCGCCGCCTTTGCCTGACGACTATCACCGCCAATCGAGGAAGCGACCATGCCTGCCTGACCAGATGAATGGCTGCCTGGCAGAAGTGTTTCAGCTTTTGCATGCGCGGATGAGATTCTTGATTTGACCCCCCGCAAAGCGCGGCAGCCGGTTGAGTTCTCAAACCGGCAGAGCATTCACGTTCCACGCATCGGGAGGTTAATGGCTGAAGGGCAGATTTTGCAGAATCCGGTAAGTATCGGTGCGGTCAACCTGCTTCGCTTCGCGCAGGCCTCGCCGCCGTTTGGGGCTCTTGCCTTGCAGCAAATGGCGCCGGCCCGCTCCACGATGCATGACTTTGCCGGTGCCGGTTATTTTGAAACGCTTGCTTACAGCCTTTCGGGTCTTAATGCCTTTGGGACGACGCATATAGGTTCTTTTCTTTGGAGCGCAAAACAATTTCCGCGCTTAGTATGTCAAATCATTCGGGAACTGTTTTCACGAAACTTCGAGACGCGTCATTTGAGCCGCCAGGTGATGCGCGCTTTATCGAGATCGTAAGGAGACATCTCCATTTTCACGCGGTCGCCGACGGTGAGACGCACCCATCGCTTGCGCATTTTGCCACAGATCGTGGCGAGCACGAGGTGCTTGTTGTCCAACTCGACGCGGAACATAGTCCCCGGCAACACTGTCTGCACGCAGCCTTCGACTTCAATATGTGCTTCTTTCATAAATTGTTCGTAAAGAAACTGGTCTTGCGTTGGGGGCGCGCTCACCTGGACCAGCAAATTCGGAAGCGGCCGAGAAAAGGAAGCGAGGCCCGGGCGAACCCGAGCCTCGACCTTGTTCAAATGATGAAATTAGTAGCGGCCCTGGCCACCACTGTACTGACGGCGCTCGCCACCGCCGGAAGAGCGCTCTTCGCGCGGCCGGGCGATATTGACGGTGAGGGCGCGTCCGTCAATGGATTTGCCGCTCATGGCTTCCACGGCCTTCGACGCCTCTTCGTCCGAACTCATGGTGACGAAACCGAACCCGCGCGAGCGGCTGGTGGTGCGGTCCATGACGAGATTGGCTTCAACGACCGTACCGTGAGCGGCGAACGCATCCTGCAGGTCGTTTTCGGTGGTGTTGAAGGAAAGGTTTCCGACAAACAATTTATTGTTCATGTGATGTTTAACTGTCCTGACTAATTGCTTTTCCAGACTGCTCCCGTTATTCGGGTTTAAAATCATCACTGAACCAGGTTCACCTGAGGATTCGCCATATCTTGAAAGTGACAAGCTATCGAACAGACGCTCAACCATGGCCTTTCCCGGGGGGATAGCAACCTATATCCGCAACTATTTTTGCCCAACGCGAGGTTTTTCACATAAACACCTGATGGAGAACACTTCCGCGGTTGCCACAATCAACCTGGCGGAGACGCCAGAAGGGGAAACGCCGCCGTCCCGGTGATTCTACTGAGCCAAAACAAAGAACAAGGAACATAAAGCTTGTTTTATCGGTGGCCATGTCTGAAAGTACAAGCTGACCTTGCTTTTCAAGCGCAGCCAAAGGGCGTCTTTCTAATTGAGGCCATAAAAACTCATGACACGAAAGTTTTCGCCCAACGTTCTGAAATTCCGCGATTTGCTGCTTTGAGATGATCCAATGAAAACAGCCGTCATTCAGGAGGGGGCAGCGGGTACTTTCGGTCTCCAATACGAAAACAACCGTGGTGAGAAAAACGTGACCCGTTTGGAGGCCGCTACTTATGAACTGGCCGTCCGAGAGGCCAAATCATTTCTTGGAATTAAAGCCGACAATCATGACGAGGACGGAAACCTGTGGGATGTGGAGTAAATCGCATCGAAGGTTGTTCTTCCGCCATTCAAGCGGCGAAACGGAATTAATAGCGCAAAAGAAATATGAAAACCCCGAATGTCGAAAATATTGTTGTTGATGAAGTTCATCAACGGACTTTTGTTGTGATGGCGCGCCGGTTGCTGACCGATGGAGAGCTTTACAGCGCCATTCGTGTCGCGCTCATGAAGCGCGGAGGAAAAGCGCTGGAGAAAGGCGAGCGGCTTGTCATCACCTCAGCCGCGGTGTAACAGCCCGGCGCTGTGGATCCAAACGGACGCCGTTATAGACCGCGGCGAACCTTGAACCGGCATGCCTGCTTCAGCGCCAGGTGTCAGGCTTGGATTGAATCTGGACTCGACGCAACGAACGCGGCCGCACGCTGATTGCCTTCGGTCACCTGTTCGCGCGTCATGCCCAGAATGATCCCCGCAGAAGCAGTGTCTGAACCCTGATAACCCTGCGCGGCGGCCAGGCGAAACCATTTGTAAGCTTCAAGGTTGCATTCGAGTCGATCCGCCGGCAGCCCTTGGAAACTGGCGCGACGATGTCTTAACCCCAGACGGTGTTGTGCGCCGGGATGTCCCTCGTGCGCCAACTTGCCCATTAATGTCACGGCCCTGGCATCGTCCCGAGGCACGCCCTGTCCCTCGGCAAACATTACCGCGAGATTGAATTGGGCCGAAGCATGGTTCTGGTTTGCTGCTTTGAGATACCAATGCGCGGCGTGCTCGTAATCCGCCGTTCCCTCGCCGCTGGCGAATCTTAAACCAATGCGGAATTGGGCCTCCGCATCGCCGTTGTCGGCCTCGGTCTGCGTGTTCGCCAGTTGATGTTTTCGCGAGTGAGAGAAGAGCTTTCGAAACCAGGATTGAGCCATATTGCCAACCATACGCTGTTTGAGGGCAAACACAAGGTATGCTTTCGCAACCCTCGCGGAAAACTCACCGTCGAAGCTGCCGTACCGCGGTCCGGCCATGCCGCCATCAAGCAAGTCTTTGTGGACGGCAAGCCGTACGCCGATGCGATGAAAGACGCGGGGCGATGAGCTGACGCCGATTCTGCGGCACTCATCCCATCCATCCTATTCCTCGCATTCGATTCGGCACGAGCTGCGTCACATCGCGTCCAGATTATGCTCAAGTCTCGATCCACCCGGAACATAACTTGACTGGCGCGTCGGCCCGGTGATAATCGCACTTCGTTTGGTGACACAAATACTTTTATTATGAGCACGATACATGACATTTTGGCCCGTGAGATTATTGATTCGCGGGGTAATCCGACGGTTGAAGTGGATGTGATCCTTGCCGGCGGCGCGGTGGGCCGCGCGGCGGTCCCTTCGGGCGCGAGCACGGGGGAGCACGAGGCGCTGGAGCTGCGCGACGGCGACCCGAAGCGTTACGGCGGCAAGGGAGTCAGCAAGGCGGTCAAAAACGTGCGGGAAAAAATCCTTCCGGCACTGCGCGGTATCGATGCGCTCGATCAATTGACGGTTGATCACACGATGCTCAAACTGGACGGCACCGAGACGAAGTCCAAGCTGGGCGCGAACGCGATCCTCGCCGTGTCATTGGCGACGGCCAAAGCGGCCGCGGAGGCGATTGGCATACCGCTCTTCAAATACCTCGGCGGACCGAACGCCAAGGTCCTGCCCGTGCCGATGGCCAACGTGATCAACGGCGGCGCGCATTCGGATGCGCCAATTGACTTTCAGGAGTTCATGATCATTCCCAAAGGGTTTAGCACTTTTTCGGAAGGTTTGCGCGCGATCACGGAAACCTTTCACGCGCTCAAATCCGTGCTGAAGAAGAAAGGCCTCTCCACTGCGGTGGGCGATGAAGGCGGGTTCGCGCCGAAACTCGAGAGCGCCGAGGCGGCCATCGAAACGATCCTGCAGGCGACGAAGGATGCCGGCTACAAAGCGGGCAAACAAATTTTCCTCGCATTGGACGTCGCCAGTTCCGAGTTCTACACCGGCAACGGCAACTATGTCTTCAAGAAAAGCAGCGGTCGCAAGTTGACCGGCGACGAGTTGGTCGATTTCTACGCGAAGCTCTGCTCGAACTACCCGATCGTCAGCATCGAGGACGGCTGCGCCGAAGGTGATTGGACGAATTGGAAAAAGCTGACCGAGAAGCTGGGCGATAAAATCCAGCTGGTCGGCGACGATCTGTTCGTGACCAACGTGAAGTTCCTGCAAAAAGGCATCGACCTCGGTGTGGCAAACTCGATCCTCGTGAAGGTGAATCAGATCGGTTCGCTCACCGAGACCCTCGACGCCGTCGAACTGGCCAAGGAAAACGGCTACACCGCCGTCATCAGCCATCGCTCCGGCGAGACGGAGGATGCGACCATCGCCGACATCGCGGTGGCGACCAACGCCGGGCAGATCAAGACCGGCTCGCTCAGCCGCACTGACCGGGTGGCCAAATACAATCAACTGCTCCGCATTGAGCAGTTGCTCGGAAA
The DNA here is from genome assembly GCA_021325145.1 of Verrucomicrobiota bacterium. Lineage (GTDB taxonomy): Bacteria > Verrucomicrobiota > Verrucomicrobiia > Limisphaerales > Pedosphaeraceae > JAJPHR01. The sequence goes on along the minus strand of JAJPHR010000029.1, from coordinate 4,833 downwards.
AAACGCGGTTTACGGCGGGAAGTTTTAGCCCGCCCGTGCCGGGTTTTAGCTGAAATCCATCTCATAAGTGTTGATTTGGTGCTTGTGCGTGGGTCTTGATGTAAAAGCAGGCGCGACTTTTGCCGGTTACGCCTCGTCAGGCATTACCCTGGTTAGCTGACGCGAACCCGCTTCCGATAGCCGCCGAGCTTTGAAATCTGCCCTGCTTGCCCAACAATGGCCCGCAGCGAGAGCGCCACGGTGCCCCGGAACAGCAGCCGCGCTGCTTCACCCACCCGCCCGGCGGCAAGAGCGTTCATCGTATCCTCCAGCGCCACGCCGGCGTGCATAAACACGCTGGAATTGCGGTAGCAGGACATCATGCACTCCGTGCAGTGATCGCGGCAATCGGGGATGTGGTCCAGATCGAAGACCGAGCCGAGCGGCTTGGACCACGCCTCACAGCGCCAGATGTTCAAGTTCCAATCCAAATAGAAATACTTGTGGCCGCCTACGCAACTGAACTTCTCCTTTTCTCCGCGAACATGGCGTTGAATTTCGTCCAACGAAACAACCGGATTCTGCACCGTGAACCGTTTCTTCAGCGCTTTGATCGCCGCAATGGCGCGGACCAATTCTTCGGTCTCAAATTTAATCAGCGGCGAATCCGGGCTATAGACCAGCGACGATGACCCGAGGGGTGCGCGGCGTGGAAATGAGAAACTCACGGCATCGAAACCAAGTCGATCGAGCAGGTCTGGCAACTTCTCATATTCGACCAGGCGGTTGACGGTGACCGAGGCCATCGTAGGGATTCCGTTTCGGCGGGCCACTGCCAGGCCCTGGCAAATCCGTTCGCCGACGCCCTGAAGGCCGCGGTTGCGCTCATGACTGGCCAGCGAATGGGAGTCGATGGACACTACCAGCGTGCCAAGCCCGGCGGCGATGAGGCAATCGATTTTCTGCGGCAGCAGCCACCCGTTGGTAATCAAAGCGGGCCGCATCCCCGCCGCCCGGGTATCGGCCATCAGACCGTCGATTTCCGGGTGGAGCAGAGGCTCGCCCCCCTGGAAGGTGATATAGCGGATGCCGCGCCGGTGCAGGATCGGCAGGGCACGGGCAAACTCCGCGCGATTGATCCACAGCTTGTCCTTAACGATCTGCTTGTCGTAAGCGAAGGAGCAGAAGTCGCAAGTTGCGTTACAGGCGTTTGTGACGGACACCTCGCATACCGCCGGCACCAGGCGGCGCGCGGAAGCACCCGTACTGGCCCCGGCTTCCCTGGCCTCCGTTTCACCGCCTATATTGCTCGAACTCAATTTCCAGAACTCCTTTGCTAAAACGTACACAAGCCGCAAGAAGTGCGCAAGCATCCAGCCGTGGGGTCAAACCCGCTGTTTCCCGTCCTGTGTATGGGTGCGGGCGATTATGTTAAACCCGGTAATCCTGTCAAAACTCTCCGGCATGTAATAAACACCAGGCTCCAGGCACCAGAGAAATTCCGGGACCCAACGCACCAAGTTGGGCCGACCAAGCAGGAGACCTGGACTGTGCCTGTTTTTTCCTGCGTCGGTTTCCCTGAGGTTCTTACCCACCATGACTTTCGCGCATGATGGGTTATTTACACTTGCCTGACGTGCGTCCAGTCTCGCCGGTCATCGAGCAACCGCCCGAGCCTGGAACGTCGGTCTTAGTTCATGTTTATTCTTGCCGAGCCGCAAACCACCGGATGAGACGATTAACTTTATTGACGGTACTTTTGTGCCTTTACCTCCTCCCGCGCATCGCATCCGGCCAGGTGCCGCAACTGATCACTTATCAAGGGCGTGTCGCAGTCGGCGGCGTTAACTTCAATGGGACCGGACAACTCAAATTCGCCCTGGTCAGCGGTAATGGTTCCAGTTCCTGGTGGAGCAACGACGGGAGCAGTGTGAGCGGCAGCGAACCGTCCGCTTCCGTCAGCGTCAGTGTCTCCAACGGGCTCTTCTCGGTCGCGCTGGGCGATGCCGCACTTGGAATGACGCCAATTCCCCCGGATATTTTCACCAATCCCGATGTCCGGCTGCGCATCTGGTTCAGCGATGGCGTTCACGGTAGTCAGTTGCTCGCGCCTGACCAGCGCCTGACGGCCTCCGGTTACGCCATGATGGCGGCCAATCTCGTGCCCGGCGCGGCGGCGGCAAATTTGCAGGCGGGCGGCCAGAGCGGCGTTCCCAGCGATGGGATGATTCTGTCCACCAATCCCTCCTCCGCAAATCTTCTCGCCGCCGGTTATGTCAGTATCGGGCAGTTCGGCAGTTTGACCAACGGCAGCAGCAACGGCGTCGGCACGAACGAAAGCTGGCAAGCCCCGTCACCCGTCTCGCCGCCTTCCATCCGCACCGATCATACGGCGATTTGGACTGGCTCAAAGATGATCGTCTGGGGCGGTTACAACGGCACAAGCTATTTGAACACGGGCGGCATTTATGATCCCGCCGCGAATACATGGAGCCCGACTGCGGTCAATGGTTCCATCCCCGGGCGCGATTATCAGATCGCCCTTTGGACTGGCTCGGAAATGTTGATCTGGGGCGGTTATCTTGGTGGCACCAATTATGCCAACGACGGCTGGCGTTATAATCCAACGGCCAATTCCTGGACCGCCATGGCCGCCAGCGGGATCTCGGGCCGGGACGTTCCTGCTGCCGTCTGGACCGGCACCGAGATGATTATTTGGGGCGGTTACAACAGTGGTGTCAACGGCGGCGGCGCGTATTTGTTCGACGGTGCGCGATATAGTCCCGCGTCCAACGTGTGGACGCACATGAACACGGCCGGCACGCCTCCGGCGCGTCAGTTCCCTGCCGCAATCTGGACCGGCTCGGAAATGGTCATCTGGGGAGGATATGGCGATCAAACTTATTTGAACGACGGCTGGGTTTATCATCCCGGCACCGATACGTGGACGCCCATTTCCAGCAACGGCGCTCCCCGCGCGCGTTTTCTGCACAGCGTGGTCTGGACCGGTTCGCAAATGATCGTCTGGGGCGGGGTCAACGCGGGCGGTTACCTTAACGACGGCGGCTGCTACACGCCCGCCTCCGACACTTGGACGCCGATCACCACCAGTGGCGCGCCAATCGGCCGCAAATTCCACAGCGCCGTTTGGACCGGCTCCGAGATGGTCATCTGGGGCGGCTACAACGCCGGCAACCTTCAGGATGGCGCACGCTATGACCCCGCCGGGAACTCGTGGCGCACGACGACACCGACCGGTGCTCCCGCCGCCCGCGAGAATCATTCCGCCGTCTGGACCGGTTCACAAATGCTCGTCTGGGGCGGAGACGCCAGCGGCACCAGCTATTTCAACGATCTCTTCCAATACACGCTCAGCGGCGGTGGCGGTGTCAGTGGCACACAGCCGTTGTATTTGTATTTGAAACAGTAACCGGCAAATGATTTGACGCACTCCCGGCATCGGCGCACCATGCGGCGGAGTCTGGATGAATTGGCGCGAGATGCTTCTGAAGCATTGCGGCCCCGGCATGTTGAGCGGAGTCACGATGCGTGATTGGGTGCGGCTTCTTCGGACGGGGGTTGCGATTGACCCTTCGCGTCTGCCCCGAGCCTTCACCATCACCCTTCAAAGCCTCCGCAACAGCCGGAGACTCGGTGCCGAACGCCGACAATACGAACCACAAGTGCGCGGCGTTGTCCTCCAGCCGCCCATCTTCATCCTCGGCCATTGGCGTACGGGAACCACCCACCTGCATCAGTTGATCGCGCAAGACACCCGTTTCGCCTTTCCCAACAACTACCAGGTGTCATTTCCGCGCACGTTCCTGTCCACTGAAGCGCGGGACGCTCGCAAGCTCGCGCGCTTCCTGCCCAGGCATCGGCCGATGGACAATATGGAATGGGACCTGAGTTCGCCGCAGGAGGACGAAATCGCGCTGTGCTCAAGCACGTTCAAATCGACGTACATGGGAACGATCTTCCCGCGCCAGGCCGGGCGGTTTGCCAAATACCTCACGCTTCGAAACGCCGCCCCGGCGGAAATCGCGGAGTGGCGCGCCGCCCTGGTCCATTTCCTGCAAAAGCTCCAATGGCGCCATGGACGTCCCCTCGTGCTCAAGTCACCGCCCCACACCGCGCGCATTCGGCTGCTGCTGGAAATGTTTCCCGCCGCGAAGTTTGTTCACATTCACCGCAACCCCCAGGTCGTCTTCCAATCCACCCGCCGCCTCCTACTGAAACTCCTCGATGTGCAGTCTCTCCAGCGACCGCCCGCCGAGGGACTCGACGACCACATACTCGCCCAATACAACGAGATGTACGACGCCTTTTTCGAGGACCGGCGCTTGATTCCCGAAGGACAGTATCACGAACTCGCCTTCGAACGACTGGAACGAGATCCCGTCGGCGAAATCCGTGCTCTGTACGAAGCGCTCGACCTTCCCGCATTCGCGAGCTTCGAACCAGCTCTGTGCAAATACGTGGACTCGCTGGTCGGCTACAAAAAGAACACCTTTCCCGAACTGCCACCCAAGCTTAAAGCCCGGATTGGGACCACGTGGAATCGATGTTTCGAAGAGTGGGGCTATTCAGCCGGCGCTCCCATTGCGCGCGAGTCCTGACCGCGGTAATTGGCTGACTTTCCATGAACTGTTTTGTAGCTCATTGAACATCAACCATACCTACTCGGAACGCCCTAAATCGTTTCGGGGACGGCGTGCAGAGGACTGCCCGCCCTACCACCGTGTGCCGGTAGATGGCATGGGTATTGGCGGGTGAGCGAAATCGCGCTACACCAAGGTTCATATGAAAAACAAAACCAACACCAATACCCACTCCACCATTACAACCAAAACC
>JAJPHR010000056.1 GCA_021325145.1 Verrucomicrobiota bacterium | reverse complement strand
TCCGCGCCTTACCCCGTGGCATCATTCGTCATTCTCGATGACCGGGATGACATGGCCATGCATCGACAGCGTCTCGTCCAGGTGAGTCCGCAGGTCGGTTTGAGCCAAACGGAGGCGCAACGGGCCATTGAGTTGCTGGCGGTGCCTTGGAACAACAAAAGTTGAGGATGGTCTTGCCGCTACTTCGCTTAGGTATCGCGCGCTTTGCCAGAGCGGATGTGCTGTGGCGGGAATTCCCGCAAGGCAGCCAGGTCAAATAATGTAATCCAGCGGGTTCGCATGCACCCCCTGAAGCTGTTTCACCCGCGCGCAAAGTTCCGCCACCGTTACCCCTTCGAGGATTGCCACGATGGCGTCACGGACTTCCTTCATCACGCTGCGAATGCCGCATTTGCTTTCATCGGGACACGAACACCGGGCATAAAACTTCTCGCTGACGCACCGCACCGGCGCGAGCGGCCCTTCGATGTGCCGAATCACGAGCGCGAGTGAAATCTTCTCCGGGGCCTTGCTCAATCGGTAACCACCCGAGATGCCCCGCTTGCTTTCGACGATCCCCGCCGATTTGAGATCGTTTAGGATTTGCTCCAGAAACCGTTTGGGAACGTTTTGCTGTTCGGAAATGGTTTGGATGCGAACGACCGCCTCGCCGTAGTTGAGGCCCAGCACGACCAAGGCCCGCAACGCATACTCGCCGCGCAATGAGAGTTTCATTTTATCAGCGCGGCTTGACCGCAATTGGGGCTTCGGCTGGCCATAGTTCGATTACATCATACAATCTACACGGAATCGGTCAAGATTTAACAAACCTTAACAAAAACCCCATAAAAACAGGCCATAAATAAATATACAAATCTCTATTGACATAGTGTAGATTAGTGCTAATCTCGTGCTCACATTAATGGCAATGACATTGAATCGTAAATGGAACGCAGGGGTGAGGGCGACTCGCCCCCACCATGCCGGTGAACCTGAGATGATCCGGCGACCAGCCCCCCTGACTCAGTTCGTGGACGGGGTAACTGCACTATTGCGATTCAGTGCCACGGAGAGTAGAACCACCGCAACCTGAGAACTGACCCACCAAGGAAGTTCACCAACTCATGAAAACCAACCGAAGGAGAATCCAACGACTCACCGCTGCCGCGGCGCTGGTCGCCACGCAATTCAGCATTCATCCGGCTCGCGCCGAAGATCCCTCCAGCGCCGATGTCCAGGCGCTGATCCAGCGTGTCAAGGAATTGGAAGAAAAAGTAAAAGTCCTGGAGCGCAACCGGGAAGTGGACAAGGAGGCCGCCGATGCGCAGGCGGTTCAAATCAAGAAAGACACCCCCCAACTCATCGTTGGACAGGATGGCTTTGGCTTCAAATCGGCGAACGGAAACTTCGGCCTGAAACTCGAAGGCGTCCTGCAGGTCGATTCGCGCACCTTCTTCAGCGATCATGGCATTCCGGGCAACGACGGTTTCCTCCTGCGCCGTGCGCGACCGATTATCGAAGGCACGGTTTATCACGATTTCGATTTTCTGTTTGTCCCTGATTTCGGCACGGGAAACAACGGCGGCGGCGCGGGCACGGCGCCGTCTCCGCAGATCTTCGACGCTTACCTGAACTATCGTTATTCCCCGGAGTTGCAACTCCGGGTCGGCAAGTTCAAAACGCCCATCGGACTCGAGCAATTGCAATCCGATGTCTTTCTGACGTTCAATGAACGCTCACTCGCCACCGACCTGGTGCCGAACCGTGATCTGGGAGTGATGCTGCACGGGCAACTTTGGGATGGCGTCCTGGCCTACGCGGGCGGCATTTTCAACGGGGTGGGGGACGAACGGAATTCCTCAAACTCGGCCTTTACCGACGACAAAGCTGCCGCTGGAAGGCTGTTTGTGCAACCGTTCAAGCAAACCAATGTCCGGGGCTTGCAAGGACTCGGGTTTGGTATCGGTGGCGGGTTCGGGACCACTGCCACCGCCGCCGGATTGCCGGCGACGACCGGCGGATCGACTCCGGGATACGTGACTGTGGGCCAGCAGCAGTTCTTCGCCTATCGATCCACAGTCACGGCCAATGGTGAATTATGGCGGCTCTCTCCGCAGGCGTTTTATCATTGGGGACCCTTCGCCTTGCTGGGCGAGTATGTCATCTCAGACCAGGCGGTGACCACCGGCGCGGCTTCGCACCGGTTGGAGAACAAGGCCTGGAACCTCACCGCCTCCTGGGTATTCACGGGCGAGGACAACACCTTTACCGGCGTCATTCCGGATGAACCGTTTGATCCCAAATCCGGAAAATGGGGTGCGTGGGAATTGGCCGCGCGTGTCTCGCAGTTGAACATTGACCGGGCCGCCTTCCCGGTTTATGCCGATCCGACCACTTCCGCGCACTCCGCGCTCGAATGGTCGTTCGGATTGAACTGGTGGCTGAATAGGAACGTCAAAGTGATGACGAGCTTTTCGCGCACGACCTTCGGCGGCGGCGGCGGCACCTCGGCCGTCACCACCGCCCCATCGGCGGTGACGCGCCAACCGGAGAACACCCTATTTACCCGGGTTCAACTGGGATTTTAACCAACTATCGGAGGAGAAATGAAACAAATTGGAGTCATTGAAAATTGGGCGACGCAGCCGGCGGAGCGCAGAGCTCCAGCTCCGCGTGACCCGGCTAATAATTGCGTGGATTTGGAACCCGACGCTGCATCCTCCATGAACGGATTCCCAGAGCGAAGTGTCGGCGAAATGTTCGCAGCCCCGAACAAGGCCGCGGGTCTTTTGATATTACTGACGCTGGCCTGCCTGGCCGGTGGATTGCCCCGCAACAGCAGCGCCGCCGAACGGAGCATCCTCAACGTCTCATACGATCCCACCCGGGAGCTTTACCAGGACTACAACGTCGCATTCGTTAACTATTGGAAGGGCAAGGCCGATCAACTAATAACCATCAAACAGTCGCACGGCGGTTCCGGCAAACAGGCCCGTGCGGTCATCGATGGCTTGGAAGCGGACGTGGTCACGTTCGCGCTGGCGTACGACATTGACGTCCTCGCCACGCGCGCGCGCCTCCTGCCAGCGAATTGGCAGACGCGCCTTCCAAACAACAGTTCGCCCTACACCTCCACAATTGTGCTCCTGGTCCGCAAAGGGAATCCCAAGGGAATCAAGGACTGGGACGATCTGGCCAGGCCCGGCGTTTCGGTCATTACGCCCAACCCGAAGACCTCTGGCGGCGCGCGCTGGAATTACCTCGCCGCTTACGGTTACGAACTCAAACGCTCGAACGGCGACGAAGCCAAAGCCAGGGCTTTCTTGAAGGCGATCTTCAAGAATGTGCCCGTCCTGGACACCGGCGCGCGCGGTGCGACCACGACTTTTGTCCAGCGCGGCATCGGCGACGTCTTAATCGCCTGGGAAAACGAGGCGCTGTCGAGCGTGGCCGAGGACGGCAAGGGCAAGTTCGAGATCATCATACCTTCGATCAGCATTCTGGCCGAACCTCCCGTGGCCGTCGTGGATAAATTCGCGAAACGGCACGGCACCGAGGCCATCGCCAAGGCGTACTTGGAACACCTCTACAGCGAAGAAGGCCAGGAGATCGCCGCGCGAAATCACTATCGCCCGCGCTTGGAATCCGTGGCGCAGAAACACGCCGCCGAATTCCCGCAACTGAAATTGTTTACCATCGACGAACTCTTCGGCGGCTGGCAAAAGGCGCAAACGACGCACTTTGATGACGGCGGCACGTTCGACGAAATCTATCAGGGGAGCCGATGACCGCCGCAAAACCAGCCGGCACAAACCTTGAAGAAAACGCAATTCCACCAACCACGATTAATATGACCGACACGGAACCAACTCTTCCCACCACGCAGCCAGTCGTCAAAACGCCATTGCCCGAGCGGCGCGCGACGGATCGGTTGCTGGCCCAACTCGACCAACTCGCCGACCAATCCGACCACTTGATCAAAAAGCCTTTCGGCCAGTTCGAAAGCAACGGCCAAAAATACGTGATGCCGCGCTACATTTTCCTCGGCCCCAAGGGCGGCGGCGATACTATTCGAATTGGCATTTTCGCCGCCATTCACGGCGATGAACCGGAAGGCGCGCTGGCGTTGACGCGTTTCGCAGCGGCGTTGGAAAAAAATCCCGAATTCGCGAAGGGCTATTGCCTCTTCTTCTACCCACTCTGCAATCCAACCGGCTTCGAGGACAACACGCGGCATTCGCGAGCCGGCATCGACCTCAACCGCCTGTTCTGGCGGGATTCGCGCGAGCCGGAAGTCAGATTGTTGGAGACGGAAATCTGGACGCATGCGTTCGACGGCATCATCAGCCTCCATGCCGATGATACCAGTGACGGCCTCTACGGCTACGTGGCCGGCGCGGTCCTTTCCGAGCACCTGCTGGAACCGGCATTGCGGGAGGCGGAACAGTTCCTGCCGCGCAACCATCAGCGGCAGATCGACGGCTTCGCTGCGCGCAACGGCATTGTTTCGCAATGCTTTGACGGAGTATTACGCGCACCCCGCGATATGCAGCGGCCGCCCTTCGAGATCACGCTGGAAACCCCGCAAAAGGCCTCGTTGCACCGGCAAGTCGAAGCCTTTTCCGCCGCGCTCCAAACCATTCTGGTGGAATACCGTTACCTCATGGCCATTGCACAGAACATCTAGCGGTTGGAAGGAATGGCCCGCTTGAGAACGCGAAAACACAAAGTGTCGGCAGTTGACGGAGCGCAGAGCCCTTGCTCTGCGGGATCATGGCGTGGCGCTCAATCGACGCCGGCTCCGTATTCGCTGATACTGACACATTCCTTGTGAAATACCTTTTTACTGGTGCAACAACTTAAGATAGCTTTTGCGTCGAGCTTCCGCTGACGCATGGCCGAAAAAAAATTCAACCCGTTGCCCGGCTTTGGGCTGACGATGGGCTACACGCTGTTTTACCTCAGCGCGCTCGTGCTCATTCCCGTCGCTGCGCTTTTCCTCAAAGCCTTTCAACTTTCCTGGCATGATTTCTGGCGGCTGACAACGGATCCCCGGGCGCTGGCGGCTTACAAGCTGACGTTCGGGGCCTCCTTGCTTGCCGCGCTGGTAAATGCGATTTTCGGGACGCTGCTTGCCTGGATCCTGGTGCGTTACGAATTTTGGGGCAAGCGGTTCATCGACGCGCTCGTCGATTTCCCTTTCGCGCTGCCCACGGCGGTCGCGGGCCTCACGCTCTGCAGCCTGTTTGCCGGCAACGGCTGGCTGGGCCGATTCCTCGTCCCGCTGGGAATCAATGGAGCTTACACACGCCTGGCGGTGATCATCGCGCTGACCTTTGTGGGCCTGCCGTTCGTGGTGCGGACGCTGCAACCCGTTTTGGAGAACCTGGAACAGGAAGTCGAGGAAGCGGCCGCCACCCTTGGCGCCAGCCGCTGGCGCACCTTTTTCAGCATTCTCGCGCCGACACTCTTTCCAACGGTCGTGACCGGTTTTGCCCTGGCCTTCGCCCGCGCGGTGGGCGAGTACGGCTCGATCGTATTCGTTTCGGGCAATCGAATTTACGAGACGGAGATTGCGCCGTACTTGATCGTGATTCGCCTGGATCAATACGACTATCATGGCGCCACCGCCATTGCGGCTGTGCTGATGCTCATTTCATTCGCGATCCTTATCTCCATCAACTGGCTCGAAAGCTGGGCCAGCCATTTTGAACGCTAAGATGGCCGGCACGATTCAATCAAATCTTAAAGCCCGGCGGACCGCCTCGCGTCGTGGCACGGAGGAACCAGCCTTCGTGAAGTGGACGCTGATCACCATCGGGCTGGCTTTCGCGCTGCTGTTTCTGCTCGTCCCGCTGGTGAATGTGTTTTATCAGGCGCTGGAAAAGGGTGTGCGCTTTTACCTCGCTGCCCTCACCGAGCCGGACTCCTGGTCGGCCATCCGCCTGACGCTCATCATCGCCGCCATCAGCGTGCCGCTGAACGTGGTCTTCGGGCTCGCGGCGGCGTGGGCGATTGCCAAGTTCGAGTTCCGCGGCAAAGCCATCCTCATTACGTTGATCGACCTGCCGTTTGCGGTTTCACCGGTTGTTTCCGGCCTGGTGTTTGTGCTCCTCTTCGGCATGCAGGGTTACTTCGGTCAATGGCTGGATGACCACAACATCAAAATTATTTTCGCCGTGCCGGGCATGGTCATGGCCACGATCTTTGTCACGTTTCCCTTCGTGGCGCGCGAACTGATTCCCGTGATGCAGGCCACCGGCTCCGAACAGGAACAAGCGGCGCTGACGCTCGGCGCGAGCGGCTGGCAAACCTTCTGGCACGTGACCCTGCCGTCCGTCAAATGGGGGCTGTTGTACGGCGTGATTTTGTGCAATGCGCGCGCCATGGGTGAGTTCGGCGCAGTCTCGGTCGTTTCCGGCAAGATCGCGGGCCAAACCCAGACGATGCCGCTGCGCGTGGAGGAACTATACAACAGCAGCAAGCTCTCCGGCGGCACGGCGGCGTTTGCCGTCGCGAGCCTGCTGGCCTTGCTGGCCTTGTTCACCCTGGGCGTCAAGACTTGGGTCGAATGGAAGACCCGCCGCAACTACGAGTTGGCGCAGAGGGCCGAGGCGAATTTCCAATCGCAAATTTGAAATTCGCGATTCCGGGCGCATGAGCATCGAATTAAAAAACGTCAGCAAAAAATTCGGCGAAGTCGCCGCGGTGAACAGCGTCAACTTCTCCGTGAAAGAGGGCGAGCTGATGGCCCTGCTCGGGCCGAGCGGCGGCGGCAAAACCACCGTGCTCCGCATGATTGCCGGCCTGGAAGTGCCGACCGAGGGCGACATTTTCATCCGCGGCAAACGGGTCAATGACATTTCGGTTCGGAAGCGCAACATCGGGTTTGTGTTCCAGAATTACGCGTTGTTCAAGAACATGAATGTGTTCAAGAACATCGCTTTCGGGCTCAAAATCAAGAAGTGGAAACGCGCGGACATCGAGGCTCGCGTCACGGAGTTGTTGAAATTGCTTGGCCTCGACGGGTTGGAGAGGCGTTATCCGCATCAACTTTCCGGCGGGCAACGGCAGCGGGTGGCGATTGCGCGCGCGCTGGCGTCCAAGCCGGGCGTGTTGCTCCTGGACGAGCCGTTTGGCGCAGTGGACGCGAAGATTCGCCAGGAATTGCGCGAATGGCTCGTCCATTTGCACAAGGACTTGAATGTCACCACCTTGTTCGTGACTCACGACCAGGAGGAAGCGATGGAGGTGTCCGACCGCATCGTGATTTTTTCGAAGGGCAATCTGGAACAGATCGGCGCGCCGCGCGAGGTGTACGAACAGCCGGTAAACGAGTTCGTGGCCCGCTTCATCGGCGTCATGAACGTCCTGGAAGTCGAGGTTCGCAAGGGCGTGGGACGCGTGAATGAACTCGAGTTTCCAGCGCCGACGCAGCCGGATGGCACGCGGCTGCGGATCGGCTTTCGCCCATATGCGGTGCAGGTTTCACCGGATCTGGCGTTATACCGGTATCGCGCCGTGCTGCGGCGCACTTATTTTCTGGGAATCATGCTGCGGTTGGAACTTGAACTTCCCTCGGGCTTGACGTTGCGGTCACGCATTACGAAGGAGGAGTATGCGCTGTTAGGATTGCGCGACGGCATGAACCTCTCCCTCCAGATTCGGACTTATCGGGTTTTGGCGCGCGAAGGGGGGTCACTGCCGCCGGAACTGCAGACCGCGTATGAGCACCCGCCAACCATTGCGGAGCATATTTGAAACAGGGCTGGAACCCAAATGCCGCAAGTAGGGAGTCCTGCCTTTAAGCGGCAAGGCGGATGCCAAACTGCCGGCTGGAGAATCTTCCAACGCGTCCGACCCAATGCGCCTCGCTGTTATCCGGCCAGCATCTCGCGGACAACTTTGAGCATCTCGATTTGGGCTGGTAAGTGGCGCACTTCCGCTTCGACGTTAATGTACGGAATTCCTTTTCTGGAAAAGTGAACCGACAAGGAACCATCGTCAGCGACGCGCTCGTTGTCCTGCAGCACCACATTGAAATCGAGCCGCTTCAGATACTCGAAGAATCGGCGGTTCGTAACATAAAAGAAATCAAACTTGCTGCGCTCGGGGTTTACCTGGATTTCCGCGACACTGGAACCGTAATTGCCGGCGGGAAGAAAACTCTCAACGGAAAATGGGCCTTCCATGGTGTTGTGGAGCGCAACGATCACGGGTTCGCTTTCCAGGGCAAACCGGCTGAGATACGCCGCCGCAAAAGCCCGCACCTCGGCGTGGGCTTCCGCAGACCAGGCGCTTTGCAGCTTCAATGTTTCGGCGATGCCTGTGTCGGAAAAAATCCGGTTCGGATCGAATGAATAGTTGCGGCCACCCAAGCCGAAGGTGATCAGGCGTTCGCCGGAATGAGCGAGTTCGATGACCCGGCCGCCGTACTTCTGGATGTTGGCCAATCCGGCCTGCACGGAGGTGTCTTCGTCATCGTGAACATTTAGCATGGTGAGTCCCGCCCCATCAGCCTGGTGGACGAGCGCCTGGATTTCAGTTTTTCCCAGCTTGAAAGTTACTTTGGTCACAGTCCTTCCAACCCTTTCAAATACGCCAGGATCAACTCGGGCAAATCATCGCTATAACCACCTTCCAGCAGCGAGAAAGTGGGAATGCCCAGTTTGCGGATGGACTCGCCCAGCCAATGATAATCCTCCGCTTCAAGCGTTTCCTGGGCGAGCGGATCGCGCGCATACGCGTCGAAACCGGCGGAGACAGTGACAAGATCGGGACCAAATTTCTTGAGCTCTTCAAGCGCGCGGGCGAGCACGCTGCGGTATTCAGCTCGCGGTGTGTAGGGCGCAACGGGGTAATTGAAACAATTATTGCCAACATCGGAAGCGCCAGTGCCCGGATAGCACGGGTACTGATGAATCGAAAAAAACGCGGCCCCGGGGTGGTTGAGCAGAATGTCCTCAGTTCCATTGCCATGATGAACGTCGAAGTCATAAACGGCGACTTTTTTCGCGCCGGTGGCGAGAGCTTCGAGAGCGGCAATGGCAATATTGTTGAGATAGCAAAAGCCCATGATGCGTTCCCGGGTGGCATGATGTCCCGGTGGTCGCATGAGGCTAAATGCAGCTTGGCCGGCGCGGGCCGACTTGAGGGCTGCCAGTCCCGCGCCCACGGAACGGCGCGCGTGTTCGGCGATCTTCGGATGATACGGTGTGTCCCCGTCGAAATCTTCGGCCACGTTCAATCGGGCGACCAGCCTTTCTGAATGGGCGCGCAGAATGGCCGTTTCGTCAGCCGGCAGCGGCTTGTCCCAGGAGATGGGCAATTCGGTCTGGCTGCGCAACCGTTCCAGCGTGCGGCTGATGCGTTCCGGCCGCTCCGGGTGTCCGGGTGACGAGTAGCCGGTGCAATGCTCATCAGTGATGATTTTCATGGTGCTGCTCTGATGCCAGCCGCGGTCGAAGCGCAGAACTCCAGCTCCGCGGGTTGATAATTCCGATGTTCACGCAGAACAGGAGCTCTGCGCTCCGCCGAAAAGACCGTTCTGGCTAAACCGATTTGTCTTTTGCCTTTTGTCGGTGGCGACTTATGATGCTCCGGAATTGCGAATCAAGCCATGAAAAAAATGTTTGGGTTATTGCTGGTTGCCGGCCTGGCGTTCAAGTGCGGCGCCTGGGATTATGAAGGGCACCGGCTCGTTAATCAACTGGCGCTGGCTTCGCTGCCGGCAAATTTCCCCGAGTTCGTCCAGGTCCCGGCGACACGTGAACGGATTGCTTTCCTGGCTGGCGAGCCGGACCGCTGGCGCAACACTCCGGACCTCTCCCACCTCAATGCCCCGGATCACTTTATCGACTTGGAAGACTTGGAGCCGTATGGGATCGAAGCGCATTCGCTGACGCGATTTCGTTATGACTTCACCGCGCAACTGGCGCTGGCCCGCGCCGCCCATCCGGAGAAGTTCCCGCCCATCAATCCGAACCAGAACGCGGACCATACCAGGCAGTTGGTGGGATTTTTGCCCTGGGCGATCATGGAAAACTTCGCCAAGCTTAAATCAGGGTTCTCTTATCTGAAAGCCTTTCAGGAACACGGCGGCACGCCCGAGGAAATCGCCAACGCGCAGGAGAACATCATCTACATCATGGGCGTGATGGGCCACTATGTGGGCGACGGCGCTCAACCACTGCACACCACCCGGCATTTCAACGGCTGGGTGGGGGAGAATCCGGAGAACTACACCACCAACAAGATCCACAGCCATGTGGATGGCTACTTTAGAAATCTCGACGCCGCGAGTTGGAACGAAATTCGAGCGCGCATCCACCCGGCTCAGTTGGCCGCCGCCGGAGCCAAGGAAGGGCAAGCACACGACACGTTCTCGCTGATCGTGGCCTACATTGTCGATCAGCACCAGCAGGTCGAACCGCTCTACAAATTGGAGAAGGAAGGCAAGTTGTTCGCGGAAGGTGACGCAGGCAGGGAAGGCCGGGCTTTTTTAACCACGCAGTTGCTCGCTGGCGGGCAAATGCTCGGAAACCTGTGGTTTACCGCATGGCAGGAAGCAGCTCCGGATACGTATCTGGCTGGCACTTTGGAGCGACGCAAGCTGGATGCAAAGCCAGCGCCGGCTCAGAAGGTTAAAGATTAATTTCGGCCCATTTCCGACAGGGGCGCGCAGCAGCGCGCTGTATGGTCAGCCGCCTTCCCGGAAAAGAAGGTCACTTCTTCTGGTAAAACTTCTTCTCCCATTTCTTCTGCTTCTCGCCCGCTTCGCGCAGAAAAGGAGCGAGCGCGCCGATGCTCAGCAAAGCTTCGTTCATCTGATGAAATGGAAATGTTAGCGGACGCGCGAAATCGACAAACAACACGACGCGATAACCGTCGGTGTCGTTCCAAACTTCGTGGTTGAAAGTGTCGTCGAAGATGAGGCTCTTGCCTTCGGTCCAATGACGAAAATCATTGCCGATGCGAATGCGGCATTTTTCCCGTGGTTCAGGCACGAGCAGCCCGAGATGAAAGCGCAGAATCCCGTTGAACGCTCCGCGATGAGCCGGGATATGCTTGCGCGGCGAGAGAATGGAAAAAAAAGCGGTCTTCATCCCGGGGATTTTTTGCAGCAGCTTCATCGTCTCCGGGCAGCGCCGCGCGTTCTCTTCGCAATTCATCCCGATGCCGGCCAGGAAAAAGGTCTTCCAATTGTTATCGGTGGTGATGGTGGTCACTTCCTTGAGGATCTCGTGGAAGCTCGGGATTTGGTCCCGGTATCGCATGACGTGGTCGAGTTCGGCGCGAATGCTTTTCCAACCGGCTTCGACTTCCGCGGCCCACGGGAAGGTGGCGCTATCGTAGATGTGCGGGTCCCCATGGACGGAAACTTTGGCGACACCGCTTTCCAGCAGGTCCTGCAGGCGGAGGAGGCTGCGTCCGGCCAGGGTTTTGGGCAAATCCAACTGGTGTTTGCGGTTGCAGAGGTCGAGAGCGGGTTTTGGTGCGGGTGCGACGCTTGAATCACAGACCGTTTGATCCATAATGTTGCTTGCTTTGCGTATCCAAGGGACAGCCAGTTTCTTACGCCGAGATTAATATCCCGCTGGAAAATAATCAACTGGGTAAAACAGCTCCAAACGGGCGGCCGTTACAAACTCCAAACACCAAATTCCAAGCTCCAAAAAAGCTTCAAATTTCAAACCTCAAGCCAAACTCGAACCTATTGCGAAACCGGTTTGGCGTATAGGCGTGAAATTTGGCGCTTTGGACCTGGTGTTTCTCTGGAGCTTGGAATTTGGTGTTTGGAGCTGCTTCGCCTCGCTGAACCTTGTGCCATTCGAATAACCCGCGTGCGACGAAATAAAAAACCCCACCGTAATGCCGTGTATAACAGTTCCTTTGAACTTATTTAGGAACAGGTGGAACCCGATCGATATTTTTCGACTTCCAGTCAAGGCCTGTCGGCCACTACCGAAATAGAGGCTCCATTTTTGTTTAATTACGGTTCAAGGACATTTGTTAGGATCACGAGCATGGCAGGGTAAATCTGCTGCTCTTCCAGCATTCCAAAGAGCGAGGCTTGCATCACAGGGTGACGCTGCCGTCTAAAATCATTATCGTCACCATCGGAAATTTCTCAAGCGATTTTTCAAATTTTTTTTAGAAATTGACTCAGGTCTTTGCCCTAAAATGAGACAGCCACATCCTCGCGCTACAAGGCAAACTCGCGGCAGGGATTTTTTCTTCGGACTCAGAAGAAACAAAAAGTGACGCCTTGCATTGCGCCGGAATCGCCTTTACATCCGCTGTTGATCGCCAATGATGGAGGTGATGGGACCGGCCGAGCGGTTCGTGCAGCTAAATCAATGACCATGCCATTTATTAAAACCCCAATTCTGTTTGTCTCGACATTGAACCTAAATTAAAAGCCTATGAAAAAGCTGATCGTCCGAATCGGTATGGTTGTCGTCCTGCTCGTCGTTATCGCGCTGGCGATGGTGTTCTTTTCACTGAATTCCCTCGTCAAGAAAGGAGTGGAAACAGTGGGTCCCACATTGACCAAAGTGGACGTGCGCCTGGATGCGGCGGACATTTCCCCGTTCTCCGGCAGCGGTAAATTGTCCAAGTTGTTTGTGGGCAATCCGGAAGGGTACAAGACCTCGTCGGCCATTGAAGTCGGCTCGGTAAAAGTAGCGGTGAAGATTGGGTCCGTGATGTCAGACACCGTGGTGGTGGATGAAATCAACATTCAGGAACCGCAACTCACCCTCGAAAGCACGCTGGCTGGAAAGAGCAACTTGAGCAAGATCCTCGACAATCTGAATGCCTCGAGCAGCGAGCAAAAACAATCAGCGGCGGCCCCCGCCAAAAAGGCTGGAAAAAAATTTATCGTCAAGGACGTGGTCATTAATGGAACGAAAGTGAACCTGGCCGTAACGGGCGTGGGCCAGCTTCCAACCCTCACGCTGTCCCCGGTGCATCTCCAAAATATCGGCTCTGAAAACAACGCCGTAACCGCCGCGGAACTGGTTCAACAGGTCCTGAAACCGCTGTTGGAAAGCGCCATCGAAGCGGGAACCAAAGCCATTGCCTCCAGCGCAAAAGATATTCAAAACCTGAGCAAGGGAACAGTGGACCAATTGAACAATACCACGAAGGGAATCGGGGATTTATTTAAGAAAAAATAGGAGTTGTGGGGAGAGGAGAATCAAAGTTCTGTGCGGATTGGATGGCCAACACCGGATGAATGAAGAGCCACCGACCATAATGCCTCAGTGATAGCGGGATACGCCGGTCCTCGTGCGAATATTCCAGTCCGCCCAGGTGTGCGGATGTTTAAAGCGGACCAGAATGTCCGCGCTGGTATGACTGAAGCATTACACCAAATCTTCGTTTGAGACTTGGTAATATCCAATTTCTCCTTAATTTAGATTGATGAGCCGTAAGAGCGGGAAAATAGCGGACCTGATCGCAGATTGCCAGGGTCAGGAGTTGGACGCGCATTATCTGGGTTATTTCGCCTGTTTCAATCAGGGCTTGTTTTTCGAAGCGCACGAGGTGCTCGAAAAGCTCTGGCTGGCACAGCGACATGGACCGAATTATTCCTTTTATAAAGGCATGATTCAATTGGCCGGGGCCTTTGTCCATTTGCAAAAAAGCCGCCTGCGGCCCTCAGCGGCCTTGTTCAAACTCGCGCAGGCCAATCTTCACAAATACCCCGCCATCCATGAGCGCCTGGATGTCACTGCCGTGGGCCGCTTGATCGAATCGTGGCTGCACAAACTTGAAACTGGTCATTTCGCCGAGAATCCGTTGACCAACTTCAACGCGCCAAAACTTCATCTGTTGTCCAGTGCAGACGGAGCGCAGAGCTCCTGCTCCGCCCGGTAATACTTCACAGATCCGCGCAGCGCAGGAGCTCTGCGCAACCAATGTTCCTCGCTGAGCAAATCTTGCGCACTTGGCGCCTGAATCCCCTAAAAAAACCTCGGTTTTACGAATTAAAAGCGGATTCAGACATTGGCCCGATGATTGCTACCTGAACATTTTGACGGGCTCACGCGTCTGAGATTGCGTGGGTGCATTCATAACCAGAAAGACCAATAACAAAAATCGCAATGAGCACTAAACGATTGAAGCCGACATTCGATCTGGAACGCAACCAACCCGGCGCCGCCGAGTCCGAGGGACTGCGCCTGGATTTTCGCGGGGTGCCGCTGCAAAGGGTGTTCGATTATTTCAGCACTGCGGCCGGAGTGTTTATTCATGTAAAACCGAATGTCGATATCTGGGCCCCGGTCGATGCCTGGCATGCCCATGAACTGAATCGGGATGAGGCGCTTGATCTTTTGCAGGAGATTTTGAGCAAGAAGGGGTGTACTGTGATTCAGGATGGGCGGATGTTGACCGTGATTAGAAGCGAGGATGTGAAAAAGAGTTATATCCCGCTGCCGGCGGTGGGCAACCGGAACAATTAACCGCCTGGGTGGCAACGAGAATTTGAACACGATTTTTCCGCGGGATTAAACAGCCTGCGGAGTTTGTCGCAGCCGACGCAAGAGGGCTTTGGCCCTTTGGAACAAAGAGCAGAGCTTTCCTGCGGCGGCTGCGACCTTTTTTCTGCTCCTCTCCGCAAATCTTCGGATCGTGGTGATTGGAGCGGCCTCTTGACAAGCACGGCAAATATGGTAATTTCTGAACAGACAGAAACAATAGAAATTATGCCGCCACTCACCGCCACCCAGCAAAAGTTCGTCCTCCATTGGGGGGAGATGGGCACGCGCTGGGGCATCAACCGGACCGTGGCGCAAATCCATGCGCTGCTCTACATCTCCGCCAAGCCGTTGAATGCGGAGGAGATCGCCGAGACGCTGTCGGTGGCGCGTTCGAACGTCAGCACCAGCCTCAAGGAATTGCAAGGGTGGGGGATCGTTCGCCTGGTTCATGTCATGGGTGATAAGCGGGATCATTTCGAGACGATGAAGGACGTTTGGGAAATGTTCCGCCTGGTGCTGGATGAGCGAAAACGGCGCGAAATCGACCCCACGCTCGCGATGCTTCGCGAATGCCTCGCCGAAGCGGATCAGGAAAAGGACGCCTTTACCAGGACACGGCTGGCCGAACTGCGCGACTTTTTTGAAACCACCACCGGTTGGTATGAGCAAGTGCGGCGCTGGCCCGCGAGCACGTTTGCGAAATTTGCCCGATTGGGGGACAAAGCCCTTAAGGCGCTGGGTTTGGGCAACAAATAATTTTTTTGATGATATATTTCTGTGAATACTGAAATTACAGAACGTAACGGCGGCTGGGCTCTCTACGATGGAAATTGTGCCTTCTGTCGCGCCTGGGTGGCGCGTGGATACCGCGTGCTCCGGCGGCGCGGGTTCAAGCTCGCAGCTCTCCAGGCGCCCTGGGTGCAGACGCGGTTTGGCCTGAAGGCCGAAACTCTTCTGAACGAAATGCGCCTGATAACAGCGGACGGACGAAACTTGGGCGGAGCGGACGCCCTGATCGAAATCGCGCGCTCCATCTGGTGGATGTCGCCCGTCTCGACGCTGGCACGGCTCCCCGGCGCGATGGCGGTTTTGCGGGCGACCTACCGCTGGTTCGCGGCACGGCGACACTGTTTTGGTGGAGCGTGCCAACTGCCGCACAAAGGTTCTCGGCGCTCTCCCAACCACAGTGTAACGAGTTCCTTTTATGAAATGCCGTGAGGACATTATGAGAACGAACGCGACCCCCCGAGGCACCCGGCGTGAGGAGGCTCTAATTTCTCTCCTAAAAAGATTAGAGCTTCCTCACGGCGGCTGTTACGAGTTGGCAAGCTGGCTGCCGATTATTTTCCTGCCTTCGCTGGCGTTCAGCCTAAAAAACTTCCTGTCGGCCTGGAAGTTCATGTGGGCAATGGCCTTTGGAATCTTCCTGGGCTGCAAATGGCTCACATGGCGGCGATGCGAAGTGAACGCGGCTCCACCTTGGCGCAACTGGGCCTATCTCTTTTTGTGGCCCGGGTTGGATGCAAAGGAGTTTCTTGTGGGCACTCTGCCCTGGCAAGCAAGCTCGCCTCGTTCGCCGGCCGGAGCCTGGCTGGCAGCATTTGGAAAGACACTTTTTGGAGCGACACTTTTGTGGGGAATGGTCCGAATGCTGCCCGCATCATCACCGCTGCTGGCGGGATGGTGCGGGCTGCTGGGCCTGATCTTCCTGCTGCATTTCGGCACATTCCATTTGCTCGCGCTGGGCTGGCAACGCTTGGGAGTAAATGCCCGTCCCTTGATGCGCGCGCCGATTCTGTCCACATCCCTTGGAGAATTTTGGGGCAAGCGTTGGAACTCGGCCTTTTCCCAATTGGCGTACGATCTCGCGTTTCGCCCAGCCCTGCGCCATTCGAGTACAGCGGGGGCGACCACGGTGGTTTTCCTGTTGTCGGGACTGGTGCATGAACTGGTAATTTCAATTCCAGCGCGGGGAGGCTATGGGTTGCCGACACTTTACTTTCTCCTGCAAGCGGCCGGAGTATTGATCGAGCGTTCGAGGGCCGGGCGCAGGCTCGGCTTGCGCCATGGTTTTGCCGGCTGGATTTTTACTGTCACGTTCACGGCTGGCCCGGTCTTCTGGCTTTTCCATCAGCCGTTTATCCATCGCGTCATCCTTCCGTTTCTGCAAGCCATCCACGCATTATGAAAGGAACTCCCATGAACCACCTCGAAACATTGCTTCGCCTCGCCGGACTGCTCCATTTTGGAATTCTCACCGCTAGCGCGCTCACGCCTCGAGCCCTGGACTGGCGCGCGAACCTCGCGCCGCTCCACCCATTCCTGCGCAATTTGTTCTGGGTTTACGGCTCGTTCATCGTGCTGGTGATCGTGGCTTTCGGAACGCTGACACTCCGCCACGGAAATGAAATGGCCGCCGGAACGCCTCTGGGCCGGTCGTTGTGCCTGTTTATCGGGGCATTCTGGCTCGCGCGGCTGCTGGTGCAATTGTTTGTGTTCGATGCGCGGCCTTTCCTGACCAACTGGTTTTACAAAATCGGCTATCACGGGTTGACCGTCGTTTTCATTTATTTCGCAACGGTCTATGGGATTGCAGCGATGGCGACGAAACATTAATTGCGCGAAATCAGTTTAAAGCCGGCTATATGACGCTCCATTTCGATTTGCGGACGGCACTTGAACTCGCAGCCATCCTGCAAGCCGGGATTGCGATCTTGAATCTCGCGCTCAATCGCATCATGCGCTGGCGGGAGGATCTCGCGCGCATGCCGCTGCTGATCCGCGAAGTGCACCAGGTGCACTCGTGGTTTATTTCCATCACCTTGCTTTTGTTTGCGGTGCTGACGTGGCATTTCGCGGCGGATTTTGCCGCGGGGACAAATCCAGTTTGTCGCTGGCTGGCGGCAGGCATCGCATTCTTTTGGGGATTTCGGGTGCTGTTGCAAGTTGTCTATTACAGTTCCACGCATTGGCGTGGGCGGTCGGGGCGGACCTTGATTCACATCAGCCTGCTCGCGATTTACGGTGAGTTTGCCCTGGCATACCTGTTGGCTGCTTTTGGCAGGCGTTAACAAACGTGACCAGGTACCAGCCGGTTGTTGGGCATCAGAAAGGACCTGTGAAATCAGGAGTGCTGGAATCGGCGCGTGATGCAAGCCCAAGTGGGGATGCGCGCGGACGGTTGCTCGCCAACCCTGGCGAGCCGCTGTTCTACAGCGATTGGCTGCGCGCGGTTTTCATGCACTATGAAGTGGACGTGGAACACTTGCAGCGCGCAGTGCCGTTCGAACTTGACCTTCGTGAAGGCAAGGCTTACGTGAGCGCAGTCGCGTTCACCATGCGCGGACTGCGTCCCGCCTGCGGTGGCCGATGGACTGCGTGGCTGCTGGCGCCCATTGCCACGCACGGGTTGTTGAACGTGCGGACTTATGTCCGGCACAGCGGCGAAGCAGGCATTTATTTTCTGGCGGAGTGGATACCCAACCGGCTCAGTGTTCTCCTCGGCCCGCGGACGTTCGGCTTGCCTTACCGGTTCGGGCAATTGGACTACGAGCATGTTCATGAAGCGGGCAAATTGCAGGGGAGAGTGACCGCCGCATCGTCGGAGCTGAGTTACGCTGCCGACATTGCCATCAACCGCGATTTCAAGCCTTGCCCGGCGGGTTCGTTGAGCGAGTTTCTGCTGGAGCGGTACACGGCCTTCACAACTTGCGGCTCGCGCGGGAAATTCTTTCGTATCTGGCATGAGCCGTGGCTGCAAAAGTGCACCGAGGTTCGGATTTGGGATGACTCACTCCTGGCGGTCCACTTTCCCTGGTTTCGTGACGCGAAATTGACCGCGGCCAATTATGCGCCGGGAGTGGACCGTGTGTGGATGGGGCGGCCGCACCGCGTGCCCTGATCATAAAGCCCGCCGTTACTTCACCGTTGCAACAGCTTCGGGAAGAACTGGTGCGCGGTGTCACACGTCGCCTGGCTCAATTCTTCCAGGGAGCAGCCGCGAACCTGCGCCACAAGTTCAGAAATCTCTTTCACATAGGCGGGTTCGCATCGTTTGCCGCGATAGGGAACCGGCGCCAGGTACGGCGAATCAGTTTCCAGCATGAACTGTCCGATCGGAACGGCCGCGACAGTGTCGCGGACAGTTTGGGCGTTTTTGAAAGTGGCAATGCCGGTGAAGCTGACGAGCGATCCGATGGCCAGCACGCGTTGCATGGCGGCCGGATTATCCACGAAGCAATGAAAAACGCCACGCACGCGTCCGACGAAGGGCTGCATTTTTATCAAGGCGTCATCGAGTGAATCGCGCGTGTGAACCACGCAGTTCAGTCCCAATTCAGCGGCGACTTCAAGTTGTTGTTCGAAAAGCGTGGCCTGCTTTTGTTTGTAAGTCTGATCGTCGCCGGCCGTGCCACTGGATTGCCGGCTCGGCAAACGATAATAGTCCAAGCCGGTTTCACCAATGGCGACCACCTTAGGATGCCTGGCCAATTCCCGCAACGCCGGGCGCAAATCCTCGGGCGCATCCTGGACATTCGTAGGATGCCAGCCGACCGCCGCAAACACCGCCGGGTATTGCTCGCTCAACTTGATTGCGCGCGCGCTGCTTTCCAGATCCGTGCCGATGCTGATCATCTTCACGATACCAGCGGCCTGCGCCCGCTCGATGACTGCGGGCAAGTCGGCGGCGTAATCCGGGTAATCCAGATGCGCGTGCGTGTCGTAAAAAGTCGCCATGACCCATGAACTTTGCCCTTAATGGCCCGGACTCGCAAGGCCCGCCGCCATTTAGTCAAGGAATTTGGAATTCTTCCGCGCTCGATGCGCTTCCTCCTCCCCGCAGAATGCGCAAAAAATGCGAACCAATTATCAATGAACGTTGAGCCACTGGGCGGTTTGCATGCGAATGAATTGTGACGCACTATAACAACGAAAGGCAATACTATGACGCCTGAACCACTCCGATTCGTAATGCTGGCCGATGTCCGCCTCGTTCTTACCCCCATTGTTCTGCTTGCCCTCGCCTTCTGGGTATGGATGCTTCTGGATTGCGCGAACCACGAGCAGGGCCGCACAAAGATCATCTGGTTCCTCGTTATTTTATTCGCAGGCGAAGTCGGGGCGCCGTTGTATTTCCTCTTGCGCAGACTTCCGCGTCGGCGGCCACGTGCGTACCAACCGCCTCCAGGCGTTTTTCAACCGTGGCGTCAGAGATAGTATAAATCAGCCGATGCTCGCCCGGTCAGCCAGGGAAGAGCACCAGACGTTCACTTTGCGGATTCCCGTTTTCGAGACTTATGGGGGAAGGGTGGGCCGATTGTCGATGTGAGCTTTGGAGCGGTGCTTTGTCCAAACATGGATGCGCAACGTTTTGTCACTCGAAATACGGAGACGGGAGCAGCGCAAGGCAGTCACGCTCATGGAGCTTTTGTGCGTGATCGCCATTATCGCGCTATTGGCAGCGTTCTATTTGCCAGCCATCATGCGGGCGTTCGTGCGGGTGAAGAAGTTCCTCACGTCATTGTAGGGAGTCTATTACGGCTACGGATGCTGAAGAAGCGCTGGGCTCAACGCCACGCTGGTGAACCCTTTTTTGCTTGCCTCTGTTTCCACATGTCTGGCATTATACAAGTAGTTCCAAGCATTGACTCTGGTGATCTGCCGGAGATGGAAGAGGGTTTTTGAGGTCCATGGAAGCTGAGTCTTTTCAAGTTTACCGGCACTCCGGCAAATTCGGGGTTCACGGTCCATTGCTGGCTCTCGGGGTGGCGGCTGTGGCGGGTTTTCCGCTGGGATATGCCTACGCCTATTTAATGAAGTGGATCCCGATCATCTACCTCAACTTTCTGCTTACGGTGGGCTACGGATTCCTCTTTGGGTTCTTGAGCGGCAGGCTGATGAGATGGGGCAAGGTTCGAAATACGGCCGTGGCATGCATGGCCGCCATTGGCGCCGGGATCATTGCTCTCTACTTCAGTTGGAACGGGCATATTCACGCGACTTTCCAGGGCGCTCCGATTCTCTGCTGGCCCGAGGAAATGCTGGCCGGCATGAGGCAGCTTTATGAGGATGGATCGTGGGGTTTGCACGGCAGTGGCATGATCACCGGCATTCCGCTCGTCATGGTGTGGTTGGTTGAAGCGGGAATGATCGTGGGCCTCACGACCGTCACGGCCTTTGGGATGATTGCCCATGCGCCATTTTGCGAAACCACCCAATGCTGGCTGGACAAAGAGAAGAAGATTAACACGCTTGACCTGTTCACCGATCCCGCACAAGTGGCCGCGTTCAAAGCCGGCGATCTGAGTCCTCTGACCCAGGCCAGGCCGCGGCCGCCAGGCGCGGATCGATGGACTCGCCTGACGCTCAAGCACTCTCCGCGTTGCGAACTGCTTTACACCGTCCGGCTCCAAAATGTTGCCAGGCAGGTGCAAAAGGACGGCAAGATCAAGGAAACCACCGAAGACGTCACTCGTGACTTGATGGTGCCGCGGTCGATGTTCGAGTTGATTTCGAAGTTCGAGAAGTTCAACATTGCCGCCGAGGAGCCAGAGGAACCAACGGAGCCGACAGCAGCCGCGCCGGGAAGCTGACTTGACGAGATTTCGCGAATCGCCCGCCGCAACTTGTTTAAAACCTCTTTCCGTGTCGTTTGATTCACCGATTCATCCATTCCCGCCACGGTAACGGTTACTTCTGGCACAATGAATCATTGGGCCGCGGTTTAACACATTCCCGCTAATAAAACCTTTGGCGTCTTTCATGTGACAGTTTGGTGACAGTTTGATATTTACAAATATTTTTTTAAATCCCATTCTGACCGCGGCTGCGACAGGTTTATCCGGAAACGCCATGATGAAATCCTTGGTCATCAGCAACATCGGCCGGAGCGAGAGCCAGGACTAATATGGACTGGACGTCTTGGACGCAACAGGTATTTGGCCCGGCGGTTCCTTTGAACCAGGCGATGGCTGTTTTCCTGGGCAGCTATGTTCTGGGCTGCCTGGCGACCGGTTACTACCTCGTGCGCATTTGGTTCGGGCAGGATCTTCGCGAGTTGGGCAGCGGCAGCACTGGCGCCAAGAACGTGCGACGCTTCCTGGGGTTGGGTGGATTCCTGCTGACCCTCATGGGAGACATCGGCAAAGGCGCGGTCGCCGTCTGGGTGGTTCGCTATTTCACTCTCGACGACCGGTTGGCGGCGCTCGCCATGCTCGCAGTCGTGCTGGGCCACATCTGGCCGTTCCAACTGAGCTTTCGGGGAGGGAAGGGGATGGCCACCTCGCTTGGCGCTTTGCTGTTGTTTGATTTTCGTCTGACGCTCCTTTCTGTGGGAGTGCTGCTCGCCTTGTTTTGTTTTCTGCGTCGAACCGTTTTAAGCGGCCTCATTGCTTTCGCCCTGGTTCCTTTGCTCGCAAAGATGATCATGGGTCGGCAAGTGTGGGAAGTGATCGCCTTGTCACTGCTCGCGGGAATGGTATTGGTCGCGCATCGGAAGAACCTGATTGACGAAGCCGCGCAACTGGCTGGCCGCCCCCCGGTTCAGCCCAAACCGGACGAATCGTTCAAATAGACTTATGGAACCGCGCTCGCCCCTCGTATTCAAATTCGCCACGGAGGATTGGGAGATGGATTTGATCCATCAACTCAATTACAAAACCTTCGTCGAGGAAATCCCGCAGCACGCGCCGTCGCCCAACTTGCGGCTGGTGGACAAGTTCCACGCGGAGAATACGTACATCATCTGCCTGAGCGGGCGCAAACTCGCGGGCATGCTCGCCTTGCGGGCCAAGCGGCCTTTTTCCCTCGACCAAAAGCTGCCGAACCTCGACTCATACCTGCCGCCGGGCCGCGATATTTGCGAACTCCGCTTGCTGGCGGTGGACCGCAAGTATCGCACCGGCCAGGTCTTTCAGGGATTCATGGCCATGGTTTGGCAATATTTCGTCGAACACGGCCACGACTTCGCCATCCTCTCGGGCACCACCCGCCAGCGCAAGCTCTACCACCACTTGGGCTTCATCCCGTTCGGTCCGCTGGTCGGCAACGAGGGCGCCCAGTTCCAGCCGATGTACATGAGCATCGAATCCTTCGAGGCGGGCGCGCGGACTTTTCTCAGCACGCGCTCCTCGCGCAATTTCGATCGCCACATGGTGAATCTGCTGCCCGGCCCGGTCGCCATCAGCCGCGCGGTCAGGCGGAGATTCGAGGAAGCGGCCGAATCGCATCGCTCCGAATCCTTCGTCGAAGATTTGCAGGCTACCAAGCAACTCCTCTGCGGCCTGACGGGCGCGGCCAGCGTCGAAATTCTGCTGGGCTCGGGTACGCTTGGGAACGACGTCATCGCCGCGCAACTGTCGCTCGATAAACAGCCGGGCCTCGTCCTCGCGAATGGCGAGTTCGGGGAACGCCTGGTTGACCATGCCGGCCGCTTTGGGCTCGAGTTCGACGTGCTCCAGGCCAAACGCGGCAGTTCTTTTGATTTTAATGTGCTCGCGCAAAAGCTGGACGAGCGCCGCGCCGCCTGGCTCTGGTGCGTCCATTGCGAGACTTCCACCGGCGTCCTGCACGATCTCGATTCCCTCAAGCAAATCTGCGCTGCGCGCGGCGTGAAGCTTTGCCTCGACTGCATCAGTTCCATCGGCACCGTCCCGGTGGATTTGAAAGGTGTCCATCTCGCCTCATGCGCCAGCGGCAAGGGTCTGCAAGCCTTTCCCGGCCTCGGCATGGTGTTCTACAATCACGCGGTTCAGGAAGCTGCCGGCCGCCTGCCGCGCTATCTCGACCTCGGGCTCTATGCGCGCCAGCAAGGCGTGGCGTTCACCCATTCCTCGAACCTCGTCCGCGCGCTCCAAACCGCCGTGAAGCGGGCCGACTGGCCCAAACGCTTCCAGGAACTGCGCGAGGTTTCCGGCTGGCTTCGGCCAAAGTTGCGCGAACTGGGTTTCAACCTCGTCGGCGCCGATGCCGACACCTCGCCCGCCGTGATGACCATCGCGCTGCCCGCTGAACTCGATTCCACCAAGGTCGGCGGGCAACTCCACGAAGCCGGCTTTTTGCTCAGTTACAACAGCGAATATCTCCGGCGCGAGAACTGGATCCAGATTTGCCTGATGGGCGAATTTGCCCGCGAAAAACTCGTGTCTTTGCTCAACCACCTCAACCGAATTTGCTTCCGTCGCAAGCAGGTCAGCGGCGAGCCAGCCATTGCCGCAGCCGTGTCCAAACGGTAGGCTGCGGACGCGTCTTCTCCTAATCTTAATCCTTACTCACGGCTCAATACGGCTGCCGCCGTCATTCCTTCTTCTTCATCGGCCAGCCGCTCTGCGCCATCGCCTTGTAGCCGCCAATGATGGAGAAGACATTTCGGTAACCCATTTGCTGGGCGCTGGCGCACGTCAGAATTGACCGATACCCGCCCCCGCAATACATCAACAATTCCGTATTGGGATCCGGAACGGTGGTTTCCAGGTCGCGTTCGAAAACGCCCTTGCCCAGGTGCCTGGCTTCCGCCGCATGGCCGTTCTGCCATTCCAAATCCTCGCGAACATCGATGAGGATCGCTTTGGGATTCCGCGCGAGCCGTTCGCGCGCCTGTTCCAGCGTGATTTCCTTCACGCGTGGCCGCGCTTCATCGACCACCTTTAAAAAACCGGGCGAATGATTCATGACGACAACCTATCGAGCGACGAGAGGGGGTCAAATGAAATCGTTGCTGGCTGATGTTGTGCGGACACTATTCCCATCGTCCTGTTTGCCGACTGGCTGCAAGGTGCCAGTCGTGATTCTGCCTATTTTAGCGGGCTGGCGACGGATTGCCTCGGCTACTTGAGTCGGAGTTGGGTTGGTTGAAATCGTTGGCGTCACCGTCGATCCCTGCGACGTCACGGCGGAGGGCTTCGTGGGCTTTGGCATATGCTTCCGCCCTATTTTCGCATGCAGCTACTACATCGGCGACCGATTGGACGATTTTTTCCCATTCGTTTGGAGTTGGACTTTTCATAGGTTTGTCTGTTTATGTGGTTGCGCTGAACCGATTTGTTTCCTGCGGGGATGGACCTCGTTTGAACTGCTCTTTACTCTGAAAATAGAGTATCATATGTAGCATTTCAAACTGTTATAACAAATTCGTATACACGAAAGTATTTGTCAAGCGCAATGTGGATACCCGTTTGTAAAATTGTCAGAAAAGTAAACCGTCCATACATAAGATGCTTATTCCCAATTGAATACAATCATTTCGATGGATTTTTAGCATATATTGTTGAAATCTGTTAACGGATATTCTTATTGACCAAATTAGCAGGCAGGCATTAGTTTGTTATCATGAGTGAAATGACCGACATTGATCGGGGGTCCAAGTCTGCCGAGGAAGCCACCAAAGGCGGCAAGGCTGACTCCCGAGCAGCTAAGAAGGTGCCGGAGGCTGTTCGTGAGTTGGCTGCGCGGGTCAAGAAAGCCCGGAAGGAAAAAAATTGGTCCCTGGAAGAGCTCTCGAGGAAACTTAATAACGACGGGTATCCGACCTCGCAAAACAAGCTGTTTCGCTTGGAGAACAAGCCGCCGGAAAAAGTGGATGCTGAACTCGTGCGGCGACTGGAAGAACTGCTCGGCGTAAGCTTGTCCGCATCCTCCGATCAAATTGTGCAGAGGGTCATCGAAACCTACGAGGGCGACAACCTGTTCCTCGGCGACAACTCCACAGGCGACTTGCGGGACAAGCAACTTAAGCGAATTCGAGCCACGTTCCGCAACATTCCTCCGCCCGTTACCGGTTTGGTCCTCAATGCCATGTGGATTGGACTGCACTTCCTTGCCAAGAATCGTGTCCACGTTACCAGCTACGTCACGCCGCAGGCGTGGGAGACGGCGGAGCACAGAGCGATGCTGAGCTTCCAGGAGCAGGTCAAACGTCCCGCTGAACGGATCCGAATCTTTATCCTGGACGAAGTGAGTGAGAAAGACCAGTTGCATGAGGTTGTCCGCAGGCATCTCGCCGCCGGGGTCAAATGTTTCCTGGTGCTAAGGGATGAAGCGGAAAAACTTCGCGAACGGGACTTCCCCAGGATTAGAACGATCGACTTTGGCATATTCGATAATGACGTTTTCGAGTGGGCTCTGAACAAGCGCAAGGTGGTGAGTGCGCGGTTGGTGCCTCCGAACGCGGTGGCAAAGCGCAATTACGAGGGATACTGGCGCGCTCTCCTTCAGAAGGCAGAGCAGTGTACGGAATAGAGCACCATCCGAACGGAGCCGGCCGGCCGGGGTCGGAGTGATTTGTCTATGCTCGCCAACGAATTGCTGCGCTCGCGGTGTCCAGGCTTTGCGGCTTTGGCGGCCGAACGGGCGAAGGGGCTGCTGGAGCAAAGCCGCGCCTCTCAAAAACTTGTGAAGGGCGCCCGTATTGTTGTTTCATGGGGGGGCGGAAAGGATTCCACCATAGCGCTGTTGCTGGCGAGGGCCGTGGCTGAAGTTTGTGGTTGTGAATTGGCCGCATACACCATGTTTCACCCTGGCCTGACACCGGGCGTGATGGCGAACATCAACCGCGTAACCCATGAATTGGCGATCACTCACGAGTTCCGCCACTTCAATCGCCGCGTTGTCCCCCCTTTCGATGCCTTGGCCGAGGAATGGCACGGCCTGTACCGTAGGCTTTGGGTGGCGCTCCGTGCCCTTCCCCGGTTCATGTGCGTGGCCTGTAACCTCGGAGCGGTGGTCACGGAATATGCGGCGCTATGCGATTTGATGGCAGACTTTCACGTGACTGGGAACCCCGCCTGGGAGTTGGCGGCGTTCGATACCTGGGCTGCCGGGTTGAGGGCTGAACTAGGTAGCGTCAAGTTCCCGGAGCTGACCGGCGATCGCCGACTCGATTACTACCGGCTTTGGTGGGCCGTGTATCATGCCCTGCTGGAGGAACTTAAGACCGTCGGCGCACGACTCAACTTGTCCGATGTTTTTGACCAAGGAGATATGTACAGCCGGTATCTTTATCCCCTGCCGGAACCTGGCGGCCAGATTACAAAATTGGCGCCCCTATGCCTGCTGCCTAACTCGACGACACGCTCCCTGAGCGCCGAAAGAAAGACCATTCTGGACCTGCTTGGCTGGAAGCTGCCTGACGATATTCAGGGCGGAACGGAAAGCGATTGTTCCTATACCGCTCTGATCGCGATGCTGAACATAAAGCGGAAGGGCCTGCCGGCGCATCTCAAAGATCTGGCCGAGGCGACGGAGAAATTCCAGCCGCTGGAGGAAATGACCGCGCGCGCGAAAAGTTGGGCTCTGGGCGGACAATCAACGTCGGAAGGGGGAAAGTTGCTCGAAATTATCCACGTGCCTGCCGCGAACGCAGACAAATCCCATGACAAACCCTTGGTTGCCGACGCCCTTTACGCGAAATTAGTTCCCGTCAGGTAAAACGGCGGTTACTTCGTAAACCGGAAACATCAGTCTGGAATTCGGTTGCGCTTCCGTCCTTCAGTCTTCTTACTGAGTCGGTGCTTGAGAAAAAATCAAATGGCCCCATTGCCACTTTGCTGTTGCTGGCGATCTTCTTATGGGGCGGGAGCAACGCGGGCACCAAGTATCTGGTCGCCGAGTGGCCGCCAATTTGGGTCGGCTGCACGCGCCTGCTGTTCGCGGGGCTGATATTGTTGGGAATCCTGCGCTGGACCCGCTGGCTGGGAACGCTGACGCCCTTATCGGCGCAAGCCCGCCGGGATTTATGGCTTGGCGGCGGGCTGACTCTCGCGATTTACATTGTGGTCTTCAACCTCGCGCTGAAATACACCTCCGCCTCGCACGTGGCGCTTTACCTCGGCACCGCGCCGGTTTGGGCCTTGGTTTGGGAGGAACGTCCGGCCTGGAACCTGCGTTCCGCCCAGCTCTACGGCTCGGCGGCCCTGGCCGTCGCGGGCGTGCTCGTCTTGAATTGGCCCGCACTCAAGGGCAGGACCGATTGGAAGGGGGAAGCCCTCGGGTTGAGCGCCAGCCTGCTTTGGACGGCTTATGGCCGGCAAGGCCGCGCGCTGGGAGCCAGTCTCTCCGGAGCGGAGGTCGGAGCGCACACGATGTGGCGCGCTGGCGCATGGCTCTTGCCCTTGACGGCGGTTGAGGTCGCCATGCGCGGGGTGAAGTGCCGCACGGACCTGATTCTCGTGCAGGTTTGCTGCATGATCGCGGGCGGTGTGATCGCTTACGCCTTCTGGAACAATGCTCTGCGATATTGGCCGACCAGCCGCGTATTTCTGTTCAACAATCTGCTCCCGCTCAGTGTAATGAGTTGGGCTTGGGCCTGTCTCGGTGAACCAGTGACGCACACGTTCTGGTTCGCCATGGCCCTCATCGTTCTCGGGGTCGTTCTCGGCCAGGCGAGATGGCCCAAAGTCCTCGGTGTCCGCTGGTTGCCATTGGAATAAGCAAACCCACGCAAGTTTTGTCCCGCAGGAACATCCGAAACCCTAAAATTAAGCCACGCAACCGCAACCAAAACAAGACATGCAAAAAATCACCCCATTCCTCTGGTTCAATGACAATGCCGAAGAGGCCGTCAAATTTTACGCCTCCGTTTTCAAGAAAGTGAAGGTGCTGAAAGTCGCCCGTTACGGGGAAGCGGCCGCAAAAGCGAGCGGCCGGCCAAAAGGATCAGTCATGACCGTTGAATTCGAGATGGAGGGACAGAGATTCGTCGCTCTCAACGGAGGCCCACATTACAAATTCACCGAAGCCATATCGTTTGTCGTGAACTGCAAAACCCAGGCCGAGTTGGACAGGTTTTGGAAAAAGCTGTCGGCAGGCGGCAAACCAAATCAATGCGGCTGGCTCAAGGACAAATATGGAGTCTCATGGCAAATCGTTCCTTCCATTCTCGGCGACTTGATCAGCGGCAAGGATACTGCGAAAGCCGGACGAGTCATGGAAGCCTTGCTCAAAATGCGGAAACTCGACCTCAAAACCCTCAAACAAGCCGCCGCAAAATCGTCGCGTTGATGTGTCGTTTCGTTGATTGCATCCTTCAACCTCCGTGTCCATCCGTGGTAAAAGATCTGATTCTGTGCCTTTTGTGCTTTTTTGTGGCCATTTAATACACCACGACGACGCGGTAGAATCGTTGCTGATCGGAGACGGGAAAATCGGTGGTGGTTGTCAGGGACGTGCTGGCCGTGATGGACGATCCGAGATCGGTCCATGGGAGGGATGAGAGGTCTGTTGTGAATTGCACCTGATACGTGGCCCCTGCCACAGTGCTCCAGGAAAGGGTCAGCATCCCGCTGTTGCAGGTTATCGGAGCAAGCACCGGCGGAGGCGCTAACGGGACCATGGACACATTCTTCCAAGTGGCGACATTTGCGCCCGCCACTCTGGGTCCGCCTTCCCGCTGGCCGAGTATGAGATAAAAAAGACCGGCACCCACGTTCAAACCGGATTGAACCCCCAGCATCGCGCCATTCGACGAATACAATGAAACCGTCGCAATCCCGGTGTCCTCGATGAAAATCTGGACTGTGCATGGGGAATTGGTGCTGGGATCCGAATAGAGGTTATTGCCCAGGCTTAGGAAGGGCAGCCCACTGTTATCGTAATTGACCCAGACTCCAAAGAACGAGCCGTTTCCAGGATTGAGATTGCCGGACACAGCCATCCATTGCGCCAAATCCCCGCTGACGAGAAACACTTCATAAGCGTTGCCATGGGCCTGGGAAGCGGTAACCCTGGTGGTCAGCGTAAACGGCGGCTGGAACTCAGCGATGGATTGAACCCCAGCGAGTTCGTTGCTCGCGTTGACGCCCGAAAAATTCATCCCCGCTCCGCCAAAACTCAATGTGGGTGCGATCAACACGGAGTTGAATTTCGCGGCCAGTCCCGTCAACTGGCCCGATGTGGTTGTCCACTGGCTGGCGTTCAAGCCACTATCGGTGGTGAAATCATCCGACGATTGGGCCATGCTGATTATCGGCCAAAGAGCCGCAAGGATTGGAACCACAAGTCCGATAAAGGCGGTTAATGTCAGTCGTCGGTCGGGCGGTATGGTTCGAATCGTCATTGTAATCAAGAGTGGTCGTTCTAATTTCCCTTCCAGCACCCGCAGCATGAAAAATCCGACACGAATTCACCGGTTTCGTGCGCTGGCGCCGGGCAGCAAAAGAATTCTTGTCGGGTTTTCTGCCGCGCGGGTGCTATAAGAGGAAATCTGTATGGCCGATGATGCGGTTCTGTTGCGCTGGTTCACTGAAAACGGTGATCAAGAAGCTTTTCGCGACTTGGTTTGCCGGCATTTCGGACTGGTGTACGGGACGGCCTTGCGCCTGGCCAACGGGGACGCCAGCCTGGCCGAAGATGTGGCGCAGACGGTATTTACGGATTTGGCGCGCAAGGCCGGGTTGTTGCCGCGGGATATCATTTTACCAGGATGGCTTCATAAAGCCGCCCGATTTGCCGCCGCCAAAGCGGTTCGCGGCGAGCAGCGCCGGCGCATTCGTGAAGAAGAAGCTTTCGCCATGCACGATCTGACACCGGAATCAACTCCCGAATGGGACCGGGTCCGCCCGGCTTTGGATGCCGCCATGAGCAAGTTAAACGCCGCCGACCGCAATGCCATTTTGCTGCATTACTTCGAGCAAAAAAGCCTTCAAGTTGTCGGCGCTGCTCTGGGCATTAGTGACGACGCAGCGCAGAAGCGGGTCAGCCGTGCGCTGGTCAAATTGCGGACGATTCTGATCCGCAGTGGGATTGCAGTGTCGGGAGTTTCTCTATCAAGTTTCCTGAGCGCCGGAATGTTGTCGCCGCCGGATGGTTTGGCAGCCGTGGTGGCGAAAGCCTCGCTGGCGAAAGCCGTCGCCCTGGGTCCGCCCGGCATTTTTGCAGGGTTGATTCAAAACCTCACAGCGACAAAAGCGGGTATTGCCATCGTGGGACTGCTGGCATTTTTGTTCGTTGGCGGAGCCGCCTTTACCTTTAAGCTGGCGGTTTCCCGGCGCGCGGAAAGCCGGGGTTTCATAACCGTGGACCTTTCGCGTTATATGAATGGCAGGCTGGATAGAAGTTGGACGCCTGATTACGAGAGCAATTTCCTGGACGGCCTGCGTGAAGGACGACGCGTATTGAACCGCATACCGTTTGAAATACACGGCGTCGTTCAACTTGAAGGAACTGAGTGGAAACGCCGCGATTACAAATTTCCCGAGGGCATTGATGGAATCCCAATCAGGTCGGGCGGCCGCCGAATTCATCTCCTGCACGCCAATTCGGCCATGGCCGACCCGTCGGGAACGACGGTCGCAAGTCTCATCCTGCATTATTCCGACGGCGACCAGGCTCGATTTGACATTCGACAGGGTATGGAAGTGCTGGATTGGTGGGACTGGCCAGCCGCTCCCGCCAAAGTGCCGAGCGATACCAACACTACTGTTGCGTGGACTGGCAAAAACCCGGCCGCGGCATCTCAGGGAGCGCGCGTGCGCCTGTTCGACACGGCCTTTGTGAACCCGCAGCCGGAAAAGGAAATCCAATCCGTTGACTATATCTCGGCGATGGCCGGGTCCGCTCCGTTCATGGTCGGGTTAACCATTGAACATTGACGCCAATCCATGCGCATTGCCCGACATCATTTTGGAAAATCCGGCTTCACGTTGATTGAACTGCTGGTCGTCATCGCGGTCATTGGCATCCTGATCGCGCTCATATTGCCGGTGCTGTCCTCCGCGAAGTTGCGCGCCTTGCGGGTTCAATGCATCAGCAATGTCAAACAACTGGGTGTGATTGGTTTGATGTACGTCAACGATAACGGCAAACACCCTGGCTATAACGATCCAAGCTTTCCCGGCGGCGGTGCGTGGATGGGTTCGTTTAACGTCGCGGCCCGCGAGAAAGGCATCGGCACCTGCCCCAGCGCTCCATTGCGCGAGCCAATCCCCACTCGCGGCAATGGCCAGGGGACGGCTGACAAGGCGTGGGTGCGCTGGACTTCGGACGGCAAGACCAACTTCTTTGGCAGCTATGGTTTGAATAGCTGGCTCTACACCCACGAGCCGGGTTGGCAATCTCCCGATCAGGCCCGGTACTTCAATGGCGAGGCGAATATCCAAAAGCCTTCGGCAACGCCAGTTTTCGCCGATGAGAATTGGGTGGACGGGAATCCTTCCGAGATCGAGCCACCGTTCCATGACCTTTACGCCGGAAGTCCTTTGACGACTTGGGGTGATAATATGGGCAGATTCACCATCGCCCGCCATGGAGGTCGGAGCGCTTCAAGCGCGCCGCGCAACCTGGCTCCGGGCAGCAAATTGCCCGGAGCCATTAATATTGGCTTCGCCGACGGGCATTCGGAACTGGTGCCGCTGGAAGGGCTTTGGAACCTGTCCTGGCATATCGATTGGCAACCGCCCGCCACACGGCCGGACGTGGGACAGTAAGGCGAAGGCAGTCGCGCACCTGATACCGTTGCCATGTTTGGCAGGGACAGCGCGCTGCGCCTTCCCCGTCGTCGAGCGGAGACATCGCAGCGCGATGCCCCTGCGGTAGCCCCATCTTTCCGCCTCCCAATTCCCCGACCACTTGGCTAACCTCAGGCCATGGACATACGAAACCTGGACGACATGCCGGCTTTCATTACCAAGGACGGCTCGGAGATTCGCGAACTGCTCGCCTACCGAAACTCCGTGATCCGCAACCAAAGCCTGGCGGAGGCGCGCATCTCAGTTGGAGGCGCCACCCAGGAGCACTACCATCCTCGCACCGAGGAAATCTATTACATCACCGCTGGCACCGGCCGCATGCGCATTGAAGGCGAGATCCGCGAGGTGAAGGTTGGCGACGCGATTGCAATTCCAGCCGGCCAGAAACACAAACTCTGGAACACCGGCCCCGAAACCCTGAAGCTTCTCTGTTGCTGCGCTCCCGCTTACGAGGACAGCGACACGGTCATCGTCGAGGATTAAGCACAGCTTCGCAAGAAACTGCGTCATCCAAACGTGGGTTCGCCTCAAGCGGAGCGCAGAACTCCTGCTCTGCGTGGGGTTAGTTCGCAAGTTCAAGCAGAGCTGGAGTTCTGCGCTTCATAATTATCCGGACCGGCGGTTTGTCCACTCGTACGGCGTCTCTTCCCAATTCTGGACATGGGTTTTATCCTGTGCGATCCGACCGGCACGACTGGAACGGTTCGGTCATCCGTTCGCATCCACGAACAGCCCGCAAAAGTGCGCTTTTGTCCGTACTATCTCATAGCCGAAAGGACTACAAGTGAATCGGAGATTTGGAGCCCGCCGGTTTCATGATTCCTGCTGATTAAAGCCGCAAATGGTTGCCACGGTGGCGGCCGCACTCAACAACAGATACGAATCAACAGTATGGAATCAGGAACTGGAAAGCAAATCGGCCGGGGATCAATGGGCAAAACCATCGGGCTTCTGGGAGCAATTTTATCTTGTGTGTCCGGCAGCGTGGCGACGCAAGCCGGGCAGAGCGTGACGCTCGCCTGGCATCCCAACGCCACACCGGACACCATGGGCTATGCGGTTTACTCCGGCAGCCAGAGCGGAAATTATTCGAGCCGTCTCGACGTCGGCACGAACACCACCGCCACAATCTCCGGATTGAAGGAAGGCCAGACGAACTACTTTGTGGTCACCGCCTACAATTCCGCCCGCGTCGAAAGCATCCCTTCAAGCGAAGTGGCCTATCTTGTGCCGGGAATGTTGCGCCTGATCGGAACCAGCCAGTCCGGCGCCACTTTGAAATTTCCCGTCGCTCCAGGCCACTGGTACGACGTTCAGGCCAGCACCGATTTGAAATCTTGGGCCTCCATCGGCCAGACGGCGGTGGCTGCGACAAATTCCTGGGTGAACTTTCAGGACACCAACTCCGGTTCATTTCCAAGGCGATACTATCGTTTGGTGATGCACTGAGGGGTTTGATGGTCGGGAGTGAGTTCCTACACTATTTTCGTTGGGGTAATCACCCCATATCTTCGACCCTTGCCAGCCTTACCATCGAATTCCGTTGTGCCCGCTGAAGTCTTTATGTTTGTCGAAGACGACCCGCATGACGCCTTTCTGTTCGACAGAGCGTTAAAGCGGGCGCGACCAGACGCGCAACTGGTGGTCTTGTGCACCTTGCGGGCCGCATTTGCCTATCTGGCTGAATTCAGCAACTTCTCCTCTCATCAGGTCCACACGCTGCCTTTTCTTGTGGCGGTGGATCTCACGCTGCCGGATGGCCGCGGCAGCGATCTCATCCGCTGGATGCGCACTCAACCGGCCCTCAAAGACCTGCACGTGATCATTGTCACCGGGTCACGCGATCCCAAAGATGCGGACGAGGCATCCACCCTTCACCTCACTTCATTTTTTATCAAGCCGATGGAAACCGCGCAGCTCACCGCCTGGCTCGCGACCCTCCCGATGGCTGAGAGAGCAGGGGGGAAACCTCAATAACCTTCCATCCCCGCACAAGAACACACCAAATTTCGATCGCCGTACACGTTGTCGATGCGGCCCACGTACGGCCAGAACTTGTGCTCGTGCAGCCATTGGATGGGATACCCGGCCTGTTCGCGGGAATAAGGGTGCTCCCATTGGTCGGTAGCCAGCATGTCTGCTGTGTGGGGGGCATTCTTGAGCAGGTTATTCTGCCGATCCGCCTGGCCGGACTCGATGGCTTTGATCTCCGCGTGAATCTGAATCATCGCGTCGCAGAACCGGTCCAACTCCGCCTTTGATTCGCTTTCGGTCGGTTCCACCATCATCGTGCCGGGGACCGGCCAGGAAATCGTCGGCGCATGAAAACCATAATCCATCAACCGTTTCGCCACGTCCTCCACGGTCACGCTTTTGAACTGCCGAAGGTCCAGGATGCATTCGTGCGCGACAAGGTTTCCGGGTCCTTTGTAGAGCACCGGGAAACAAGGTTCCAGCCGCCGCGCAATGTAATTGGCGTTCAGGATGGCGACCTTGGTGGCCTGCGTCAGGCCCGTGCCGCCCATCGCCGCAATGTAAACCCAGGAGATCGGCAAAATGCTCGCGCTTCCCCAGGGCGCGGCGGAAACCGCGCCAATGGGACTTTCGCCGCCCAGGTTCACCACCACGTGGCCGGGCAGGAAGGGCACCAGGTGTTCGGCCACGCCGATCGGCCCCATTCCCGGCCCGCCGCCGCCGTGCGGAATGCAAAAGGTTTTGTGCAGGTTCAAATGGCAGACATCCGCGCCCATGTCCGCCGGCCGGCAAATCCCCACTTGGGCGTTCATATTCGCGCCATCCATATAGACCTGGCCGCCGTGGGCGTGAATGATCTCGCAAATTTCCTTAATCGTGCGTTCGAAGACCCCGTGCGTGGACGGATAAGTTACCATCAAAGCGCCCAGGTCCTGCCGATGGGCTTCCGCCTTCGCCTTGAGATCGGCCACATTGATGTTGCCTTCTTCGTCACAGGCCACCGCCACCACTTTCATCCCGGCCAGCACGGCGCTGGCGGGATTGGTGCCGTGGGCGGATTGTGGAATCAGGCACACGTTGCGATGCCCTTCGCCGCGATGCTGGTGATATTCGCGGATGACCAGCAGGCCGGCATATTCCCCTTGCGATCCGGCATTGGGCTGCAGCGAGATTCCGGCGAAACCAGTGATCTCCGCCAGCCATTCTTCCAGTTGTTGGAACAGCGTTTGGTAACCATGCGTTTGCCGGAGCGGCGCAAAAGGGTGCAATTGGCCGAACTCCGGCCAGGAAACCGGAAGCATTTCGACCGTCGCGTTCAGTTTCATGGTGCACGACCCGAGCGGGATCATCGAGGTCGTCAGCGACAGATCCCGTGATTCCAATCGCCGCAAGTAACGGAGCATCTCCGTCTCGCTGTGATAGCGATTGAAAACCGGATGTTCCAAGTACGCGCTCGTGCGGGCAAACGGCGCGCGATAACCGGCTTCGGCCTGCGACGCCAGTTCACCGACACTGAACTCCGGCGTTTTGCCGCCATTAAAGATTTGGAAAAGATCGACCAAATCCTTTTCCGTGGCCGTTTCGTCCAGCGAGATGCCAATCGTCTGCGCGTCGATCATCCGCAGGTTGATGCATTGTGCCTCGGCCTGCCGAATGATTTCGGCGGCGGTTCGTTTGCCCAGGTTTATCCGGAGCGTATCGAAGAAAGTCACTGTGCTGACGACGAAGCCAAGCCGTTCCAGTCCCTTGGCTAAAATGGAGGTGAGCAAATGAACCCGCCGCGCGATTTGGCGCAAGCCCCCCGGGCCATGATACACGGCGTAGAGCGCCGCCATATTGGCCAACAGCGCCTGTGCTGTGCAAATGTTGCTCGTGGCCTTCTCCCGCCGGATATGCTGCTCGCGTGTTTGCAAAGACAGCCGCAACGCCGGTCGTCCCCGGGAATCCCTGGATACGCCGACAATGCGTCCGGGCATGTGGCGCTTGTGCGCGTCGCGCGTGGCGAAATAGGCCGCGTGCGGGCCGCCATAGCCCAGCGGCACGCCGAACCGTTGTGCGCTCCCCACGGCAATGTCCGCCCCGAACTCGCCCGGCGGACGCAACAGGGTCAAGCTGAGCAAATCCGCGGCCACTGTCACCAGCGCCTCCACCGCGTGCGCCCGTTCCACAAAGGCCGTATAGTCGTGAACATCCCCGTACGTTCCTGGATATTGCACGAGCGCTCCAAAAACCTTGTCGTTAAACTGGAACGATTCGTGATCGCCCACCACCACCTGGATGCCCAGCGGTTTGGCGCGCGTTTGCACCACGGCGATGGTTTGCGGGTGGCATTCCTCCGAGACGAAGAACGTATCCCGTGCCGGACGCAAGTCCTGGCACATGTGCATGGCTTCCGCGGCCGCTGTGCCCTCGTCGAGCAGCGAGGCGTTGGCGATCTCCAGGCCCGTCAAGTTGCCGACCATCGTTTGAAAGTTCAGCAACGCTTCCAACCGGCCCTGGGCAATCTCGGCCTGGTAGGGGGTGTATTGGGTGTACCAGCCCGGATTCTCCAGCACGTTGCGCTGAATGACCGGCGGGGTTACACAGTCTGAGTAGCCCATCCCAATGAACGAACGGAAAACCTGGTTTTGAGCGGCAATTGCTCTCAACTCGGTCAGCGCCTCATGTTCACCCCGGGCCGGCGGCAGTTGCAGGGGGCGCGACAGCCGGATTTCCTTTGGAACCGCCGCGTCGATTAGTGCCTCCAAGTCTGTAAAACCGAGCGTTTCCAGCATTTGCCGTGACGCGGCCGCGTCCGGGCCGATGTGGCGCCGGGCGAACGAATCCGTGGGCCGGAGCTGGCCGACGCCATCGGAAGCTGCAGCCGATGTGGATGGCTTGCCCGCTGGGTTCAGATCCTGGTGATTTGTGGGCTTCTCAGTAACTAACATTGGAGCAAAATAAAGCCCGCCCGCGCCAAATCAAGTGCGATTTCCGGGGTGGGAGCAGTGGCTCTGTAAGCCGCAGCAAATCGGAGCGCGGTGCCAGCGCAATGAGCGCCGGCAGGGTATGGAGTCCCGGCTTTAGAACCGTCCCGGTAGGGCGGCAGTCCTCTACCCGCCGTCGGCGCGCACGGAGTGGCGCGCCCTACCCAGACAGGCTCTTACTTAGCCGGTGGCGCTGTCGCGGGTCGAGCTTGTCAAAATTCTTCACGGTCATGGCGTTTGCGTACGCCCTGTCGCCCAAAGGGGGGAACTCCATGCTTCGGCTTGCCCGGCCCGCTGCCGGTCACAAAATCGCGTCCTGTTTGTGGAATAACGATACCATCCACCTTTCTGTGACCTGTTGCTCTCGTCATCAATCTACGAGTGTCTTTTCGCTGGCGCAACTTCCCTTGGAACGCTAAGCTTCAACCGAACATGAACCAAAGAAGCCGGCCTCTTTTTATCGCGGTCGCTCTCGTCGTGTTCATTGGCGCGGGAGTCGGCGCGACTCTTGTTTTCCTGCAGAACGCCGCCATGACGCCGGAGAAACTTGCTGAGTACGTCCGTTCCGTCGATCTGGCGAAGCTCTCCAGCGCCGACCGTGAGCGGGCCATCCGCAAACTCGCGGACAAGGTCAACGCGCTCTCGGTGGAGGATCGCCGCCGCTGGCGTCGGGAAGGAACCTGGCGGCCCTGGTTCATGGAAATGAGCGAAGAGGAGCGGGGCCGGTTCATCGATGCCACGTTGCCGACCGGGGTCAAGCAGGTGATTGATTCGTTTGAGGGTCTGTCGGAAGGCACCCGCAAGCAGAGCATCGATGACGCCATGAAGCGTCTTCAGGAAACCCACCAACTTCCGCTGAATCGTGAGCCTGGCCAGACCACGGACGCTTACGGCACGAACGGCCCGCCGCCTTTAAGCCCGGAGTTGGAGAAAAGAATGCTCGCCCTGGGATTGAAGACATTTTACAGCGAAAGTTCCGCGCAGACCAAGGCGGAACTGGCTCCCTTGCTGGAGGAACTCCAGCATCAAATGGAACGCGGGCGGCCGGCACACCAATAAATGAATGCGGAATGCGGAATGCGGAATGCGGAATGGAGAAAGCCAACTCCGTTCGGTTTTACCTTCCGCACTGGCCAGTCCGCCTTCACCTTGATCGAGCTCCTGGTGGTCATAGCCATTATCGGCATCCTGGCGGCGCTGCTTTTTCCGGCGATTCGAAAATCCCAGGAAACCGGGCGCTCCGCCGCCTGCCTCAGCAACCTCCACCAACTTGGCATCGCGCTGCAACTTTACGTTCAGGACAATGAAAACCACCTGCCGATCATGTACGACAAATCGCTTGCGCCAGACATCGGCACGAACCGGCCAACGGTGGAAATCGTGCTCACCAATCACCTCGGCAGCATCCAGATCCTGCGCTGCCCGTCCGACCGCAATCACGTCTTCGAAACCACCGGTTCGAGTTATTCGTGGAACAGCGCCTTGAACGGCCAGGACGCCGACCACCTGGATTTTGTCGGCCTTACCGATTTGCCGCATCAAATTCCCGTCATGTACGACAAGGAAAAATTCCACATCGTCCGCGGCTACTCGCGGGCGATCAATTATCTTTTCGCCGACGGTCACCTCAAGAACATGTTGGAAATCCAAATCACCAAATGATTTCACTTAGCAATCTTCGCAAAGACTTTGGGGAGCGGCGCGCGGTGGAGGATCTCAGCCTGCAAGTGCCGGCGGGGGAGATCTTCGGCCTGCTCGGTCACAACGGGGCCGGCAAGAGCACGGCCATCGGCATGATGCTCGGCCAGGTCTGGCCAACCGACGGCGAAGTCCGCGTTTGCGGTTACGATGTCACCACGCAGCGGCAGCACGCGCTGCGGAAGGTGGGCGCGATCTTTGAGGCTCCGGTCTTCTATGATTATCTGAGCGCGTGGCGCAATCTGGAGATCCTGACCTCTTACAGCGCGCCAACGTCGCGCCGGCG
This sequence comes from Verrucomicrobiota bacterium, assembly GCA_021325145.1. Classification (GTDB taxonomy): domain Bacteria; phylum Verrucomicrobiota; class Verrucomicrobiia; order Limisphaerales; family Pedosphaeraceae; genus JAJPHR01. The sequence continues at coordinate 208,292 of JAJPHR010000056.1, read as the reverse complement.
GATCCAGGAAGTGATCGATTGGGTTGGCTTGACCGGGCGCGAGAAGTCCAAGGTGCGGACGTACTCGCACGGCATGCGCGCCCGTCTCGCCCTCGCCCAGGCGCTGCTCCCGCAACCGGAGTTGTTGATTCTCGACGAGCCGAGCGACGGACTTGATCCCGAAGGCATCCATGAAATGCGCCAGACGATTCTTCGGCTCCATCGCGAATTGAACCTGACCATCCTGCTCTCCTCGCATCTGTTGAATGAGGTTGAGCAACTCTGCACCCGGATTGCCGTGATGAACCAGGGGCGCAAAGTCTTCGAAGGGACGCTCGCGCAGGCCACGCAAAAGCAGAACTGGTTCCGATTGAAAGTCGGCGACTTCGACCAGGCTGTCCGCCAGCTTCAAGCCGCCAAGCTCATCAGTGCCAGCCGCGATGGCCGGTTTATAGCGATGATTGATGGCGTGAGCAGCGATCAAGTGGTCCGGGCGCTCGTTGAATCAGGCGTGTCCGTCTATGAAATCGCCCAGCAAGAGGAGACGCTGGAGGATTTTTACCTCGCGCTAATGAAAAACTCGAAGGGGTCAGCGGGCGTAAAGCAGAGCTAGGGCATCAAGATTCAATCCTTGATTCGGGTTGACACACCCGGCGGGAGATTCAAACTGGCTGCATGGTTAGAAAATCCCGGTTCCTGTTCATGCCACTCCGCTTTTTGATGCTGGTATTGCTGGTCTGTGGGAGCGCCGGGCGCAGCGAAGCCGCCAATTGGCCGGGGTTTCGCGGTCCGGAGGCGAACGGCGTGGCGGAAAAGGACAAGTTGCCTGTTCAGTTTGGCCCCGGCAGCAATCTGGTCTGGAAAACCGATGCCCTGGGCGGCCACTCCAGCCCGATCATATGGCAGGATCAGCTCTTTTTGTCCGGAGCGGACGGCAACAAACTGGCCGTTACCTGTCTTGATCGGCGGACTGGGAAGAAGCTTTGGGAGCAGAGTGTGACGGTCGAGAAACTGGAGCGCGTGCATTCGGCGAACTCGCATGCGACCTCGACACCCGTAACCGACGGGAAGGCGGTTTACGTTTATTTCAGTTCGTTCGGGTTGATCGCTTACAGCCTCGAAGGCAAGGAACTTTGGCGCAAGCCATTGCCGATGCCACAAACGTTCTTCGAACAGGGGACGGGAACCTCGCCCATCCTCGCCGAGGACAAGCTGCTGGTGTTCGTGCAGCATGGGAATGATTCACACATTTTAGTGCTAAACCCAGTCGACGGACGGGAAGTCTTAAAGGCACCCATGCCCATCCATAATTGCAGTTGGTCAACCCCAGTGAGTTGGAAGGAAAACGGGAAAAGCATGGTCGGGCTGACGTGCTCGGAGAGATTCACGGCGTTCCGGTTGGCGGACGGTCACGAAGCCTGGTGGGTGGACGGCCTTTCAATCCAGGCTTGCAGCACGCCGGTGGTGGCCGGGGACCGTTTGATCATTACCGCCGCTGGCGTGCAGGGCGAGGCGGCCAACGTCACGCCGCCACCTGCGTTTGAGGAAGCGCTCAAAAAGTACGAACGCAACGGCGATGGGAAGGTTGATTTTGATGCCATTCCCGACAAGCTTTTGTTCACCGACAGGCGCACCTCGGACGGGCAGGGCAACATGACTTTGAAGAAGGCTTTCAGCATGTTCGGAGGCGTCAAAGAAGGAGCCAAACTGGACCGCGAAAACTGGGAGGCAATTCGGAAACGCCTGGTTGAGTTCGGAACCGGCCCCATGAACCAAACGGTGGTTTTGTCCGTCCGCACCGGGGGAGAGAAAAATGTATCCGCCTCGCAGGTGGTCTGGAAGGAAACCCAGGGCGTGCCGGAGGTGCCTTCGCCGCTGGCGTGGCAAGGACGGCTCTATTTGATTCGCAGCGGCGGCATCCTGGTTTGCCGCGACTTGGAGACCGGCAAACTCATCTACGAAAATCGCATCGATTCGCCGGGCGGCTACTTCGCCTCGCCCATCGTTGCCGATGGACGCATCTACCTGGCCTCGGATCGCGGCACGGTAACGGTCGTCAAAGCTGGCGATGCTTTCGAGGTGTTGGCGCACAACGAGCTTAAAGATCCCATCATGGCTTCGCCTGCGGTCGCTGGAAACACTCTATATATCCGCTCGGCGAAACAGGTTTGGGCGTTTGCGGAGCAGTGACTGTCAGCGGATACCGCTGATTCAGATGGCTTTCACCCGTAATCGACCTATATTGCGGCGACGCCTACTTCTTCGCGGTGTTGCTTTTCCATTCCAGGATTTGTTTGTCCGCCAGCAACCGTTCTTGAAGTTTTTCAATGTTCACCTTTTGCACTGGTGTGCCCGCATCAATCGCCTGGCAGGCGGCGGCGGCGGCGGAGTGGCCCAGGACCATGAAGACCGGTTCCATGCGGATCGAGCCGTATGCAATATGCGTGCTGGATAAACACACCGGCACCAGCAGGTTTTCGCATTCAGCGGTTTTGGGCACGACGGAGCGAAATGAAATGGGGTAGGGCGGGAAGCCGCCGATTTGGACGTCACCTTCGTTCTCCGCGTGGCCGTCTTTTACCAGGCGCTGGCAGTTGTGGGAGTCCATCGTGTACGCAGCCAGGCCGATGACATCAGCCGCCTTGAGTTCACCGCGACAGTTGTGCTCGGTCATTACGTAATCCGAGACCATGCGGCGCGCTTCGCGGACGTAAAGCTGGTGAGGCCAGCCGCCGGTATCGCGGAACTCGTCGCGGGCCAGGCCCCAGGATTTCATCTCACGGCGCAAGTTCTCCGGCAACCGCGGGCTGGTGGCCAGGAAATGAAGGAACCCGCGCGTATAATCCTCGTGTGCCTGCCAAATCTGCGCGCGCTGGGCGTAGTTGGCGTTGGGATACGCGTAATTCGCGCCGATAAAATCGGTGGAAACAGCGCCGTTGTTGTTGATGTCCGTCTTGCCATTGGGCATTGGCTGGATGTGCATCAGGTCGCCAAGTTTGGGCGGCTTGCCGGCGTCAACGAGCGCTTCCACGTAACGGGCCAGCAACTCGTAGCGCGCGGGATCGTATTTGGCCGGCGGTTCGATGGGGCGCTTGTTCGCGGGATCTTGCGTAAGGCACAGGCGAAAATTGTAGGCTTGCACGCATTGATCGCCCGCGCCCGGCACGCCGCCGTCGCCGGATTGGATCAAGGGCAGTAAACCGCTCTGGGGATCGCCGGGTTTCAGATAGGGATCGACCGGCACGATGAATTGATGCTTGGGCGTCCGGGCGCGCATGCCATTGAGCGTTTCCTGGTATTGCGAATTGGGCTCGCGGCCCACGGTGCATGAAATCCCGGCCTTGGCCATCAAATCGCCTTCGTAACTGGCGTCAATGAACATTCGGGCGCGAAAGACTTTCCCGTTTTCCATGGTGATTTCCACGATGCGCGCGCCTTCTTTTTTGACCGAAGCGAGCCGTTGCTGAAAATAAACCGGCGCACGGGATTCATTGACGAAGTCGAAAAAAATGTTTTCGGCCACGCCGGGCTCGAACATCCATTGCTCGTCCTTGCCGTAATGCTTTCCCAGGCGTTGATAAAACTCGCGCGCGATGCCGCCAATGGCGGCTTTGTTTCCGATGTCCGTCTGGCTGAGTCCGCCCGAACTCATGCCGCCGAGGTGGCTGCCGAACTCGGCGATGACCGCTTTTCGGCCGAGGCGCGCGCTCTCGACTGCGGCGGCCACGCCGCCGGCGGTGCCGCCGTAAATGCAGATGTCGGCGTCGATGATTTCGGCAGCGTGGGCCGCGTGGGCCAGAAATAGCACAAACAAAGTCAGCGCCAATGCCGTTCGAGAATTCCGCCAGAGCATTGTCCCGGGGGAACCTCCGAAAATAGCCCGGCGATTTATCACCGGGCGGGCTGCACAAGGCTCGAAAGACCCGGAGGGGCGGAAGAGAATGTTTAGTTTCACAATGAAGTTGTTTCGTCCCTGCGAGACTTTTGTTGCTCGCGGCTTAGAGCCTATCTCGGTAGGGCGCGCCACTCCGTGCGCGCCGACGGCGGGCAGGGGACTGGGCGCCTTACCGGGATAGGTTCTTACCCACCGATAAATCGACAGGCTATTCTCTTTCGCCCTGCCGGGCTGCGGATTATGCAAATTCCAAATGGCACTGAAGGTTAGGCATGCCTGAGCGCCCGAATTAGGCCCCACAAACCCCGTGACGAACCGTCCTCAGGGACGGGCCTGCTTTTTTTGAGGCTGCTGATGCGGCGGTGGATTCGCGGCGGCGGCGGCTTTTGGGCCGTCCTTTAAAGGACGGAAATTGCCGGCTTCGCAGCAACGAACAAAACCTTCCGTGACCGATTTCAATTCCTCCCAGCGGCCACGAATATCCTCCGCCTCCTCCCTGGTAATTTGATTGTCGGCGACGGCGTTGGCGACCACCGCAAGCAAATCGGCGAATTCCTGGATGATTTCGTTGGTGGCGGGAATGAGATACTCCGGATGGGGATGCAGGGTTTTGGGGTTTTTGATGAAAAACCCGCCCGCGCGCTGGCAGATCCATTGAACCAGCCGGGGATCGCTCGTGCAACGTTGGAGGGCTTCGATGCGGTCGAGTGGATTGACCGTGCCGCTACCCGAGGTGGCATCGGGCGGCTCGGCCCACTTGTAAATCATGGAGAGGGACAGGCCGAGCTCACTGGCGACCTGTTTGGCGCTGCATTTCTGGAAGATTTCGCGCAATAACTCGTGAGATTGCATGGCATACAACTTGCCTGCGCGGGTCGGCGTTGGCAAGTCAGAAGGGAAGTAAACACCAAATACCAAACTCCAAACACCAGAAAAGCTCCAAATACCAAGCCGAGCATGCCGAAATGTGTTCCGGGGATGTTTGAGGGGCGTTCAGGGAGTCCGGGGGAGCGCCTGTTCCAGCGTGGGCAATGCATCAGAAATAAAATGAATAATACTGTTGACAGGCGATCCCCCGGGGTGCAACTCTTGCGCGTGGTTTTTGAGAATCAAATGATGGTCGGGCGGGCCGGCAGGGTGGTGTGCGCTTCCATCCGGGCCGATGGGCGGGCTGGAAGTATAAACATAATCGGCCCGAACCGGGCCTGGCACCAGCGGGTTTCGTCCGAATTAAAGCGAATTAAAGTGAAACCCGGTCAAAAATTAAACCGGAATTAAACCAAATCCGGCCTGGTCCGGGTTAGTCCGGCCTCAAAAAATAAATGAACGGGATTTATCCCAGTTACAAAAGCCGTTCGGAATTATAAATGATTTCGCGACGGACCCGCGCTAAACATGGCGCGGTGGCAGACGTCAGGGAGCGTGGTGGTGATTGTGCTTGATGGGGGTGGGGAATTGGCTGATAAATGCGTCAGCGATCAACCAAGCAGGCGTTATGGACTTTATTATTTACCTGGTTTGTTTGGTGGTGGGACTGGTGTTCACCCTGCTCACCGCGTTCTTCGGCCACTTCTTCGGCGGAGGGCACGAAGGACACGTTGGTGGCAGCGGCGGCCACGCCGAAGCCGGGGCGGACACGAGTGACATGCCGGGGGTGTCTGCGCTCAGCCCCACGGTCATTACTTCCTTCATCACCGCATTCGGCGGGTTTGGAATCATCTTTCACGAGTTGCCAGCGACGCGCAGTCCTTTTATCAGCGCTCCGTTGTCGGCCTTGGGGGCGGTGCTGACGGCGGGCAGCGTGCTTTGGTTGTTGCGCCAGTTGTTCACGCGCACCCAGAGTTCCAGCGAATCCAGGGTCGCCAACCTCGTCGGGACGGAAGCGCATATTATCACCCCCATTCCCGAGAATGGCGTCGGAGAGATCGCCTATGTCACGGGCGGCTCGCGCTACACTGCGCCGGCCCGCGAGGAAAGCGGCCTCCCCATCCCTTCCGGCAGGCCGGTGAGGATCGTGCGAATTATCGGCACTCAATTTTATGTTACGGCTCTGTAATCAACTCCGACCGCAACAGGAATGGCTATGACCCTTGGTTTCATCATGGCCGAATACGTTGTAAACAGCACGGCGATGATTCTCGCCGTGGTGATTACGGTCTTGTGGATATTCGCAGCCATGGTCGTGTTCTTGAGCCGTTACGCCAAAGTCGGTCCCAACCAGGTGCTGGTCGTTTCCGGCAGGCGGCATAAATACCTGGACCCGGACGGTTCGGAGCACGTGCGCGGTTTTCGCATTGTCAAAGGCGGCGGCACGTTTGTTTATCCGGTCGTGGAGAAGGCGGACGTTCTGTCACTGGAATTATTGACCATCGATGTTCAAACGCCGGAGATCAATACCAGCAAAGGCGTGCTGGTGAAGGTGGATGGTGTGGCGCAGGTCAAGCTCAAGGGCGATGATGTTTCTCTGGCTGCGGCAGCCGAGCACTTTTTGAGCAAACCCGCCGCCGAAATCAAGAACCTCGCCACGCAGGTCGTGAATAGCCGCCTGCGCGCCATTCTTCGGGCCGTGACCTTTGAGGATATTCTTCGGGACAGCGATGCCATTGCCTCGAAGGTACAGCAGGCCGCGTCGGAAGAACTGGCCAGCATGGGGTTGACTGTTGTTAGCTTCACGATTCGTGAGGTGCGCGATTCGCAAGGCCACCCGCAAGTTAATCAACTGGTTACCTAAATCACTCGAAACCCATTATGAACCTGACTCCCATCCTGGCCGAATCCTTCCTGACCAGCACGTTTGTGATCATCGCCGCCGCTGTGGGCGCGCTGGTTATCTTCCTGCTGATCGTCGTCGTCCTTAGCCGTTACACCAAAGTCGGTCCCAACCAGGTGCTGGTTGTTTCCGGCAAGCGGCATAAATATCTGGACCCCGACGGCACCGAGCACGTGCGCGGTTTTCGCATCGTCAAGGGCGGCGGTACGTTTGTTTATCCGGTCGTGGAGAAAGTGGATATTCTGTCGCTGGAGTTGTTGACCATCGATGTGCAGACCCCCGAAGTCTATACCAGCAAAGGAGTGCCGGTGAAGGTGGATGGCGTGGCGCAGGTCAAGGTTAAGGGCGATGATGTTTCCGTGGCGACCGCCGCCGAGCAGTTCTTGAGCAAATCCACTGACGAGATCAAGAATGTCGCGACGCAAACCCTGGAGGGCCATTTGCGCGCCATTCTGGGTACCATGACGGTGGAGGACATTTATCAGAACCGCGATGCGTTCGCCTCGAAAGTGCAGGAGGTTGCCGCCGGGGACATGGCCAACATGGGCTTGTCCATCGTGAGTTTCACGATTCGCGACATTCGCGATTCACAGGGTTATTTGGAAGCGTTGGGCAAGCCGCGGATTTCGCAAGTCAAACGCGACGCGCAGATCGCCCAGGCGGAAGCTGACCGCGACGCGATGGTTCGTTCCTCCCAGGCCACTCAGGCCGGGCAGGAGGCGAAGTTTCAGGCGGACAGCAAGATTGCCGAAGCCCAGCGTGATTATCAGTCCAACGTGGCGCAATACCAGGCGGCGGTGAATCAGAAGAAAGCGGAGGCTGACCTGGCGTACGATTTGCAAAAGTTCAAGACCGGACAATTGGTCAAGGCGGAAGAGGTGCAGGTCAGCATCGTGGAGAAGCAGAAGATGATTGAGTTGCAACAGCAGGAAATCCTCCGCAAACAGCGCGAACTCGAAGCCATGGTGCAAAAGCCGGCCGATGCGGAACGCTATCGCGTGGAAACGCTGGCCACCGCGAAGAAGTTTCAGTTGGAAGCCGAGGCGGCCGGTGCGGCAGCGGCCTCCAAGGCAACTGGCTTTGCCAACGCCGATGTGGCCAAGGCCACGGGACTGGCGGAAGCGGAAGCCAACAAGGCGCGCGGTTTGGCCGAGGCGGCCATTATTGAAGCGCAAGGCTCCGCCACGGCGGAGGCGATGAAGTTGAAAGCCGAATCTTTCAAGCAATACAACGAGGCGGCGGTCATCGAGATGATCATCCGCATCTTGCCGGACGTCGCGGGCCGAATCAGCGAGCCGCTTTCCAAGATGGAGAAGATGGTGATCATCAACAGCGGCAACGGAAACGGCGGCGGCGCGAGCAAGCTGACCGGCGACGTCACGCAGATCGTGAGCCAGTTGCCGCCCGTGATTGAAAGTTTGACCGGCATCAAGTTCGAGAAATTGCTCGAACAGGTGCCTTCCCTTAAAAAAGCCATGGAGAGGGATGATGAGAGAAGCAAGTCGAGCTAAAATAGCTTATAAAGGAGAACGATTATGACAGGCATGCTTGGATTCTTGTTTATTAGTGGGCTGTTCGGATTGCTGTTTTCAGCCGTAACCTTTGTGATTTGGTTATGGGCATTGATCGACTGCATTAAGAACCCAACTTTGAGCTCCAACGAAAGGATCGTTTGGGTTCTGGTCATTATTTTTGTGCCATGTATCGGCTCTGTGCTTTACCTTATTGTGGGGCGTAAATAGTGCCATGAAACGCGAAAGGAGGATTGCATGTTGGGCTTTTTAACTCTCGGCGGTGGCGAAATATTTCTGCTGCTCGCGATATTGCTCGTTATCCCGCTGGCCGTGTTGAGTTTTGTGTTTTGGATCTGGATGCTGATCGATTGCGTCAAGAACGACCGCATCAGGGACGACGAGAAAATCGTGTGGGTGTTGGTGATCGCCCTGACGCATTTTTTGGGAGCGATCATTTATTTTGTTGCCGGACGGGGAACCCGAAGATCCACCGCATGAGAGCAACCAAACATCGGGTTTCGCCTTCAGGCGGCAAGGCTTGCGACAACACCATGAACTGAAAACTCAAGCGCGTTCAAGCTGGCGGAAATCCTGCCGGCTAAAGCCGGGACTCCATACCTTCACACATCGTGCGACTCTTTGAAGCCATCATTGACGCGAACCACCGGGCGCTGGCGGGGGATGCCTCGGCGGGGCTGCATCCGGCGGAGTTTGCCGAGTCGCTGCCGCTGGCGGCGCTCACGTGCATCGATCCCCGGTTGAATCCGTTGTTTCCCGAGGTGCTCGGGCTGCCCAAGGAAAAGTTCATCTGGTTGCGCAACGCGGGCAATATCATCACCGGGCCGCTCAGCAGCACGATGCGTTCCCTGGCCCTGGCTTGCGCGGTCAAGGGGGCGAAGGAAATTGCGGTCATTGGCCACAACGATTGCCTGGTTTGCAAAACCTCGACTTCGGCATTGACCGACGCTTTTCGCAAGCTGGGCGTTGACCGAACGGCGTTGCCGGACAATTTAACCGAGTATTTCGGCCTGTTCGCGAGCGAGCGCCAGAATGTCATCAAAGCGGCTGACTTTGTCCGGCACAGCCCGCTCATCGGGCCCAGGGTGCCGGTGCATGGATTGATGGTGGAAATCGAAACCGGCAGGCTGGAATGGGTGGTGAACGGTTATCAGACTTTGGAAACGGCTGCCGCGCCGTCCGTTCAATCGCTGTCCGCGTTGGCCGGGCAGGAGTTGGGCGCGTTCAAATCGTTCGCGGAATTCAAGATCGGGGAGATGAAATTTCCGGAAACGAAAATTGGTGAACTCGCCACCGCAGGCAAGGACTGGCTCTCGCACGAAATCCAATCGATGGAAATCAAAGCGCCCGAGCCGCCGAAGCCGCCGGTGGCACCGCCAGCGCCGGTTCCGCCCAAAAAACTCCCCCTGCCGCCTCCGATTCGGCCAACAATTAACGTTCGAAAATGGAAGAAATGACCACGCCAACCATTACCCCGTCCGGAACCACGCCGCCCAAAGGGCGCGGCTGTTTTTTCTACGGCTGCATCATCAGCCTGGTGTTCGTATTCGTGATCGGGACGACGTTTGTGCTGGTGATGGGCCATTACATCAAGCTTTGGAACGCCAAGATCGCGGAATACACGGACACGCAACCGATGGCGCTGCCTCACGAGGAAATGCCGGCCGAGGAACTCAAAGCTTTGAAGGACCGGTTGAGCGCGTTCAGCCAGGCGCTCGATGCGGGCAGCAATGCCCCACCGCTGGTGTTGACGGGCCGGGATTTAAACGGCCTGCTGAATGACGCCTTTTCCTCCGGCACAGCCCAGATGAAGACTTTTCAAAATGGGCTGCACGTCGGAGTCGGAGGCGATCGTATCGAGGGACAGGTCAGTTTGCGCGCGGACAAGATCCTGCGCGTGCCGTTCATTCACACGGAAGGGCGGTATCTGAACGGCGCGGTGGCGTTTAAAGCCATGCTCACCAACCAGCAGCTTTCGGTTTTCATCGATGCGCTGGAAGTCAAAGGCAAGCCGTTGCCGGATGAGCTCATGTCCCATCTCAGGCAGGTGAATTTTACCCAAGGCATGCAGAACAATCCCTCGAACGCCGCCGCGATCAGCCGGTTTGAAACCATCCAGATCAAGGATGGGAAAATTGTTATTACGCCGAAGAAACCGGAGGCGCAGTGAACGGGCGGATTTTAAGGACCGGGGGAAGCCGGCTCTTCCCGGTGTTTGGAGCTTGGTTTCCTACGGCGTCGGCCCAAACACCCGCTCATGCTCCTGCATGGCGTAGCGGTCGGTCATGCCGGCGAGGTAATCACAGATGGCGCGGTGGCGGCCTTCTTTGCGAAAACGTTTGCGGGTTTGTTCGCCGACTTGCCCGGGATGCTTGAGGTAGTAGTTGAACAAATCATCGAGCATGCGGACGGCGCGCAAATTTGGGCCGTGGACCACGGGGTTGTAGTACAGGTTTTGATACAGGAAATCGCGCAGTTCCAGGTTCAGTTCGCGCCGTTCAGGGCTGTGTTGAACCAGCGACCGGGGTTGCAAACGAACATCGTCCGCGCTCTGCACGTCCGCTTTGAGAATGTGCGCTTCCGTGGTTTCGACCACGTCCTTGACCTGCAGATCAATGATGCAGCGGATGATGAAATAACGCCGGCACTCATCCGGCAGTTCGCCGTATTCATTCCTGACCGTGCGCGCGGCTTGACGCCAGAGGCGCACTTCGCGATTGAGCTGCTTCTCGGACAACAAACCGGAATCCAGGCCGTCGTCGAGATCGTGGCTGCAATAGGTGAGTTCATCAGCGAGGTTGGCGACCTGTGCTTCGAGCGAGGACGATTTGGCGTCGAAGCCCTTGCGTTTGCTCGGGTGATCGTAACTGGTGTAATGTTTGATGAGCCCTTCGCGCACTTCCCAGCTCAGGTTCAGCCCGGGGAAGCCCGGATATTTTTGCTCCAATTCCTCCACGATGCGCAAACTGTGGCGGTTGTGCTCGAAGCCGCCGTGCCGTTTCATCAGCTTGTTCAGGACGGTTTCTCCCTTGTGGCCGAACGGCGAATGTCCGAGATCGTGAGCGAGGGCGATGGTCTCGGCGAGGTCTTCGTTGAGTCTTAAGGCGCGGGCGATGTTGCGGGTGATGGCCGCCACTTCCATCGTGTGGGTCAGGCGCGTGCGCAGGTGATCGCCGGTGCCGTTGAGGAAAACCTGGGTTTTGTATTCGAGCCGCCGAAAGGCCCGGGAATGAATGACGCGGTCACGGTCGCGCTGATATTGCGTGCGCCATTCCGGGGGCGGTTCGGGGTATTTGCGGCCGCGAGAGTCGGCACTGAACTGCGCATAAGGCGCGAGGTTCCGCCGCTCCATCTGCTCGAGTTCTTCGCGGTTACGGGGCATGCGCTTTCAGCGAACCTCCAAGCGCCAAACACCAAGCTTCACAGAAACACCAACTCCCAAGCGCCAAATCGAAGAAGCCGCGACGAAACTCGGAAGCAGCTTTTGAAGTTTGGGACTTGGTGTTTTTCTGGCGCCTGCCGCTTGGTGCTTGGTATTAATTTCCGCCCTCACTCCTAATTGCCTTCCAACAATTCCTTCACCGAAATGCCCCTTAGTTCGAACAGCCGCCGAATCGTATCTTCGATCAGGTTATTGGGGCAGGAAGCCCCGGCGGTGATGCCGACCGTAATCGGGCCCGCGGGCAGCCAATTCTGGGTTTCGACTTCCTTGCCCTTGTGCTGATCGTAATGGACGATCAGTTTGTCCGAAACCATTTTGGCGGCGTTCTTGATGAAATAAGTGGGCAGCTTGGCCTCGCCCATCTCGGCGAGATGAGAGGTGTTGGAGGAGTTGTAACCGCCAATAACCACCAGCAGGTCCATGGGTTCGCGCAAGAGTTTTTCGAGCGCATCCTGGCGGTCCTGGGTTGCGCCGCAAATGGTGTCGAAAAAGCGGAAATGCTTCTCGATTTCGCCGGCGCCAAACTTCTGGATCATCGCATTTTTCAACCGGCGCTGGACGTCTTCGGTTTCGCCGCGGAGCATCGTGGTTTGGTTGGCCACACCGATGGCTTGCAAATGGACGTCCGGATCAAAGCCTTCCGAATAAGCGCCTTTGAACTTGGCCAGAAATTCGTCCTTGTTGCCGCCATTCAGGATGTAATTGCAGACGTAATCGGTTTCGGCGAGCGTGAAGACCACGAGATAATGCCCGCCGCCGTTGGCGCGCGCCTGGGAACTGGTGGCCTTGGTTTCCTCGTGCCAGGCTTTGCCGTGGATGATGCTCGTGACCGAATCCTTGGAATATTGCCGCACGCGTTTCCAGACGCTCATGACATCTCCGCAAGTCGTGTCCACGAACAGGCAGCCTTTTTCCTCCAATTTCCGACGGGTGGCAACCTCGGTGCCGAACGCCGGAATAATGACGAGATCCTCCGGGCGCAACTGGTTGATTTCCTCGTCCCGGGGATTGCTGGCGATGGTGGCGATTCCCAGGCGGCCGATTTGGTCGTTCACCTCGGGGTTGTGAATGATTTCGCCGAGCAGGAAAATTCGCCGGTCGGGATAAGCTCGGCGCGCGGCGTACGCGAGGTCAATGGCGCGCTCAACGCCGTAACAAAAGCCGAATTCCTTCGCGAGCTTTACGCTCAAGCCGTCGGCCGAGAGGACATGGCCTTTGGCGCGGATGCGCTCGACCAATTCGCTGCGATAATGTGACAATACCTGGGCTTGGACCGCCTCCATGATTTCGGGACGGCGGAGGTTGATTTTCTGAGGCGCCGGGGGCGCTTGGGTTGACATACCGATCAAACAATAACACCGTTCGTAAACCAGTCCAGCGCAAAGCGAACCGCGGGAAGGCGTCCAAAATGCGGAGCACGGTGACACGAGAGACCTCAACCCGCTCGGCAATGCGACGCGCCACCGGCTAAAGCCGGGATTCCAAACGGAAGTCCAGTCCCTGCGAGTTTCCTTTCTGATTACATATTTACACGGGTGACAAGCCCAACAGACCTGTCATAAACAAGCCCATCGATGAACGCTGATCTCGTTATATTGAATGCCAAAGTGCGAACGATGGACCCGGCCAATCCTGCCGGGCAGGCGGTGGCCATATTTGGGAACCGAATTGCTGCAGTCGGATCAACGGCGGACATTCGCACATTGGCGGGCCGGAGCACACGGACGATTGATGCTGGCGGACAGTTGGTGCTCCCGGGATTCAATGATGCGCATGTTCATTTTCTCATGGGCGGCTTTCAATTGGCGAACGTCGATTTGCGCGATGCCAAATCGCCGCAGGAATTCGCCGAGCGCATCGCTCGCTTTTCGGAGAAGGTGCCCACAGGTCAATGGATTTTGGGTGGGGAATGGGACCACGAACGCTGGCCGGGCGCGCCGCTGCCGACCAAGGAATGGATCGATGCCGCAACGCCGAACAACCCGGTCTTCGTCAGTCGGCTGGATGGCCACATGGCCCTGGCGAACAGCGCTGCCCTCAGACTCGCCGGCGTGACGCGCGCGACCAGCGAGGTGGATGCGGGAATGATCGTGCGCGACGGGGCGGGGGAACCGACTGGTTTGCTCAAGGACGCCGCCATGTCGTACGTGGAGAAAATCATCCCGGACAATACCTTTGAGAAGAAACTGACCGCTGCCCGCGCCGCGACTGATTATGCGGCGAGTTTGGGGGTTACCAGTGTGCAGGATATGTCCACTGGCGCCGATGTGGGAGTTTTCCAGAAGCTGCTCGAATCCGGCCAACTCAAGACGCGCATTTACGGGCTGACTCCATTGTCCCGTTGGGAACGATTGGGCAATACCGGCATTCGTGCGCCCTTCGGCAACGATATGTTGCGCATCGGCGGGTTGAAGGCGTTTTCGGACGGCAGTCTCGGTTCGTCCACGGCACTTTTTTTCGAACCATACACCGACACGCCGGACACGTGCGGCCTGCCCGGTCCCGATATGTTTCCCGAAGGCATGCTGTTGAAGCGCGTGCTCGCGGCGGATCGCGCGGGGTTGCAGGTGTTCATCCACGCCATTGGCGACCGGGCCAACGAACAAATCCTGAACGTCTATCGCGAGGTGGCGGCAGCGAACGGCCCGCGCGACCGTCGCTTTCGCATCGAGCATGCGCAACATCTCCGTTCGAGCGAAATTCCGCGGTTTGGCCGCGAACACGTCATCGCCTCCATGCAACCGTATCACGCGATTGATGACGGTCGCTGGTGTCAGCAACGCATTGGCAAGGAACGCTGCCAGGGGACGTACGCGTTTCGCTCATTGCTCGAAACTGGTGCGACACTGGCGTTCGGTTCGGATTGGACGGTCGCGCCGCTGGATCCCATGACTGGCGTTTATGCGGCTGTGACGCGCCGGACCTTGGACGGCAAACACCCGGCGGGCTGGTTCCCGGAACAGAAACTTACCGTGGAAGAAACGGTTTGTGCTTACACAATTGGCTCCGCTTACGCAGAATTCGCCGATCACATAAAAGGAACAATCACGCCCGGCAAACTGGCCGATCTGGTTATGCTCGACCGGGACATTTTTGAAATCGATCCTGGCGAGATACTGAATACCCGAGTGATGGCTACGGTAGCAGATGGGCGGGTTGTCTATGGGCGATAATCGCAGGACGACGCCGACTTTGACACCGTGATGCAACAGGTTCCTGGCCTGCGAAAAGTCAGTGAATTAACCCGGCGGTCCTTCGTTTGGGCGAATCGATCTTTTCTCCACGCTCGATTCGTCCCTTAACGGAATCGCAGCATAATCCGCCGGAACCACAATGCCGTGATCTGCGAGCAAGCGCCGGCAGCGGAGAATCTGATTGGATGCGATCATTAAGCGTCCCGAGGGCCGTTCAACTTTGAGCGCGAGGATCCATACAAAACCCATAGGATTTCGCCGTAATTTCCGACTTGCGACAGCTGCGGCTTCCGGCCAACATGCGCGTAATATGAACCGCATTTATTTCGTCGGACTGGCCGCGTTGTCGCTGGCCGTTACCTCTTGTGTCACCAACCACTCCGAAACCGCCGAGCCCAACACGCTCACCAAAAAGGAAAAAGCCGAAGGGTGGGTATCGTTGTTTAATGGGACCAACTTCGACGGCTGGCATAATTTCAAGTCGGACGGGGTCCGATCCGGTTGGCAGGTCAAGGACGGCGCGTTGGTTTGCGCTGATCCGCACAATGCGGGTGACATTGTAACCACGGGCAAATACGATTGGTTTGAACTGCAACTGGATTACAACATTTCCGAGGCTGGCAATAGTGGAATCATGTATCACGTCACCGATCAGGGTGGAGCGGTGTGGGCGACCGGCCCGGAGTTTCAGCTTGAGGATAATGAAAAAGCCGCCGACAAAATCCGTTGCGGATGGCTGTATGCCTTGTATCAACCGCCGGATGATCCCAAGACCGGCAAGACCCTGGACGCCACCAAGCCCGTTGGTGAATGGAACCATGTCCGCCTCGTAGTCAGCCCGGAGAAATGCATTCATGAAATCAACGGCGTGAAGTATTTCGAATATGTTCTTCATAGCGACGACTTCAACGAGCGCGTGGCCAAGAGCAAATTTGGTAAAATGCCCAATTTTGCCAAATCAGACATTGGCTACCTCGCGCTCCAGGGCGATCATGGCCAGGTGATGTTCCGGAACATCAAGGTGCGGCCGATTACGGCGAAACCGTAATATCCGTAGCGCCAACGGCGCGCCTTTATACCAGCCTGGGCCAGCGGCCCAGGTTTTCTATCGCAATCACCGCGAGGGCTGAAAGCCCGGCCCAAATGCCCTTGTCAGCATCACGCCAAACAACCCGGGCCGGTGAATCGCGCCGTTGGTGCTCGTAATTCCTCTATGCCGACGTCCTGGGCCGTTGGCCCAGTTGGTATGAACCGGGCCCGTTGGCCCGCGAGGCCGGTCATTGAAGCCCGCTAACTAGGGAATTTCTTTAATGCCCAAAACCTCGTTGAATAGGGCAAGAGTCGACGTTAGAGTGCCTGCGGGTTTGAAAAGCGAACCTGCGAGCTATGGCCACTGAAACACGCCCAACTTCCAATTCCACCGTCGATTCGACGGTTCATTCCTACATTCCGCCCGAGGTCCAGATGCGCGAGTGCACACCGCGGGCGATCATTTTGGGAACGATCCTGGGGGTAATATTCGGAGCGTCTTCGCTGTACCTGGTGCTTAAGGTGGGCATTACCGTCAGCGCTTCCATTCCGGTGGCGGTGATCTCCCTGGCATTGTTTAGGGCATGGTCAAAGTTGGGCGGCGAGGACGCCACCATCCTCGAGAATAATATCGTGCAGACCGCCGGCTCGGCGGGGGAATCCATCGCTTTCGGCATTGGGGTGACAATGCCGGCGATCATGATCCTTGGTTTCGACCTGGAATTCACGCACGTCATGCTGGTAGCGCTGCTCGGCGGGTTACTTGGGATTTTGATGATGATTCCCTTGCGCCGGGCGTTAATCGTGCAGCAACACAAGGAACTCAAATACCCGGAAGGAACCGCTTGTGCTGAAGTGCTCAAGGCAGGCGCGGATGAAGAGTCACGCGCGCTGTCCTCGGACGCCGCAAAAAAAGAGGCCAGCGCGAGAGATCGCATGCACGGTGATCGCGGCCCGAGCGCATTAGCCATCTTCACTGGCTTCGGCATCGGGCTCCTGTACAAAACGGCAATGTCCGCGTTGAAGCTATGGAAGGACACGCCGGAAAAGATTTTTGGCGCGCCGCTGAAGGCGGGTTCAATCGCGGCGGAGATTTCGCCGGAGTTGCTTGGGGTTGGTTACATCATTGGTCCGAGAATTGCCTCGATTATGGCAGGGGGGGGCGTTTTGTCGTATCTGATTCTGATTCCGCTCATCAAGTTTTTCGGAGAAGGCATGACGAGCGCGCTTGCGCCCGGATCGATCCCGATCAAGGACATGGCTCCCAATGATATTCGCAGCGCCTATATCCTTTACATCGGGGCCGGGGCCGTGGCGGCAGGTGGAATCATCAGTCTGCTGCGTTCGGCGCCGCTCATCTGGCATGGCATCCGGGCCGGCCTGGCCGATTTTAGCGCCGCCGCGATGAGCGCCCGTGAGAACGTGTTGCGAACGGACCGCGACCTCTCAATGAAATTCGTTGCGGGGGGTTGCGTGGCGCTCGTTCTTGCCATTTTGCTCGCGCCGTCGTTGCACATGAATATCCTGGGCGCGATTCTCATAGTGGTTTTCGGGTTCCTCTTCGTCACTGTTTCATCAAGGCTGACCGGAGAGATCGGCTCCTCTTCGAATCCGATTTCCGGCATGACCGTGGCCACATTGCTGCTGACGTGTCTAATTTTCGTGATCGTGGGATGGACCGGAGGCGGCTATTACGTCACGGCATTGTCAGTCGGCGGCATCGTTTGCATCGCGGCTTCCAACGGCGGCTCGACGTCGCAGGATCTCAAGACTGGCTATCTGCTGGGTTCGACTCCGAAGTATCAGCAGATCGCAATTTTGATTGGCGCGACAGCATCGGCGCTGGCGCTGGGGCCAATCCTTTTGAGTGTCAACGCGTCCGGAACGGTGTACGTCCCGGCAAAACAAGTGGCCCCGGGATTGCACGCCCCAGCGGACGCAAAGCTGGGCGCGCCGGAGAAAATCAGCGGCCCCCAGGCTGAAAGTGATCCTCTGACGTATCGTGTCTGGCAGAAGACAGACGACATCGGCGGCCGCGCGGGCAGATACCTCGTTAACGAACAGGGTGAGGCAGTGTACTTCGTTGATCCCGGCATAAATGGTTCATTCAAAAAGCGGCCCGATGGGACAGACGCACTAAAATTCCAGGCGCCCAAAGCGGTGTTGATGTCCTACATTATCAAGGGAATTTTGGATGCCAAACTGCCGTGGGCATTAGTGCTGTTCGGAGTGATGATTTCGATCGTGCTGGAGATGTCAGGCATACCGTCACTGGCTTTTGCGGTCGGCGTCTATTTGCCGATTTCCTCGTCGCTGCCGGTATTCGTTGGCGGGCTGGTACGATGGCTGGTTGACCGCCGGATGCGCATGCGGTTGAGCGAACACAATCTGGATGAGGCGCAACTTGCCGCCGAAAGCGACAAAAGCGCGGGCGTGCTGCTGGCCAGCGGCTATATCGCAGGCGGGGCGATAGCCGGCATCCTGATCGCCTTGCTGGTGGGCGTACTCACGAAAGTAGATACGGCAACCACGTCATGGGCGGAAGCGAAGAATCCTTTCTATGCCGGGCCAAATTCTGATTGGCTGGCGTTAATTCCTTTCGCCGCGCTGACGCTCTTTCTTTATTTGGTCGGACGGGAGGTCTTGTTGGCGAAGAAAGCTCGCGCGACCTGATTTAGAAAAAGGGATTGTGCGCTTTCTCTTCGGCGACGGTCGTGAATGGGCCGTGACCGGCGCAAATCAGTGTTGGCGGCGGCAGGGAAAGGATTTGTTCGCGAATCTTTTGTTTCGCCAAGTCCCAGGATTGATTGCCGGTGCCCATCGAGCCGGCGAAAATCGTGTCACCCACGATGGCCACATGGGGCGCATCATCCGCCCATGTGCCGATAATGTAAGTTATCCCGTCCTCGGCATGGCCGGGTGTTTCGCGGTTGGTGATGCGCAAACTGCCGAGATGGATAAAATCGTTTGCCCGGATCCGTTGTTGGGGCAGCGCGCCTTTGGCGTTGGTGTGGAGGTGGGCTTTGGGAAACTTCTCACGCAACGCCGCAAGTCCGGCGATGTGGTCTTCGTGCGAGTGGGTCAGAAAAATATGCCGGAGTTGAAGCTGGTTTTCCTCGATCAGCGAGATGACCGGCTGGGCGGTCCAACCGGTGTCAAACAACGCCGCCTCGCGTGAAACTTCGTCCCAGGCTAAATAACAATTCACCGCCATCCCGCCTTGTTCAGTCTGGATGCGGCGCAGTTCTCGCCACGTGCCGAGATCGGGTTCTGAGGGTAACCAGCCGTTCGCGATTCCCTCGAGTTTGCCCGGGTTCAAATGAAGCAAGGCAGCCAGCGCGGCAAAATTCAGTCGCTTTACCGATTTGCCTGACTCCTCCAGCGCGGCCAATTCCGGTTCCGTCAATCCCGCCGCGGCTGCGGCTTGCTGTGAAGAAACGTTCGCCGCCTTGCGGCCCTTTCTGATGATGTCGCCCAAATGATCTTCCAGATTCATAAGGAAACGCTACCTCTGCGACGCCTGCAACGCAATCACGGAGCGCGTTCGAAGGTCCGCCAGGTCCTGGAGTGCTGTGGCAAAGCGAAGCGGTGACACCGCACTCCAGGACCTGGCGGACTTTCGGATTCAACGCTTTCGCATCGGCTGCCATTCCCTTGCCACTTGGATCGCCAATCTCTCCAGCCAAAAGGCGGCTCGCGCCTTGGCCTCTCTCAACGTCGTCAGTTCCGTCAGACTCCGGGCAGACGTGAAACAAACTTTGGTTTCATTGGCCAGCACGGTTCCAGCGAAAGCAAGGCAGGGAATTTTTCGCTTGCGACACCACTGACCAATTTGTCCCACGCCTTTGCCCATCAGGGTTTGGCGGTCAATCGCGCCTTCGCCGGTGAGAACCACGTCAGCCTTGTCGATCCGTTTTACCAGACCCGAGTAACGCGCGAACACCTCGAACCCGGATTCCAATCGTGCGCCCAAAAAACAACTGAACCCGAAGCCCAAACCACCTGCGGCCCCCGCGCCGGGTTGCTGCGCATAATCGACTCCGAAATGGCGTTCGGTGACGCGCGCCAAGCGGCGCAGGCAGCGCTCAGCGAGAGCAAAGTCCCCTGGACGAAGCCCCTTTTGGGGGCCGTAAACTCGCGTGCAACCCTGCGCGCCCAACAGAGGATTCTGGACGTCCATGGCGACGATCAAAGACGGAGAAAGCGGCGTCGATTCCGGCGGATGCAAGTTGGCCAGCGTGTGGAGTTGTGTCCATTGGGTAATGGCCTGGCCGGAGCGGTTCGCGAATCCCCAGCCCAGCGAGCGCACCAAGCCAAACCCGGCGTCGTTGGTCGCGCTGCCGCCGATGCCCACGAGACAATGTCGCGCGCCTTTGTTTGCCGCAGCACGAATAACCGCTCCCAGACCGGACGTATCCAGTTCGAACGGATGGAACTTGCCCGGTGGCAATTGGGCAAGACCGATAATGTTCGCGGACTCGATGATCGCGGTTTTGCTCTTCGGTTCCCACCACCATAAAGCCCGGCAACGCCGGCGGGCAGCATCCACCGTTTGAAGCCGAATCGCTTGAGCGTGGACTTGAGCGCTGAGCACTTCGCCGAATCCATCGCCGCCGTCGCTCATGGGGAGCAGTTCCACTTTGTCCTGCGGCCGGATCTGGCGCCAGCCCTTGGCGATGACCTTGGCGGCGGCAGTGGCGGTGAGGGTGCCCTTGAATTTGTCCGGCACGATCAGGACCCGCATTGGCGCGGCGGCCGCAACGGTTTTCGGACCTCGAAGGAATTGCACAGGGACACGTTATCAGATTACCGGTCGGAATCTGCAACAGGAAACCGCGAGTTCGATATTCTTCGAAGGCCAAATGAGAGGTTGCCAAAACTGGGAGCTATGGCAATTTAGTGGTGACTTTAAATTATGAACAAACCAAAGATTATCGCCTATTTGAAACCGAGTTGCGGCTGGAGCCAGGGCGTGCGGGCCATCATGCGCAAGTACGATCTGCCGTTTGAAGATCGCGACATTATCAACGATCCTCTGCAACGGCAGGAGATGATTGAAAAGAGCGGCCAGATGCTCAGCCCTTGCGTGGAAATCAACGGCCACATGCTGCCGGACATCAGCGGCGAGGAAGTCGAAGCATACATGCTCGCCAATAACCTGATCAGCCGGAACGAACGCCCGGCTGACGCGCCGACCAACCAGCCTTGCGCCCACGAAATGCCCCAGGCCTCACCGATGCAGTTCAAGCGCTAAACCAAGGCGCGAGAATTTGACCTCCGAACGCGAAGGTGAATCCTTCGCGTTTTTGCTTATTTCAAGCCAGGCATGTCCTTCTTCGCTTCGGCCCAGGCGGCTTGCTCATCATTCGGCAGCCGTTTGACCATTGGGTTGCGGAACTCAACCACGCTGCCGTCGTTGTGCTGCTGGAAGGCCAGGTGACCCGACACGTAAGTGTTCTTCTCATCAACGAAATCGGTCACAATCTTGTCGTTGACCTTGATAATAATGTGATTGCCGATCGCAATCACGTGCTGTGTCCACCAGGTGTCATCCGGGACGAGTTGTTCGCCCACCTTATGGAAGTTATACAAGCTGCCCGTCCGTTGCGGGTCGGGACTGGTGTTTTCCACCTGGGCCTCGTAACCTTTTGGCCAGTCCTTGCCGAGAGCGGCGCGAAAGTACATGCCGCTGTTGCCGCTGTGATTGAGTTTTACTTCGGACTTGAACTCAAGATTCGTATAGACAAACGGGCTGAACAAGTGGCTCCTTGGCCCTTGGCCGGTAAGCACGCCATCCTTCATTTCCCAGCGCCCGGGATCCGGCGCGGTAAAGCCACTGAGTGTCTTGCCATCAAAAAGTTTGACCCACCCCTGCGCATCCGGCTTTTCAGGGAGCGGTTGGCCGGGATCAGTCTGGGCGAGCATGGTTGCGCCAGATAAGACAAGAGCGAAAAGTCCTGGTAATATGGATTTCTTCATGGTGGTGATTGGTTGCGGGATGATTTAGCCAGCGGACCGGCGGCAGGTCAAGAGCGGCCAGTACGGAGTCCAGTCTTAAGGGGACGGAGCAGGCGCAAACACCAGCCGGCCGGAGGCACGGCCTTCCTCTTCTGGAATAATCGCTTTAAAGCGACCGAGGCGGTGATGGTCAGGTACTTATTGGCGCAGCACGCGGTAAAAGCGGACCGGATAATTGCTCGCGCCAGGGTCCACCAGGTTGATCGTGTTGCTGGCGGCGAAGTTCGTAGTGAGCGGCGTCCAGTTGATAAAGTTCGTCGTGGCTTGCAATACGTAGCTATCGCCAGCGATCGTGCCGGACAATTGCGCCTGGAAGGCCTGTTTGACGCCAAAATTCACTGAAGTCAATGACAACGGCTGGAAAAGGAATAACGCGCTCGCGGCGACACTGTTGTTGAAGTTGGTTTCAAATTCATTGGCTGAAAGCGTCAGGGTATTGGATACCAGCAACGGCGTCGAATAAACGGGCGAGCTGGCGGTGGGAAGGCTGCCGTCGAGGGTGTAGTGGACCGCGACGTTGGTGTCGGACGCCTGAATGGTCACGGCGACCATTTGATCAAATGCGCCGCCATTGGGCATGATGATGGGCGGCGGCAGCGCGGGCATGCCCGGCAGGCTGTCGACCCAACCGGCCATGACCGAGACGGCGTTTGTATCAATTGAATTTCTCGCCAATGGCGGCATTTGGATGCTGTGGTTGAGCGTATTCATGCGCTGATAAATCATCGAGCGCCAGACGTCCTGCGCCTTCACGACGCAGGCGTGGTCGTAGCCAAGGGAGAATTGCGCCGGGACGTTGACTATGTATTGGAGGTCCAGCGGCGTGTCGTAGCGCGCGTCGAACGTGATGCCCGTGCCGCCAGGCTGGTGGCACTGTGCGCAGTTGGCGTCCAAATAGGAACGGGCTCGCTGCTCGAAGGGAGCGCTGGAATTGGTGAGCGGCGAGAGCTGCGCGAAATTCGTAATGCCTGATTCGTTGATGGCGGGATAAAACATACCCAGCCGGTTCAACGCGCGGAGTTGGTTATCCGTCGCCCCTCCGGGATAGGTCAGGTTTCCGTTGAGCTGGCGGGTATTAACACCCAGGACATAATTGGCGACGGGCGTATGACAGGTCAGGCAATCCGCCGGGCTGGGATAATACCAGGTCTGGGTGCGAATCCCGGTGGTATTGGTGATGAGAATGTCCTCATTCAAACTCGTGGCCAGTAAATCGGCGTCGCTGTTATCAGGCCGCCATTTGTAAGTGACGCCGTAAACCCCGCCGTTGACGTCGCGCACCAGCAAGCGCGTTTCCAATCGTCGCAATGGCACGCTGGCGTTCGTCTCGTTTACCACCAGGTCAAAGTTTTTGACGAAGACCGTGCCGGCTGGGAAGTTCCACGAGTTCGTCGGCTGAAAGGCGATCTGTTCGTCCGGGGTGATCAGGCCGCCATTGTTCGGCACCGCCATGTAACGGCTCTTGACCGCGCCATCCGACCAGAGCGGCGTGTTGGGAGCGTATGAAATCAGACCGCTCACGGGCGTACGCGTGGGCGTGTTGATGTACGCGCCCGACTGCGAAAGCAATAGCGGAAGATTGCCCGGCAAAATGGCGGGAATGACGCCTGGCATGTTCGTGTTCAGGAAAGGGCCGATCACACCATTGGTCGCCAGACCGTAGGCGAGTCCGCTTCCCGAATTGACGTTGATAAACACGGGCGCGGCCGTGGTGCTTAATCCGCTGGCATCAGTGGCAACGGCGGTTAAAATGTAGCCGGGCGGAGAAACAGCGGTAACGACGTAATAATAGGTCGTGCCATTTGCCAACCCGCTGTCGGTGTAGTTCGTGCCCGGCAGGCTCGCCACCGTGGTGTAAGGACCGCCGCTGGCAGTGGAGCGTTTTACGTTGTAATTGGTTGCTCCGACGCACGCATTCCATGACAGGTATACTTGGGCATTGGAAGCGATGGCGCTCACTCCGGTCGGGGGCAGCACCGGGCCGGGACCGGAAATGGCAGGGGGAGCAACGGTGATGGATCCCGAGCCGCCCGGCAAAAAGTTGTTCGGGAAACGGCCGCTCAATTGCGCGTAGGAGTAAGTGCCGGCTCCAAGGGAGGCGCCTTCGATGTCGACTGCGGCAAACGTGCAGTTTTGATGAAGACTCATCAAGCCGCCGTTGACCAGAGTCAACGTGCCGGAGCTATTCAGGTCATAATTGACTTCAAGGGCCGCCGGGCCGGCTGGAGAGCTTGCGCCAGGCATCGTCGGCAAAAACCCGAGGTAAAGCGGGTCAACCGTAATGCCATTAGTGCCAAGGGAACCAGGGGTTGCGCCTTGCAGCCACCCGGCCTGTACTATCCATTGGCCGGAAAACGTGTTCGAGACGCCGGAGATGACTTCGGGCGCATTGGTGGCGCAGTTCATGACCACAATGTTGCCGGAGCCGCTCAGGTTGGCGGAGATGGTCAGGGGACGGGGATTTGGCGCCAGCCCGCCGCCCCCGCCGTTCGCGCCTTGCATCGAGTCATACGATTGGCTGATCACGCGAACCGTTCCCGCAATGGTCAAAGGGCCGTCGGTGCCGCCATTGAGCATTCCGCCATTGAGAACCAACCCCGGATTGGCTCCCACCCCGTTAAAGGTGAGTGTTCCGGGTTCATTTTTGGCCCGCAATTCCGTATTCGTATTCAAAGTGAGCGAATCACCTGGGAACGTGTAATTGCCCGCGGTGGCCGGGGAGCGAACGCGCGTATTATTGAGGCTATTTCCAATCGCAGTGCCGTCGGTTATCGCGGCATAGTTGTTTCCAGCAACGGGTGAGACCGCGGTGCCGACTCCGTTGGTCTTCCAGATGGCAGCAGTCCAATCCGTTGCCGCCGCCTGCACAGTGGTGGTAGTAAGATTGGCGTCCCCGAGCGGAGTCGCGCTAACCTCGGCAGAGTTCAAGCTTTCGCCGCCAAGGTTTTGGTTAAAGCCCGTTGTGGTCAGGGTATAAAGTGGCGCATTTGGGCTGGAGTTCAAAGTGCCGAGCCAGTTTCCATTAGCGTAGAAAGCGACCGAGTTGATGGGATTGTAAGGAGCGTCGGCCATTGCCCCAATGCTGACACTCGCGGAGGCGGTATAGACCGAGCCGCTGGCCGGACTGGAAATAACGATTGTCGGCGGCGGGTTGGTGTAAGAATAGAGCTGCGCCTGCGGAATCAGGGATTGCGGGACGAAAGCGCTGCTCCAAGACAGGGATACCTGAGAGCCGCTATCGCTTTTGTAAAAGTAATCCAGTTCGATATTGTAAAGCTGCTGCGCCACAAGCGGGATGCGATTGCTTGCGGTTGTGACCGCCTGTGTGACCCAATCGTTGATCAGCAACTGGCCGTTCACGTACAAGCGGACGCCATCGTCAGCCGTGGTGTAGAATGTGTAATCCCCGCTAAATTGAGGTTGTACCGTTCCGGTCCAACGCACGACATAGTTGGATGTCCCGATGGCGGGCGCCGGGCCGCTGGCGCCCCAATTGAAATTTATGGTCGGGTCGGTCCGAACCAATGTTGGCGGAGTGTTGAACGAGGCGTTTGTGAATGCAACGCTCGTGGTGTTCGACCAATATTGACCCAGCAAGCCAGTGCCGCTCCCAATGGCTGAGGAGTCGATAAACGAGGCGGTTGCCACTGGACTATTAAAGGCTCCGGCCAACACCGCGAGAGCCTTGACTGCCGCTGAATTGGTCAAAGTAAAAGGCCCGGTATAAGCGAATGAATGAATGGTGGGCGTCGTACCATCCAGCGTGTAATAAATCGTCGCGCCATTGGTTGCCTCGGACAGGCTCACCGTGACCGAATTGGTGAACACGCCGCCATTGGGCGCGATTACAGGTGGCGGAAGGAAGTTCCCAACTCCGTAAACGGCGAGGTAATACTGGCCGCGGACGAACACCTTCCCATTAGCGACAACAGGCACAGCGTAATTGACAGATCCGCCGGCCTGGTCGCGGGACGGATTCTGGTTGCTGTTGTACAGCTCCTGGGAAAGATTCGTGGCGTTGAACGCGTGCAGGATGCTGGGCGAGCTGTCGGTTTGGATTACCCAGGCGATGGCGTTGCTGGTTCCGTTGGCGGAAATGGACGGAGTCGAGTAACCGCTCCCAAAGCTCACCCCGGACTTCGTAACGGGCGAGGTGGTCATCACGGCATTCGTGATTCCGAACGATTTGAGTACATCCCCCGAGCCTTGGAAGAACACGTGGTTGTTAAAATAGGAAGGTGAGCTCCATAGTCCGCCGACGGCGTTTCCCACTTCCTGCACGATCTGGTTAACGCCTGGATTGAAATGGCCCAAGTTGTCGCAATCCACCACGAAGATATGCCCTTCCTTCCCCGCTCCGACCAGCAGGTGAGGATGTACTGCGCTGCCCGCCGCGACGGGCAGCATCACCGGTCCGCCTGAGCCGAGGTCCTCGTCGTTCACATCCAGTGAAACCGCATTGGACGGGCTAAAGTAATCCACCACTGCCAATCCATTGGTCGTGGAGAGCCTGACGAAGCTGTCGCCATAATCGCCGCCATTGGTGTGAGCGCTTAAGCTTCCATTGCCGGTCATGACGTAAAGATTGCCGGCGGCATCAACACAAGGACCGTCGCCACCCATCCAGAGCGCTCCTTCGCCGGCGTTCACGCCAAAGGTGGCCATCTTTGCATTCGGCGTGGTGGCGAACACGTAATTTGTCACGAGTTGGAGGTTGGTGGCGTTATAGCCCATCACCCAGCCGTGGTAAGGGTCGGTGTCCCCATAGCTGCCGTAGCAAACATACAGCATGCCCCCGGACAGGGTCAGTGCGGGCCGGTTCATCTGGTGTCCCGGGTTGAATGTGACCACGCCATTGCTGGAATCCACGCCTGAGCCGGGAACAGACGCAGCGACCAAAACAGGGCTGTAAGGTCGTTCCGCGCCGTTGGTAATGTTGAGGGCGTGAATCGTGTGAAACCCGGCCGGCGTATTGGAAACGTTGCCGGAAAAAACATCCAGATACAACGTCCCGCTGGCAGGGTCTATGACCGGTGTGCCCGTGATCCCAATGAGCGGGTTCAGCACATTGTGGTGATAACGAGTGGCGTAGTAAGTGCTGATCAGCGCAATGCCAAGATTTGTGTGCCAAAGCAGGCCGCCGTTCGGACCCTGATTGCTGTCCGCGTCGAACGCATAAACGCTGTCGTTTTCCGTGAACGCAAACACTGTGTTGTGCGTTCCCTGGCCGGGAATCTGCAGGTTCGCAACGTATAATGGGCTGGCGTAACAGTAACCGTCCACGGTGTAGCTGAATAACTTCGAGAAATTGGTGGCATTGACGTTCGCCGGCGTGAGCACGGTCTCATTGGTGTTCGCTCCGCTGCGGAAATTATCGTACTTGTATGTCAAAACTGAAACCAGGCTGGAGACCGGGTTGGTTGCCGCCGTTGTGAACGAGAGCGACGGGCTCGCCCATTGCGGACCGTCGGCATTAACCGCTTCCGCAGTAAAATAGTACGTGGTATTGGACAAAAGGCCGCTAACAGTCTGGGCGTAAAAGCCAGTTTGTGGACCAATCGGCGCGCTAAAGGACCAATTGGCAGGGTTCGTCTGGCCGTCCGTGGTTCCATAATAGAGTGTAACGCTGGTAGGACTGCCGCCCCCCGAGAGCACCTGCCCGTTTAATGTGGCGAAGGTCGCTTCAACTTGATTCGCCGGTGCATTGCCAATTTGCGGCAGCGAGCTGGCCTCAGTGACAAAACTCACGGAAGGCGCGGCCCAAACGGTTCCCACGTCATTGCTTCCCATGACCGTGTAGAAGTACGTGGTATTGGAACCCAATCCCTGAACGGTGGCTGAAAATGAACCGGACACCAGCCCCACGCTCACGCTGCCGGCCCAGTTCGCCGCATTGGTCCCACCGTTCGCCGGGCCATAATAAAAAGTAGCTGCGGGCGTGCTGCCCACCACAGAAATAACTTTGCCATTCAACGTCGCCGAAATCGCCGTGATGTTTGCCGCGAGCAGGTTGGTCAGCACTGTGCCGGGACCGGTCTGCACGTTTTGGATCGGTTGCGAAACTGCGCTCGTAGTGAAATCGCCGCTGCCATCCACCGCGGCAACCTGATAATACCAGGTTCCGGGCGGCGCAGGGCTGTCCATATAGATTGGACTGGGCACCGGGCCAGTGCCGATTTGCGAGTAAGGGCCGGTTGAATTGGTCGAGCGATAAACCAGGTAACCGCTCGCGCCGGTGAGGCTGTCCCACGTCACGATATTTGTGTTGCCATGAATGGTCACTGCCAGATTGACAGGCGCCAGGACCGACCACCGGATGTCTTCGATCTGGGCCGCGCTGGCAGCGGTGACGATGTTTGTCGAGGCGTAGAACCTGAAATCATTGAACCACCCGTCAAACGAATATTCCTGGTCCTGGGCTCGATTGCCGACCTGCAAAGTGCTTCCGGGGGACGCCGCCGTGCCCAGGTTGAGCGTCTGTCCTGGTAGATTTCCGCTCAGTATTTTCGAGACCCCCACCGTTCCGTCCGCGCCGTCGGTGCCTTGGTACGCAGTCACCGTCACGCCGTCGTACGTGATGGCGTAAAAATACCATTGGTCCAGAAGGTAGTTTGGACCGCCTTCCAGGGCCAAGGGATCCAATTCCGTCCCGTTGAAGTTGAATGAAACCTCGTTCCCCTGAGCGAAATACAAGCCAATGCTGTTGGCCGCGCCCAGTTCAAGGACGGCATTGGTGCCGAGCGTAAAGACGCGCGGGCCGCTGGTGCCCTGCTGGTAGAGGATATAGTTGTGGGGCTTGAACCAAATTGTCGCGGTGAAGCTTTTGACCGCCCCGTAATTTAGCGCCGTGCTGGCCGCCGCTTTCGCAATCGGCCCCAATCCAAAGTAATCACCGCCCCTGAAGCTGAAATCAGAAGTCGCGGAGAAATCCAGCGCCACGCCCAGGCCGGAGACGCCGCTGCCCGGCGGGCCATGGAAATTGGTCGGGGCGCCGTTTGAGCTTAGCAACGAAAGAGAAAATGCGCCCAGGGAACTGGTGCTCGCGGCTGCGGTCGTGCCCGGGCCGGTGTCAGTGAAGGGGATTTCCAATTGCAGCGCCGGTTGCCCCAGAGCGCTCGCGGCCACTCCCAGCCAGGCGCACACGAGCAATTGAGCGCGCACCTTATTCGAAAAACCTGCATAACTCATCTCAAATCCCTTCCAATTACGTCCGTC
Source organism: Verrucomicrobiota bacterium (assembly GCA_021325145.1). Taxonomy (GTDB): domain Bacteria; phylum Verrucomicrobiota; class Verrucomicrobiia; order Limisphaerales; family Pedosphaeraceae; genus JAJPHR01. Next base: position 179,218 of record JAJPHR010000056.1, on the reverse strand, counting down.
GATTCGGACGGATGACGACCAGCCCGGTCACATTCGGGCGCATCTCCGCCCAGTGCCCTCATTGACCGGGCCCACAACCCAAAAACCGCGTTCGCCAGCCGGCAAGCCTACGGCGATTTAATTACGTAGAACTGTTGAGGCTGACCGGGAGCTGCGGGGAAAGTCACTGAGAAACTCCCGTCCCCGGCAAACGAGCCGCTTGCCACGACTGACCAACTGCCGAGCGGGGTCGAGGCATTGCTCGTCGCCAGGACATGATAACTGCCGGAGGGCTTGCCACCGCTTCCGCTCATGGTGATATTGCCCCCCGAGACCGAGACCACGCCAATCGTGGCGGGGAGAGGGGCCGCCGGCCCGGTCAAAACCGTGATACTGCCGCTGCCGGTGTTCGTGCCGGTGCTGGAACCCAATTGGACCGGCCAGGTAACGGGGAAATTCGCCGGGAACGCGCTGTGGAGCTGGGCGAAAGTGTAGGTGCCGGGCGAAACCGCAGTGCCATTGACGCTCAGCGCATGGAACGTGTCGTCCCGATAGAGATACATCTGGCCGTTCAGTGTGAGAGTGCCGTTTGTAGCCCGGAGATTGTAAGTCGTCTCCAGCGCCGCGGTTGGTCCGATTGTAATCGAATTGGTGCCCAGTGAATTCGGCGCATTGCCGAGAAGAGCGCCTTGCTCGATGTTCCACTGGCCGGAGAACGTGTTGGCTGCTCCGGAGATGATCAGATCGTTGTTGGTGTAATTGATGTTGGTCAGGTAGGAATAGGTAATCGTTCCAGTGCCGGTGAGCAGCGCGTTGATTTGAATTGAACGAATGGAGCCGACGGCGGCGCTGTCGGCGTAGATGGAGGAATTGGCCAGAACGTCAATTTGGCCGTTGATGGTGACGGCGCTGGCGCTTCCATTGTCAATTTGCCCGCCGTTCAACTGCAAGTCCGGGAAGGTTATAGTGCCTCCCTGGGTATAAACCGTGCCGAAATTGGTGGCGGTGACCGTGCCTGACTCCTTCAGACGCAGTTCACCGGTAGTCGTGTTATTTGTAAACGTCGAGCTGTTGCCATCCAGCAAGTTCCCATCACCATCAATCACCATTACATTTCCAGGGAATACTGCGTTCGTGCTGACCGGAGTACGTTCCAGAGTGCCCGCCACGATCTCATAAGTGCTTCCTGGATTCGCATAAACGGAAACCGAAGCCGCCAAGCCGACGCTCCAACTGGCCGCAGTGTCCCAGTCTGTGCCCTGGCCCTCAAATTCGGTGGTGGTAATGGTTTCGGGGCCACCGGGTGAGAGGATTGTCAAGGTGGCACTGGCGCTGGTGGCGGAACCGCCCGCATCAGTTGCTACAAGAACATACGTGCCTTCATTTGCGGAGCTTACGTTGCTAATGGTTAGAGAGCTGCTTGCCGAGCCGGAAATGCCGCCCCCATCGGAAAGCGGCGTGCCAACATTGCTCAGATTAGTGAACCACCACCGATAAGAGGTCGCGTTCGGCGCAGTGGCGCTGAAATTTGCCGTCTGGCCCGGATACAACGAGAGGGAACTCGGCTGTTGTGTGAACGTCGGGGGCAAGACAGCCAAAACAGTGAGGCTCCCAACGCCTGTGTTCGTGCCAGTTAAAGACCCCACCTGTACCTGCCACGATGCGGGGAAGTTTGACGGATAAGAACTGTTTAACTGCGCGAACGAATACGTGCCGGGAGCCATGTTCGTGCCATTCAGGATCACTCCATAAAACGTATCCGCCGTGTATAAATGCATTTGGCCGTTCAAAATCAGTGCGGCGGTCGCATTAGACAGGTCATAGGTTGTTTCAAGAGCCCCGAGAGACCCGATCGAAATGTTGTTGGTGCCAAGGGAATTTGGCGCATTGCCCACGAGCACACCCTGTTGAACATTCCACTGGCCGGAAAACGTATTGGTTGGACAGGAAATGAGCAGGGCGTTGCTGGTGTAGCCCGTGGCGTCGAAATCCATGTACGTAACGGTTCCTGTGCCGGTAAGGAAGGCATTCACCAGGTAAGAGCGGATGCTTCCGGCGGCTGCGCTGTCCACATAAAACGCCGAATTTGTCAAAACGTCAATTCGGCCGTCCAACTCAACCGCGCTCGAGTTTCCATTGTCGATCTGCCCGCCATTTAACTGCAAGTCGGGGAATGTGATGCTGCCTCCTACCGTATAGACCATGCCGAGATTGGTGGCCGTGGCGGTGCCAGACTCTTTTAGACGCAGTTCTCCAGTCGTTGTCTGGGTGGCGAAACTGGCGGCGTTGCCATCCAACAGCACTCCATTGCCTTCGAGTACCAGAACAGAACCGGGAAAGACGGCATTAGTGCTGACGGGGGAGCGTTCCAATGTGCCGGGCACCACTTCATAGGTGCTTCCAGGCGCTGAAAATATGGATAGTGAAACCGGGTTGCCGTCACTCCAACTGGCACCCGTATTCCAGTCTGTGCCCGCAGCCTCCCTTTCGGTTGTCGTAATGATGCCAGGCGCAGAAATCTGCGACACCGCCATCATGGCTGGAACCGCGCTCGTGTAGGCGCCAGACGCATTGCTGGAAACGAGCGTCAGGCTAAAGGTCTGGTTTGCGTCGGCAACCGTCAGATTGGAGATCATCAAGCTCGTCGTGGCCGAGCCATAAATATAGCCGACGCTGCTGGGGCCGTCGGTCAGATTGGTCCCGTCCAACTGCCAGGTGAACGTCATCGGGTATGAGCCGCCATCCACGGAAGAGAATAATGCTGACTGGCGCGGATAAAGCGGCTCCGCTGACAGGAGCGCCACCGTGTTTGTCGCTGGAAAATTCGTGAGCCCGGACCCACTGGCGAACATGGCTTGCAACTGAAGTTCGCTCAGGGCCTGATTGAACACGGCCACCTCGTCAATTTCTCCGCTGAACGTGAGAGTCCCGCCAATCGTGCCCGGATCGTCTCCGATCATCGTTGTCCCCCCGAACGGCGCGACGGGGTGAGGATAATTGTGCGTTGACGAGAACACGCCATTGGTGTTCATCATGTTCACTATGGCGTTCGTGGGCGTCACCGTCAGAGCCACCAACGACCATTGATTTGCCGGAGGCAGCAGGCCAGAGTCCCAATTGGTCGTATTGGGATCATTGTTCCAGATATAGCCGAGGGTGGAATTGGGCCCGCCATTAATAATCAGGCCCTCGGCGTCACTGCCAGCGCCACGGTTGAGCACAATCGCCGTCAAAGCCTGTTCCGTGGGGGTCGAGGGATTGATCCACGCGGTAATCGTCACAGTATTAGTGTTCAGGTTCCAGGGTGAGCCAACCGTAATGTTATCCGGCTCAAGACGGCTGGTCAGTTGCACGGCGGGATTCGTCGCCGCAAACCCCGGGAAGCCAGTGGACGGTGTAGGCCCGCTGATGCCGTTGAACCCGTTCTCAACGTTGGCGCCATAAATGCCATTATCCGCCCCGATGTAATCAAAAGCGGATTCCGTGCCGGACCCCGTATTGCCGAGATCATCAAAGGCGTATAAGTGGCTGGCGCCCGCCGCGGCGGTTGCCGCTTCAAATGCGCCGCTCGGTGTCACAATGGTCAACGATGCCGGGCTGCTGGAAGCGAAAGCAGACGTGGCTGAATTGTTGACGATGCAACTGTAGTTGGCGGCGTCGGCGCTCGTCGCGTTGCTGATGGTCAGTGTGCTGGTGGTCGAGCCGGACACCCTGCCGCCATCAACCATGGACACGCCGTTGCTTTGCCACTGAAAAGAAACTCCGGCAGACCCGACGATGGAGAAAATCGCCGTCGAGCCCGAGAAAAGCTGCAGCGGTTGCGGTTGAACAAGGACTTGCGGAGTGCCCGTGGGAGGCTGTCCGGTGGCGGGGTTGGTCAAATCCTGGCCGGAAAAGTCAACATAGATATTGGCAAACTCATTTTGCGAGACCGTTCCCAGGTTGCTGCCGGGACCCGTCCCGATGTAATTGACCGGCGCTCCGTTTGTCGCTCCCTGGGTGATGTTTCGGAACCCAAAGGTGATGAGCGAGCCGGTGGTATTGGTGGCCGTCGCGCCCCACATAAGCGTTGGCGCGGCACCGAGGCCTCCGCTGTCCAGATTTGTGCCGGTCTCGCTGCCATCGGCCAGGTAAATCTGGTACGTGCCGTTGGAGGCGTTGATTACAAACCAAAAGTAATAAAGATTGCCCGGAATGGGCAGGTAAGGCGTGTTCGTGGGCCCAATCGTCGCAAAGTAAAACGTATTGCCCCCGATGACGCGGAAGAACCCGAAGCCCGTTGAGTTATCGTAATTGAATTGCGCGCTCGGGCCGGCGATACTGGCACCCGTTAAGGCGGTGGGGGGACTGGCGTTGTCTATGTCAAAATTCATCGCCACCACGTTCGTGTTGGTCACGTTGCCGAAGCCTGATTGGATGCCGGGAAGGCTGAATTCCAGGAAAACCGTTGCAGCCTTGCTGCTTCCCGAGATGCCCAATCCTCCTTCATAATCTCCTATTGACGTGGCTGCGCCGGGAGTGTATTGCGCATAATTGGCGCCGCCAAAGGGGGTGGCCGTATTGGTCACGAGGATCGGCGACCCGCCGCCAATGTTCGTCCATCCGCGGCCCAACCCCGCGCTGCCGGTCTGGCCATTTAACGGCGTACCGACCGTATCAAGGCTGAAGTTGTCGAAGAGATACCATGATGATCCCAGCGCGATGACGCTGATTTCGTCCGACGGACCGCTTGTCCCGCTTGCGCCCACCGCCTTCACGATGAAATAATTGGTCGAGCCAGGGGCCAATCCTGAAGCCGTAAACCTGTTGCTCGTGGTAGTCGCGATCTGGACCTCGCTGCCGCTGGTTGTGCCCGCAAGGACGATATAGTTCGTCGCGCCAAATGGAGCAGTCCAGGCCAGGCCCGCATTTCCAACGCCGGCCGCGCCACCGCCCAGGACCGGCGGAAAAACCGTTCCGACCGGAGTCGCATTCGTTTGGACAGAGGCGTTCGTGCCTTTTACATTCGCCGCCGAAACCACGTAGTAATACTCTGTGCCGCTCACGACCTGCCGATCCTGATAGCTGGTGCTGGTCACGACATTCGTGAAGTCCGTGTATGGGCCGCCGTTGTTGGTGCCCCGGGATAAGAGATAGAATGTTGCGTTGCTGATCGTGCTCCACGAAAGATTTACCTGCGCCGGATTCCCGGTCGTTACGCTTACCCAAGTTGGCGCCTGTGGCGGCAATACGAATGGCGGGAAGATGGCCTCCGCCAACACCAGTTTTGGGTTGGCATTGGCCGCGCCCGCAGTCGAAATGAACTGGAGATTGCCGCTCGGGCAGTTGGACACCGATCCAAACGTCTGGTCGGCGTTGCCATCGGCATTGTCAATGCTGGTCAGCACCGTGCCGCTGGACGGTGAGGTGGTGACGACCAGGGTTGAGTGAGTACCGAGACTGGCGGACGTGGCGACCGCGGCCCAATAGCCGACTCCAACATTGGCTACGGTGTCGTTGATCGTCTGAGCCTGCGCGGAAGCAGTGTTGGTCAAGATGATGCCGTTGGTATCCACGCCATTCAGCGTGTAGGCCATCCACCAGCACTGCGATTGTTTCGCTATCAGCGTGCCTGACACGGAGCCGCTCCCCGCGGGAGGGCTCATGAGGTAATAAATTGCATTATCGTCCCATGTCGAACTGGTGGTGCCTTTCACGACTGCACGCGCCAAGGTATTGCCGTTCCAGGTCAGGGTCGTCGGCAGGCCCGGGTCGCTCGCCGGAGCGGGGCTGGCTCCCTGGGTTCTGGTTCCCAGAAAAACCACCAGCACGCTCGCGCCGGGCGAAACTGAGAAGGGAGCAGAGTTGAGCGCAGCCGTGCCGTTCGCGGCCACGCTGCTAAATTCGATAGGCGATGGGCCATCCTGTATGGCAATCACCGCCCGCGCACAAGGCGCAAGGAACAATCCGGCGCTTATCGTGAGAATTGTAAATATGAAGTTCGACGCACGCATCGTGCTCCGACGTTGTGGTTGTCGGCTTTGAGAGGCTCGAATGGGTTTGATGTTCATAGAACTCTGAGTTGGTGGCAGTCTCTAGTGGTTGGTTTTTCGTCAAAAAAGCAAAGTGTGCAGTTCACTGGGTCGCTGGGCAATAAAAGCTGTTGATCCCACTCTCCAATCCTCGGTTGACATGCCCATCAGCCCATCCCAGGTCGCACCTGTCGGCATGGTGCTTGGCCCGCGCCAAAGCTGGAAGGAGAAGGGAGGCCAGAATCGCAATAATTGCGATGACCAGTGGCTTGATCAGTGTGAAGGCGGACGGGACGTCCGCGAGGCTCCGGTCAATGGAAATTGACACCTTGGAGCAAGAGACATAGTTCTGCTTTCGCATTCGAGTAGTGCTTAAAAAAGTGATAGTAATTAATCTGCTCTTTGGCAAGCCTAAAATCGCATCGCCGAATTGCGCGAATTGCCCCAAAGTTTTGTTACCCGGAAGGATGAAAGAGCGGTCAAAGCATACGTTGCGCCAGAAGTCGGGTTACCCTGGCCGAATGGATAAAAACATGAGCCAAGCGATCCGGCAGGAAGCTTTGGCGAAGTTGCGGCGGCGCTATGAAACCGCCGGCCTGGAACACAAGCGCAAGCTGATCGATCAGGCCGTGCAACTGCTGGGCTATTACCGCAAGGCGGCCTTGGCTGAAGCCGATTTAACAAGCTGCGGACTATACCTGTGGGCGGTCGAACCATGGCGCGACCCGCACGTATGGGCGATGATTGCCAGCGGCAACGCACGGGCGGTTCACCACATCGAATCGCCAGCCATGACCAGCCTTTGCCGCATGTCGAACGTGCGGGAGCCCTTGCGCATGTCGCAGGGTTGCACCGCCACGAACACCTTCAGGCTGCCGGAAAAGCTCAACATAGCTTGGCCAGCGCCCGCAATAAGTCGCAGCCAGAGCGGCCTGATGGACGTTTTAATCTCGATCCGCGCCCCGCCGGCAAGCTCTACGACCAAACCTGACAGGCTTTTGTCATCGCTGTTCTGCGCCGGGTCCACCATCGCCTCCAGCAATCGCACCGCTTGGGCACGCCCGGGCGGCTTGGTTCGGCGATAGCGTGCAGCCAGCTAACCAAGGTCGAATACTTGAGGCCGGTCCGCTGGGCAAACTGGGCAGCGGGCACCCCGTTGCGCTCAAACTCGGCCAGGATGCCGCACCGCCGCTCCTTGGCGACAATGCACTCGTCCTGTCCAGCGTGACGGGCACAGGCGGCAAGGGCAAAGCAGTCGAATCGGAGTCGTTCGCAGATGTCATAGCTCTCATATATATGATAGCTATGAGCTATGAGAAATCTGGCCAGAGGTGTCACGGGTGACGCTTATTCAGGAACTTCGCGACGGGATACTGCACTTGAAGTTTGCGTGGTCTGTTCTTGCCGGTCAACGAGCTTTGATATCCCTTCAAGCTGTTCGTGATGATTCATGGTTTAAACGTCGCCGCCTCGTACCTGGCAAGGAAAAACTCCTCACACCAAATCCGGACAGTGAACACATTCTTTTCGTCCTGCCACTCCGGCTGACTCGTATCTGACAGCTTCCGCATCGAATCCTGGAAATCTGACAACGCCCCGTGATCGAGCGCGAGAACGCTCCTGTAAAATTCAGCCAGCCACAGACAATTACTAGCTTCCTGCGGGCTGTGCCGGACGAATTGGTTTTTGTCGGTGATACCTGGTTCTATACCCCGACAAGAATTGTCGAATTCGACTTCGCTGATTTGATCAAGAACCAGTCTCGCGATCGGCGCTGGCCAATTGTTGATTCGTATATCTTTTGTCGTTTCCAAGACAAGCTTTTCAGCCAATTGTCGATCAAAAACCCTTGGCTCCCGGATCGCTGCAAAGAAAAGCAGGAGTGGCATTCGAACTCCAAGCCCGGAAGCGCGCGCATATTTTGCTTTCAATCCGGCGCGCCATTCCGAAACGGCTTCATCAGGTTTTCCAACACACCACTTTGCAACGCCTGCCATGCCATAATAACTGTCACCAACTCGAGGTGCTGTTTCAATAACGGAGCGAAAATGTTCCCATGCTTCGGCGTATCGTCCAAGCCACAGAAGCGCGACTCCGAGTGTCATTGCCGCCGAAGCAAAAAAAGGCTGTCCGGTATAGGCTTGTTGGACAAGCCGCAAACCTTGCTCCTGCTCGTCTCTTGCCCCTCGCAACAATGGCCATGGACTGACGTATTCCATAAATAATTAAAATCGAAACCCCGATGAGCCAATGACACCACCCTCATTGTACAAGCCGCAGCCAAATGGACCAAGCCTTGGAAATTTTCTGCATGGTATTCATAGCGCACCACCAACCGGCGAAAGTTGAACAGCCAGGCACCCGTACGTAGAATCCATAATACGCCGTTCAACACAGTACGCCGATCGCTCCACGGACGACCGCGCCGATTAGCCCGAACGCGGTCTGCCGGCAGGATGGTTTCGACTACTTTCCATTGCTCATCTGTCAGGTCCATCCATAACTACTTATACATCAAGCACAAAGGTACAAGTACAAAAATCGACATTTATGAGATGGCTTTGCTCTGTTGAAATCCTATGAGGTCTGAGGATGCTCAGGTTGTGGGTGAGGACCTTGACGAGAGCCTCGCGCTTGCGGCTGGCATGGGAGCGTCCGCTCAGGCTGCTGCCGAGCCGGCGTTTGATGCGCGAATGGACACTTTCGCATTGCCAACGCTGCCCGTATTTGCGCCGATGGAAGCGGCGCTTCATCTGCCGGCGGTAACGCGCCTTGGGCCATTTGCTCCCATGGCGGCGGGGGTTGAGTGCAATGACCGTGCTGCGCCACCCTTGCCGGCGATTGCCACCGCTCCTCCGGCAAACGCCAGCTACACCAAAGGATTTGGCACATTGGGAGTCCGAGTTGGTGATTTCGCCCTTCGTCAGCCCGAAGACCGTGTTTGATGGCCTCTTGGACCATACCTTGGTGTTGAAATTCATCGCCCAGAAGTTCGGTGGCGGAAACCCGTATTCGGATCTAGTGAACAATCGTCCGGTTGGCGTGCTGAATGTTTTGAACCTGGATGCTCCACGAACAGAGATTCCTGTAGTGCAGCCACTCATTGGCTACTTGAACAAACAGGTAGTTTGGTGCCGGTGGTCGGACTCGAACCGACACGACTTTTTACGGTCCCAGGATTTTAAGTCCTGTGCGTCTGCCATTTCGCCACACCGGCAGCATGGCAACTAATCTCGTGTTTCACTCTCGCAAAAGTCTTTGAGGGAAACAAGCAGCCAATTCCGGGGTTTGACGAGGCAGTCTTAAAACCTGCCAGCGCATCAAGGGTTTGGCTGGCGGGCGACGCGATAAAATCCGGTGCTGTTTAGCGGAGCATTGTCGGTAAAACGAATGTTGCTGGTATTGGCGACATTGGTGGAAACCGGCGACCAATTGATCAGGTCAGAAGATCTCTGGACCACATAGGTAAGTCCCATGTCGGCGTTGTAATTGAAGGAGAACTTGCCGTTTATGACGGCCGGCGCTGTGTTGGAGACGGTGATCGGCGAAATGATGCTCACATTCACTACCGAAGAAGTGGTGGAGATTCCTGCCGCGGTTGCCACGGCTGTGAGTGAGTAATTGCCGGCTGCCAGAGCGTTGGCGGTGATTTGAAATGGGTCGGCCTGGGCCGAACCTAACAGGGTGTTGCCTGCGAAAAATGCAACGTTGGTGACGGTTCCGGCGCTGACGGCGGCAGTGGCGCTTATTTTGAGATTTGCGGGAGCAGAAAAAACGGCGCCATCGGCCGGGTTGGTAATACCGACCGCTGGGGAGGGCGAAGTCACGGCCGGGGTGGATCGTTGATATGCAAACCCGCCTGCGCCATGCCCGCCCAACTGCGTGAACTGGACGGAGAGGTAAATATCATCGGTAATGAGGTGCAGGACGAGCGGTCGGCCCACCAAGTTAAAGACCGGGTGCCCGCCACCCGCCGCCGCCCAGGTGCCGTACGTGAGCGAGGCGTAGTCATCCAGAGATCCTACCGCCCATTCAGTGTCCGATGGATCCTGATCAATGCCTTGATCATAGAAACTTTCATTCACTGCATTGAAGAGTCCCGAAGTGGAAGCGCGCGTTAACCAGACGTTATCCGTAAGCCGGTCCTGGTTGGCGGCTTGGGTTGGATCCGAACCCGGCTGGGTGTAGGTGAAAATTGGACCCGTCCAGACTGTTGTGGCATGTGTGACGCGCACAACCAACATCAAGGCAATGGCACCCCGCAAAGGAGATAAAACAGGGCGGCCCCTAAGTGGTTTCATCTGCGGTAAGAGGGGTAAAGTAGGAAATTGTTCCCAAGATTTCCAATTTTCTGGAAGGCTCGCTCCACCGTCCCGGGAGTTATGGTTGTTAAAGCGACCGTCATTGAAAACAGCCGAAAAGATGCCGGAGAATAACGTGGATCCGCGGGAACAACGAGTGACGCACGCGTGTCATAATGAATAGAAACTTTTCCATGGCTCGGGCTCTGGAAAGCGCGGGCGGGAGTTTGTTCCTGCGTCGGCCGTGTCACAGGGTAAGCCCCGCCAGCGCGATTTCATCGGGAGAACGCGGTTCCAACTCGACTGCTCCCGGTGAAATCTTTTTTCGTCGTCTGGTGTTGCTGCTGAAGGCAGGATTCGCCCATGACGACTCTTATTCTCGCGACCCGCAACGCTCACAAGGCCCGGGAAATCCAGGCAATCCTTGCCAATCCAAGGCTCGCCTTGCGGCAACTTACCCTTAAGAACTTTCCTGCAGCGCCTGCCGTTGTCGAGGACGCTGCCACCTTCAGCGGCAACGCCACCAAAAAAGCCGTCGAACTGGCTCGCTGGCTTTCCCAGTTTCAAATCTCAAATCTGCAACTTGAAGCAGGCGCCGCCGCCTTCGTGCTCGCGGATGATTCCGGCCTCGAAGTTGATGCCCTTCAAGGCGCTCCGGGCGTGCATTCCGCGCGCTTCGCGGCACTGGACACCGGGGAAACCGGCAATTCGTCCGACGCCGCAAACAATGCCAAACTCCTCCGGCTCCTTCAGAACGTTCCCGTTGAAAAGCGCACCGCCCGCTTTCGTTGCGTGCTGGCCTTGACACCTTTAATCGTTGCGGACCGCGAAAGCGCTTCGCCCGTCTGCGCCGCGGATGCGTTCGAATTGCGAACCGAATTGTTCGAAGGCGCGTGCGAAGGTCGGATTGAGGCTGCGCCCAGGGGCACCGGCGGCTTTGGCTATGATCCACTCTTTATTCCCAGCGGCCACGAACAAAGCTTCGCCGAACTGGGTGAAGCCACGAAAAATCTTTTGAGCCACCGCGCCAGGGCCTTGTCGCGGTTGCGCGAGCGATTGATGGCGATTGGCCGCGCAAGTCAGGCCTGATCTGCGCGAAGTCGACCAACCGATTGCACGTCAGCGTGCCGCGGAGTCGCCCCCGGAAACCTTCGCTAATTCGACGAGCACCGCCTCCAGTTGCCGGTAATAATCGTCTTCGCTGAGTTTGTCTTTCTTGTCTCGCAGGTTTATGACGGCGAGTTCGAGTTCATTGCGGCGGGCGCGCAGGGCAGGGGAGAGTTGCTGGTCTTGCGGGCTGCGGATGAGGTGAAACTGATGTGCGCGCAAGCCGTCCAGGGCCGCGCCGTCCTTGGCCCGTTTAATGGGGCGGATTCCGCGAAACCACTCAGCGGGAGTTCCCAGGCCGTCGCCATTGTCATCCAATAGAGCATGCTCGGTGACGAGTCGGCCTTCGCTTGCGTAAAACTCGGCAACGCGCCGCGAGGCCATGAGGAAGGCTTCGAGCAAGGATGTTTGCCCGTCCTTGTCCAGGTCGGCCTCCGGGGCGGCGATGGCTTCGGACAAATATTGGCCGAATCGAGCGTAGTTTTGTTCGTAACCGCTTCGGGTCGCTGTGATGATGACCCGGCCGGGCGCGGACAATTTGTTCAGGAACGGCGCGCTGGAGCCGGAGCTGTTGATGATCGCCAGCGGTCGTTTGAAAGGCCGCAGCCAGTTTGCCAGATCGGTTGCGGACAAGTCTGGACCGCGCAGGTTAAACTTGGCTTCCTTGCCGTCGAAGGTTCCATGGCCGAGCAAGACGAGCCACAATTCATTGGTCGTGTCATTCACTTCCGCCGAAAGGCCTTGCTTCAGCCGCTCAAGGTCGGATGTTTCGTTCGTTTTATCGAGGCCGATGGTGAGGTGCCGCGCGCCAGCCTTATCGCTGGCAGATGCCCACAGACCAGCCCATCTTTCAAATTCCTTGCCAAATTCTTCCTCACCTGCCGCGCCGACGACGATGATGACAGTCGTTTGATCCGAAGGGTGTGAAGGTTCGGCACTGACTGTGCGGATGGAAAATAGAAGAAAGACGATGGAAAATAGACGACCGATGGAATGGCCTCGACGCCATGAGCACACTTGTATTCGCCGGTGCAAAGAACCGGCTTTGGATTGGCATTGCGTCAAGCCAGTCCTTTCCAGCGCCGCAATCCCCATTCGCCCGCGAAGCAGGCGAGCGCAAATAGAAAAACCGTCGAGCGATGCCAGATCGGATACGACCATCGTTCTGTGATCGGCGCGTGGCGGTTCGGCAGAGAGGCCGCAAATTCCGCCAAACGGTCTGCTGCGACGATTTGGCCGCCGGTTTGTTTTGCGATGGTTTCGAGCAAAGCACGGTTGGGCCGCAACGAACGGAATTCGTCCGCAGCCGGATCAGCCGTCCAGCCGGCTTCAGCGCGCCCCACTTCCGCGCCGGCAGAATCAGTCGCCACGGCTTCAACCAGATAACCGCCGGTTTCCCGAGGGATATAAGTGGCCTCGTATAAACCGGCTTCGCTTGAAGCAGCATCAGCGGTAATCCGGACAGAATTAGTTGCCGCACCGAGTTGGTTGGCAGCGGTCGCGTTCGTGTGCTGAGGGACATTGGGCAGGGCGCGAACATTCAAGACCACAGTGACATTGTCCATCGGCTGAAAGGATTTGTCACGCACCCGAACCTGCAAGCGCATCGCTTGATTTGGATCGCCCGGTTTGGGTTCGACTTGAACATCGACGCGGTTGGGCACGTCCGCCACCAGCCAGCGGAACAATTGACGCCAGGATTTGTCCAGGTCTTTGTGCATGGCTTCATCGTGCAATCCCCAACGCCAGAGGTCCGCCAGCATCAGCGCGCCGACGCGGCCGTTGCCGAATCGTTGCACGGCCAGCGCCGGATACTCGTGTCCTTGTTCATCGTGGATGTTCGCAATGGCGCTCGCGCCGGGCTTGAGTTCGCGCACGCGATTCAAGACCTGGAACGGCGGCATGGCGGCCAGCCGTTTCTTTTCCTCCGCTTCATTGTCGCGCAAACGAGCCCACGGTTGGAGCCAACCCTCGTGCGTCAACGTCAGATGCAAATTCGAGAGCCCCACGCTCTCCGGTGAGTGGTCGAGATAGACGGGCAGCAAGTCGCCGATGGGCGTGCGTTCGTAGTTGCCTTGATGAAATGATTCCACCCCTCCCAGCATCAGAAAACCGCCGCCGCGTTCGGAAACGAACTTTTGCACCAGCGTCATTTGATCACGCGTGAAGAATTCCGACTCCACGTCGTCCAGCACGATGGCATGGTACGCATACAACTCCTCAGCCGTCTTGGGGAACCCGCCCACGAGCTCGGCCTGGTCGCGGGTGTAAAGCCGTTCCAATACGGGCTGGTCATATTGCTCGACCTCATCTTTCGATTGATTGCTGAAACCACGAAACAAGGGGTTGCTCGACTCGCCTTGCCGCCCGCGAAATGTAAACTTGGGTTCGCGCTTGGCGATGCGGATCAGGGCTGAAAGCTGAATCTGATCGTCCTCCTGCAACGCGCGATTCATGAACTTGAATTCCCATTTGGGCCGGCCCGCGGCGTACAGTATGCGATACGGCCCTTTGCCGCGATTGACCACCAACACGCGGCTATTATTGGCGAGGGTCGCCTCAGTGGAAGTTTCCGGATGTTCAAATTGTCCCAATTCGTCCTTGGCCGAAACGCGCACGCGATAAAACGACAGGCCCGAATGCTCCGGCTTCAATTGAAATCGAAACGGAAGCAATTCGCCGTCGAGTGGGGCCTTGTGCGTTTGCTCCTCCACCTGATGTCCGGTCGCATCGAGCAACTGGGCAACGATGTTCCGCCCCGCGTAGCCTCCACCGGTCACATCCGCCTGCACGCTGACCGGGGCATCTTCAAAAGCCGTCTGGCTCACGGAGACATTTTGGAACGCGAGATCCTTGATCGCCTCGTCCTTGCCGATGACCACCGGGTAAACCGGGGGCAAGCCGGCGACATCCATCCTGCCGTCGGGCAGGTCGGTTGCATTGCCGTCTGTCAGGAGCAATACGCCGGCCAGCGGTTGACCTTGATAACGGTCCGCAATGGTGTTGAGGGCCGATCCGATGGCTGAGGCGCGTCCGTCGAACGCAAGCTCGGAAAAGTCCCGCGTGCTTTGCAGGCGTGAATCGAAGTAATAACGTCGAACCTGAAAATTTTCTTCCAACCGGCCGGGCCAGATTTGCTTTGCCGGGTCCAGCAATCCGCGTAGAAATTCGCTGCGGCTTTCCGTCGCATCGCGGTCCTTGATCTGCATGCCCTGACTGTTGTCGGCGATAACGACAAACAGATTTGACCCGGGCCGGGCGCGTTCTCCGCTCCAAAGCGGCTCCAACAGGCACGCCCCGAGCGTCAGCAGGCCAAGCAGTTTAAGTCCGGCACACAAAACTCGAACCCCACCGCCGACGGTTTCACGCCCATAGACCGAGATGAGCAATAAAAGCGCAAGTGCGAGGAATACCGCCACGGGCCAGAGCCATGACCGTCCGGAGATGAGCAACTCCGCGGAGAATGGTGTCATGAGAAAGTGCCTGGAAGGTTCGGAGTCCCGGCTTTAGCCGGAAAGACTGCCATTCGCTCGGGGCCGTTCCAGATTCTCTGCTTGGCCGTGCGTGCGCCGCCTAAAGGCGGGACTCCATGTCTCCCGTGATACGGGCGGAACAGCCTCAAGGGCCGCCGCAGGGAGGAAGTCGTCTGACCGAAGGGCGGATGTGGAGAGATCATTTGGCGCCGTTGGGCTCGCTCGGGGTTGGCGAATCGCTTCGACCCAATTCCTCGTAATAATGGCGCACCAGTTCAGAATACCGGGCTGGCACAGGATCACGATCCAAGGGCACGAGCGCCTCCTTCGATTCACGGCGGGCAAGTTCTTCCGCAACGCGCGAGCGCACTTCAGCCAGCGGTTGCGCGATCTGCGTCTTTACCACCGCCCAATCCGGCCTTTTGCCAAGGCGCTTATAGTCCAATCGCACCGCGCGAGCGCGGTCCCGAATTCGGGCGACCTCTGTGCGGAGATCCTGGAAATCGACCATCTCCTCGACATTGCGCAAGCGATCCGACCAATCGACAAAATCCGGGCCTGCGAGCGGACCGGCCCAATCGGTCCCAGTCCAAGCGCCGCCTTGAGCACCGCCGCCGCCATTCCGCGAACCACCGTTCAGGTCCCGATTGCCTGCCCGCTCCGAACCGCCAATGGCATCCTGCTGGCCGCGTTCACCGTTGCCGCCATTGGCCTGCGCACTGGCCTGGCTTTCGTTTCCACGCTGGCCACCTCTCTCAGATGATGCGCCAGATTGCGAGCCACCCGGCTGGTTTTGCTGCTCTCCCTTGCTGGCTTGCTGGTCCGAACTCGCGCCGGTTTGCTGATTGCCTTGGCGCTCGGATTGAGATGGCGCACCGGGATTTTCCTGGCCGGGCTGCGAGCCGGACCTTGCAATTGAATTGGTCCCGGAATTTTGCGCTGAAGCTGACTGGCGTTCGGAGTTGCCGCGGGCACCGGCCACCTGATTGGTTCCGCCTTCGGCGGTCGATTGCGCCATTTCCTTTTCCAATTGCTGGCTCAGGACTTCGAGTTCACGTCGGGCCAGGCGCAAGGCTTCGGTATCGTCACCTATAACGCTTTGGGCTGCGCGCTCGACACCCCCTTTGAGTTCGTCGATGTCCTGCCGGGCGCGCTGCTCGAATTGCGTCGCTTGAGGCACGAACCCGCGCCGCACCAGTTCCGACGATGA
The DNA here is from genome assembly GCA_021325145.1 of Verrucomicrobiota bacterium. Taxonomy (GTDB): domain Bacteria; phylum Verrucomicrobiota; class Verrucomicrobiia; order Limisphaerales; family Pedosphaeraceae; genus JAJPHR01. The sequence continues at coordinate 163,137 of JAJPHR010000056.1, read as the reverse complement.
GTCGATGGATTTTTCCATCTCATCCTGCTTGTTTTGCCGAATCATGTCATAAAGCTGCTTGGAGAGCAGTGGCTCGGCGGTTTCGGATTGTTCGGAAACCTGGCGCATTTCGTTGAACAAATTCGTGAGCGCGGTCTTTTGTTGCGCCATTTTATCCGCCAGCCCATGGCGCTCGTCGGAGTCGCTCAAGGACTTTTGTTGCGGATCGGCGAGGTCATCAATTTTCTTGGAAATGTTCTCCTCGTCCTGGGCCAGCTGGCGCGCCTGGTCGCGCATCTGGCGCATCGCCTCGGAGAACTGGCTGGAGTTTTTCTTGCGGAAATCTTCCTGCAACTGTTGCAAGTCCCGTTGCGCGCGTGTGCCGGACGCCAGCGCCTGTGGCACCGAATTCTGGTCGAGGGCCTGTGCGGCTTGCTGCACCTCCGAGCGGGTTTGTTCGAGCCGCTGGCGTTCCTCCGTCATGCGCGATTGGTTTTCAGGCCGGTCCATTCGCTGGTGCAATTCGTCCACGTCCGCCAGCAAATCCTGTTGCTCTTCGCGGAGACGCTTCAAGCGATCCTGAATTTCCGCTCGCTCCTGCGCGGTTTTGGCTTCCTGAAGCGAGGCCTGCAATTCCTTGATTCGGTCGTTCAAATCCTGCTGGCGTTGCGCCAGTTCCTTGAGCCGGTTGGCGACCTGGAGTTGCTCGCGCTGTTCCGGGCTTTGGGCCGGCGAAGCCTGGCTTTGTGTCTCGTAACGATTTTCCGACTGTTTCAGGTCAAGCTGTTCCAGTTGTTGCTGGCTGCGCTGGCCGTTGCGGTTGCCGCCGCGCTGGCCGCGGCTGTTGCGGGCCACCTGGTATTCGCGCCCTTGCAGGCGCAGCAACGCCTGGGAGGCGGACTGCTCTTCTTTTAATGCGGACGGCAGGGGGCCTGTTGAACTCTTGTCCGCCGCGTCGCTCAAATGGTTGGCCGCCCGTTCCATGGCTTTGGCAGCGTTGTCAGCGAAGCTTTTCATCCGGGGATCGTCGAGCTTTTCCTGCAACGCTCGCGCCTGCGTCAGGGCTTGCTGCTGCGAATCGCGAATAACGGTGACGTCATCCTTGTATTTGGCGGAAGGTTTCGGCGCACTCTCGCGCCGCTGCAAGTTCCAGGTGGCGCTGGTAATTTGCCGCTGCAACTCGGCTAACTTTTCGCTCGGGCTGTTTTGTTGCCCGCTCTGATTCCCGTTTTGGGAGTTTTGGTCGGCTTGCTGGCCTTCGCGGTAGATTTCATCGAAGGGCCTGACTTCGGCAAAAAACATATCGCCGCTGGTGCGCCGGACATTGCCGTCGGGACCGACATCCTCGGCCCAAAGGTAATAGCTAAGAAGCTGGTCCGCCTGCGCGCCCAAGCTCTCCATCGGCAGAAGGTAGTTGATCTGGCGCTTCTCGTGTGGTCCCGAATCATGACCGAGTTCGATGGTCTTGGTTTCGCCGCCGGCCAGTGAGTAGGAGATGCCATAGGCGTGAAGTCCGAAATCGTCCGAGGCCTCGCCTTGGAAGGCGATTTCTTCCAGCGGCGACACCCGTTGATCACCTCGCGGGAAAGCGAGCTTTAATTCCGCCGGGTGGTTGGTAAGCGCGTCGAGCACAAACTCAGGCGGCATTTTGTTGGTGCGCCCCGCTTCGTCCACGAGCACCAGTTCGTAGCGCCGGTTTTGATCAAGCGTGAATTTGGTGTGGTAAATCGTGGCATTGTTCGTGTCGCCAGTGAGCGGCACCACGGATTTGTCCTTCGCCACCAGATGGGCCGTGGCAACCGCCTTGTTCAGATGGAACGTGTAATCGAGGGACGATCCTTCGACAGCACTGACCCGGCGCGTGTCCTGGATGGTCTTCTCCGGCAGGCGCGTATAGGCGGGGTATGTAACTTTGGCATCGGCGTGCTCCAGTCGTGGATAGTCGAAGACGGACACCTTGAAATCCCGCGTCTGCCCGGCGGGAAATTCGATATGGTATTTCAAATCGCTTTTGACTTCGGGAATGCCGCCGCCGAAAACCGGGTCGGCCAAATTCTTCGTCAATGTAAGGCGGCGCGCCGGCTCATTGACCGGTGTGATCACCAGCGTGGCCTCGGGCGGTAACTTCCCTTCGAAGCGCGCCATGACCACCAGCCCGCTGCCGCGTTCGATGCTGGTATCACCCGGCGTCACCGCGACGTTTCCCGAGTGTTCCGCTCCCGCCCACAATTCGCCCGGGCGCACCGCCCGTGGGCGCAACGCCAGCAGAACCAGCGCGAAGACCCCCAACGCCAGCCAATGGACGCAACGCGTGAAGAACAGCCGCTCCGAAATCTTGCGCCCCCACGGGGAGCGTTTGTGATGTTCCAGCGCTTCCTCGATGACCCGCAGTTGCAGATAATTAAGCTCAGCGCCGAATGAGGCGGGCTCTTGCTCGACCGCAGTCAGCAGCAGCGCATGCAGTTCGGGATTCTCGCGTTCAATGGTTCGAGCGAGGCTCCGGTAGTCAACGCGCGCGCTCCAAAAACGCTGCAAGGCTGCCGCCGAAGAAATGAGGGTCGAGATCAGCAGCAAAGGAAGGATCCATGGCGAGGACCAGCCGCCCAACCGGTGGGCCAGAAGAAAAACAAGACCTGCACCCGCACCAGCAGCCCAGCACCAAGCCAGACGCCGCCAGAGCAGCCATCGGCGAAAATCACGCGCGATCGGCTCCAGATGCGGTTGGAGGTGACGGTCGATCATGTCGCAACTCCTGCTTTAATACCCACCCGGCGAGTCAGCCAGCCCGCCAGCCAAGTTTCCACTAGCAATACCACCACGGCGGCCAAAGTCAACCAGCGCCACAGCTTTTGTTGGTTCTCCAACTCGGCGGCGTGAAGCTGCTGCTTGTGCTCGGCTTGTTTTGCCCACTCCACCTCGCGCGGTTTCAATGGAACTCCCAGACGCTCCAGTTGGTCGATAGGTAACGGCGCGGTGCGACTTTCCGCCGGGTCGAGATTGACGGCGAAACGCCCGGGTGGTTGCGTCGAGGCCACGGTGTAAATGCCCGGCTGGTCGGTCTGGGAGAATTTCGTCTCGCCCGCAGCGAGCCCGACCTTGCTTCCGTCAGGTTTGACAACGGTGCTGGCTGAACTCCCCGAAGGCGTGACTCCAAATGGCGTGAGATCCACCGTCTGTCCGACCTGAAACTGCGTGACCTGCGCGTGTATTCCACCGGCCAAGTCCAATATGGAATAGAGCAGGGGAACAAACTTGGACGAGAGAGCAAGTTGGCTGTCGGCCGGTTGCCAGCCGGAAGTGAGCACGAGCAAGCGGCCCTTGCCCTTGGGAATTTCCACCAGCGCAGGATCGCCGCTGTCGAAGCGTGCGAGCACGCGCGCGTCCGGGAGCCGCGTTGTGTCCAGCCGGCGGTATTTCCAAAAGTGGATCTTGGTAAAGTCGTTGTAGCGCGGATCGGAAAACGGCGCGAACAACGGATGCCCAAATTCAATCAAGCTTAGCATTGCATAGTTCGTCGCCGTTATTTCGTCGCCGCTCAAACCGTCCACGCCGGCCAGTCGTCCAATCGTTTCCGCCGCCGCCGCCGTCTTGGCGGCAAACAGTAGCGTCCCGCCTCCGCCGACAAATGCTTGTGCGGCTGCGAACTGATTTTCCGGCAACCGGTCCGTGGCGATCAACAATCGCGCCTTGGCCAGTTCAGCCGGCGCAAAATCGGTCGTTCCGGGACGGGCAACGATCTCGACTTGCTGCTGCCTGGTTTGCTGGAACGCGCGCTTGAGATAAAAGAGCGGCTGCGCCGGGTCGGTTTCCACTTCGTTCCCGGCGAACAGCACGCTGATTTGTTCGGCCTTGGGGCGCAATAGATAAACTGAGTTATCGAAAGTGTCATCGTCCCCGGTGAGGACGAGTTGCTCACCGACCGTGTTGTTGGGAAGCTTGGGCGCTCCGATAATGCGGCTTTGTCCGGGCGGCACGTAAATGTCCAGCGGCAACGCGGCCGCCACGCCCTCCCAATGCAACTGAAACTGTTCGCGCTGGGCGTTCGCCGAATTGCTCACGCGGATCCGCGTGCCGGCATTCGTCGTGGCTTTTGCGGCTTCATCCGTTTCCGCCACCCATTGCAACCCGGCGTTGGTCGGTCGCCGCGCTGGGATGCGCTCGATTTGCACGTCCATGCCGCGCGGCCAGTCGTAGCCCTGGAGTCCATCAAGGCGGCTGCCTTCCTGCAGGTCGGTGATGAGCACAATGCGTTGTGGGGCAAGGTTGCGACTTTGCTTGTCGGCTTCAGTGAAGGCTTCGGCGGCGGTGATAAGCGCGGTGCCAAGTTGCGTTCCCGCCCAGCTTGGACTTGACTGGGCGACGCGTCCAGCGGCGAGGGTGGCTCGCTCGCCAGCGTTCATCGCGGACCACTGGTCGAAGCTCACAAGCTGGCGCACCTGCGAGTCGAACGTAAACACTGCCACCTGATCGGCCGGCGAAAGCTTCCGCAAAACTTCGCCCGCCTTGTCCACCGCCGCGGCCCAAACGCCCTCGCGCCTCATGCTTGCGCTGGTATCGATAAGCAGAATGACCTTGCGCCCCGTTTCCGGCAGCGAGTTTGCAAGCATCGGTTTTTGAAAAAACGGACGCGCAAACCCAAGCGCCAGCAAACAAATCACAATGCACCGCAGCAAAAGCAACAATAGGTGTTCCAGCCGGCTGCGTTTCGTCACGCGCGGCGGGCTGGGTTGGAGAAACATCAAGGAACTGAATTGCACCTGTTCCCGCGACGACCGCCGGATCAGGTGAAAAACGACGGGCAATCCAATCGCCAGCGCGCCGAGGAGAAAAAGTGGGGCGAGAAAGCTCATGTCAATTCATGCTCTCCGCTTGACTCGTTTGCCGCGTTGCATTCGCTCACGCAAGAAATCGAACAAGGCGAGTTCCAGGGGGCGATCCGTGCCGAGCCGCAAATAACGCACGCCCAGTCCCTCACAAGCGGACTGCACGGCGGCATTGTGCGCATTGAGTTTATTCAGATAGTCCTTCCTGGCGGTGGCGGGGTCAATGAAAAGCTGCCGGCCGCTTTCCACATCGTGAAACATTATTGGTTTGTCGAACGAGAATTCGATTTCCGCCGGATCCAGGGTGTGAAACAGCAGCACCTCATGGCCGCAGGCGGCCAGCGCCGTCAGGTTTTTTTCCAGATTGCCAATCGGTGACAGCAGATCGGAAACGAGAACCAGCAACGCGCGCTTCTTGACCGTCCTGATGATGCGCTGAAGCGGCGCCGCCAGGTCCGTCGCGGAACCAGCCGCTGGCTCTTCGAGTTTGAGCATCAAATGGCGCAAATGCCCGGGCCGATGGCGCGCGGGAAGATAGTCGCGGATTTTCTCGTCGAACGTAAGCAGTCCGACCGCATCGCCCTGCAAATAAAGAAAGTAGGCGAGCGTGGCCGCCAGTGTGTTGGCATATTGCGCCTTGGTGTAGCCGCGCGAACCGTAGGCCATCGACCGGCTCTGATCGACCAGCAGATGGCAACGCAAGTTCGTTTCGTCCTCGAACTTCTTGATGAAGTAGCGGTCCGTGCGGGCGTACAGCCGCCAATCGAGATACCGCGGATCGTCCCCCGGCGAATATTGCCGGTATTCGCTGAATTCAACGGAAAATCCATGATACGGACTGCGATGAAGTCCATGCCAAAAGCCCTCCACGACCACGCGCGCCCTAAGTTCGAGGTTTTTGATGGACATCAACGTCTGCGGATCGATGAACGACTTCGCGGAGGGCGACCGCCCGGTCGAAGCGAACGATGTGGTGGGCGTGCTCATAGGGGAGCCAGCAACGGAGCGCAAAGCTCCAGCTCTGCGCGAACATGTCGCTTGAAACCCATCCTGGTTGAACGTGCTAAAGGCGTTATGGGCAAATCTCCTCCGGTTTTATCTTGCCGCCACTGCGACTCCCTTCACCGATTCCAGCAAACGTTCGATCACATTTTCCACCGTTACGCCTTCCGCTTCGGCGCGGTAATTCAGCAGGATGCGGTGCCGCAAAGTCGGGCGGGCCAGCGCGTGAATGTCCTCCGCGGTGACATGCGCGCGGCCGCGCAAAAGGGCGCGAACTTTCGCGCCGAGCACCAGAAATTGTCCGGCGCGCAAACCCGCGCCCCAACTCACCCATTCATTCACGAAATCCGTTGCGCCGCTCTGCCCGGGCCGGGACATCGCGGCCAGGCGAACCGCATATCGCACCAAATCCTCCGCGATCGGAACCTTGCGGATCGTTTCGTGGAAACGCAAGACATCCTCGCCGGTAAACAGTGGAACGATGGGTTCGAGCGCCCGCGCAGTTGTCTGCTGGACGACGGCCACTTCCTCGTCCTCAGGAAGGTAATCAATGACGACGTTGAACATGAAGCGATCGAGTTGCGCCTCCGGCAGCGGATACGTGCCCTCCATTTCGATGGGGTTTTGCGTCGCCAGAACAAAGAACGGCTCGGCCAATGCGTGGCGAACGCCCGCCGCAGTGACCTGATGCTCCTGCATGGCCTCCAAAAGCGCGGCCTGCGTTTTGGGCGGCGTGCGATTGATTTCGTCAGCGAGAATGAGGTTCGCAAAGATGGGGCCGGGGACGAAGGCCATTTTTCGTCCTTCGGCGGACTCCTGCAAAATTTCGGTGCCGGTAATGTCTGCCGGCATCAGGTCGGGGGTGAACTGGATGCGCTGAAACTTGAGGTGAAAGATTTGCGCGATGGATTTGACCAGCAGCGTCTTCGCCAATCCCGGCGCGCCTGTGATCAGGCAATGCCCACCGGCGAGCAGGGCAATGAGCAATTGCTCGATCACGTCCTTTTGCCCGACGATTACCTTGGCCAGCTCAGACTGAATGCGTGTGCGGCCGGCGAGGATTTGTTCGACGGCTTGTCGTTCAGCGGCGATTTGATCGGAGGTTGGTGTTTCCATAAAGGTGCTCAATTTAAATGACTGTTGAAGCAGGATAGGATAACGCGCAAGGTTCAGCGGCGTAAGTTCTTCCGAGGTTCAGAAAGGTTATTTGAGAGAGGCTCGCTTTTACCCTAACCCTCCGCCCAAGGAGAGAAAATAGCGATCGGCGCTCCACGTCGAATTCAAACGTGTCATCTTTCGCTTTCGCCAAAGGATCACTCGGAGCCAGGCGCTCAGGGCGGCAAGGCGTTTGAATCCGACGGAAGCGCAACGAGTGTTTCACCCGCTCCTGGGGGAGAGGGCCGGGGCCGGGGGGGGAATGAGTCTTCATCAGGTTGCGTTCTTTAGTGAGTCATTAAATAAAAAACTATGTTTATTCCCAGCGGGAAGGCGCGCTTTTCGGAAAACTCGTGGAAGAAATAATCGTTTTCCCCTTCGCGCTCCCAGCCATCGCCGTTGTCGCAGTTGTGCATCGCGATCACCATGATCCGTCCCTTGTCATCGCGGATGACGCGGACGTGCATGTCGATGCATTGTTCGGCATTCGGGCCGCGGCGATAATACTGCCCTTCACGTGGATGCGTTTCCCAGGTGACCCCGTCATACTCGCTCCGGACACCCTGGCCACTGTTGGGCGTTTGGAGCTTGTTCATCGGAACATTCAGATCAAACACGCAATGGAAAATGGGATCGCTCATGTCGAGGTCAACAAAGTTGCGTTCGGGCAGGACGCGTTTCATCTGTTTGGCAAAGAACTTCCACTGCCATTCACCCCAGAAATCGTCCACCATCAACACCCCGCCATTGAGCAAATACTTTCTGAGAATGGGCACCTCCTCGTCGCGCAAGAGCAGGCCCCCGGGTTCGACCGTGTAAACCCAGGGATAATTGAAAAGGTCCGGATCCGTGATCCGGATCGTGCGCCCATCCGGATTGACCTTGATCGAGGTCATCTGCTGGATGCGAAAGGAAAGATTCAGGTCGCTGTCGGGAAAGTCGGTGATCCAACTGCCGGCGGTGGGCGAACAATCGCCGTCCTCCGCCCGATCGCGGATGAGCCTTGCGAACGTGAACACGTCCTTTTCGAACCCGGGCGCGTTGGTCCAGTTCGGCGTGCCCGTGCTGTGGCTCGCGATCTCGCGGGCAGTTTGGACAGTGTTCTCGTCCACGGCATCGCCGCCTTCGGTATAGATAATTCCGTTTTGCGAATGGTTGCGCATACGCCAGCCTTGCGCGCCGCAAAAGCCTGCCACCAGCACGGCAGCGGCTCCCAGGATCAGGAGCTTGCGCGAGGCTTTCCCCGAATGGTAGCAGCCGACGTGAGGAGGCTCTGGCCTTTCCCTCGAAGAGACTGGCGCCTCCTCACGCCCGCTGCCACAGGTTGCGTCGTTGTTTGAATTCGTCATGGCATCATTCGAAACCCGTCGCCCCGGCCAATCTCGTTGACTGATTATTGCTGGTGGTTTTTTCGCCGTCCTCCAATTCCAGGAGCAGATGCTGCGCATCCCGGAATCGCGGCGCTTCTTCCAACGCCTGGAGCACCTGCCGTTTAGCTTCTTTCAAATTGCCTTGTTTCCGGAGCAGCCGCGCCAACCGGTAATGCGCCTCGGCCACGTCCGGCGGATCCAGCAACAGCAGCCGCCGATAACTGCGGACGGCCGCATCGGTGTTTCCGAGTTCCTCGCTCGCGCGCGCCAGGTGGCGGTAAGGTTGCGGCACCAGTGGATTGACCGCCAGATAACGTTCCGCATTCTCGCTCACACCCTGCCAATCGGCCACGGCCTCGTCCAGTTCCATCACGCGCGAATAGGCATCCACGGCGTCATCTTCGAGCGCGGCTTGCCGGATTAACACGGCGCGTTCCTCGTTGGTTTCGTTCAAGCCCCGATGGGCGGCCGCCAACAGCGAGTACGCGCTGTCCGAACCGATCTGCGTGGGAAAAAGGTCCACCAGTTTCTGCGCCGGCGCCTTGGCTTCAGCCCATTTTTTCTCGGAAAGCGCAGCCTTGGTTTGTTCCAAAAGGTCCCAATAATTTGAGGAACCAGTTCGGATGACCGGGGCCAGGGGAGTTGCGGCAGCTGGTTGCGCGGGAACAGCGTTCGAGTCGCCATGCTTGACGAGGAGACGTTTCACAACGTCCAGCACGTTCGTGGCGGCGGCATCCAGGTTGGCATCGAAATCATCGCTCGCGTCGGGCGGTCGGGTCCAATCCAAACCAGGGGCGAGATTCTTCGCCCGTTGTCGCGCGAACGCCACAAATTCCCGCTCGATTTTGTCCATTGGAGCGGTATGCCGGGCGATGGCTTCGTTGATGTATAAACCCTGGCCCAAATCGACCAGGATTTGTTTGAGCGCTTCCAAGCCGTAGGTTTGCACCAGGTATTCGACCACGAGTTCTGACTCGAAATAGGCGAATTGGACGTCGAGCGGGGTCTTCGGGGTCATGAAGGCGGCGCTGAGTTCACTGATTGGCTTGAACGCGTCGCCCAGGATCATTTCGCGATAGCGGGGAGTCATCGTCTGGCCCCACGTCGGATTCGCCTGCCGTTCCTCATAAACCGAAATGCCTTCGCTGAGCCAGCGCGGCATCTTATTGCGGGTTATGCCCAGGGTAATCACATGACAAAACTCATGCCAGAGCACGGCTTCCCAATTCGCTTCATGATGGCTTGTCTGGGCCGCCGGGCTGTTGGCGGTGACGACGTGCCCGAAACAAACTCCCAGGTAACCAGGATTGTGCGGCACGCCAAACGTGCGAACGCCGAAATCCTTCTGCTCGGGGAAAATCTCCACGATCGTCGGCTGCTCAAGCTGGAAGCCGTACTTTTTCGTCAAGACATCCTTCGCCCGTTCCAAAAGCGCCAGCGCACTGTCGCCGTAAAGCGCTGCTTCACGCGGCGCCATGCGAACAATGAAATCCTGGTTGGAGAGTGTTTGAAATTTACTGATGACCGAGCGCAGGCCCGTCAGATTGTAAGCCGTCACATCATACCCATCGTGCTGATGCACTTCCTCGGCGAGTTGCCAGCCTTCCTTTTCGTCGCCGAGCCTCAACAGATCCTGAGCCAGTTGAATGCGCGCCGGGAGAAAGTTCGGATCGAACTTCAACGCCTGCTGTTGATAACGCGAGCCTTCCAGAAAACGGTACTTCTGCGACAGCTTCCTGCCGATCAGATGGTCCACGCGCGGGTTGGTGCTCCAGTATTTCAGGGCCGTCTGCCGGGCCGAAGCTTCGGTGTTGGTGTCGTTGCGCAGGTGAGCAATCACTGCGCGGTACGCCCAGGCTTCGGGCTGCCACGGATTTACCTTCAACGTCCGATCAAGCATTTTGTCTGCCTCGTCGTATTCCTCCGCGTCCACCAAATCGTCGGCCAACATCAGCATGCTGCCGACATGATTGGTGTTGAAAGCAAGGACCGTGGACAGCCACTTGGTCATCTGCGTGATGTCGCTGTTTTCGTATGCGCGGGCCAGGCCGAATTCAGCGTCGGGATCGTCCGGAAAATGCTTGAGCGCGTCATTGAAATCCTTGGACGCGAGCGCGTAGTCGTGTTTGTCCAGCGCCAATTCGCCGCTCGCCAGCCAGGCTTCGCGGCAGTTTGGGTCGAGGCGCCTGGCTTGGTCGAAGAAATTCTCCAGCACCAACTTGGGATCGAGGTTCATCAACAGCGCCGCTTTGCCGAGGGCGACGAGGTCAAGCGGTTCGCGGACATAACGGCCGCGCGAACCGGCGAGTTGGTTGAGTTCATCCAGCATTTCCGCCGCGCGGTTGGTCTGGCCATTGGCGTTGAAGACGTCGTACGCGATGAGGTGCAGCCACAAACCGGAGCGGGAGTGCTCCAGCGCCCGATCGATGTTCTTCAGCGCCTCCGGGTAGCGGCCAACGGCAAGCTGCGCCTGCGCCAGCACGGCTGGCCATTGCTGGTCCCAGGGCGATTCTTTGAGGGCTTGTTCACCCTGGCGGATACATTCAGCATAGTTCCCCTTTAGAAGAAGCTTTCGGCCATCGTCCGCATCAGCGGCGGCAGTGGAAGAAGTATTTGCCAGAAACCAAGTGGCAGCGAGGAAAAATCCCCACGCACCCACCCGAAGCTTTCTGGTTAAGTACATGTTCACTTTTAACCCAACGGCTGCGGCAATTCAAGTTTAGTGACACACTAACTCGAAGGTGCGGCACCTCTGCTGTCGCAGTTGTCATTTTGCCGAACGCGCCATTGCCAATGTTGGAATCACCACAGGAATGCGAGCAACACGAGGAAGATCACAATCCCACAGACAATCCACGCCAATTTCCCTGGAGCTGGAGTTTCCGCGGCGTGTAAAGGTTTCTCCAATTCCCGCCGGATTGCCTGCGCCTGCTTGTTGAAATGCCAGGATATGCCCAAAAGCGGCAGGGAAAAGAGTGCCGGCACGAGGAAGACCATTCTCGGTAAGTATTCTCCGGACTCGTTAAGGTCAACGAATCCGGGATTGATGAACGGCATGAGCCCGGTTACCGCATTTCCCCCGAGCGTCGCAAAGTAAAATTGCAGTGTCCCCTCGCAGATTCGAAAACGGCCACAGATGGAGGAAGAGAAAAGACGAACCGAAGGCTCAGGCTGCTTCCGGCTCAACCCACTTGCTGTGTTCTTTGATCAGATCCACCAACCGGTCCACCGCTTCGGCCTCGGGAATATTGAATTTGATCGCCTGCTTGCCGACATAAAGATTGATCTTCCCCGGCGCGCCGCCGACGTAACCAAAATCCGCGTCCGCCATCTCGCCGGGGCCATTCACGATGCAGCCCATGATGGCAATTTTGACTCCCTTCAAATGGTCCGTGCGCGCCTTGATTCGCGCGGTGACCGTTTGCAGATTGAACAACGTCCGCCCGCAGGATGGGCACGCTACGTAATCGGTCTTGAAGGATCGGCAGCCCGCCGCTTGCAAAATGTTGTAGGCCAGACGCAAGGATTGCCCGCCACCCGCTTCGCCCCGAACCAAGATCGCGTCCCCGATGCCGTCCGCCAGCAACGAGCCAATCACCACCGACGCGCGCAATAACGCAATCTTCGGTTCCAAAGGCGTCGGCGTAAAACCAAGGCAATCTTTCAGCAAAATGGGATTGTTGCAGCCAAGGCGCTTCAACCGCGCCGCCAACAAGCGGAACGCCGTAATGACAGGCAGTTCAACTCCATCCTTTACGGTCACCAACTGGGTCTTGCAGTTGATTTCGAAATCCCTCGTCGGATCGATCTCGTAAACGTTCAGATCCTCGTAAATGCCCTCGGGTTTGACATCGTCCTTGGGCCGGATTTTGGGCGCCACTTTGTCCCAGGTCGCCCGCGTCACGATCACTCGCACCGTCTGTTCGCCGCCGCATTTTACCCCGCCTTCGAGATCAATCTCCGGCGTCGGCCGCCGGGAAAAAGCAAACGGATCAAACGGCCATGGAGCAGCCGATGCAAGGAAGCTCTGACTGGTTTCGGATTTCGCGTCCTTTGCGGCTTCGCGGTCAATTGTCAGCCTCGGCACCTGCGCCAGCAAATCCCGGCACACCGCGATTTCATTGGGCGAATCTTCCGTCAGCGAAACTCGAATGGTGTCTCCCAACCCGTCGCACAGGAGCGATCCAATGCCGATGGCACTCTTGATGCGGCCATCCTCGCCTTCGCCCGCCTCGGTCACGCCCAGGTGAATCGGATAATTCCAGTCCGGCCCGAGCTCCGCCAGCCGCGCCACGAGCAGGCGATAGCCTTCGATCATCACCTTGGGATTGCTCGACTTCATCGAGAACTTGAAATTGTGGAAGTTGTTCGCGCGGGCGATCCGGGCGAACTCCAGCGCGCTCTCCACCATCCCCAGCGGTGTGTCGCCAAAACGATTCATGATGCGGTCGCTCAGCGAGCCATGGTTGGTGCCGATGCGCATTGCGCGGCCCAATTGTTGGCATAACTTTACCAGCGGCGTGAACTTTTCCTCGATCCGCTTCAACTCGGCGGCATATTGTTCGTCGGTGTATTCCTTGATCGCGAATTTTTTGGAATCGGCGTAATTGCCCGGATTCACGCGCACCATCTCCACCCACTTGGCGGCTTCCATGGCGGCCTCGGGCTTGAAGTGAATGTCCGCCACGATCGGCACCTGGCAGCCACGCGCGCGCAGGTCCGCGACGATGTTCTTCAAGTTCGCCGCGTCCTTCACCGTCGGTGCGGTAATACGCACGATCTGGCAACCAACCGCAACGAGGTCGAGCGTTTGCTGCACGCTCGCCGCGGTGTCCATCGTGTCGCAAGTGATCATCGACTGCACAACCACGGGGTGGCCGCCGCCGATAATGACACCGCCGCGAGCGGGGTCGCCCACGACCACTTCGCGCGTTTTACGACGATGATGGAGATAGGGGGAGTCGCAGTAACTCATCAAGGGTGACTGGGTGCCGGAGCCGGAGTTGGAGCCGCTGGGGCGGGGGAAGCGTCAGTGGGTTTGTCTTGTTGCTCGATCTGCACCTCGCGTTTGAACAGCGACCTGAGCAACGGCATGCGTTTGATATCAAAAAATGTGACGTAGAGCATGAACGAAATCAACAAGACCGCGAACACCGTGGTGGCATACTCAACGAACTTCACATTTAGTGGCCGCCGCCGAATCCATTCGAGGATCGACATGGCGATGTGCCCGCCGTCCAGCACCGGCAACGGCAACAAGTTAATCATGGCGAGATTGACGTTGAGCAACACCAGGAAGCTCAAGGCCAGCCGATAATCGATTGCCACCTGCGATGCCAGGATGCCCAGAATTCCGACCGGCCCCGAAAAATCCTTCGGTTTCACGCCGGTTTCCCGGGTATGGATGAGCGCGCTAAAGGTGTTCACCGTTTTTTCTACTACTTCGGAAACCTGCGTCCACGGGGTCGGCCCAGGGCGCTTCACCCGATAAACGATGGCCGCGCTATCGGTCAACCCGGCGCCAATCTCTCCCTTTTTGGTCTTGGGATTGCAACTCGGAGTGATGTTGATCGCCAGCCGCTGCTCGCCTCGCTTGACAACGATCTCGGTGGGCTCTGAAGGGCGGCTCTGGATCATCTTTATGAAATGCTGCGTCCCCAGCGCCGGGACCTTCGCCACTGAAACGATCTCGTCACCTTCCTTCAACCCGGCTTTTTCAGCGGGCCGGCCGGAGAGGATTTCCGTGATGACGGGATGGTCACGGGGATCCAGGTTAAGCATCTTCAGCCCCAAAGCTTCGCTGGTCATGGTTCCCAACTGATACGTCTTCTTTTCACCTTGATGCTCGATTTCCACGGGGATGGTTTTGCTTCGCGCCAATGCCGTTGTCATGTTGACGTCTTCCCACGAGGTCACCTTTTTGCCATCCACTTTTGTGATGATGTCGCCTTCCACGATGCCCAATTTGGCTTCGGGCGAATCAGGCTCCACATGGCCGATGATCGACGGATTGACCGTCACGGGCAGCCCCACAAAATAAATGATCGTTCCAATCACGAACGCAAAGATCACATTCATCACCGGGCCGGCCAGTGCCACCAGGATCTTGGACAACGGCGACACCGGCGGGAGTTTCTCGGCCGCATTTGCGCTCTCACCTTCCAGCGCCTCGGAAGTGAGCATCTGCGGCAACTTGACGTAGCCCCCGGCGGGTATCCAGCGCCAGGAATAATCAATCCCGTCCCGCGTCCAGCCGAAAATCTTTGGTCCGAAGCCGATGGCGAAGGCTTCCACTTTCAGACCACGCTTGCGCGCCACCCAGAAGTGGCCGAATTCATGAACGAAAACGGCCGCCCCGAACAGGAACACGACCGCTGCCACGATGTATAGGATCTTAAAAATTGGCATTAAATTAGTGTATTAAATGAACTGAAACGCCACGCAATCTAATCGTCAAAACGTTTTCTGGCAACCATCGAACACTGGCCCTGGCTCTAATATTTTCCATCCCCGGATTACTATTGCGCAGCCTCAACTCGCGCCCAGGCATCCGCTGCCAAAATCTCTTCCAAACTGGGATGATTTACAACTTTGTGCGCGCCAATCACCCGCGCCACGGTTTCGCTGATTTGCAAAAAACTGATCTTCCGATTCACGAAGGCATCGACAGCAACTTCGTTCGCGGCGTTCAGCACCGCTGGCAGCGTGCCGCCTATCTCTCCCGCCCGCCGGGCGAGGCCGAGCGACGGAAACCGTTCCAAATCAGGCTCTTCAAAGGTCAAACTGCCCAATTTTGCGAGGTTTGTTTGCACGCGGTCGCTCTCGACGCGCTCGGGATGGGTCAAGGCATATTGGATCGGTAAACACATGTCAGGCGTCGAAAGTTGAGCAATTATCGAGCCATCCACGAACTCAACCATCGAATGCACCACGCTTTGTGGATGCACAACCACCTTCACCCGGGCCATCTCAATATCGAACAACCACCGCGCTTCAATCATCTCCAATCCCTTGTTGAAGAGGGTGGCCGAATCAATCGTGATCTTTTTGCCCATCACCCACGACGGGTGCTTGAGCGCGCGTTCGACCGTGATGTTCGGGAACTCCTCCCTGGGCGTGTTTCGAAACGGCCCTCCCGAAGCCGTCAGCCAAAGATTTCGCACCGAACTCGCGGGTTTGTCTTCGAGACATTGAAAGATGGCCGAATGTTCGCTGTCCACCGCCAGCACGCGCACGCCGTGTTTGCGCGCTTCTTCCATCACTGTCTCACCCGCCATTACCAGGATTTCCTTCGAGGCAATGGCGATGTCCTTGCCCGCGCGAATCGCCGCCAGTGCCGGTTGCAAACCGGCGGTGCCCACGATCGCAATCAGCACAATGTCCGCCGCCGGCAGCGTCGCCAGTTTCACGAGCCCTTCCGCGCCGCAGAAAACCTCCGTCGCCGTGCCGAGCGCGTCCCGCGCGCTCCTGGCCTTCGCGGGATCAGTCAATGAAATGGCCGCCGGTTGGTGTTTGCGTGTCTGCGCCAGCAACAAATCGAGATTATTTCCCGCCGCCAGCCCCAGCAATCGAATGCGATCAGGCAAATCCTCCGCCACCTTGATCGTGCTGGTGCCGATTGAACCCGTGCTGCCCAATAGAACGACATTCTTCATGGAATTTCGCCTGTCCTATGGCGTTCGCAATACATGCCGCAAGTAGAGATACATGATTGGCGCATTAAACAACAGGCTGTCGAGCAAGTCCAGTATCCCGCCGATGCCCGGAAAGAAATGCCCCGAATCCTTCACGCCCGCTTCGCGTTTGAACAACGATTCAATCAAATCACCCACTACCGCCGCGCTGCTCAAGACCACGCCTAAAATCACCGCGTGAACCAGGTTCATCGCCGGCATCTTCGACTGCGCGAAATGCACAAACAGCACGCTGGCCAGCGTCGAGGCAAAAATTGCCCCGCCAAATCCCTCCCACGTTTTTCCCGGGCTGATGCGCGGGATCATTTTGTGCCGCCCAATTAGTGAGCCGACCACATAGGCCCCGGTATCGCTAAACTTGGTGATCAACACAAAATAAAGCAGGTAGTAGTGGCCATCGACGTTTCGGAAAAAATTGATCTTCTGAATGAAATTCAACAGCCAGGGCACATACATCAGCCCGAACAACGTGACAGAGATGGCGATCATCCCATTGCTGATGTCGCGGGCCAAAAACTGCCGCAGGCACAACCCGAGCACGAACAGAATAAGAAAGCTCGTTTCGAAATCGTTCACCCGCGCCGGCGAATTCGCGATGCCCAGCTTTCCGATCAAATGATAAAAGGTGCCGACCATCAGCAACACGCCGCCGGCGATGCCGCAATATTGGAAACAAACCAACCCCCGTTTTCGCGCCATCCCGTAAAATTCCGCCAGCCCCGCCGCTGACAACAGGACCATGATGAGGAGGAAAACATAATTTGAAATCAGCGCGTTACCGGAAAACAACGCGCTGAGAATGATCGTCCACAACAGGACAAAGCTGAACAGCCGCCGCGCGAACACTTGTTTCTTCGACAGCGCGGGTTTGCTCGGAGCATTTTCATCTGGCATACGCGCGGAGAGATTACCCATCCAAAGGCGGGTGTCGAGCCGAGAGCAACCTAAACCCGGCCTTTCCAGTAATTCGGGTCGCGATGCAAATGCATCACTGCAATCACCTGGATATGCCCTTCTCGTTCTCGGAAGATTACACCATACGGAAAGCGCGTTACGCGGCACTTGCGCACATCCGAGTCAACCAGACGAAACTTCAGCGGGTCGTCCTTGATTCGCACCAACGCTCCTTCTACAGCCGCAACGAACCTAAGTCCCAAGCCTCTTTGTTGCCTGTCATAGTAACGAGCGGCTTCTTTGAACTCAGCCAGTGCCGTTCGATGAAACCCGATGGATTTCAAGCCAGAGAATGACGCACTTCGGCAATTGCAGTTTCGGCGGGAATAATTTGATCCTTTGCCTCATCCAACTCCCGGCAACGCTGCTTGATTTCCTTGCGCCAAGCTTCACTAACAGCAAAATCCTCTTCAAAATCCAATGTTTCGAGGAGTTTTTCCGCCAAATAAGCCCTTGATTCTGACGGCAGGGCCAACGCCTCTTCAGCCAATTCTGTCAGTGAGCGAGACATGTGCAAATCTTAACATTCGGGTTGGCGGATGGCAAGTAAACCTCAAGCCGCCGGAAGAAGTTGCGCTGCCTCACAATCCCCCAAACCTCCGATGCCGCCGGTTATACTCCTCCAGCGCCTCGTAAAACTGCGGCTTTCGGAAGTCCGGCCACAACGTCGGCGTCACGACAAGTTCGGCATACGAAATCTGCCACAAAAGAAAATTGCTCACCCGCATCTCCCCGCTCGTGCGAATCAACACATCCGGGTCCGGCCATTTTCGCGTGTAAAGATTGTCGGCCACGACTTGTTCCGTGATCTCCGCCGGCTCCAGTTCCCCTTTTTTCACCTTCATGGCAACGCTCCGCACCGCGTCCACGATTTCCGTGCGGCCGCCGTAGCTCAGCGCCATGATCAACGTCAGCCCGTTGTTTTTCGACAGCGCCTCCTGCGTCTTCTGCAACTGCTTTTGCACGAACTCCGGCAAGCGATGAATCTGCCCAATCACCTCCAACCGCACGTTGTTGCGGTTCAATTCCGCGAACTCCGTCTTCATGTAATGCGCCAGGTATTTCATCAGCGCATCCACCTCGTCCTTGGGCCGGTTCCAATTCTCCACCGAGAACGCATACAGTGTGAGATACTTGATTCCCAACTCGCCCGCCGTCCGAATCACCGCCCGCACCGACTCCGCGCCCACGCGATGCCCCTCCACGCGCGGCAGATGCCGCTGCTTCGCCCAGCGCCCGTTGCCATCCATGATGATGGCTACGTGCCGCGGCAACGATGCCATGGCCTCGGCGGAAAGATGGGGCAGGGGAGTCATTGAGAAATGCAGAGTGCGCCAAATCCCGAGTCCAAAGTTCCGCCGCGCGGCAATGTATGGAGTCCCGGCTTTAGTCGGCAAGACGCGCGCACATACGACAAGCAGGAGAAACTCTCCCGCGCCTGGGTATGGCGGCGCTTCTGCCGGCTAAAGCCGGGACTCCATGCTTTCCCGTTCGCCACGCGCGAAGTTTCTCGCGGTTCGTATTCCAAAACGTGCCTCACAGGAAAATCGTTTGCTCCCTCGACGGGCCCACGGACGCGATGGTCAGTTTTGCTCCGCTTAGCTCAGCAATCGCTTTCAGATACGAACGCGCCCTGGCCGGCAAATCCTTCCAGCGGCGCGCGTTATGCGTCTCGCGCAGCCAACCGGGGAATTCCGCGTAAATCGGCACGCACTTGCCAAACGCCTCGATGTCATTCGGCACATAATCATAGCGGTTCATCCCGATCCGGTAGCCGATGCACACCTTGATCGTCTCCACCGTGTCCAATCCGTCCAGGTTCGTCACCGCCAATTCGTCGATGCCGTTGACCATCGTTGCGTGCCGCGTCGCCACCGAATCGAACCACCCGCAACGCCGCGGCCGGCCCGTCGTCGCGCCGAACTCCCGCCCCATCGCGTGCAACATGTCCGCGATCTCCGCGTTCTCCGTCGGCAACGGCCCTTCGCCTACGCGTGTAGTATAAGCCTTCATCACCCCCACCACGCGGTCCATCCGGTGCGGCGCCACCCCCGACCCCGTGCAGGCGCCGCCCGCCGTCGTGTTCGACGACGTCACAAACGGATACGTCCCGTGATCAATGTCCAGGAAAGTTCCCTGCGCGCCCTCGAACAAAATATTCGCCCCGTTCCGGCCCTCCCGGTCCAGCATCACCACCGTGTTCGTGACGAATGGCTTCAACCGGTCGCCCGCCGCGCGATACTCCGCAAACACGCGATTAAACGAAAGCGGCTTCGCCCCGAACGCCTTGAGCACCTCGTTGTTCTCCTTGATGCGCATCTTGAGCAGCCGCTCGAACCGTTCCGGATTGATCAAATCGATCATCCGCAACCCCGTCCGCGCCGCCTTGTCGCCGTAAGCCGGGCCGATCCCGCGCTTGGTCGTGCCGATCTTGTGTTTGCCCTTGAGAATCTCGCGCTGCTCGTCCAGCTCGCGATGATACGGCAGCACCAGGTGCGCCGTTTCGCTGATGAACAGGTTCCCGTTCACCTTCACCTTCATCTTGCGCAACCCGTCCAGTTCCTCGATCAACCCAATGGGATCGATTACCACCCCGTTGCCGATCACGCACTTCTTGCCCGGCCGCAAAATCCCCGACGGAATCAGGTGCAGCACATACTTCGTCTTCCCGATCAGCACCGTATGGCCGGCGTTATTCCCGCCCTGCGTGCGGACCACGATGTCCGCCGACTCCGTCAACACGTCGATGATCTTGCCCTTGCCCTCGTCGCCCCACTGGGCGCCCACTAAAATAGTATTGGCCATAGTTATCAACCGGACTGCGACCCGACTTTGGGCGCGTCCTCTTTTCTTTCCTTAACCGCCGCGCTCCGAATTCTGCCGCGGCAATAAAAATCCCCGAATGACACATTCGGGGCAAACACAGCAGTATTTGCAGGCAAAAACTAAGGACGTCCCGCCCCGCTGTCAACGGTCATTTTCCGGCTTTCGAACGATGGCGGATTATTTCGTTCCCGGCCATTGGCCACCCCTCTCTTAAACGCAAAAGCGCGGAGGCGCAAAGACGCAAAGAAGAACCTCCCTCAGGGCCAAAGGCCCGAGCCACACCAGCCCGGGGCAAAGCGCTTGCCGCGTCGCAGCCTGGCGAAGACGGGAGTCCCCGGGTGACGCCCGGGTTCAAAGTCAAAAAACGTCCAATGCCTGAAACGCCCAATGCCTGTAATGGCGACAGAACGCCGCTGCTCCCACGCCGAATCCGGCGATGCTCCATGCGCCCCCGCTCATCGCGCCAGCGTCGTGGAGTGCGGCGGGCAGCGCCGCTTTGACCACGGCACTTGCAAACACGGGTTTCTGGCGAGCAAAGACTTTGAACAGGAGATAACTGAGAGAACAGAGTTCTTTCCTCCGTTGCCTCCGTGTGCTCCTGTTGAATTGGTATTCCTCTTCGATTTGCGCCTTTTGTGCTCTTTTGCGGCCAATCAGCTTCTGGCTTCCGCCCCGGCTTTGGACATTGGTCGTTCCGGCGCTCCGCGCCGGTGCGGATTTACTTGCCAACCGACTGGCCGACTATACTATCCTATTGTGTCACTGGAGTTCGATTATGCCGTTTTTTGTCAGCAGCAACTTGACTGTCAAGCCGGCTTACGAGACTCCCAAGCTGGCCGGAATAGATTATCAATCCAGGAACGAAAAATGAGTGAATCTCTTGATCTTGAAGAAAGAATTCGACTTGCTATTCGAGTGGGCGAAAGTCTATACCGCGAATTCAAGAGTGCGAGACAAGGAGCGCCCGGCGCAAAGACCAATCGCGATTTCAAAGACATTGCTCGTGACATTTCTCAAACGCTGGTAGCTTTCGCCAATTCAGACGGCGGGGAGTTGCTTGTCGGAGTGGAGGACGATGGCTCCCTTTCGGGCGTGGACTTCGGCGAAAAGCAACTCGAAGATTTGCTGCGGGTGCCGGAAACACACGTTCACAAGGACACACCGTTGCCAGCTCCGCGCAAGGCCAAGATCGATATTGATGGCGTTCGGGTTCTTTATTTTAGTGTGCCAAAAGGATTGGATTTTATTTACCTGACGGCAGACGGTCGGTGCCTTCGTAGGATTGACCGTGATTCTATCCCGGAAAGCTCGGAGACCATAACGGCAAAGCGACTTGAAGATAAATCGAGACGCTGGGATCGGGAAATTGAAGAAGGTGCGACTTTAAACGATTTGGACTTGGATTTAATTCAAAGTGTTGCTGGCCAAATTGCGTATGGAATTAGCCCCGAAAAATGCCTTCAATATCTGGAATTGGCGGAGTTCACCGTGGCCGGGCTGCGACTGAAACGGGCCGCGGTGATGCTCTTTGGCAAAGACATCCGCAAATGGCATCCTCGCTGCCAGGTTCGTATTCTTACGTATCGAGGTACAGAGCCAAGAAGCGGCGAGAGCTACAATGTCGTAAAGGATGACTCAGTAGCGGAAGGCATCATCAAATTGATCGACCGAGCCTGGGAGCGTCTGACTGTTGCTCTCAGCCAGCACACAGTTGTTACTGACAGAGCACGATTTGAGCAGAGCCTTCTGTATCCTCAGATCGCGTGTCGTGAAGCGTTAATTAACGCAATCGTGCATCGAAATTATGCCATCGAAGGCCGGGGCATTGAGATCTCGGTGTTTCAAGACCGCATGGAGATTCTCAGCCCGGGAATGCTACTCTCCACAATTTCATTGGCTGACATTCAGGAACGAAAGGGCGTCCACGAGTCTCGGAATCCGTACATCGCTCGCGTGCTGCGCGAAGTTGGTTTCATAAGAGAAATGGGCGAGGGAATTCGTCGCATTTACGACGTAATGCGTTCGAGTTCGCTGGCCGAGCCTGCGTTTGAAAACGAAACGACGGGGTTTACCGTTATTTTGTACAGCAAATCACTCTATGATCCCGCTATAAAACTTTGGCTCAGCAACTACGAAGCGCACAAGTTGCCGGAAAATCACACAGCTGTGCTCGCGCTCGGCTTTGGTGGCAAACGGTTTTCGACCCAGGACGTAGTTGACAGACTCGGCATTGTGGACACGGACGAGGTGAGAGAAATTCTAACTCCGTTGGTAAATAAGGGCTTGATTCGCCGGGTGTTAACTCCCGCCAAAGCCAACCATGAATCTCGACGACTCCGCATACCGAAGCGGGAGGTAAAATCGTGGGAAGTGGTGACACCCGTTCCAACTCCTCTCGCTTTGTCTGAAGCCGGTTTACCGCACAAAGCTTTAATCCCTCCTCCAATAGCAATTAGGCCCACGGTTGCGAATCAAACGCCGGCAACTGTTGTGGATGACGTGCCTTCGACGGCTTCGCATCAGATCTATTTAGGAAACATACACTATTCTGTCGAGCGCGAGGACTTAATCGAACTCCTCTCAAATAAGTTTGAAGTCATATCTCTACAAGTTCCAAGAGGGATTGCCCACGGAAACAAAAATCGAGGATTTGCTTTTGCTACAGTAGGATACAACGGATCAATTGAAGATCTGATCTCAAAGCTTGACGGGCTCAAACTGCTCGGGCGTCCTTTAATCGCTAGGCGGCAGTTACCTAAGATTCCGTAATTGGGTCAACCCCGGACAAGTACATAATCACATTTTCCATCGATAGCTAACTCTTTAACTCAAATCAGCCGCACCTTTTTAGACGTCCCATACCTCAACCCCTTCGACATGGCTCCTACCACTCCTTTCTCTTGGACCGGCGCCCATCGCTGTCCGGATTGTATTCCTTCATCGCCTCCGCAATCCGAGCGGTCTATTCGCCGAATTCCTGCTGATACCGTGCCTTGGCGATGGTGAATTTTGCCCGGTTGTGTCGGGAGCCCTGACGAAGGGTTCCTGAGCGGCAGCCGGGAAGGTTCTTTGTTATTCCCAGCCGGCGTTCGTCCGCCATCCGGATTCGTATTCCTCCATCGCCCTGGAAGCGTGTTGACAACTTCCATTTGAGCAATACTCTGGCCGGCATAACGCCTAGCCGATGAGACGGCGCGTCAAGCTGGAAGGATTGCCAGCAGCGGGAAAGACGCTCGGATGAATGAGAAAGAGGACCTGATTAAGTTCGTGGAAGAACTGCGCGAATGGCTTTACAGCATTGTGCATGCGCCGGCCAACCATCTGGTTGCCGATCCGAAGCTGGACGCCTATCGCGCCGCCTGGAAGGAAGTGGAAGCGCGATTCGATGAATTATTGGCCAAACTTCGCGCGCTGACCGACCAGGAACTCACCTATATGGGCCTCGGTGGCGAGCAGGCCCGGCTTAAGCTCGACGCGCATGACAAGGCCAAACGCAAGTACAGCTTCTGGCCGACTCTCAGGGGCTTCAAGAAGGTGCTGCGCTGGTCCGGGTTGATCATTGGCTCGGCCATTGATGCTTCTCCCGCCGGTGAGGCGATCAAAGAGTTAATCGAGGCGTTGCAAGCCGGCGCCGAAGAGGAACAGGAAGCTCGCGACGATAAAGTGAAGGCCTTCGGCTGGCATCAGCGGGCTTTGCATCCGCTCGTCACCGGACCCGAATTGGTCAAGGCCGAACGACGGTGGCATGCGCTCCTGGATTGATCGCGCCGCCAGCGCGGTAACGCCGACCACGCAAAGCGTGACGGGTTCCAACCGGGTTTGAACGGGTAAGATTAATGGAACTCACCGCTGCGACACCGCGCTCACCACTCCCTTGTCCTGGACCGGCGTCCAATTGCCGTCCGGATTGTATTCCTTCATCGCTCCCGCAATCCGAACAGTGTCTTCACCGAGATTCCGCTGAAAGACTTTGCCGTCCTGGTTAACGATGAAGGTCATGATGCCCGAGTGTCCCCAATCGACGGGATAAGCCACCAACGCGAAGCCACGCGACAGTTCGCCGTGGCTCATGTAATCCATTTTCCCGCCGGGCGCGTCCTTGCCTTGTCGCGTCAGAATTCGGAAGTAATAGCCGTGAAACGGGTGCGGACCCGTGCCTGCCGGATGGCTGGTGTAACCCTCGGCATGCGCCTCCGCCACTAAAGCACCGAACGGGCTGGACGGTTCGCTCTCCGTCGTCGGCCAGTAAAGGCCGTCCTTCTTTCCGGGCGAGCTCTTGAATTTCCGCGCGTACCGGGTTTCCCTGGCCGAGTTCGGATTCATGCCGGCGTATTGCCGTTGTGCGTCCACGTAAGCCCGGCAAACGCCGATGGCGTGGAGTTCGTCCTTCCCAATGTGCCGGTCGATGATTTCCTCCTTGCCCGCCGCCGTGTCGAAACGCCATTGCCCGTCCGTTTTCACCAGGGGAATCGGCATCGGCCAATCGTTCGTGCCCACCTCCAGCACGATTTTGTCCTCGCCCTCTTTCACCTGTTTGCAACCCTGCGCGAGGATTTCGGCAAACCGCTTTCGGTTGTTTGCGTCCTGCACCTGGTCGCCGGTCATAAGCTGGTTGATCTGCGGGCCGAAAATCTCGCGCATCGCCGCCTGATCTTTGGCTTCGGCAGCCGACTGCAATGCCTTCACGGCGTCATCCGACGACGCAAATGTCCGTTGTTGCGTGTCCGTTGATTTGAGTTGCGCTTCCGCTTCGGACGGCTGCGCGGCCTGAAGTCCCGGCAAAATGCTCCCGACCCCGGCCAGCGTCAGGACGATCAAATGCCATGCAAAATATGTCGATTGTTTTGGCAATTTCATAAGCTCAAGTTTCTTTCTTCAACGTGTGCTGCGGAATTCATCAGTGCCAATGTTCATGGCGCTCATATTCATGGCGTTCATGTTCACGACTTTCGTATCCACGACGCCTGTATTCATGCACATCGTGGCCCCGGTCAAAATCGCCACCGAAAAGAAACACATCAGGCGGCGGCGGCACCGGCACTGGCGCGACCACCGCGCCACCGTAGCCCCCTTCGACGTAACCGCCGCCTTCGTAACCCACACACCCCGCTACCGTCACTAAAAGCGCCAGCCCCACTGCGGCCTTGATTCGATTCATCGGACCATTCGCTTCGTTCATACGAATTTCATTTTTTCGCGCTCAGTTCACAGGGCAAGGTAGCCTCCAAACACCTCCCCGTCGCTACGCGGTACGCCCTCCGATGATTACCCCAATCATCGCCAAAGATCTTTGTCCAGTCGTGCGGTCCACCGCTTCAGTTTTCCGAAAGATCTCGAAAATGCTTGCCATGAACTGCCTCGGCCGATAAACGAATATGTGACCACACCTGTGTACCGCCTGACGGCCAAATTAATCTTCTATGAATAACCATATGTTGTTGCGAATTGCGGCTCTTTCCGTTCTGGGAATGGTTTGTTTAACCTTTGGAACGAGTCGTGCTTCGGCAGCGCAACTGATTTGGGATGCGGGCAATACCAATAACGGAGCCATCGTTGATCCCGCCAGCGGCAACTGGGATACGACCAGCGGGAACACGGTTTGGAACAACGGAAGTGGCGACGTGGCCTGGACGCAAACCAGCACCACCGCAGCTTTGAATGGCGCTGTATTCGGCGGCGCGGACGGGGCCTGGTCAATTTCAATCGATGCCGGCCAGGTGGCGGTCACCAACCTCGCCATCAATAACTCCGGATACACCTTTTCCGGCAACCCCATTTATCTCGTCACCGGCGATTTTCTGACGGTTGCCGACGGAAAGGCGGTGACTTTCGGCTGCAACATAACCGGAGCCAACAATGGCGCTCAATACTGGCCGATCGGCAACGGATCGATTGTGAACATGGTGGGCAATATCGGCCCCGGCACAACTCAAGTTCGTCTGGCGGGCCCCGCTACCAGCGCCTTCTATTTGGGCGGCACCAATACTCCATCAATCATGTATGTTCTCTCGCCGGTGTACATGACCAACGGCTCCTCGACCATAAGCTCCACCCTCTACATCGGTTATGCCCAGACACTGCCAGCTCCCAATTCGACGACTTACAGCACCGGCATTCTCACGATAAGTAATGCGACTCTCACTGCCAACGGCAACGTGCTCATCGTGGGGCGCAATAATGGAAATGGGACTCTTACGATCGGCAACGGAGCCGTCGTGAACGTTGGGGTTACCGCAGCCCGTCCCCTGGCGATCTGCTATGACGGCGCCAGCAGCAGTGGCACAGTCAACGTGTACGGCGGGATTTTGACGGTGGGTAGCGCCTCGCTCACAGGTTCGACCAGCGCGATTGATTTCTTTGACACCGGTGAGACTGCCGCATCAACTGCAGTGATGATTCAAACGAACGGCGTGGTCTTCGCCTGGGGCGGAATTCTTTTCGGAGCGCCCTCCGGCACCGCCGGCTCGGCGACCTTGGTTAACTCGGGCGGAAGCCTCTATCTTGGTAAAAATGGCATCAGCGTTAACGCGGTTCCACCCTCCATTAACATTATGCTCTCCGGCGGCACCGTGGGTGCCCTGGCGAATTGGTCCTCATCCTTGCCCATGACCCTTGGTAATACCAACGGCAACATCACTTTCCAATGCGCGGATAACAACAACAATCCTTTTAACATTTCGCTATCTGGCGCGCTCACAGGGACTGGCGGGTTGAACCTCACGGGTGGTGGCACGCTGACTTTGAACGGGGCGAACAATTATGCCGGCAGCACCGTGGTCAGCAACGGCACGCTGGCAATCGGGACGAGCTCCTTTCCGACCAATGGCCCTGTGACCCTGGATGGATCGACAGGATCGTCCGCGGTCACCATCCAGTCGAGCCCGGGGCAGTATTGGTCCAGCGGGACGCTCGCTTTCACCTCGGGTACGCCCACGATGAGTTTTCAATTCGGCGCACTTTCGCCCAGCGTATCGGTGGCCCCGGTCCAGGTCAGGGGTAATGTCGCTTTCACGGCCACACCCAATGTGGATGTTGGTGGCTCTGCCATCGCCGTGGGAACTTATCCTCTCATTACCTACACCGGCGCCGTCTCTGGAACGGTGCCGAACAGTGCGACGGTGACATTGTCCGGGGGATCAGCCTCAGGCTACGTCACGAATGTCACGGCCAGCAAGACGATTGTCCTCGTGGTCACGAGTTCGACGTATAATCCGGCCTTCTACTGGAGGGCAGGCAATGGCATTTGGGATATTAACACCACAAGCAACTGGACGCAGTTTGGCAACCCCGCCAAATATGTGGACGGCAATGCGGTGATATTCGATGACACAGCCAGCGGGTCCTCACCCATTACGGTTACCTTGAACACCATCGTTAATCCGCTCGCGGTGACGGCCAATAACACCGCCAAGAACTACATTATCACCGGAACCGGCAGCATCGCCGGCTCTGGCAACCTGCAAGTGTTGGGCGGTGGGACTGTGACGCTCACCGGGACGAATGCTTACAGCGGCGGGACGGTTATCAGCGCCGGTCAGTTGAACATAAACAACGGCGGCACTGCTGCCGCGTCCGCGATTGGCACCGGGCCGTTGACCCTCAATTCCGGCGCGGTGATTGATAATACCAGCGGGTCGGATGTCACCTTGCAGGCTTCGAATCCAGAAACCTGGAACGGCAATTTTACCTACCGGGGCTCCGCCAACAACTTCAACACGGGCGCTGGCAGCGTAACGATGAATGCGAACACGACCCTCACGGTCAGCTCGAATAATTTTATCGTCGGAGGTTCAATTTTTGATGGCGGGTTAAACTTCCTGCTGACTAAAACCGGAAATGGCGCGTTAACGCTGCCGGTCGGCAATAACTTCGGTGGCGGCTTGACGCTGGGCTCCGGCGTCTTGAATCTTGGAGATCCAAATGCCGCTGGCCAGGGCGTCTTAACCATTAACGGCGGCGCAATTGATAACATCAGCGGTGCCGGGATGTTTTTGACACCCGCCTCTTTCATTTGGGCTGGCAATTTCAGCTTTCTCGGCACCGCCGAATTGGCCCTTGCTGGAAATGTTGTGGTTCCGGTTGGGCCGGGAAGTGTTATCCTGAACGTCATCACCAACACGCTGAGCACTTACGGTGACATTATTTCCGGCAACACTCTGGTTATTAAAAGTGGCGCCGGTACATGGAACATAACCGGCACGGGAACAAGCGCCCACAATCTCGGATTGATGGTCAATGCCGGGCAGGTTACTCTGAATAAATCTTCGGGCCAGGCAATCGGGTTGGGCACCATCGGATTGACGGTTCAAGCCAATGGGTTGGTGGTGGACAGCAACAGCTTCCAGATACACTCTGACACTCTCACGACTCCTGTGCCGGTGGCATTGTCCGGCGGTGTGCTGGACCTAAACGGCCATAATGAAAACATGGACAAGCTCTCCATTACCGGAGGCGGGACCCTGCGCAATAGCGCCAGCGGCAGCACCTCCACCTTGACCCTCATTTCCGGCTTCATGGCCACGCTCAGCGGCACAAACTGCCAGTTCGACGTGGTGGCCGTGGACGGAGCTTTGAATATCAAGGGCGTCATCGCCGGCAGCGGGTCACTCGTAAAGACTGGATTGGGCGTGCTGAATCTATCGAGCAACAACCTCTACACCGGGAACACCGTGATTGGGAACGGAACACTGGCCTTGCCGGGCGCGGGTTCTATTTCAAATACTGCAGGCATCAACCTTGCCGCTGCCAGCTCCGCCCTGGACTTGAGCGGCAACACGGACACGAATGGAAATCCCACTCCGGTGCTGACATTGCAGAATGGGCAAACCTTGAGCGGCTTTGGCGCGGTGACGGGATTGGTGGCGACGGTCGATGGCGCGACCGTGGCGCCTGGCTCCACTTCCAGGGTCGGCATTCTGACTGTGACCGGCGTGCCTGGTGCCAATACTTTGGGCGGCACCACGTTGATGAAGCTAAACAAAGGCGTCCACACCAACGATCAACTCTCGGTCAGCGGAAGTTTGGTCTACGGTGGAACGCTGGCACTGACGAATTTGTCCGATTCGCTTGCCGCTGGAGACAGCTTTACCCTGTTCAGCGCCGTTGGCGGCTATAGCGGAACGTTTGCGAGCATCAGCCCTTCCCGGCCTGGTTATCCTGGTTTTGGCCTGGCATGGAATACGAACAATCTGGCCACCAATGGGACCCTGTCCATTGTGACAGCGCCCATCCCCGCATCCCCGAGCATCACGGGTGTCAGTTTGTCGGGAGCGACGCTGTCGATTCGGGGCACTAATGGAGTCGCGAATGAACCCTTTGTCCTGCTGGAAAGCGCCAACGTGGCCGTAGGGTTGACCAATTGGGTCCCGGTGGCAACAAATGCCTTTGACGGAAGTGGAAACTTCAACGTGTCCGTAGGGGTGACGAATATTACACCGCAGGAATTCTTCAGGCTTTCAGTTCAATAGGTTCCCTTTGTCGTGCGGAAAAAGTGCGACCGCCTGGAACGACACACTCTCGATCGCGCTCCCAGCCATTGTGGAAGATCTCATCAACCCGGCTGCAACGCTGCGTCCGCTGTGAGCGAGCGCCCAGCGAACCGTTCCAACACCCGCAGCGGAGATTTCTCCGGATGAATCATCGCATTGATGGGAACAATGAACGTTTGTTCCACCGCAAATTGGCCGGAAATGACAGCATGCGGAACGGAGTCGGTAAAGCACACCCAGGTGAATTGCGGCGCGAAGGCCAACTGAATTTTGCGGCAGGACCCTTGAAAGCGCCCGTTCTCCTTCAGGTAATCATGAAAGCGGAGCATGAACTTATCATACGCGGAGCGATTCGCCGCTTTCAGCCCCATGGCCCGCTTGAGGGCGTTCAGCCAGGAGCGGCCATTCCCATTCCGCGCAATTTCCTCCAGCCCAGCCTCGCGCGCGAACCGCACGGCCAGTTCGGCGAACTGGTCCGTCGTCAACCAAATGCGCGGCTGGTTGGGATTGATGTTCGTGAAACAGCGCAGAATGCGATTGCCGCGCGTAGGGCGGGACGGAAAGGCGTCCACGTGCAGCAAGTCGTTGCGTTTGTGCAGCGGCAGCTTGCGTCCCCGTTCCTCCTGCGGCCGGAAACTGGCATAGTCCAGCGACCAGTGGGCCGCGTACGGGGCCAGCACGCGGGCGAGAAATTCCGTCGCCTCCCGTGAGTAATGCCGCATGATGCCGTGCAAACGCCCGGCGTCCTCCTTCCGTTCCGATGCGTTGCCGTGCAGCGCATCCTGTTTCGGGCGATAAGAAATGTTCTTGTGAACGCGCGTGTCGCTTTGCCTTTGTTGAAGCAGGAATTGGCGGTCCGCTTCGGGAAAATCAAAAGGGATGTCCTCGAACCCCAGGATTCGGCCCTCCTCCAATTGCTCGCAACACCAATGGGCGCGGTCACTGCTCTGGGTGGGATCGCTCCAGCCACGGCCAGCAGCGAAATCTGTCACCTTCACCACTGGATCAACGCCAACGGAGTCGGGGGCTGTTTCAATTAGAACTTCACATTCCATAACCGAGGGACCCGGCGTCAGACCAACTTGCCGGCATTGTGTTTCTGGTTGCCACGGTTTTACTTCGCACTTGTCCAAGCGGCTCTTCCAACGTGCGGCACGGCAACTCGAACGCGCGTATCCTCCTTGACGAACGCGCACCGGGCTATAGGGCTTTCACCCCACGCTAATCCGGCCAACAATTGCAGCCACACACCCACAGGATTTGGAAAATCACGAAGTTTGGTTGCCCCGAGGCGAGCAAAACACGCAAATAGCGCTTCCACATTCGTCTAACATGCTGATTTGCAACGTGCTACCAAGCTCCCCGGAACCGGCCAAGCTTTTTGAAAGATGGAATTCCGGGAACATATCCCGATTCGCGGTGTCGTATCGCATATGCCTTCGGACGGCCATAACTTTCCATTAATCTGTTGCTTTCGAAAAGCCGCGCTGATTCTCACAATTGTTGTCGCAGCTCTTTGTGTCTGGCCTTGCGGAGCGGCAACGTTCAGCACCACCCCAATAGCCGATGCCTTTGTCACCCCCGGTGCGAACGGCAGCCTTAGTTCGAGCAACTTTGGCGCTGCGGGCGCGCTGGCGATCGCGGCGGGTGGGCTGCCGCAGGGCGCGTTTCAGAGCGTGATTAAATTTGACCTTTCCAGCGTGCGCAGTTCGTTGGACGCGCAGTACGGGCAGGATGCCTGGACCGTCCAGTCAATCACGCTGCAACTGACGGCAACCCCGCACGGCAACGCCATTTTCAATCCAGTCGCCGCCGGGCAATTCAGTGTTTCGTTGATGCAGGATAATTCCTGGGTCGAAGGCACCGGCAGTGGCGGAATCCCCACGAGTGACGGCATTTCTTACAACAGCCTGCTAAACAATAACATCAACAATGCCACCGACCAGGGGTTGGGAACCTTCAGTTTTGGCGGCGGAACCAGCGGCACGAGCACTTACAGCCTGAATCTCTCTTCCGGTCTGATTAGTGATCTTGTCGCCGGGGACGACCTGAGCCTGCGCTTGTTCGCGGCGGACGATCAGGTGAGCTACCTCTTTAGCGCCCGTTCGAGCGCCGGCATCGGAAGTCCGACGCTAACCATTGTTGCGACACCGGAACCGGGCGGTCTATCGCTCATGTTGTGCGGTACAGGATTGGCCGCGCTCGCCCGATGGCAATTCGCAAAAAAGCAAAAAATCGGGAACATTTTTTTCGCTCGCGCGTCGAATCATCAATGAGAACTAACATACGCCTTTTCTCGGTACTTCATATCGTCCGGATCGCCGCTTTAGCCATGGTGATGATGACGGTTTCCCTGGCCAATGCCAGCACGGTGTGGACTGGCCCTAATTTCACATACGTTCAGCCTTCTCCTGGGGCCGCAGATGTGCTTGTGGCCGGAGTGGTATCATTGGCCCGGGGTGATAATATGCCATTATACAATCTTGCAGCCGGAGAAACTTTTTACAACGGTACCACCAGCCCAACGGATACTACGTGGGCTTTCGGGTCGATTGCCGATTATCAGACGTTGACCTACACGAACTTCGCCACGATTCGTGCCGGGCACACTGGTCCCGGTGGAGTCTTTGGTGCCTACATAAAGAATAAACCAATGGTGGTTCATATCGTGAGCCAGGACATTTACCTCGCCCTGGAGTTTACCGCATGGGCTGACTTTCATGTATCTGGCAGCGGCTTCACCTATATACGTTCCACCCCTGGTGCCGTGACTCCGCCAACGCCCTCGGTTACCATTACCAACCTGGCCAGCGGAGCCACATTTGCAGCTCCCGCGAATATAGGCATCAAAGCCAATGCCACGGTGAGCAGTGGCACGGTTACCAACGTGGCGTTCTTTGCCAATGGCAACCTGCTTGGTTCGGCTCAAGCTGCGCCCTTCAACTTCACCGCCAACAACCTGTCTGCGGGTTCTTACGCGCTCTCCGCCGTGGCAACGGCTGCCGGCGTTTCGGGCACCTCCGCCGTGGTAAATGTCACCGCCGTGGTTCCAGTGACCATTTCCAATTCCCCACCCAAGATCACAAACGGCACCTTCTCGTTCGACTACACCGCCAATCCGGGGCTTTCATACGTCGTGATGAAATCTTCGAATCTGGTCAATTGGGTGCCAGTGTTGACGAACATCCCAGGCAGCAGCCCGGCTCATTTCACCGATCCCTTCGCGCCGGGCGGGACTCTTTATTACCGGGTGGGCCGGCTTCCAAACCCTTGACGCAAGACCGGACGGAAATGCGTCGAGAGGAGCCAAGCCTTGCGGGGAACAGACAGGCCGATTGATAAACTAGAACCTTCTGAATGCCGGCTTTCTAAACGCGTTCCGCATGCGCAGGGCAAGCGCCAAGCGCCTGCACTTTCTGGCCGGATTGGCTTTGAGTGCGGGTGCCTTGGGACTGCTCTTACTGGTGAATTCCTGCTCCACGGTGGATCGTGCGGTGGTCGTTCCCTTGCAAATCGAAGGTGCCACCTTCGTGGGCGACCAGGTGTGTTTTGACTGTCACACCAATATCTCGCGGGTGTTCCCTTCCAGTCCCCATGCCCGTCTGCGAATTGAGAATGCGGCCATGGCCGGGCGGGGCGGTTGCGAGTCATGCCACGGACCCGCCAGCAAACATGTGGCGGCAGGCGGCGGACGGGGAAAGTTCATCATCAACCCGGGCAAGGAGCCTCAAGCCTGTCTGGCCTGCCATCTGGAGGTCCAGGCGGAATTCCATTTGCCCCAGCATCACCCGGTGCTTGAGGGCAAGATGAACTGTGTTCAGTGCCACGACCCTCATGGTATGGACATCATGAAACCGACCGGGTTGGCCATGGCGCGCCTGAACGACACCTGCGCCCAATGCCACCGGGAACAGACCAAGCCGGTCACGTTCGAACACGCGGCGCTCCGCGAGGGTTGCACCGTCTGCCACAACCCGCACGGCTCCATTAATCCCAAAATGCTCACCATACGTGACGGCAATCTTTGCCTTCGCTGTCATGCCCAAGTGCCGGGCCAGGGTGGTCCGGGCACCCTCTATATCGGGAATGTCAATCATAGCGGCTTCGTTCGTATTGGCACCTGCTGGAGCGCCGGTTGCCATGCCGCAGTTCACGGCTCCAATGTCCAACCTTTCTACCTCTATTGAAAGGCGAACGGAAAAAATTCGCAGCAGAATGGTTCCGCCGGCGTGACCCGTCAGGCCCTAACCTGGCGTTGAAGCTTTGGGGGGCTTGCCTGTGCGCCTCCTTTTTTCCGTGCTTCCCGCTGCTTTCGGCACCCGCCATTGATGAATCCAAGTTGCCGCCCCCTGCCACCAACCAGGTTGATTTTGCCCGTGATATAAAGCCGATTCTGGACGCCTCGTGTCTGCGGTGCCACGGCTCCGAGAAGCCCAAGAGCCACTTCCGGCTCGACAACCGCGCGGATGCATTGAAGGGTGGGGACGAGGGCACGGACATCATCCCGGGCAACAGCGCCAAAAGTCCGCTCATTCATTATGTCTCCCACCTGGTGGAGGACATGGAAATGCCGCCGCTCGGCAAGGGCGACCAGCTCAGCGCGAAACAAATTGGCTTGCTGCGCGCGTGGATTGACCAAGGCGTA
Source organism: Verrucomicrobiota bacterium (assembly GCA_021325145.1). Lineage (GTDB taxonomy): Bacteria > Verrucomicrobiota > Verrucomicrobiia > Limisphaerales > Pedosphaeraceae > JAJPHR01. The sequence goes on along the minus strand of JAJPHR010000056.1, from coordinate 129,201 downwards.
ATCTGGGAAGAAGCCCCTCCCACGAATGTTACGCTGCTCGACGTTTCCCTGCTGGCTGGGGCCACCGGTGTCAGTGGCGACAGCCACAAGTTTCGCGAGTTGTATTGGCAAAAAGACGGCGCAAACGGAGGCATCGAATATTTCGAGCTGATTGATCGGAGCGTTCCCGGGACAAAATTTTCCATCGCCGGGCACGCTCTGCTGAACGACTACAAAGTCACCTTGTCCCTGGAGAAGAATGAAATCGGCTTTGTCCATTCAGGCTGGGAGCAATATCGGAAATATTATGATGATACGGGCGGTTATCGTCCTCAGCCCATTACGCCAACAGCGCTCAGCCTGAATCGGGATCTGCACTTGGATATCGGCAAGGCCTGGGTGGATTTCGGCCTCACCCTGCCGCACCTGCCCCAGCTGGTGTTGGGCTATGAATATGATTATCGGAAAGGCGACGAAGCCATTACAAGTTGGGGGGCGGCGGGTCAATTCGGCAACTTTATTAGCATCGCGCCGGCGAGCAAAAACATCCAGGAGGGGGTCCATATCATCAAGTTCGACCTCGATGACGAGGTCAAGGGCGTCACGATCCAGGAGCGGTTTCGCGGAGAGTTTTATCACCTTGATACAACACAGACCAACCAGGCCGCCCGCAGCCTCGTGGCGAATAACACCAGCGAGGGCAACCGCTATTTCCAGGGGGCCAACACCATCCGGTTTGAAAAACAGTTCAACGGCTGGCTCTTCGGTTCGGCGGGCTACCTTTACAGCAAGCTGAATTCCGACGCCTCATTCGCGGATACAGTTACTTTCGCCAATGTCCTGAGTTTTGTCAGCCAGGTTCCCCGCATCACGCTGGAACGGGAATCGCACGTGGTTAATCTCAACGGCCTCCTTGGTCCTTTTGACAAGTTGACGATTTCACTGGGAGTGCAGAGCGAGTGGACGCACGAGAACGGCTTTGGCAGCGGCATCCTGAATGAGATTCCCTATACGGAGAGCGCGCCAGGCACCCTGGCGGTCAACCCCGCCGTGTTGAACTCGGATTACCAGGAGAGTACCGTGACGGAATCCCTGGCCCTGCGCTACACCCGGATCCCTTTCACCGTTTTATTTGCCGAAGGCCGGTTGCGGCAGCAAAGCATCGGGCAAACCGACAGTGACCTGCAACCAAGCGGCAACTTTCAGGAGAACCCCTCTTTTTCCAGCCAGTTGAGCGATCTGCGAACCGGCTTTACCACTTCCCCATGGCGCAGCGTTTCCTTGACCGCCCATTATCGCCGCTACGAAAACGACAGCTTTTATAAGACCAACCAAAATCCGCAGCCTGTTAACGGTTATCCGGGATTCATCCAATCCCGCGATCTGGTGACCGATGAAGCCGAGGTGAAACTCGTTTTGCATCCCTGCACCTGGTTTAAACCGAGTTTGTCCTACCAGTATTTAACCACTCGATACCGCGAAACGACCGCCACCGCCTTTGACCCAAATTTGGGAATCGTCGCGTCGCCCGGGGGGCCGATCCTTGCGGGCCAGACCGACTCCCGGATTTATTCCATCGGGGCGACGTGGTTGCCCAGCCGGCGGCTTTTCCTCGACACCACTTTTTCCTATCAAACCTCCAGAACCATTACCGAGAATAATGGCACTGCCTTCATTGCTCCATACCGGGGAGACATCTATACCGCCCTTGCCAACGGAACCTACGTTCTGGATCAATACAGCGATTTGTCCCTCGGCTACCTGTTCTCCGAGGCAAATTATGGCCAAACGGATTTTGCCAGTGTTGTGCCCGTGGGGATTACATACAAAATGCACGCGGCACAAATGGGGCTGGCGCACCGGTTCAACGAGAACGTCTCCGGCAAACTCCAATACCGATTCAGTTATTACAATGAACCAACCAGTGGCGGAGTCGCCAATTTCCGCGCCCACACGCTATTTGCCAGCATGACCTTTCGGCTTCGCTGAAGAATGGCATCGGGTTCCGGCGGGGGGATCTCTCAAGGCTGAAAGATCTGATACTGCGTCACGCCGTTCACGAACACGGGCCGGTAGTAAACGTTGTTGAATTGGTAAACCACAGTGCCGTTGATAACTGTCTGCACCGCGCCAGGGGGCAAATCAGGCACAATCGCGCCAATCGGCGGGGCAACCACGGCGAACATACCGTCAGGCTGCTGCGCATAGAATGCGCCGCCAGCGAAATAATAAACCAGATCGCCCACCTGAATCGGGATCGACCCGTCGGGTGGTTGTGACACCTCGGCTCCAGCGGGCGGATAGACTTCCTGGTAGCCGCCCGCACTGGGTTGGTAGTAAATACCATCTGCGTAATAATAAGGCGCCCCGCCGATATAAACTGTTGCGTAGCCTGGCGGCAACACCGCGAAACGCCGGCCGAACACAAAATCGTTCCAGAAATGGTGTCGATGAATATCGACATCGACATCGTGATGCTCGAACACCTCGGGGCGATGTTCAATTTCGCGGGGCGCTTCCCGATGTTCCTCCGGGCGGATTTCGCGAGGCGCTTCCCGATGGACTTCCTCCGGGCGCGGAACCACATGAGTTTCCGCATGGCGGATGGTTCCGTGGTTGAACCGGTCCACTGCCGCCGGGTGCGGCGCCGGTGCTGGCCGGGCAAATCCGCCTTCTCCGTGTGGCGCGCCACCGGGATGTTCGGCGCAGAACGCGGCCTGAGTGAACCCCAGGGCAAGCGCAACGATTGAAGCTATGCCCGCTGACCGGCTCCAGAAGTGAGCGGTCCGAATGTGCGCGCCGCTCTTCATTTCTCCTCCTTCCGTCCTGACCGCGATTGATTTAAAGTCTTTATTTCGGCGACGTCGATTTTGGATGCGCCGGGCGGCGGCTCGAACTTGAATACGAAATCCATCAGCTTGGTTTCAAAGTCCCAGTTCGAAAAAATCGCGGTGAACCGGGGCGAACCTTCCTCATCCTTGTAGGTGATGACCAGCTTTCGCGGAACTGGTTTCGCGCCGCTTTCGATCCAAATCTGCCAGTCGATGTTGGTCTGCGAAAACGCCAGGTGTTCGCAGGGAACGCCCAACACCGTCACCGGCCCAATGTCGGTTCCCGAAATCACGTTTTCGAGCAGGTCCTTGTGCGGGTCGCTTACCACCAAATCCTCCAGCGGCATGACGATGCCGAAGCGTTCCGCAGCCACGTCCAGCGCTTCATCAAGCGAGCCGGGCGCCGGGATGGTGCCGAAAAAGTTTTGGGCGCGATTGAGCAACGTGATCGATTTGCCGTCATAAAACAGTTCGCGATTGCGGCGCGTGGAATGCACCGCCGAGTGGAACCGGTTCGGGCGGCGCACCTGCAATTCGACGGTTCGTCCCGCCTGGACGCTCTGTCCATTAGCCAGTTGGGTATCCTGCCAGATTTCGGTATTGACCGAGAAATGCTGGGCCTGTCCGAGGTAGTCGCTCATGCGTTTGACCCATTCGTCCGCCTGCGGATCAATGCCCGGCTTGAGCGCGGCGGCGGAAACAATTCCCGGTGTGACGACCATCAGGACAGCGAGCCACAGCGATGAGATGCTGCTCAGGCGCAGCTTCAACGAGTCGGCGTGAAGGTTCGCCCCAAAATCCCTTTCGTTCATGCCCCAACCTAGCGTCCCAGTGAGTTTTTGTAATGTGGGTGAGGGACCCCAGTCCGCTCGCTTTTCCGCGCGGATTTGGCGCTCGGATAAATGACTTGCGCTTCCGCCCCGGCATTTGTAGGTTTCATGGCCTTTGAGCGCACCCATAGCTCAATTGGATAGAGCATCTGACTACGGATCAGAAGGTTGCAAGTTCAACTCTTGCTGGGTGCACCATTTTAGAGCCTCAAGTCAAGGGGGGATTGGCCAATCACGTGCTTAACTTGGATTGCCGGGCAGTCCATCCATGCGTCATCCGCCGTCTCGAAATGGCCGCTAACATTGGTGACGAAATATCCCCCAGGCGCATCTAAAAAACTCCGTCAAATACTTCCATTTAGTTCTTGATTTGTCCACGGTAGTCATTATTATCTCCGCACAGCCTTTCATAAGTGCCACTAAAGGCATGTTTTGCGGATGACTACGCCGATAAACTAACGCGTGTTACCAAAAGCATTCAAGCTTAACCGATTCAGTTCTATGAACACCCAGCCAACCTTTCAATCTCAGTTTAACCGCCTATTGCGCCTTGGCGGAAGAATCTTGTTCGCCGCTGCAACGATCTCTCTGGCGGACATCGCATCCGGCGCTACCATCGGCCTGCACTTCCTGACCGGCGCGAACGTCGGCAACACCAATGGCAATATGCTGGCGCCCACGGACTCGGCGGGCGCGCCCGGCTTTGCGCAGGTGAATTGGAATAATTATTCGGGAGCGCAAGGAACGAACACAGCGGCCATCGACAGTTCCGGTGCTGCGACCACCGTCGGAGTCAACTGGACCAGCCCAAACACGTGGAGTGAAACCGGGAACACCACGGTTGACCAAGGCTCACCAGACGGCAATTTAATGAACCCGTTCCTGGACAACAACGGCAACGCCAACGTCACTTTTCAAGCCAATATGTACAGTACCGCGTCGAACAACAATCGCAACTGGCCATTGGTGTATTTGACTGGACTGCAAGCCTGGTTGGCAACTCAGAGCGCCGCGGCATACGATGTGGTCCTCTATTCGGACGGTGACGCCAGTCCCGCTGGCAATAATGCCGGGCGCTCCGGAGAATACTGGACCGTGGCGGCAAGTGGTCCCTCGACCAACCTGGTTTTGGGTGCGGATCTGGACACTCACGTGTTCATCTGCGATCGCGCCAATTTTATCAGCCTCCTTACTTACGCCCAGGTTCCGGGTGACGTTCAGACTGGCCCGTATGGAGTCGTGAGCGGCGGCACGGTATCTCAATATGGGAATTTCCCTGGAAACTACACAGTCCTCACGGGTTTGACCAACGATACTGTTTTAATCAGGAGCCAGCGATTCGCCACTCGCGCTCCAATTAATGCGATTCAGATCATTCCGCGCGCCAATGCCGCAACAGCTACGGCCGCCATTGCCCCGATTCCCGATGCGCCAGTCTTCGCTGGCGCCACTGCCGTATTTCGGGCCAACGTCTCCGGGCGGACTCCCCTCAGCTATCAGTGGCTGAAGAACAGCGCCATCATTACCGACGGTGGCAACATTTTTGGAACGACGAACAGCATTCTGACGATTTCGAACGTAAGCGGCGGGGACGTGGCCGCCTACTCATTAGTCGTGACGAATCCCAACGGCGTGGTGACCAGCAGCGTGGCGTCGTTAACGATCGTCGCTCCGGTCAGCGGCAGTTTTTCCGAAAAAATCGTGACGAACACTCCGTATGCCTACTGGCGGCTTAACGAAACCGGCAATCCCCAGACCAACTACTCCCCGGCCTTCGACTATGCAGGTGGCTTTACGGGCACATATGGAAATGCGGCGCAGAACAACTCCATCGGCATTGTTGGGCCGCAACCCCCGGATTGGCCCGGGTTTGAAAGTGGCAACGGTTCCCTGCAATCCTCGCTGGCTCAGCGCGCCTGGGTGCTCGCGCCACCCCTGAACCTCAATACCAACGCTGTGACCATCTGCGCATGGATATATCCCCAGGCTGCGCAAGCGGGCTTCACTGGATTGCTGGTCTCCCGAAACGGCAACGACACGGCCAGCTTCGGTTACGGCAATGGCAACAACCTGGGTTACACCTTTAACAGCAATAGCGCCGCCACATTCAATTTTGTGTCCCACTTGGTGCCGCTGACCAACGCCTGGTCGTTCGTGGGCTTGGTGGTCAGCCCCACCAATGCCATTTTGTTTTGCTATAATACCAACGGCCAGTTCTCGGCCACCAACACCCTTCTCCACACGAATCAAGCCTTCAGTGGTCTCACCTTCATCGGGGCTGACCCGCTCGGTTCCACGCTCAACCTTCCCACCAACCGGTGCTTTGTGGGCGATATCGACGAGGTGGCGGTCTTCAACCGGTCGCTGCCGCAAACTGAAATCTACAACCTCTACAAAAAAGGTCTGGGCCTCAATGCCCTCGGGCCGGTCATTTCCACCCAACCGCAATCCATCGGGTTGTTTGAAGGCCGAACTGCAACGTTTAGTATCACCGCTTCAGGAGATACGCCGTTGTCTTACACCTGGCGGAGGAACGGAAACAACCTTTCCAACGGAGGCAACATCTCTGGCGCCAACACACCCACACTGACGATCAGCAACACCCTCGCGGTGAATGATGCGGCCAATTACGATATTGTGGTCGGCAATATCGTGGGTTCGATTACCAGCAGCGTGGCCACCTTGACCCTGGTGGCCTCGAACAGCTCTCCACCTGCCTACGAAGCCAAGTTGAGGGCGCTCAACCCGATAGCCTACTGGCGGCTCAACGAAACCAACGGAAGCCCGAACGTGTACGATTACTGGGGTGGGAACATCGCCGCCAACTTTAACGCCACCATGGGTGTGGCGGGTCCGGTGCCGCCGACTTTTACCGGTCTCGACAGCACGAACACGGCCGGTCAGTTTGACGGTTCGACGTCTTACATTGATTCCGGCGTGAGTCTCATGAACAATCGCGCTCAATTCTCCATCGTCGGCTGGTTCAACAATGCTGCGACGAACGGAACACGAACCGGGTTGTTTGGCCAGAACGACGTCGCCGAATTCGGTTTCCACGGTGCGGACGGCTCGGGTTTCGCCCAACTCGGCGTCTTTACGTCGGCTGGATCGGCCTTCTTGTCGCAGACAAACGTCATACCGGGCGTTTGGTATCTGATTGCGGCAACGGCGACCGGAACGAATGTGAATCTATTTCTGCTTTCCACCAACGGTGGCGGCGGCTTCCAGGTCCTGAGTTCCACCACCAGCGGGACTACCACCAATTATGGCGTTTCGGCGTTCCCATTCCGCATCGGCGGCGGCGGAGTGCTCGACCCCACGGGGAACTTCTACAACGGCAGCATCGACGAGGTCGCGGTATTCAACCGCGCGCTTTCGGTCGGGGAACTCTCGGATCTGTTTGGCGCCGCGCTTACGGGCGGATTCCTCCCGCCAGGGATCTCGACGCAGCCGTCCTCCCTGACCCTGTATGCCGGCAAAACCGCAACGTTCAATGTCAACGCGGTTGGCACTTCTCCGGCTTACCAGTGGCGTACTAACGGCGTGGCGGTCAACGATGGCGGCAACGTTTCCGGCTCAACGACCCCCACGCTGACGATCACCAACATCGGATCCTCCAATGCGCTGACCTATGACGTCGTCATCACCAATGCCGTGGGATCCATCACCAGCAGCGTTGCCAGGCTGAGTGTCATTTCGCCGGTGCCCGGCTCGTATGAAGCGGGTGTCATCGCTCTGAATCCCTTTGCCTACTGGCGCTTCAACGAAACAAATGGCACGACGGCTTTCGATTACTGGGGCGGGCACAACGGAGCCTATCAATCCGGCGCGACCATGGGTGTGCCCGGCGTGGACGGGATTTTCACCGGATTCGAAACCAACAACGTGGCTGTGCAAACCTTTGCCAGTACGCCCAGTTCTTACGTGACGACGCCGTTTGGAAGCCTCAGCACCAACACCGTCACCTTCACGGCGTGGCTGTATCCAAACGGAACCCAATTGGCCTGGTCAGGCTTGCTCGTGAATCGCAACTCCGGTGTGGCCGGCGGCTTCAACTACAATGACCAGCAGATGCTTGGATACACCTGGAACAACAACAACGCCAACACTTGGGGCTTCGTTTCTGGTTTGGTGATCCCCACCAACGAATGGTCGTTCGTCGCGGTCGCAATCAGCCCGACCAACGCGATACTCTACCTTTACAATGCTGAAGGCGTGCTTTCGGCCACCAATGCCATTGCCCACTCATCCGACGTTTTCGGCAATAATTGGCAGATCGGCAGTGACAACTCCGACAACGCTAATACGGGGTCTCGCACATTCAACGGAGTAATCGACGAAGTGGCGCTCTTCACGCAGACGCTCTCGCCGGCCCAGATTCAACAACTCTTCGTCACCGGTGGGTTGCCGCTGCCAGTGAACCTCTCCATCCAGCAGGCCGGCCCAGGCATTATTCTCACATGGCCACAAGGCACACTGCTGGAGGCCGACAATGTTACGGGACCCTGGACAACCAATAACGCGACTTCGCCGTACACAAACACGCCTACGGCCAGTCAAAAATTCTATCGCGTAAAAGTACGCTGACAAATCCAGTTCAAAAAGTGCGAGGACGTCTCACAAATGATTCGTCCCCGCACGCTTTATTTCGAAGGACTGTTTCGCGGAAAAGCCGGTTTCCCAGGGGTTGGCTTTTTTGCGCTCCGTGCGGAAGAAATTACGACTCGGCCTTGCCCGCCCCCGTGAATTCCGGATCGTTCAAGCCCGGCAACTCGCCCGTGCTGTCTGAGAAGCTTTCCACGGGAGCGCCGACACGCGCAAGCATCGAGCGGTACAGGTTGCAGAGGGGCGTGTTCTTCTCGTAAACCAAATGCCGGCCCGGCGCGATGGTGCCGCCGCCGCGGCCCGCCAGGATGAGCGGCAGGTTGTGCGGGTCGTGCGCGTTTCCATCGCGCATCCCGGCGCCGAGCAGGAGCATCGAGTTGTCCAACAGCGTCCGTTCGCCTTCCGGGATGGAGCGCATTTTTTCCAGCATGTAGGCGAATTGGGCGATGTGCCACCGGTTGATGCGGGTGTACTGTTCCAGTTTGTCCTTGTCGTTCTCGTGGTGGGAAATCTGGTGGTGCCCGCCATGAACGCCTTCGAGGAAGGAAAAGTTTTTGCCACTCACGGCGTTCCCGAACATGAAAGTCGAGAGGCGCGTCGAGTCGCTCCAAAATGCCAGGACCATCAGGTCAAGCATCAGGCGGACGTGCTCGGTGTGATCACCGGAGCGTTCGCTGGCGCGCGCCGGATCGGCGTAGTAATCCTTGATCCGCGCTCCCAGCTTGTCGATCTCCCGGCGAACCAGCGGGTCCGAGGTGTATTCGTCGCGCTTGCGTTTGGCGTCGAACTCGATGCGTCGTTCCACGGCGCGCACGGCTTCGAGGTATTCGTTGACCTTGGCCTGATCAGCCCGGCCCACTTTCTTTTGGAGCCGCCGGGCGTCTTCCATGACGAGGTCAATCACGCTCCGGTCCGAGGCGCTGGTGGCCGCGCCTGGCGTCGTGGTGCGGAACAGGCGGTCAAAGGCAAATTGCGGATTAATCTCCTTCGCCAGCGGCGTGGTGGGCGTGCTCCACGCAATGTGCGCTCCGTATAATCGGGTATAACCGACATTAACATCCACGCCGGTGGTCACCGGTTCAATGCCCAGTTCCAGGGAGGGCAGGGCGGTGAGGGGGCCGATTCGTTGCGCCGCCAGCTGGTCCATCGAAACGCCGCCGCACCGAAGATCGCTGCCGGTCGTGCGCGTGATGGTCGTTCCCGTGAGAAACGCGGCGGTTTTGACATAATGGCCGTCGCCCGTGTCCGTGGCCGCATTCATCAACTGCGTCAGCACGAGAATCTCGTCCTTGACGCTTTGCAATGGCTGCAAGGCAGGGGAGAGTTCAAACCCGGCGCCCGCGCTTTTCGGTGCCCAGGTGTGCGGGTTGACTCCGTTCGGCATGTACAACACCGCGAGGCGCACGGGATAATTGCGCGCGGCCGGGTTCGCCGCGCCCGCCAGCAGCGGCAGCGGCTTCATGGCCTCCAGCAACGGGAGCCCCAGCATCGCGCCCATGCCTTTGAGCATCGTTCGACGGGAGATTTGCCAGCTTTTCATGGGAGGTTAATTCGAAGCCGACTGGATCGGTTCCGTGCGACGGAATTGAAACGGATAGCTCTTCACAATTTCGGCGATCAAAACTGAACTGCGATAATCATTGCGCGCGACCGTCTGCGAAATCTCTTTGACCGTGGGCATGTCGTAATACTCCAACCCACGGCCCAGCGCATAGGCTAGCATCTTTTCGGTCAGGTTACGAACAAAATCCTCCTTGTGTTTCAGCAGGATTTTCTTCAACTCGGCCGGGCCCTCAAATTTTTCCCCGCCTGGCAGCACGCCGCTGGAATCAACCGGCTGGCCGCTGATGTTCGTCCGCCACTGGCCAATTGCATCGAAATTTTCCAGGGCAAACCCCAGCGGGTCCATGCGCTGATGGCAGCCGGCGCATTCCGGATTTTTCCGGTGCGCTTCCAGACGCTGGCGCAGGCTCAAGCCGTCCACCGGCTTGTCATTGGGTGGCAGGCTTTTGACCAGCGGCGGCGGCGGCGGCGGCGGTGTTCCCAGCACTTGTTCCAAAACCCATTTTCCGCGCAACACGGGGCTGGTGCGCAGCGGATAGGAAGTCAACGTGAGCACCGCGCCCATCCCGAGCACGCCGCCGCGGTTTTCATCGGGCAACGTGACCCGTTGCAAGGCATCACCCTTGACTCCGTCCAATCCGTAGAGTTTCGCCAGGTCCTCGTTGACGAAGGTGTAGTTGGCCGCCAGCAATTCAAGCAGGCTGCGGTCCTGTCGCACGAGCCCATCAAAGAACTCGATCACTTCGCGGTACATGGCATTGCGCAAGGCGGGCGTGTACGCGGGAAATTTGTTCGGGTCGGGTTGCGCGGAGGACTTCAACTCGCGCACCCGCAGCCATTGTCCGGCAAAGTTGTCCGAGAACACCTTCGACTTGGGGTCGAGCAGCAATCGGTGGACCTGCTGCTCGAGGGTTTTGGCTTCGTGCAGGCGGCGATTGGCCGCGAGTTGAAACAACTCCTGATCCGGCATCGAAGACCAGAGAAAGTATGACAAGCGGCTCGCCAACTCATAATCATTGATTCGAAACGGTTCGGCTCCGTCCTGGTCATGCTCGATGCGGAAAAGAAAATTCGGCGAAACCAGCAGGGCCGCCAGCGCGCTTTTGACGGCTGGCTCGTAAGCCTTGCCGTTTTGCCGCGCGCGATCGTAAAGGCCAGCCAGACGATCCACCTCATCTCCCTCGGTCGGCCGCCGGAAAGCCAGGAACGCGAAATGTTCGATAATCTTCCGAGCGGCGGCGCGTTCCGAAGTGAGAAGGCCGCTCTTCGTGAAAAAAATGGTTTCATGCGGTGCTTGTTCGAGAACCTCCCCTGCCGCCGCAAGATAGCGTTCCATGAGAATGGGCGGAATGAACAGCGTGTCCGCGTCATTATCAAAGCCGCCGCCGCCGCCGCCTTCGCTCGGAAACTTATCCGCCGGTTTGGAATCGACGCCGAACAGGTCCCGAATCGTGCAATTGTATTCCGTGCGGCTGAGGCGGTGGATCAACACACGTCCCGGGTCCTTCGGCAGCCGGCCTTCGTCCAGGTCCTTGAGCCGCGCGTCGATCCATTGGACCAGGTTGGTGCGCTGTTCCGGAGTTGGTTGCGGCTTGCCCTCAGGTGGCATTTCGTTCTCGCGCAATTTCGTCACCGCTTTTCGCCACAGCACCGGGTCGCGATAAACCGAAACCGAGTTTGTGAACGGGGCAAAATTGATCCCGCCTTTCGTTTTCAAGGGCCCGTGGCACTTCGCGCAATACTGGTCGAGCACCGGCCGGATTTCCTTTGAAAAAGCATCCTGAGGCAAGGCGCCCGCCCGGGCTCCCGGCAACCCAAAACCGCAGGCAAGGGCGACAAAAATCCAAGGGCGCGCTTTATGCCATGGCTTTGAATGCTTGTTCACAGGTTCCAAGAAGTGACTGGCCCGTGCGGGCTTTTATTCAATTGTGGCATGCTGGTAGTATAGGCGGGATGCGTTTCAATTGCACGCGGTTGTTCGATCAATAAGCATCGTTGCCGCGCCGCTTTGATGGGCTATAAATCTGATGGCTGAAATGAAATCACCGGTTTCCAGGAACGAATTGGATTGCCGGATGGATCCGTATTGGCGCAAGGCGCGCCTCGCTGCCCGCCTGCTGCTCAAACGCCAGGCCGGCAAGCCGTGGTCAGCCCGCGACCGGCGGCTGGCTCAGCGCCTCGCGGATGATCCCGGGGTCACCAACCGGTTGTTGGACCAGGCTCTTTCGAGCGTCGGGGCAAGGCAAAGAAATGGATACAGCATCCTGGACGTCATCCCTTGAGGCACCCGCAGGGCGGGTTCTGCGCGCCTTTGCCCAAAAGCTGCCCAAAGATCGTTCCTTTGTGATCTATGTCTTTGGTTCGGCCCCGATCCAAATCATGGTTGATCCACAACTCTTAAGTGGCGATGTGAATGTCTTTTCAAGCGCGGAAGATTTGACGCAATTGGTATGCGCGGCAGGTTTTGATCGCGAGCATTCCGATTTTTACATCCAGGTTTCAAGCGAACTTAACTTCCGAACCTCGCCACGATGGAGGGAGCGCACGAAGCAGGTATCGATCGAACGCGTTACTTCATCTTCCCGCATCCGATTGACATTCTTATTGCCAAATTGAATCGCCTCGATGACCGGGATTTGCGGGCGTTCCAAGTTGTGCTGGCCAAAACCGGCCACCCCACCGAAGCGGAATTGATTGCCGAACTGCAAATGGCGGTGGACTTGTTTCGGCCGGCTTTCGACGAGGAGCGGGGACATGATCTGGCGGACAATTGCCGCCGGCTATGGCCGATTCTCTACGGCCGCGAATTGAATCCGCGTGCTGAAATCATTGCTCCCGCTTTGGCCAAACGAAAAGCCGGTTACGGTGAACCGACGCGCGATCACAAGCAGGAGCTGCGCGACGCGCTGAGGACGGGATGATTGCAAACGGGGCCGTCCGTCCCGAAAAGTCAGGTCGCAGTGGCGCTTTTGCTCCGGTAGACAAGCGAAAAATCCCGGCTGCTGTCGATCACGCTTCTTCCAGCCGAATCTGTTCGAAACGTGGAGCCAGCAGGTGGTTGAGGAAAAAGGCGACCACGTAAGCGCCGGCGCAGATTCCGAAAAGGATGCCATAGCCCGCGTTGATGTCGCCCGTTTTTGCAAACTTGTCGAGCAACGCGCCCGCGCCAATGGGGAACATCAAACCGCCAATTGATCCCGCCATCCCGCCGATGCCAACCACGGACGCAATCGCCCTTTTGGGGAACATGTCCGAAACCGTGGTGAAAAGGTTGGCAGACCACGCCTGGTGCGCGGCTGCGGCCAGCCCAATGAGACAAACCGCTCCCCAGAGTCCAGCGCCTTTGATGAACAGCACCGGCAGGACACACAGCGCAAAGAGGAGCATGCAGGTTTTGCGCGCCTTGTTCGAAGCCCAACCGCATTGGACCAGATAATTTGTCATCCAACCGCCGGCGATGCTCAGCACAGTTACAATGGAATAAATGACCACGAGTGGCGCGCCCAGGTGTTTCATGTCCAAGCCCTTGGTTTTATTAAAATAATCGGGCAACCAGGTCAGAAAGAACCACCAGACCGGGTCCGTCATGAATTTGGCGACTACGAACGACCATGTCTGCGGATAGCGCAGCAATACCAGCCAGGAGACACCCTGGCCCGGCGTGTCGGCTGCTTCCCGATCACTGCGAATATGTTCGAGTTCGCCCTGGCTGATTTGCGGATGCCGATCAGGAGGAGCGTAAAGCCAGGTCCAAAACAACAGCCAAACGAATCCCGCCAGCCCGGCGACGATGAACGGAAACTTCCAGCCCCACTGCTTGACGAGAAACGGGACCAGCGCCGGAGCGACAATCGCCCCCACGTTTGCCCCGGAGTTGAAGAGACTTGTCGCGTACGCGCGCTCCTTTCTGGGAAACCAAAGAGCAACGGTCTTGATGGCCGAAGGGAAGTTGCCCGACTCGCTGATGCCAAGAAACATGCGTACGCCCATGAAGCCCGTCACGCTGCCCACGAAGGCGTGGCACACGGCCGCCGTGCTCCAAAAGGCAATCGACAGGCTATACCCGATCTTCGTTCCGAATTTGTCCACCAACCAGCCAAAGCCCAGGAGCCCGACTGCGTAAGCCCCCTGAAAGGCGGAGTTGACGAGGCCAAACTGCGTGTTCGTCCAGTGCAACTCCTGGTCGAGGATGGGTTTGACCAGCGAAAGAATTTGCCGGTCGATGTAATTAATGGTCGTGGCCAGGAACAACAGCGTGCAAATCAACCATCGATACTGGGTGATAATCGGGGCGATTCCCTTGGGCGAACCCGAAACTGGCGCAGTGCCGGCCCGGCCCTGGTCCAGGGTCGTTTGCTTCTCAGGTTCCATTTGCGAGCATTCGAGTCGTTCGGCTGATGGTGATAGTTATAACTATTCCTTTCACCCGGCACAATGTTAAAGTCTCCGATGTGTCGGTGCGGGAGTGGAATGGGCGGGGCGTTCGTTGTTCCGCAGTCGCATCTCGGTACTATTCTTTACCCGGAAAGGTAGGGACATCGCGCTGCGATGTCCCCGCCCGCGTTCCAGCGGGCGGAACGCACCGCCGAAGCCGGGCGATTCGGATCGTTCGTTCCGTCGCCTGACGCTGCGCTCGGCGACGGGGACGGCGCAGCGCGCCATTCCTACCAAAGATACGGTACCAGTGTCGAGCCACGCCCCGTCTCCGCCCGATCGCTTATCCCGTCTTGACCGAGGGGCGGCGGCCCCATAAAAAGATGTTTCGTGGGCGCGTTGCGCGTTCGACCAGGCGGCGGGCTATCTGATTGCGGACGACCTTGGTCATCCAAGTCGGAAAAACAATTCGACGCCGCGCGGTTTAGGCGCGATATTGCGGCTCGGCGCAGCTTGGGCGGGTGAAGCGCCGTTGATAAACACAAGCCGTGGCCGCCGCCCCGAGGTTTTTTTCCTTTGAAAAGGGAACAGACTATCGCCACGAAACAGGCACAAATAGATTTAGAGTTTTATGATGTTACTGCGACGATTGATTTTTGGGGCCGGGATGCTGGCGGTGCTGGCGCTGCCGGCGGGGTTGAGGGCGGACGTGACCAATGCCGCGCCCGATTTCAAGGAAGTTTATGACTTGATCCGCACGCATTTGGCGGGCGAATCGGCGGCGGACCTGGACCGCGCGGCGGTGAAGGGCCTGCTGACCCAATTGCACTCCAAGGTGTCGCTGGTCAACGAGTCGTCCGGGACCGACTCGCCGTCGACGGCGCCCCTGGTGGCGAAATCGGTCTTGTACGACGGACCGGTGGGCTACTTGAAGATTGGCCGGGTGGATGAAGGTCTCGCGCCGGAAATCATCGCTTCGTGCAAGGAACTGAACCAAAGCAACCAATTAAAAGGGCTGGTATTGGATTTGCGTTATGCGGACGGGCACGATTACGCCGCCGCCGCCGCCGTGGCGGATTTGTTCCTGGCCAAGGAAACGCCCTTGTTGAATTGGGGCAACGGCGCGGTGCGTTCGAAAGCAAAAGCGGACGCCCTGACGATACCCGTGGCCGTGTTGGTAAACGCACAGACCTCAGCCGCGGCGGAAGCGCTGGCGGCGGTGCTGCGGGAGGCGGACCGGGCGCTGATACTGGGGACGACCACGGCGGGTGAGGCGACCATTGACCAGGAATTTCCCTTGAAGAGCGGCCAGCGGCTGCGGATTGCCACCGCGACGATCAAACTGGGCAATGGCGAAATGCTCTCGCCCGAGGGGGTCCGGCCGGATATCCAGGTGGCGGTCAGTCCGGAGGAGGAAAAGATGTATTATGCTGATCCATTCAAAGAGATTATCAAGCCGTCGGTGTTCCCCTTGTCCATGGCCCTGGGGACCAACGGCGCCGGGACGAATGGAACCAACCGTGTCCACGTGCCTCCCACCACGGAAGCAGACCTGATTCGCGAGCGCAAGGAGCGGCCGGGAATGGAATTGGAAGGGACGGTGTCGGCGTCCCGCGAAGCCACGCCTGAGAAACCGGTCGTTCGCGACCCGGTGCTGGGCCGGGCATTGGATCTCATCAAGGGTATTTCCGTCCTGCGCTCGTCGAAGCCGGCTTGATTTCGCGGTTGACGATTTCCCCGCCTCGCCGCAAGTTGAGAAAGTCAGTCAGCAATGAAAACCATCCTTTTTGTTTGCACGGGAAATGTTTGCCGCAGTCCCATGGCGGAGGGCATTTTCCGGCATGTCACGAAAGGCCGGCGGGACTTACAAGTGTTGTCCGCGGGCATAGGCGCGGTGGAAGGCCAGCCGCCCAGCCCGTATGCGGTCCAGGCAGTGAAGGAACTGGGGATTGACATTTCCCATCAGCGCAGCCGGATGCTGAACTCGGAACTGGTTCACGAGGCCGATTACATTTTCGGCATGACCCACAGCCACGTCGATACGGTCTTTCTGCTTTATCCCCAAGCGGCGGAGAAAACATTCCTCCTGCGTGAATTCGACGACACCCTGGACATTTTTGAGAAGGACATCAGCGATCCGATTGGCGGTTCGTATGATGTTTATTTGAATTGCCGCGACCAGATCGAGCAGGGGATCGCCTCGCTAATGAGATTCATCGATCAAGGCGAAGTGGTGGCGACTTCGGACCAAAGCGCGGTTCCCACGGTCACTTTTGCGTTGGGAGCGGATCATGGCGGCTTCGAACTCAAGGAAGCGCTTAAGGAACACCTGGCCAGCCAGGGCGTGACTCTCGCTGATTTCGGCACGCATTCCACCCTCTCCACGGATTATCCGGATTACGCACAAGCTGTGGCCCAAAACGTCATTGGCCAGAAAGCCGAACTGGGCCTGCTCTGCTGCACCACGGGTGTGGGGATGTGCATGGCGGCGAACAAGGTCCCCGGCATCCGCGCCGCATTGGTCGTGGATGAGCAGATGGCGCAGCTCGCGCGGAAACACAACAACGCCAATGTGCTTTGCCTGGGCGGCAAAATCACCGCCCCAGGACTCGCTAAAAAGATTGTGGACGCCTTCCTGAGCGCGCATTTCGAGGGTGGCCGCCACGAACGCCGAATCAACAAAATGGAAAACCTTGCCTCCGCCTCAGAACTGAAACTCAAAGCCGTCGATCCCGAAGTTGCCCTGGCCATCGCCCATGAGCGCCAGCGCCAGCAGCAAAACATCGAGTTGATCGCCAGCGAAAACTTCACCAGCCCGGCCGTGATGGAAGCGCAGGGATCGGTGCTCACCAACAAATACGCCGAGGGTTATCCCAAGAAGCGCTGGTACGGCGGCTGCGAGAATGTCGATACCATCGAGCAACTGGCCATCAATCGCGCCCGCAAACTGTTCGGCGCTGAGCATGCCAACGTCCAGCCGCACTCGGGCAGCGGCGCCAACATGGCGGTGTATTTCGCGTTCCTCAAGCCCGGCGACAAAATGCTCACGATGGACCTGACGCATGGCGGCCATCTGACGCATGGCAACCGCGCCAATTTTTCCGGAAAGTTCTTCGAAATCATCCATTACGGCGTGCGCAAGGAGGATGAGCGGATCGATTATGATCAGCTCGCCAAAATGGCGCACGAACACCGGCCGAAGATGATCACCGTGGGCGCGAGCGCGTATCCGCGCATTATTGATTTCGCGCGCATGGGCGAGATTTCGCGCGAGGTGGGGGCGTTGATGCTGGCGGACATCGCCCATATTGCTGGATTGGTCGCTGCCGGGTTGCATCCCAGCCCCATGGCCCATGCCGATTTTGTCACCACCACGACCCATAAGACCTTGCGCGGCCCGCGCGGAGGGTTGATTTTGTGCAAGGAACAATATGCGAAGGAAATCGATTCGCAGGCGTTTCCCGGCATTCAGGGCGGGCCGTTGATGCATGTCATTGCCGCCAAGGCGGTTTGCTTCCAGGAAGCCTTGTTGCCGAGTTTCAAAGATTATCAGCAGCAAATCCTCAAGAATGCGCGGGCCTTGGCCGAGGGAATGCGGCGCAACAGTTACCGTCTGGTGAGCGGCGGGACTGACAATCATTTGATGCTCGTGGACGTGGGCGCGAAGGGCTTGACGGGCAAGGATTGCCAGATCGCCCTGGACGAAGCAGGCATTACCGTGAATAAGAATACCATTCCATTTGAAACACGCTCCCCCTTCCAAGCCAGCGGGATACGCCTGGGAACCCCTGCGGTGACCACGCGCGGGATGAAGGAGCAGGAAATGGCCGCCATTGCGGACATGATCAGCGAAGTTTTGATGGACATTAAGAACCTTGACACGGTTGCCGAGGTGCGGCATCGTGTGCGGGAGTTGACTGCAAGATTTCCCTTGCCATACTGATTGCAGCAGCTAAGTTTTGAGTGTACTCCCGGTGGGTGACCCTCCGATTTGAATTGATCGAAATCCGGCTCGTCTAACCCCCCGCTGTCGCGTTGGTCCAGCCAGCACGCCTGTTTCCTGCCGCGACAATTAAAACCTAACATTTATATTTATGCCGAAAGTCAGTCCCAAAAAGGCCCTTAGACCTAAAAAAACCAAGGGCAAACAAAATGGCGACATCGCCGTTGCAAACGGCGATGACATCCCCGTCAATGGCGGTTCCGACAGCATGGATCTGCAACCTCCAACCCATGCCGTCGAGGAACCGGATGAACCCAGGCAAAAGCCGCCCGCTCCAGCGCCGGCGGCCGGTGATGGCCGTGGCACGAAGGACGCCAAGGATCTGATTGCCACTTCGCTCAACATCGCCAAGTTGCAGGCCATGTCCATGACCGAGCTCAATCAAATGGCCAAGGACCTGGGCGTGGAGAACTTCGGGACGATGCGCAAGCACGAGGTGATCTTCCACATCCTCCAAAAAAATGCCGAACGCAGCGGTGTGCTTTTTTCTGAAGGCGTGTTGGAGGTGTTGTCGGAAGGGTTCGGCTTTTTGCGTTCGCAGAGCTTCAATTATCTGCCCTGCCCGGAGGACATTTATGTTTCGCCGTCGCAAATCCGCCGGTTCGATCTCCAGACCGGCAACCTCGTCGCCGGCCAGATTCGGCCGCCCAAGGACAAGGAACGCTTCTTCGCCCTGCTCAAGGTCGAAGCGGTCGATACCGAAGATCCCGACAAGGCGAAGGACAAAACCCATTTCGACAACCTGACTCCGCTGTTTCCGAACAAGCGGTTTATCCTGGAAACGGCCTCCGACGAACTGTCCACCCGGGTGCTCGATCTGGCTTGCCCGATCGGCAAAGGCACGCGTGGCTTGATTGTCGCGCCACCGCGCACGGGCAAAACGGTGTTGTTGCAGAAACTTGCCAACGCCATTCTCAAGAACAATCCCGAAGCGTATTTGTTCATTTTGCTGATCGACGAGCGCCCCGAGGAAGTGACCGACATGGAGCGGAGTTGCAAACCCGCCGAAGTGATCAGTTCCACGTTCGATGAACCACCCGAACGGCACGTTCAAGTGGCCGAAATGGTCATCGAAAAGGCCAAACGCATGGTCGAGCACAAGCGCGACGTGGTGATCCTGCTCGATTCCATTACCCGTCTCGCGCGTGCTTACAACACTGTTCAACCGCACTCCGGCAAGATTCTGTCCGGTGGTGTGGATGCCAACGCGTTGCACAAGCCCAAACGCTTTTTCGGCGCGGCGCGCAACCTTGAAGAAGGCGGCTCGCTGACGATCATTGCCACCGCTTTGATCGACACGGGTTCGCGCATGGATGAAGTCATTTTCGAAGAGTTCAAAGGCACCGGTAACATGGAAGTGCACCTAGACCGCCACTTGGTGGATCGCCGCATTTTCCCTTCCATCAACATCGAATTGTCCGGCACGCGCAAGGAAGAGTTGCTCTACCATCCGGAAGAGTACAACAAAGTGGTCGTCCTGCGCCGCGCGCTTACCGGCGTGCCGCCGGTCGAAGCCATGGAATTGATGCTCAACAAGCTCAAGAAAACCCGCAGCAACATCGAATTCCTTCTCGGGATGGGAGTGAGTTAAGCAAACACCAAGATCCAAACACCGGAAAAGCTCCAAACTCCAAAGCAGGAGTGAGGCTTTTTGGAGTGGCCGGTGTATGCCTTGGATTCAGCCGCTTTCCACGTCTCGATTCTTTGCTGCACAGGATTTGTTTAACTAATGCCAAAAAAGGGCAATAACAAGACCTTGTGATGTTGGGAGGAAGGGGGTAAATAGAATGCGTGAATTGCTCAAATCGTGTTCAGAGAGGATTGTCGCCCCTTGGATGGGCGATTCCATTTCTGTTCGCGTCTGTCCTGGCTTTGGCGGGCTGTCGCCGGGATGAGATCGTAGCTTATACCGCGCCCAAAGACGCCGAAGCTCCGCCGCAAATGAGCGAGGCTCCCGCAGCGAGGCCACCAGTGCCGCCTCAGGTCACGTGGACGCTTCCTGAGGGTTGGAAACAGGGCGCGGCGAGCGAAATCAGCCTGGCCAGCTTTCATATTTACGGTTCCGATGGGAAGGATGCGGACGTCAGCATCACCCGGCTGGCAAATTTCGCCGGACGGGAAGGGATGTTGGTGAACATGTGGCGCAGCCGCGTGGGCCAAAAGGAAATCGATCCCGAGCAGGCGTTGAAGGAATTGCACCCCGTCGAGGTGGCCGGTGAAACCGGCAGCCTGTTTGAAGTTTCCGGAGAGGCGCTGGAAGGGACCAACAAAATCGTTACCGCCATGCTGCATCATCCCGACGGCAGTTGGTTCTTCAAACTTTCCGGGGACATTTCCGTGGTCGAGAGTCAGAAGGCCAGGTTTCTTGAGTTTCTCAAATCGGTCCGCATCAAGGAAACCCCGGCGGCTGAACCGGAACCGGTCGCGGACAATCAATTCCACTGGCGCGTTCCCAATCAGTGGCAGGCGGTTCCCGCGGGTGAAATGCAGGTGGCGCGCTTTGCCGTTCCCGGCAAGGACAAGGCGAAGGCCGACGTTTTCGTCAGCGTGTTTCCAACGGACAGCGGCGGCGTGTTGCCCAATATCAACCGGTGGCGGAAGCAGGTTGGTTTGGCTCCGGTCGAGGCGAAGGACCTGAAACAGCTTGTTTCGCCGCTTGATCCGGCGAATCCAGATGCGATTTTAGTGGATATGGCCAAAGACAATACCCGGCTCATTGCCTCCATCGTGCCGCGCGACGGCCGGTATTGGTTTTACAAACTGCTCGGCGACTCCGAGGTGGTCGGGGCCGAAAAGGATTCGTTCCTTGCCTTCGCGAAATCCCAGCCTTGATATGTTCGAGCGCGTTTTCAAATTCTTCAGTTCGCTGCGACTGACAGTAGTCTGCCTGGCCTTGGCGGTGGTGCTGGTGTTCCTGGGCACGCTGGCGCAGGTGAACGAGGGCCTTTATCTGGCCCAAAGCCGCTGGTTCCGGAGCTTCTTCATCTGGTGGGAGCCGGCAGGCGCAGGGTTCAAAGTGCCGGTCTTTCCCGCGGGCTATTTGATCGGCGGCGTGCTCCTGTTGAACTTGATTGCGGCGCATCTCAAGCGATTCAAACTCACCTGGAAAAAAGCGGGAATCAACATCACGCACGCCGGCATCATCCTGTTGCTCGCGGGTCAGCTGGCAACGGATATGTTGTCGCGTGAAACCCAGGTGCACTTCTCGGAAGGAGAAACCAAAAATTACGCCGAAAGTTCCGGGCGAAATGAATTGGTCTTTTTGACCGATGCCGCCGATCCGAAGCAGGACGAAGTCGTTTCGATTCCCGAGAGCCTGGTGAAGAACCAGGGAGAAATCCGCAGCGACAAACTGCCTTTTACCGTTCGGGTAAAGGAGTACCACATCAACGCCGCGCTTCGTCCGCGCGGACCCATGGTGGACAAGGGACCGCCGCCCGCGTCCAATGGTTTCGGCGCGGGTTTGGTGATGACGCCGGCGCCGGAAACGAGAAGCACCGATGAACGCAACATGCCCAGCGCGATTCTGGAGTTAATCGGTCCGCAGGGTTCCTTGGGCACCTGGCTGGTATCCACAATCATGAGCCAGCCGCAGGAGTTCAACCTGGGGAACAAAATCTGGCGGATGGCGTTCCGCTGGCAGCGCGAGTATCTCCCCTATTCCATTCAGTTGCTGAAGACCACCCACGACGTGTATCCAGGCACCGATATCCCCAAGAATTATCAAAGCCGAGTGCGCATCGAGAATCCGGCCCGGGGAGAAAATCGCGAAGTCGATATCTACATGAACAATCCGCTGCGCTACCAGGGGCTGACGTATTATCAGTATCAAATGCCGCTGCAAGAGGGCGAGGGTGAGCGCCCATGGAGCGTGCTCCAGGTGGTGCGGAATCCCAGTTGGTTGACACCTTACATCGGGTGCATCATGGTTGGGGGCGGCATGATGATTCAATTTTTGATGCACCTGGTCGGCTTTATTTCCAAACGGAGGACGGCATGAAAAGATGGTTGCCTTGGGTCATTGTGGCGGTGTTCGCCGCGTGGGTGGTTGGTTCCTTGCGCGTGCCGCCCGAGAAAAACTGGGCCTACGATCAATTTGGCCGGCTGCCGGTCGTCGCCAACGGACGCACCCAACCTTTTGATTCGCTCGCGCGCAACACATTGTTGCAACTGCGCGAGAAGCAGACCGCCAATCTTGAGCCCTGGAAGGACTGGAATGAGAAGCCCAGGATTATTTCGGCGACCGAATGGCTGCTGGGGGTGATGATCAAGCCGGAACTGGCGGACACCTGGCCGGTGTTTCGCATCGATAACCCGGACTTGAAAGGATTGCTCGATTTGCCGGCCGATCCGGACAAGGCGAAGCATCTGGACGGCAAACATTATTCCTGGCAGCAGATCCAGCCGAAGCTTTCCGACCTTGAGCGTGAAACGGTGCGGGCGGGGAAGATCGACAACTCGAAACGAGGCCCTTATGACCAGGCTTTGATCAAGCTCTGGAACAACCAGACGATTTATAACCGACTCAAATATACCCTGGGTCCCGCGGGCAGTGGCGACCTGGACGCGAGAATGACTGCCTATCTGACCAAAGTCGAGGCCGGACGCAACGCATTTATGGCCCGGCGGGAGGGGAAGGATTTTGATTCGGCGGCTTTAGGCTGGTTCTCGGACCAATTCGAAACCCCGCTTATTGTTCCGGTTGAGAAGGATGCCGCGCATCCCCAATGGGCGCGCGTGGCCGAATCCGTCATCCCAGCCGCCAACAGCGGCGCAACGCCCGGCTTCGCGTTGCAGGCTTACAACAGGATCAGCAAAGCCTTTCTTAATGACAATCCTGCCGAATTCAACGCCGCCGTGGCGGATTATCAAAACCAACTGGCCGGCAAGTTCGATCGCGAATTGAAGAAATCGGCGCAGGAGCAATATTTCAACCATATCGAACCGTTCTACAAGGCGATGATTCTTTTCCTGGGCGCTTTGCTGTTCGTGCTCGCGTACTGGTTCAAACCCAAGCAGTGGGAGTGGATGCGCGTCACGGCGGTTGGATTAGTCGGGCTTGCACTGGTGGTCCACACGGCCGGCTTGATCTTCCGGATGTATTTGGAAGGGCGTCCGCCGGTAACGAATCTTTATTCCTCCGCCATTTTCATCGGCTGGGGGGCGACCGTGCTGGGGTTGATCCTGGAGCGGTTTTGGCGCAACTCGATCGGCGCCATGGTTTCTTCGATCATTGGATTTACCACGCTGATTATCGCGCATCACCTGGCGCTCACCGGCGACACCATGGAAATGATGCGCGCGGTGCTGGACACGAATTTTTGGCTCGCCACTCACGTTGTGGTGGTGACGCTCGGGTATGCCTCGACTTTTGTGGCCGGCATCCTGGCGGTCATCTTCATCGTTCAGGGGTTGTTCACCCGCGCGTTGACTCCGGAGCTGGCGAAGTCGCTGAACCGGATGATCTATGGCATCATTTGCTTTGCGACCTTGTTTAGTTTTGTAGGCACGGTTCTTGGCGGCATCTGGGCCGACCAATCCTGGGGCCGCTTTTGGGGCTGGGACCCGAAGGAAAACGGCGCGCTGATCATCGTGCTTTGGAACGCGCTGGTGCTCCACGCCCGCTGGGGCGGGTTGGTTCGGGAACGCGGCCTGGCGAACATGGCCATTGTGGGTAACATCGTGACCAGTTGGTCGTGGTTCGGCGTGAACATGCTGGGGATCGGACTGCACTCCTACGGGTTCACGAGCGCGGCGTTCACCTGGCTTATGACGTTCGTTACGAGCCAGATCATCCTTGTCGTGCTTGGTTGCCTGCCGAAAACGATGTGGCTGAGTTTCCGCGAACCGGCGGCACAGGAATCACAAGGCGGACGTTCCAGCGCTGGAAAGCCCGCGACGGCGGCGACGTAATTGCGGCGTAGTCCAGCCGGGACGACCGATAATAGCCCAGCGATTTATTGCTGGGTTGGCTCTCAAGAATTTTCCTCCGAGTCCCGTCAGGGACGAAAGAAAGCGGCAGCTATTCTTCGGAACATTCTTTCGTCCCTGCCGGGACTTTGAAGGGATACCCTGTTTCCCACCGATTTATATGAATCGGTCGGCTATTTCTTTCGCCCTTCGGCTTATTTCCCGGCTTCAGATCCATGTCGCTGTGGAAATTCTTGTAATCCCGGTGGTTGCCTGTGGCATTGCGCCTTCAATTCTCCTGACTTGGTTGCTGAAAACTACAAGAGATCTTGAAGAAAGATAAACGCGCTTTCTTAGGGGAGAATGTTTAGTCTGTCAGTCGTCTTGTGGAATCGCTGCCACTAATTCGGCGGACACATGCTTCAGATGCTCGTCGAACGTAGCGAGCTTTAGCCTATGCTTGGCTGCCAAATCGGCCAGATAGTGATCGGTCACTTGGTCGGACTTTCGGGGATGGCTGTCCAGCGCACGCAGGTCGTCCGGAATTCTGTCCGCTTGGCGTTCCGCAGCAAACTTTTCCAAGACTTCTCTGGCCCGTTCCATGGTCAATCCAATCGCTGATTTTGCATTCGTGCTGATTCGCAGGAAGCCAAGCTCTGCGATTGGACAAAGAACGACTCCCTTTCCGGATAACCAAAGGCGCGCCTGGGCGTGTTTTGAGTGGGTCTGGACGATGCTGGCGATCAACAGATTAACGTCCAGCAGGTGCTTCATGGGAAGTCTGCCAGCAACTCTTCGATGGCCTGCTCGTTAATCGGTTGATTGGGTATGACAACCGTGAAACCGTCCTCTTTGGCCAAACGGCACTTGGGAACCGCCGGTTCCGCCTTTTTAATCTGATGAAGGGTGATGGTCCCGTCCGGGGCTTTATCGTAGGCAAAAACCTCTCCAGGGGTCGCATCCGGGATCCGAACCCGCTTTTGCTTGTCGGCTGTCACTGTATGCACGCAGGGAAATTACCTGCTCCAAAGGCTTGTTTCAACCCCTTTCCTCGGATGCTTTGGCGTGGCCCTTACTTGTTCGCCGCTGGCAATGAGCTGAAAAGACTCTCCAGACTATTCAGCGCCTCCGGCTTGGGATTCAACACATGGCGCAGATAATCGATGGCGTCGGGGATGGTCTTGATAGGCTTGGGGAGGGTGGCGCCAGCGGCGTTGGCGTGGCCGCCGCCTTGAAGTTTCTCGGCCACTTTGAGCGCCTCGCCGTCGCGACTGCGCAGGCTGGCGATGATCAGCCCGTTCGTGCGCCGGAAGAGCGTGATCAGGACGGGATAAGGTGTGGCCTTTTTCTCCAGCAATTCGTGCACGATCAGATTGTTATTGCCAATGATGGTGTCCACGAATCCCACGGTCGGGCTCAATTCCTCCACGTTCGCCTTGCTCCAGGCGAAGCCCAGCGGGTTCTCGACCCGGCGTTTGACGGCCATGACTTCGAGCAATGGATGGTCGAGCAAGCGTTCGAGTTCGCCCTCGATGAGCGTATGAATGCTCCAGAATTGGTAAACTTTGATCAGATTCGCATAGTCGCCGGCCAGTTCGAAATCGGGGTCGCCTTCGAGAAACAAATCCGAGACATTGTTGAGATGCACCAACCGGTCGAGTTGGGGCGAGCCGAGCCCGTGCTCCCGGCATAATTCGTAGCAGAGCAACCCCGCTGATTTGCCCAGGTCATGGATCAACCGGGCGTTTTTCGCCGGCGCTTCCGTTGCGTGATGGTCGATGACGAGCCAGCCTGGGCGGTCCAGGCGCGCTTCAAAATTCAGGTCGGTCACCCAGGCCGTCTTCTCGGACAAAGGCCGCTGCTTCCAGGTATGATAGTGATGCGCTTCCAGCGTGATTCGTTCGCCGAAAAGCTTTTGCGCGAGCCGCTGCAACAGCAGGCCCGCCACCAGCCCATCGAGATCGCTCTCGTGCGTCAGAATCACTTGCGGCTTCGGCAATGGTTCCATAGGGAAATATCTGGAGCCCGGGGACTTCCACAGCGCTCATCATTTCGTCTCCAAGCATATCCAATAGGGAGCTCCTTTTCCAGAGCATTCTTGCTGTGCGGGCAATGCGCCGGTGAATGGCGGAACGCAGCGCATGCACGTGTTGCATGGCATGCATAGTGTGCACAGTGTTGGACGGGGTGATTTGGCGGTGCCATTGTGGAGCGAATGATGATAAGTCCGAAATCCGAACCCGTTTTTGCTCGACAAGCAGGTCATAAAATTATAAAAGTAATAAATATAAATTCAAAACTATACGAATTCATGACGACGTTAAAAAGCATTCTGGCTGTGGCGCTGATCGGCGCGTGGCCGGCATCCTGTCCGGCGGCAAGCCAACTGGTGATCAAGGCCACCAACAAGCTGCAACTCGCGCGCCCAAGCCAAACCATCGAATTGTCGAGCAAGCAACTTCAGCCGCTGGGCGCGAAGAGTCTCAACACGGTTCATGTGAAGGACGAGGCGGGCAAGGAGGTGCTTTGCCAGGCGGTGGATGTGGACGGGGATTTCAAACCAGACAACGTCATTTTCCAGGCCGATTTTGCGCCGGGTGAAAGCAAGATGTTCACGCTCAGCGTGGGCAAGAAGGTTGAGTATACCAAGGAGGATTTCAAAGCCTATGGTCGGTTCGTTCGGGAGCGGTTCGACGATTTCGCGTGGGAAAACGACCGGATCGCGCATCGCATGTATGGCAAGGCGCTGGAAACCTGGCAGGGTGAACCGCTGACCAGCAGCGCCGTGGACGTTTGGGTGAAGCGCGTTCCGCAACTCGTGATCAATGGCTGGTACATGCTGGATAACTACCATTCGGACCACGGTGAAGGAGCGGACTTTTATCCAGCGGGCGATACGCGCGGCGACGGCGGGAACGGCCTTTGGGACGGGAGCAAGCTTTGGGTTTCAAAAAACTTCGTTGAGTCGCATTCGCTTGCCAACGGGCCAATTCGCGTCAGCTTCGTTTTGATATACGAGCCGTTCGACATGGATGAAAATGGCGCGAGGGCGTCCGAGGTCAAGCGGGTCACGCTGGATGCCGGACAGAATCTGGACCATTATGAAAGCTTCTACAAATCCTTTGGCATGCCCGATAAGACCCAACTCATCACCGGCATTGGCATCAAAAAGAAGGATATCGCGCGCAAGGACATCAAAGCGAAGCAAGGCTGCGTGACCACCTGGGAACCTTTGAAGCAGGACAAGAAAGAGGCCAGTAATCTGGGCTGCGCGATTGTGGTGGACCCCAAGTTGTTTGTGAAAAGCGTCGAGGACAAGGGGAACGTTCTGGTGCTGGCCAAGGTGCCGAAAGATAACGTCGCTTCGTATTGGGCCGGCTTTGGATGGGACAAGAGCGGACAATTCGCGGATTACGAAGCGTGGGCGGCGTATGTGGACAAATTTGCCCAGGGGCTGGCTTCACCGATTGAGATCAGCGTGACGACGGAATGAAAAAGAGCCCAAAGTCCAAGGTTCCGCCTTCGCACGAAAGCTCCGGCGCGGCGAGCTAAAGTCCAAAACCGGGCCGGAGAACGGTTATGATTTTGAAAGCGTTTTGGAAGAGCAGCAGTGAGCGTGATTGGAATGTTCCAACCGTACTTGATTCGTCGGCCGACAGCCGACAGTTCCCCCTCTTCTTCCGGGCGAGAGAGTACTGGCCGCGCTTAAAATATGGAAATTCGGTTGTTGCCACATTAGTCGCCGGAGGGCTGATTCTCAGTTTTAATCTGTGCTGCCTCGGCGCGGGCGAGGCGACGGTAATGACGCCAGACCTGTCCGGTCGGACGGATGCTTCCATTCGCGAAGTGATTACGAGAGTGGCGCACCACCAGATTCGGCCGCTCAAAGACGGCGACTATGCGCCCGTCGATTCGGTTCAGGCGGCGGAGGCTGCGAAAGCACCTGAGGGAATTGCGTGGAACTATCCGTGGGGTGTGACTTTGTATGGCATGTTGCACGTGAACGAGGCGACGGGCGACAAGGCGGTTGAACAGTTCGTGCTCGAGCACAACCTGATTGTCGCACGTTACTTTGCCTGGCAGGACGATTTCCGAAAGAAACTCGGCGCGGAAGCGAAACCGTTCATTTCCGCGAAGGAAAATAAGATCGGCGGTCTGATGAAGTTGGGGAACCTGGATAGTTGCGGCGCGATGGGGGCGCAGTTCATGGAAGGTTTGCTCCGGCACGGCGGGAAGGCCACGCCGGAACAAGAACGCGTGGGCAAGGCCATTGACGGATGGGTCTGCGGCAAACAGGCGCGACTGCCGGACGGCACGTTCTGGCGTCCCGCTTCCATGGGCGGCACAATTTGGCTCGATGATCTGTACATGGGTTGTCCGTTTATGTTGCGCTGGTCGCAACATGCCGGCGACCGCAAATTGATCGACGATTGCGCGCAACAGATCATCAACATGGCGAAGCGGCTGCAGGACACCGACGGCGTGTTCTATCATGGTTATTTTGAGAAGGAGCAAAAACGGTCGCCGATTAAATGGGGACGGGCGAACGGTTGGACGATGGTCGCGGCGGTGGAGGTGCTTTCGGCGATGCCGGATGATCATCCCGATCGCGCCAAAGTGTTGGACATTTTGCGCCGGCAAATCGAGGGCATCAAGCCGTTGCAGACGCCGGCGGGCATGTGGCGGCAGGCATTGGATAAGCCGGAGTTGTGGGAGGAAACCTCGTGCACCGCGATGTTCACCTACAGCATCGCTCGCGCGGTCAATCGCGGGTGGATCAATCCCGCCAACATGGACGTGGCACGCAAGGCATTCGAAGGAATCTGCCAACAAGTTACTCCGGAAGGCGTGGTGAAGGGAACCTGCCGGGGCACAAACATCGGGATGGACCTCGATTATTATGCCAAGCGTGAGCGGCCGGATGATGATTTACACGGGCGCGGCCCGGTAATGCTGGCGGGCGCGGAGATTTTGTTGGCGAAGAAGAAGTAGCCGGTATGCAAAAGCTTGCTTTTGAATCGTGCTCGTGCTCGTCGTCGTCCTCGGTCGGTGTTCCCTCTCCTCAAAGAAAATCGACGACGACGAGGACGAAGGGTTGGATTGCTGTAGCTGTCATCGCGTGCGTTTTTGCCGGGGTGGAATCTGTCAGCGCCGAACCAGCACTCACGCCCACAAACCGCATCGACCTTTTTAACGGCAGGGATTTGTCCGGCTGGAAACTTTTTCTGAAGGACAATGCGGACGTGAGCAAAACTTGGTCGGTTGAGAATGGCGTGATCAAGAATACGGGCAAGCCGACCGGCTACATGCGAACGAAGCAGGATTACCGGGATTATAAGCTGACGGTGGAATGGCGTTTTGTGAAGGTCGCGCCGAAGGCGGACAACACGGGCGTGCTGGTGCATATGGAACTGCCGGACAAGCTTTGGCCGAAATGCGTGCAATGCCAGGGGCAGCACGACAAGCAGGGCGATTTGTTCTTGATGGCGGGGGCGGAATGCAAGGAGCACGAAGGGAAGGGACCGAACCAACCGCTTTCCAAGCAAGGCCCTTCAACCGAAAAACCGGTGGGTGAATGGAATATTTGCGAATTGATTTGCACCGGTGATACCATCAAGGCCAGCGTCAACGGCAAGCTCATGAACCAGGCTACCCAATGCAACATTTCCTCGGGGAAGATTGGCATTCAAAGCGAGGGGGGAGAAATCGAGATTCGGAAGATTTTTTTGGAACCTATTGTCAAAGCGAATGAATGAATCCTCATGAGCACTTGCGTAAACCGTGGCCGCCGACGTAAGGAGGCTCCAACTATTTTTCCTGAAAAGGACCAGGGCCTTCTCATGTCGGCTGCCACGCGTTCTTCAATCCACGCTTCTCGAACCGACTTTGCCCTTTGAACTTTGGAGGCATGCCTTTATAAAAGGCGGGTGTTAGAAGCTTTCGCCCAGCCTTTAAGTGCTTCAACGCGCTATTGCGCGGTATTTGGTCATCCCATCCGGCATTCCGCTTCGCCCGCGTTGCAAAACGCGGGCTTGGCGGCATTGGGATTGGACTGGCGCTATCTGGCGTTCGAAGTGCACCCGGATAATTTGCGCGAAGCGATCAGGGGAGCACAGGTGATGAAGTTCATTGGCGTGAATCTTACCGTGCCGCACAAATTGCTGGCCATGGACATGGTGGACCTTCTCGATGAATCGGCGCAAACGTGGGGCGCAGTCAATACGATCCGTTTTGAAGCGCGCGCGAAGGACGGCATTTGGCGCCCGCTGCGATATTTCGCCGAAACGGTTCCGAGCGAGATTCGCGCGCACGGTTTCAATACGGACGCGGTCGGGTTGGGTCGCGCTTTGCGCGAAGACCTCGGCATGGAACTGGCGGGGGCGAAGGTCGTATTGCTGGGCGCGGGCGGGGCAGGGCGGGTGGCTGCGCTGAAGTTGGCGGCGGAGAAGGTCTCGCAATTATTCCTGGTCAATCGCACCTTGCCAAAGGCGGAATCCCTGCGGGACGAAATCCATCAACGATTTCCGGAGGTTAAGGCTGCGGTGGGATATCCCGGGCAGGCCGTCGATCTCGTCGTGAATGCGACTTCACTTGGCTTGAAACCCGAGGACACGTCGCCGCTCGATGAGTCGCAATTCTCGTTGCGACAGGCGCGCGCGGTTTATGATATGATTTATCGTCCGGCTGAAACGCCTTTATTGCGCGCGGCCAAGGGTGCCGGTTGCCGGGTTGCGAATGGCGTCGGAATGCTGCTATACCAGGGCACAGAGGCTCTCGAGATCTGGACAGGCCGCACTGCGCCGGTCGAAGTCATGCGTAAAGCGCTGTTGAACAATATCTATGGGACCTAGCAGCATCTTCGATTCGCACAATTGGGCCATGCCGTTTCACTTCTGGTCCGTCGTGTTCTTTTGCTTTGGGTTGATTGTGGGCAGCTTTCTGAATGTTTGCATCCATCGGATGCCGTTGGGCGAAAGTGTGGTTTCGCCGCCCTCGCATTGTCCGCACTGCCGCTATTCCATTCCCTGGTTCCTGAACATTCCGCTCGTGACGTGGCTGTACCTCCGGGGCAAGTGCGCCAATTGCGGCGCGCCCATTTCCATTCGCTATTTTCTGGTGGAACTGCTGACGGGTGTCACCTTCCTGGGATGCTGGCTGGCTTTCGGACGCCAATCGCCCTTGCTGGCGCTCATCTATTGCTTGTTCCTCGCCAGCCTGATTGTCGCCACGTTCATTGATTTTGAACTGTTCATCATCCCCGACGAGATCACCATCGGCGGGATGGTCGTCGGGCTGATTTGCTCGCTCCTCGTGCCAGCCTTGCATGGAAAGACGAAGCCAGCGGAGGGGATTTGGGAAGGGTTGGTTGGAATGGCGGTGGGAGCAAGCCTGGTCTATGCGATCCTGCGTGCTGGCAAACTGGCTTTCGGCAAGGAGAAGGTGCAACTGCCGCCGAGTTCCGAGGTGATCTTCACGGAAACGGGCATCGTTTTGCCGGAACAAGAAATTCCTTTCGACGGTCTTTTTTATCGCGGCGGCGACACCGTGACCCTGGATGCCGTGCGGGTGGAATTGTGTGATCGATGTTATCGAGACGTGCGCATCCGGCTAACCTCGTCCCGGCTGCGCATCGGCGAAGATGAGATGGATCCGGAAGCCGTCCCGTACATGGCTGTGACGACGGACAAATTATTCCTGCCCCGGGAAGCGATGGGCTTGGGCGACGTAAAATTTATGGGCGCCATTGGTGCGTTCCTGGGCTGGCAAGCGGTGCTGTTCTCCCTTTTCCTGAGTTCGGTCATCGGCGCTGTGGTTGGCGTCGCGTTGATTGGTCTGAAACTGAAGTCGCTGCAAAACAGCCGCCTGCCCTACGGACCGTACATTGCCATCGCCGCCGCGATGTGGGTTTTCGGCGGCTGGCGCTGGTGGGCAGTGTTTATCCATTGGTTGTTATACTGAATGAAGCTTGGGGAAACACCAACAACCAGGCTCCAAGCTCCAGAAAAGCTTCAATCACCAAACATCAAGTCCGCGCACTTGTTGGCCCGACATCGTGATTTGGAATTTGGTGCTTGGGATTTTTCTGGAGCTTGGTGCTTGGTTGTTGGTGTTTTTTAATCCCCACACTGCGCCTTGTGCCTCAGCGCATGATCCACCAGCACCAGCGCTGTCATGGCTTCGACCATCGGGACGGCGCGGGGAAGAACGCAGGGATCATGACGGCCCCGGCCTTTCAGAGTCGTGTTGTGCAGGTTGACGTCCACCGTATCCTGCTCGTGCATCACCGTGGCGACGGGCTTGAATGCGACGCGAAAGTAAATCGTCTCGCCGTTGGAGATGCCTCCTTGAATGCCGCCGGAGCGATTGCTTGTGGTGCGAACTTTCCCGGCCTTCATCCGGAAAGGATCGTTGTGTTGCATTCCGGTCAGCAAAATACCGCCGAAACCTGAGCCGATGTCGAATCCCTTGGATGCCGGCAGGCTGAGCATCGCCTTGCCCAAATCCGCTTCGAGCCGGTCGAACACCGGTTCGCCCCAACCGGGCGGGACGCCGCGAGCCACGCCTTCCACAATACCTCCCACGCTGTCACCGGCCTTACGCATGCGCTCGATGAGCCGGATCATCTTCGGCGCGACGCGCGCATCCGGACAGCGAACAATATTGGATTCGATCTCTTTTAAGCCCACTTTTTCAGGATCGACAGCCGCTACCAGCCGTTGGACTTGCTTGACATAAGCCAGGACTGCGACACCGAATCGTTCGCGCAAAATCTTTTTGGCGATTGCCCCGGCGGCAACGCGCCCGATGGTTTCGCGCGCGCTGGTTCGTCCGCCGCCCTGCCAGTTGCGAATGCCAAATTTGGCGAGGTAAGTATAATCCGCGTGCGAAGGCCGGAACTTTGTGGCCATCTCGGAATAAGCCTCGGGCCGGGCGTCCTCATTGCGCACCCACATGGAAATCGGCGTGCCCAGCGTGCGGCCTTCGAAAGTTCCCGAGAGAATTTGGACCGCGTCTGATTCCTTGCGCGGAGTGACGATGCTCGACTGGCCCGGCCGACGGCGATCCAGGTCCGGCTGAATGTCGGCTTCCGTGAGTTCAAGGCGCGGCGGGCAACCGTCCACCACCACACCCACGCCGCCCCCGTGAGACTCGCCCCAGGTGGTGATCCGGAATAATTGACCAAACGAATTCGCCATGCGGGAAGCTTGCGGCAAACCCGCCGTTGGGTCAAACCGGGACTGGGCCAGGCGGCTGTTGACAAATGCCCTGGGGGAGCAATACTTGAGCCACCTAACGCCCGGGGAGCGCCTTTGGGCTTCCTGTTCTGACCTCATTGAGCAGTTGTTCAACTCCCAAATACAAACTAACAACACAATGAAACTCAGCATTCCTTGCATGGCGATAATCGGCGCGGCCTTTTTAGCCCACACCGCAAATGTCCAGGCCCAATTTGTGCCGGTCCCCTCTGGGTACGAGCCCCGCCCGCCGGGGCCATTTTATTTGGGAGCGGACCTTGGTGGCAGCCTTCTTCAAAATGTGACTATAAAAAGTGCCGGCGCAAAGGCTTCGTTCGATGCCGGCGTCCGCGGCGACATCACTTTCGGCTATCAATTTGCGCCCGTGCTCGCGGTGGAGTTTCAAACCGGCAGCCTCTGGAACAGAATGAACAACGTCAACGGCTTTTTTGGTGGAATCGCTGAGCATGCGGACCTGTATCAAGTTCCCTTTCTGGCGAACTTGGTCTGCAAAGTGCCGTTTGGGGGTGGTTTTTCGGGATACATCGGCGGCGGCGGCGGCGGAGTGGCCAGTTCACTGGATATAACGGAGTTCTCCCTCTTCGACCGTCACCATCATGATACCGATACCGATGTTACCTTTGCGTACCAAGGCCTGGCGGGAATCAAATATGCCATCACTCCGGATATGGAAGTGGATGTGGGCTACAAATTCCTCGGCACCGGCAATCACACCTGGTTTGATGAGGATCCCGCCCTGTTCACGCATACCGGTCCCGTTTATTCGCACTCGATACTGGCATCGTTCACCTGGCATTTTTGAGGGCAGGGTTGAGTCAGGCGGGCGGTCAGACCGCTACGGCCGCGAGCCGCAAATCGCCGCCCGATTCGGCTTGCCCGGCAGGTGGTTTTTTGATACCTGACTCTCCGCGCATGACACACCTTTCACGGGCTGCCCTCCTTGCCATTTTCAGCCTCCTTTGGTTCAAAGCCAGCGGGGCAATCTCGGTCCAAATCGGCCAGAATTTCACCGCGAGCAGGCTCAATACGGATATATTCGAAACGCCACCGGACGCCGATGGCACGGTCGGCCCTGCGCATTTCGTCCAATTCATTAATGGCAGGTTTTCGGTCTATGACAAGATCACCGGAACCAACGTGCAAAATATAACCGACCGCACCTTCTGGGCGGCGGCGGGAATCGACCTCTCCGGTTTGAGCATTTCTGATCCCAGGATCATCTATGATAAATCGGTCGGTCGTTGGTTCGCCTCCCAGGTTGATTTCGACGGGAACAATTTGAGCAGCAACCGTTTCCTGTTGGCGGTTTCCAGCACGAACGACCCCACCGCCACTTGGAATGCGGTCGCCTTTCAAGCCGACCCGGGCGGATCCTTCGCTGACTACCCGACCCTGGGCCTGGATGCCAATGGCGTGTATTTGGGCGGCAATATGTTCGATCCCAACGAGAACCTTTTGGGTGTCCTGCTCACCAGTATTCCCAAGGCTGACCTCTTGCAAGCGACGCCCACCGCCACGAATCGCAGCACTACCGGCCTGATGACCATTATGGATCGCGGCTTTACCCTCCAGCCTGTCGTCAACTTGAGCCCTTCGAGCGCTGCTGAAAACGTGATTGCTGTTGAAAGCGATGGAACCGATTTCCAATTCCATTCAATCCTCAAAAGTTTTCAGGTGCTCAATTCGGCCGCGGCGAATGCTGCTTTTACGCCCAGCACCAATCTCACCGTGCCGCAGTACTTCGTGGCGCTCGATCCGCCGCAGCCCGACGGCCAGTCCACGCTCTCGGATGGTGACACCCGCATTGGAGCCATCGTCCGCCAGGTCGGCGACATTATCTACGCCGTGCATTCGACCCAGGGAGTCCGAACGGCTGTGCGCTGGTATAAAATCAGCGCGTTGGACAATACCATTCTCCAATCCGGCACCATCAGCGATACCAATCTGCACCTGTTCTATCCTTCGATTGCGGCCAATGAAAGCGGACTGGTGGTCATCGCCTTCAATGGCTGCAGCACGAACACTTTCGTGAGTTCGTATGCCGTGGTCGGCGAAACCATCAACGGGACCACGACCTTCGGCAACCTGATGCTGCTCAAGGCAGGCGTGGCAAACTACGAAGTTCCCGGAGGCGGCGCCGAGAGCCGGTGGGGAGATTACAGCGCGACGAGCGTCGATCCGCTGAACCCAAACAATTTTTGGACCATCCAGATGTTCGCCTCCGCCAACAATGTCTGGTCCACGCAAGTCACCGAACTGCGGATCACGCCCGTGCTTCAGATTGCTTCCGCCGCCGCCAACGTGGTCCTCTCCTGGCCGACCAATGTCACCGGCTTTGCCCTGCAATCCACCACCAATCTCACCAGCGCGCTCTGGACTTCAGTTACCAACGGCGTCTCCATCGTCGGCGCGCAAAACACCGTTACTGTTGCTGCCGGCGTTCCGACCCAGTTCTTTCGCTTGAAAGAATAGCAAACCTGGCGCTGAAAGTTTCATGGCGGGAATCGCAGGGATATTCGCATGAAGGCCGCCCCAAGACCCATTATCAAGATGCCTCCGATGACAAAAACCCACGGCGGCAATTTGAACAGCCATGGAGGCGAGCCCGGCGGAAATACCCCTTCTCCTCTCTCGGCGAAACAGGCAATGCCCGCTCCCATAAGAAACAGCATTGCGGCGTACACCACGCTGCGCCACGGGTTGTAGCCACCGGACGGGCCTGATGCGCTCCCGCACCGGACAAAAAACGCCGTCACCAGCATGGCAAAGACGGTGATGCGAATATTGGTAATTTTCATGGTCTTGTCCAGCGCTTGGAAAGGAGCGTAACCCAAGCGCAATGAACTGACAATCAACGAGTTGCCGCTTTCTCTTCGGATTTCCGGCTTGGGATTTCGGATTTTGTTGAGGGCGGATTAAGCCGGACTAACCTGGATTTGGTTTAATTTACTTTAATTTACCTTAATTTGTCCTCTCCGGGTTTAATTCCAGGAGGAAAGCCGGACTGAGAATCCTCCCCGCATGCCTGGCGCATTCTGCGGTTCCCGGCCCAGGACACTTCGGATTTCGGATTTTACTTGGATTGTCAAAGAACCAACCCGCTCCTAATGGAGACGGCAAAAGTCAACGACGCAACGCGCCCAGGGCACGCCGGTCGCCTGCTTTGCAGGATTCCCTCCCATCCTGACCAACGCGGTCAAATGTTACACTTTTATTTACAAAATGCAAGTTAAATTCTCTAATTGAAGCAATCCATCGGTGAAGTGGGATTGCCTGTGGCTGGAGCGCGGACCATTCGCAGCCGGGGTGCCGCGGAGGACAGGCTGATGTGCTCTTCCAAAGAGGAAGGGCGGCCCCACTCAGAGCCGCCCCGAACCTAACTAACCACCATAACTAGCAAGCGTTATCAATCTAAACATTTTCGTTTTTTCAACAATGGGGTGAGCACCCCAAAAATTAACCGGCTTGCGCCCCTCATTCCTCGCCTTCAGGTTTGTCCCATTCAGGATAAACCTCAGGCTTGAGTTGGCCGCGGCGGATGAGTTCCTGGAGATCGCGGATAATGGTGCGTCGCGCGACCCGGAATTCGCGGGCCAGGGCGGAGATGTTCGGACGCTCCTTCGACTTGCCCAGCATCTCGCGGATGCGATTCTGCCGGCTGAGGCGGTCAGTCGAGCGGCTGAAAAGCTCCAGGGCATCGACCCGCCGCGAACGTTCCAGCGCCTCGAACTGGCGGACCACCTCGGTTTCGCCGCATTCCTTGAGCGCGGTTTCCACGGTGCGCCGCAGTTCGTGAATATCCACCGGCTTGGGCAGGCAATAATGCGCGCGGCGCGGACCCTGCAACGCCTCGAAGCGTTGATGCACCTCCAGCGCACCCGAAACCACCACAATCGGCACGAAAGGAAGGAGTTCCTTGAACTCCGGCAGGAAGTCGAGCCCGAGTTCGCCATCCGCCAGCACGTGGTCCAGAATCAGCAGGTTGGGCGTTTCCTTCCGAATGGCGGCAAGCGCTTCTGTGCCATTATGAACGCGGGTCAAAGCGTACTTGGCCAGCGTGTCCTCATAGATCTCGTACTGGAGATCGTCGTCTTCAATAATTAGCAGTTTGGCTGGTTTCATGGTTGCTCAAAGCAGGGATTAAGAACGTATCCCGGCAGGGGGGCGCTCTCCTGTGCGCGCCGTGCGTGCCGACTCAACAACTTTGGACTTTGGACTTTGGACTCTCCCAATTTCATTCCGCCACCGCGCTTTCAGTCTCGGGTTTTTTCGACTCGGTCCGCATTTCCCGAACCGGCAGGATCAGGGTAAACGTGCTGCCCTGGTTCACGACGGATTCGACCGCGAGGCCCGCGTCCATTTTCCTGGCGAGTTCATACACCATCGACAAGCCGAGGCCGGTGCCGCGTCGCGCGGACATGGCTTTCGTCGTAAAAAAAGGCTCGAAGATGCGCGCCATATTCTCCGCCGGAATGCCGCAACCCAGATCCTTCACGGAAACGAAGACATAGGCTGGCGCCTCGGCGGGCGTCAGCGCCAGCCCGGTTCGCAAATGACTCATCCGCCCGCTGGTCAGCGTAATTTCCCGGTGCTCGTTCGCGGCTTCGGCGGCATTGAAGATAAAGTTCAACAGGATTTGCTGGATAAAATCCTGCGAGGCGGGCACTTCCGGCAGGTTTGCGCCAGGTTCAAAATGGACCTCAACTTCGCGCAGAAAGCGGTCGCCGAGCAACTTGATGGTTTCGCCCACCACCGCATTCAGATCGCACAGGCTCGGCTGGCCGTCGGAGCTGCGGCTGAACCCAAGCATCGCCTTGACAATGCCCGCGCCTTGCTCGACCACGGTTTTGATCCGGTCCAGCCGGGTGCGGACCTTTTGCGCATTTTCGAGGTTGTCTTCGATGATTTGCGCGGAGCCTTTGATGATGGAAAGAATGTTGTTGAAATCATGGGCGATGCCCGCGGCCAGGGTGCCCAGGGCGTTCATTTTTTGGCTGTGCAACAACTCGAGGTTGGCGATTTCCAATTGCCGCGTGCGCTCCGCCACTTTCCGCTCCACTTCCGCATAGCTGCGCACCAACCGGCGATGCCGGTTGAACGCGAGTCCCGCGAAGAACAATGCCACCGAGAATCCCGCGATGGCCATCCACCGCAGCCGCGCTTCCTGGTACCACGGCAGGGCGACGGCGAATTCCAATCGGGCCGGTTTGGTATCGACGTTGCCATTGCGGTCCATCGCGCGGACCTGGAAGTAATGCTTTCCCGCAGCCGGATCGGAAAAATAGACATTGTTTGGTTCCTGGTACGCTGACCAATCGGCGTCATCCAACCGGTAACTGTAGAGGAGCCGGTCCATCAGCGTGTATTTCCACTTGTCCATTCCCCTGAATGCCAGCGTCACCGTCGTCCCTTCCGGAATGCTGTTTTTTTCCTTGTCCGTCAGGATCTCGACCGAAGTCTGTGGCGGGTCGGCGTCGGCTTCCGGGTGGAGAACGCTCAATCCGTGCGTGGTGCAGGCCCAGATACGACCGTGCGAGTCCTCCAGGACCTGGCGAATGGCCGGGCTGGGCAGCCCGTCTTCCGGACCGTTTCCCAACCACGCATTTTGAAAGAACCGGTGCAGTCCGTTGTTGGACGCCACCCAGATGCTTCCATCATGGCTCCGTAACAGGCCATTGATGCGGTCGAAGCCCACGTGGGCCACAGTCCAGTTATGGCCGTTGAATTCCCAAACCTTGTCGGCCGTGGCGCAACAGATCTTTCCGTCTGGCAGCTCCAGGAACGAGGTTGCCCCCAGCGGGACACTGCCATCGGCCGCGGTGAAAATTTGCCACTTTTCACCGTGATACCAACCGAGTGCGCGCCGGGAGCCGAGCCAGAAACCCCCATCCTGCGCCGTAAATGCCGCTGTCAGTTCGCCATTGAATGCCGGGTCCGAAGGCGCTGGAAAAGGCAGCGGCGCGAAAGTGGTGCCATCATAGCTCTCGAGTCGGCAGGATTCGCTTCCAGGGTCGAGGACCTGGAGACACAAGCTGCCGCCTTTGAGCCAGCCGAGCACCTTGCGTTGGTTCTCGTTGGCGTGCGGGACCGGGCTAAATTCATTGTCCGTGGGCCGGTATTGAAAAAGTCCGTTGGCCGTGTCGAGCACAAGCGTGTTCGTGGGAAGCGCGAAGAGGTCGCGGATATTTTGCAGACTGTCGGAGAGAGAAGGCGGGAACGGGTGCTCGGTCAATTGATCGTTCTCGATGGCTTGCAGCGCTCCGGCGGAGGCGAACCAGAAGCGCCCATCGGCATCCACTGTGGCGCAGTGCGCCAGGTGATTGGTGGTCGGGAAGGCGCTCGGCATTTGCCATATACACGGCGAACTGCGGAACAGCCCGTCGGAGGTCGCGAGCCAGAACGCTCCACCTGGATCCAGGGCTACATCGAAATATTGGCGCGCCGAAACTTCCTGGTACTCCTCCAGTTCCGCGCGGTTTTCGGCGCTCAGGAGCAGCGAGTCGGCGGTCGCCGCCCAAAATCTTTTGTCCGAGCTTCGCCAGGCGAAGCGTAACTTGCTGGCGCCGGCGGGATGCACCTCCCAATGCTGGCCATCGAAATGAACCACCACCTTAAACTGCTGGTTGGTGGTGCTGTCGGCAACCGCCGTGACGCCCCCTTCATCGTCCTCATGCGGTTCCTGCAAGGAACGGATCGCCAGTGACTCGGGGGCGGTGAATTCGTGCCATTCGGCCCCGGGCTTAAGGCTGCGAATGGGTCCCGGCAATCGTCCGAACCCAAGCGTGCCGGCAATCCACAGGCCGCCGTCACGTGAGATGGCCATCCCCTGAAACTTTTCGAGGCTCGTCTGCCTCGCAGCCAGTAGCATCGTGGTTTGAGGCGTTTCCTGATTGTCGTTGCTGAATTCAAACAGGCCATCGGGCAGCAGGAAGAGAACTCGCCCCTGTCGCACGGGCCAGAGCTGGACGGGATGCGGGATATGCAAGCTGTTGGCGCTCAATTCAACCGCGATTTCCCGTACCCGATACCGGACCCAGGCGCCCTCCCGAAATTCCTGCAAGCCATCTTCGGAGGCCGCCCAAAGCTGCCCGCCCGGACTCTCATAAACGCGTCCTGGCGTCGGACCTGGCGCGGGGAAGTTTTGAACGGTGTAACCGTCCAATCCGCTGACCGACTCCAGCGTCAAATGCCTGACCCACACGCGACCGCGTGGGCTGACCGTGACCGAGGCGCAGGCGGACTCGGGGAGTCCGTCCGCGGTGCGATAGACCCGCCAGTTGGAGACTCTCTGGCCACGGCATATTCCCGCCAGCGCCAGGAAGATTCCCAGCAGAAACCAGGCTTTGCGGCTCATCAGTTGGGCGAACCGGTTTTGTGTTCTGCCTGATTATCTGCCGGGCGGGCGGGATGTGCAATCAAAAGCGCGGGGTGTGCGTGCAAACACACACTTCTCAGGCGGGCAGCCCTGGGCTATGAAACCCTGACGATGCCCGTCCCGTGAGAGGCGGCGTCCGGACCGACATGTTAGCGCGCCAGCAAGCGAACGCGAGGTTTTCCCGCCCCGGGCAGGATCGGGGAACGCACCTCGTCGCTGCGGCCACGCCTGGCAGGGATGGCGCGCTGCGCCGTCCCCAGCTCGTTGTGCCCGCTGGAACGCGGGCGGGGAGATCGCGGTGCGATGCCCACGCCTTCCCGGCAAGAAGGATGTCGAGAGGCGTCCAGCATCAAGCTGGCGGCTTTACCTTGATCGAATTGCTCATCGTCGTCGCTATCATAGCCATCCTGGCGGCGCTGCTTATGCCGGCCCTGTCCAGCGGCAAGGCCAAAGCGAAACAGGCCGGGTGCCTCAGCAATCTCCGGCAACTGGAGATGTGCGCCCAGATGTATAGCGGAGACAACGAAGGAAAACTGGCCGACAATCTCCCCGGTGGCGAAAAAACCAATGGCTGGGTTCTTGGCAACCTCACGCTGCCCGCCGATTCCACGAACCAGAACCTTATCCGTGTGGGCGAACTTTATGCCTACGCGAACAATCCCAACATTTATCGCTGCCCCGCCGATCCTTCCCAAACTGCGGGCATCCCGCGCGCGCGCAGTTACTCCATGAATTCCTGGATCGGCAGCCGGTCCATGGAAAACAGTTTCCCCAGTTATGCGGCCCGCACTTATCGCACATTCGTCCGCGAGAGCGAACTGGCCACGCGCGGGCCGAACGACCTCTGGCTCATCGTCGATGAGCACGAAGCGACCATTGATGACGGCTGGTTTCTGGTAACGATGGATGACTCACAGCCGTTTGCGAGCGCCCCGGCGACGCGGCACTCACACGGCTACGGTCTGGCATTTGTCGATGGCCACGCGCAGGGTTATAAATTGCGCGATTCGAGCTCCTGGGCTCCGTTCAACCAGCGTGTGATTCTCCCCACCAATACTGACTGGATCAAACTCAAGGAAGTCAGCACCAGCCCCTTTGCGGGGATTCAGTAGCTGCCGTGGGATGCCTGCTCTTCACCGTGCCCGTCCTCGTCCCTGGCAGCCACGCCCCCAATAAATCGTAGCAGCCGACGGCGGTCCGCCAAGCCGCGCCCGCACTCACTCGCCACACTTGACTGCCAACCAGGAAATGCAAACACTTGAGCACGCTTAAAACTATGCGCTTAAAATCTCTACTCATCCTGTTCGCACTGGCGACCTGCTGGACCGCCAGCGCCCAAAACCTCGAACCGAAGCCGGCCGATTCATATTTCCAGCCCTTTGCTCCGCTCGAAGCCCCCAAGCCGCACAAGCACTTCCTCAAGGAAGGAGATCGTCTTGCTATTTGCGGCGATTCCATCACCGAGCAAAAAATGTACTCGCGCATCATGGAAACCTACCTGACCGTCTGCGCGCCTGAGTTGAATGTTTCGGTGCGGCAGTACGGCTGGAGTGGCGAAAAGGCGCCCGGTTTCCTGAATCGCATGACGAACGACTGCCTGCGTTTCAACCCCACCGTCGCCACCACCTGCTACGGCATGAATGACCACGAATACCGCGCCTATCAAGACCGGATCGGCAACGCTTATCGCGCGAACTCAACCGCAATCGTTGAGTCATTCAAAGCCCACGGTGTTCGAGTGATTCAGGGCTCGCCAGGGTGTGTTGGCAAGCGTCCCACTTGGGTCGGTGACACCAATGCCACGGTGCTCGATTTGAATCTGAACCTCTGCCAGTTGAGGAATATCGGCATTGAAATCGCTCAAGCGGAAAAGGTGGGTTTTGCGGACGTGTTCTGGCCCATGTTGACCAGCGGTCAGGCGGCGCAAGCCCGGTATGGAGCCAATTACGCAATCGCCGGCAAGGACGGGGTTCACCCCGGTTGGGCCGGGCATCTGGTGATGGCCTATGCGTTCCTGCACGCGTTCGGTTTGGACGGACAAGTTGGCACCTTTTCCGTGGACCTCCGATCCAAGACAGCGAAGGCTTCCGAGGGACACGATTTGCTTGGCTTCGACAATGGCGAGTTGCGCATTACCAGCCATCGTTATCCTTTCTGCGCAGGCAATGGCGATCCATCCCGCGATGACAATATCCGCTCCGGCACATTCCTGGTTCCATTCCAGGAAGAGCTCAATCGGTTGATGCTGGTTGTCAAACATGCGGACGCAAAATCCTACGAGGTGACCTGGGGCGACCAGAAACAGACCTTTACCGGCGATCAACTCACGAAGGGCATCAATCTGGCGAAGGAATTCACGCAGAACCCGTTCTGCGAAGCTTTCGCAAAGGTGGACGAAGCTGTGGCCGCGAAGCAGGCGTTTGAAACGAAGCAGATCAAGGAAATGTTTCATGGCACGGCCGGCAAAACCGATATGGAGGGAACCGTCGCAAAAACCGAGCCAGAGCGAGATCAACTCGTGGCCGCGATCAAATCCGCTTTCGTTCCCGTGACCCATACGATCAAGATCGTGCCGCAGTAGCGCATCACGATGGCGAAACCGACCGATATTCAGGCCATTGGCGCGGCCCTGTACTTTCTGCCCGTCCGCACGCGAGTTCCACTGAAGTTCGGTACTGAGACGCTGACCCAGGTAACCTGCGCGCGCGCGCGGGTCACAGTCAGGGACAGGAACGGACGACAGGCGACGGGTTGGGGAGAGACACCTTTGAGCGTGCAATGGGTTTGGCCTGGCAAACTACCCTATGAAGAACGCCATGAAATGCTCAAAAAATTCTGTGTGCAACTGGCCGAGCTGTGGGCGTCCTTCAAGAACCCATCGCACCCCATGGAAATCGGCCACGACTTTCAAGCCGACATCCTCTCGGGTTTCCTGCAAGGGTTTAACCATTCCCACCGCCGCGGCCGCGAACCCATGCCTTGGCTGGCCGCATTATTATGCTGCTCCGTCTTCGATCTCGCCGTGCATGACGCGTACGGGCGATTGGTTCAGCGTCCGGTTTACGAAACTTATGCCGCCGAATTCATGAATCGTGATCTCGCGGCATATCTCCAACCCGCATCTCGCAGCGCAGTTTCATTTCGCGGAAAATATCCGGTGGACTTCCTCGTCCCAAAGCCGCCACAACGACTGACGGCCTGGCACCTCGTGGGCGGGCTTGATCCCGTGGAGGTAACTGATCTGAAAGGCGACGAACTGCGTGATGGCTATCCTGTGCTGCTCGCGGATTGGATCCAACGCGACGGCTTGACCTGTCTGAAAGTCAAGTCGCGCGGGAACGATGAGGCTTGGGATTACGCGCGCATTTTGCAAGTGGGCGCCATCGGTTCGGCCCACGGCGTGCATTGGCTGAGCATCGATTTCAACTGCACCGTGACCGAGCCCGCCTACGTCAATGGAATCCTCGATCGCTTGCGCGACGATCAGCCGCGGATTTACGGCATGATCCTGTATGTCGAGCAACCTTTCCCGTACGAACTGGACCAATATCCCATCGATGTTCACAGTGTCTCCGCGCGCAAACCGCTGTTCTTGGACGAGAGCGCGCACAATTGGGAGCGCGTCCGCCAGGGCCGGGAACTGGGCTGGACCGGCGTGGCGCTCAAGACTTGCAAGACCCAGACGGGTGCGTTGCTCAGTGGTTGCTGGGCCAGCGCGCACGGCATGGGCCTGATGGTGCAGGACCTCACCAACCCCATGCTGGCCCAGATCCCGCACGTTCAACTCGCGGCCCACTTTGCCACCATCATGGGTGTGGAGACGAATGCGATGCAGTTTTATCCGGAGGCTTCGAACCCCGAGGCGCAAGCGCATCCGGGATTATATCAACGCCGCGAGGGCAGGGTGGATCTGTCAACTCTGCGCGGCCCCGGTTTCGGTTATCGCCTGGAGGAAATCCGGCGCGAATTGCCCGTCCCCGCCGC
Organism: Verrucomicrobiota bacterium; assembly: GCA_021325145.1. GTDB lineage: Bacteria > Verrucomicrobiota > Verrucomicrobiia > Limisphaerales > Pedosphaeraceae > JAJPHR01. Next base: position 84,490 of record JAJPHR010000056.1, on the reverse strand, counting down.
GGAGTTTGAGAACTGAAATGACCTTGTGACTTCCAGTCGCCCGTAAGCGGGCACGGAGCGCAGAGCTCCGGTTCGGCGTGAACCGGAGCAGCATTACCGAGCAGAGCAGGACGCGCTTCGTCTCAAGGAGAACCGGCCTGCATTTCATCCCAGGCTGAGATGCGTTACTTGCGCTCTGGTGGCGGAACGTACGTCCCATGCGCTGTGGAGTGGCTCAGGCGCAGGAAATGATCGTATAATATTTTTGAAACTGTCTTGAGCGCCTCGCTCGCCTCCTGTTTCATCCCGTAGCTCTCCATGAACGCAGCAATGTAAGTCCGGTCCTTGAGGTAAACAATCGCCCATTCGGTGGTGACGCCCGGGATGCCGCCCGGCTTGGAGGCCACGACCGTGCCCTCCGGCAGGGCAGCGCCAATTCCCGACGCCTTCGGCTTCTTGAGGATGGCGAGAATTTCATCCGAGGCTACGCGACTCAAAAATTCGCCGCGATGCAGCAGGTCCATGATGCGCACGGCTTCGGCTGGCGTCGAAAGATTCTCTTCTCCGCGAATCGCCGCCGTCATATCCATCATCCGCCGGCGCAGAAGCGTCTGCTGCAAGCCCAGACCGCCCAGAGTCCGATTGACGTTCTCCATCCCGACGAGATCGATGAGAATATTTGTCGCGGTGTTGTCGCTGGCCAAAATCATCAATACGCAAAGGTCATGAAGGGTCATTCGGACCGTGCCTTCGCCCAATTGCGCCAGGATCCCGCTGCCAGCCGCCTTCTCCTCCTTTGTGATGCGGTGTTCATCGGAGAGCTTGAATTTGCCTTCGCCGGCTTGTTTGTAAACCTCCATCAAAACCGGAATCTTTATCGCGCTGGCCTGGGGGAAAGCCACGTGTTCATTAATTGCAAAGGTTTCGCCGCTGGACGGATCGAGAACGAACAATCCAATGACACCGCGGGTCGAATTGGCGGCCTCGCGCAATCGCGCTTCCGTTTTTGCGCGCATTAAATGGAGGCTGTCGGATGTCGTCATAAGTTGAAATTCGCTGAGCCGATTTAGATCCAATCTCCGGCCAGATCAAGCAGGCCCTGGCCTAATTGTGTCTCACCTTCGAGAAGGGCAACGGTGCCGGCGCGGGTTTTGGCACTGGCTTCGTTCTGGCGGCCATCCAAAACAGCAGCAGACTGCCACAACACACCGCAGTCCCGACGATAATAATCCCCAGCGCGAGCCGCTGATCGGGTGAGACGGGGCGAGTTGGTGTTTCCGCATTATCATAAATCTGCGCGGAGAGCGAAAAGGGAGAATAAGCTTCCAATGAATCGCTGCCGGTGAGCCGGTCCCTTAACTGTTCGCGCTCCTCTTCAATTTGCTGGACTCGTTGCTGGGCGGCGACATAGCCGGGATTATCCTGTGAGAGTTCGTCCACGTTGGTCCTGGCGTTTTTCAGCAGAGTGTTCAGCTTCTCCAGCATCGATTTGCGCATCGCCAGATCCGCCTCGCGCTCGCTGATGACTCCCACAATCGCCTGGTTTACGCGCGTGTCCGCCTCATCTGCCAGCGCCGCCGCCCGCTTGGTTTCCTCCGTCTCGGCGCCGGATTTGGTCCGCTCCTCCGCGAGCGTTCGCCGCGCCTCGGCCAGTCTTTCGAGGCTGGTGTTCAGGGCGTCGTTGGTCAGCACGGTGGGCAGCAGCACTTTCAGTTGGTCCGGTTTAAGCGCCTTGAACTGCTCAAGCTGGTCCCGTTGCTGGATGAACGCCGTTTCGAGCCGGTTGCGGTCGTTTTGCATCCTCTGAATTTCCTCCGGGCCGTAGAGTGAATCCGCCGAGGCGGCTCTGGCCTTTTTGATGTCCAGCACGATTTTTTCCAACTGTTCCTGTGCCTGGCTCAACTTCGTGTTTTCCTTCTCCCACTGCGTTTGCAAAGCGGCAATTTTCTCCTCGCTGGCAGCCTTCCTTTGGGATTGCCGATAATCGCAATAAAGCCGGGCAATCTCATTGGCAATGGGCGCAATTTCAACTGGGTCATCGCCGGTCACCTGTACTTCCAGCACACTGGTGCGTGGGACCACCCGGATGGAGGTTCTGGCATGGAGCAGGCGCAGGGTCTGGTTCGTGCCCATCAGCGCGCCCGGCTGCAGTTTCCTGCCCCAAACTTCCCGCAGTCGCAGATTTTCGATTACCCGGCCCAGCAGCTCGTCAGACCGCATGAATTGCCGTTCGGCATCCATGTAAGGCGCTTCGCTGGAGAGAGTGGTCCTGGCGCCGACGCCCTCCGAATGGACCCACCCACGCGCTTCCACACGAACCTTCGCTGTGGCTTGCCAAATCTTGGGGCTGAGAAATAAATATCCGAGCCCAACTGCCGATGCGGCCAGTCCGACGACCAAAAAAAGCGTAGCGGCGGATTTGAACCTTTTATATGCGTCCGGCTTCATCAAACACCAAATTTTGCCTGACTCCCGCGGATAAGCAACACCAGACCCGTCAGCGCGAACACCACGCCCACGCCCAGCAGAAGCGGGCGCAGCAGCGGATGGCCGGGGACCGACTCAGCCGGTGGTTCGGCGCGACTAAGTATCTCCACGGTTCGTGGCTTCGGCGATTTCATCAGGGCGTTGATTTCCGCCCGCAAGGCGTCGCGTTGCTCTTCCAGGCCTTCCCATTCCCGTTTCGCTTCGTAGTAAGGCCGTTGTTTTTCGGCGGTTTGTCGGACCGTGTTTTGCTCTTCGTCTCTTTTTGCCTCAGCTTTTTTGACCTCGTCCTTGAGCGTGGCGATGTGTGTTTCCATCCCCAGGAGGATTCCTTCCACGCGCCCGTCAATCTTCCGGTTCAATTCATCAATCGATGCCCGGGTGCGAGCCACTTCGGGTTGTTCGTTTTCGTGAGCCGGATTCAAGGTGGCAAGGTTCAATTCCGCTTGATTCAATTCCTGAAGCAAGGAGGGCAGGGCGGAGTCTGTGGAAATTCCGGGCAACGCGTTTCGAAGTTGCTGGCGATCCAGGCTCCGGAGGCGGACGAGGATTCCCTCTTCTTTTATGACCTGGAACTGTTTGTCAATTCCGGGCTCTCTGGTCGGCGATGGCGAAGCAGTGACTGGCGCGGTCTCGTCGATGTCAAGGTCGGTCTTAAGCCGAAGCATTTTTTCGCGTGCGGCCGTGATCCTGGCCTTCAACTCTGCCAAGTGTGCCTGACTGGCATTCGTGAGCGCAGTTTGTCGTTCTCGCCACGGGCGGTCGTAATACTCAAAATAGGACTCAGCGATCGCATTCGCGATCCGGGCGGTTTCCATTCGGTCATCCCCGCGGACGAGCAACTCGATGGTATTGGTCCCTGGTTGAACTTTAAGCGCCATGGCTTCCTTGAGCAGCCGGCGGCATTCGGAAATCCCGGGGAAAGCGCCGCCTTGGAATTTCTTGCCCCACGCGTGTGGCAGATCGAAGTTGGTGATGACCCGATCGAGAACAATTTCGGACCGGGCCACTTCGAATTCTGTTTGGAGAAAGAAAAAGTCTCCGTACGCCGGGGAGTTCGTGGAGCCCTCCGCCTTGCCCGGCTCCGTTCTGATAACCGTCCGGGCCTCGAATTGCGTTGGCGTCACCCAGGACATAAACTTCGCCGAAGCGCCGAACAGCACCAAGGCAGCTCCAATAACCAACAATATAATCCCTGCGATCCGGCTTACGGCGCCCCGGGATCCGCCGCTGTAATCAGCGTCGGCCATGGCTGGTGTTATGGGTGCATTTGATACTGAATGTCATAGATCGTTTCGAATGACGGCGTGCAGAGGACTGGCAACTCCTCACCGCATGGGTAACAACTCCAGGAGTGGCGAACGCGCATCGGGATTTATTTGAGTTTCGTGGGTACATGGTTGTTGTCTTGGGGGCTGAGGAATTTCCCCTCACGTCAATGATGGTAGCAGCGTCAAGATGCACCCGTAATTAGCCTGATTTTGCAGCTCGCGGATGTCCAGATGGAAATTGTGATTGGAGTCTTCGTGCTGGGGATCTGCTTTGCGCTCAGCAGCTCCAGCCGGCAGGTCATTTTCCACGATAACGCCGACGAACACTTCCAACCGGCATCAGCACCGTTGGCGTCATCATTCGGAGGCGGTTGCCCTTCGCCGCGATGTTCCTTCTTCTTCCGGTTTGCGCGGGAATTTTTCCTCCATCATGGCTGCCTGATAGGCAAAGGCGGCCAGAATGACCGAAGCTTGCTTCAGATCGTCTGGCTGGATGCGGTCGAACACGTCTTCGTTCGAGTGGTGGGTGCGGGTGGAATAATCGAGCGGATCCTGAATGAATTGAAAACCCGGCAGGCCGATCCCGTCGAAAGATTGGTGGTCGGTTCCGCCGGTGTTGGAAAGGGTGATTGTTGAGGCGCCAAGATCGGCGAATGGTTCGAGCCAGCGGCGGAAGATGGGCCGAGCCGTCTCATTGCCTTGCAGGTAAATGCCGCGGATTTTACCGACGCCATTGTCGAGGTTGAAATAAACGGAAAATTTTTCGTATTCGCGTGTGCAGATGAGTTTGCGCGTGGAAGTGCGATTCGTTCTCCCTTCCGGGCCAGACGAGCCGGCAATGCCTTGATCTTTCGGGGAACGCGCCGCGGGCGAATTGGTGAGGTTGGTGTAATAGCCGAAGTGATTGCTCACATAGGCGTGCGACCCGTACAAGCCCTGTTCCTCACCGGTCCATAAGCCGATGCGAATGGTGCGGCGGGGTTTGACTTTCAGCACTTCGAGAATGCGCATCGCTTCCATCGTCGCGGCAACGCCCGCGCCGTTGTCGGTCGCCCCGGTGCCGGAGTGCCACGAATCCAGGTGCCCGCCGAGCATGACCACTTCGTCTTTGAGATCGGTGCCGGGAATTTCAGCGAAGGTATTGCGTGCCATCAGATCATCACTGTGATACTGCACCTGCAGATCCACAGCCATTTTCAATTGCACACCTTGTTGGACCATTCGCACCAGGCGGTTGTAGTCTTCTACGGCCAGAGTGATCTGCGCTGGAAAAGGCGGCGCGTTCGTTGACCAGGGACGCGGACGGTTCGCAAAGGAGAACGAATTCGTGTCCTGCCCCGAACCCGGGACCGAAGCGGCGGCGACAAAGATGGTCCCGCTGTCACCGATCGAACTCGGGTTGACCACCAGGGCGGCTCCTTCGCGGGCAAGGAAGGAAAGGGAACGAGGTTGTATGGGACCTCCTCCGCCGGAAAGGCGTCTGGTTACCGCTCCAAACGCGCGCGGCGGCCCCGCATTGGCCAGTTGGAGGAGATTCGATTCGTTCAGGCGCGAGGCCATCGGATCGAAGCGCAGCTTCACGTCGCGTGGCGGGCTGGCCAACACAATCGCGCCTTTCAATTTGCCTTTGTATTTTTCCAGTCCCGCTTCGTTCGTAGCATCGAGGTAGATCACCTGCGCCTCCAGGGGCGCGTCAAATCCGGGCGTCCACGCATTGGGTTGAGCCGCCAGTGGAATCGTTTGCGGTTCGATGATTTGTGCCGAAAACCGCTTCAACGACCAGCCGCGTCCAAACGGCCCCCATTCTTCGAGGTGCGCATTCGTCAGCCCCCAGCTTGCGAGCGTATCGCGAGTCCATTCATTGGCGCGCTTGAGATTTGGCGACCCGGTGAGCCGCTGGCCGATGACATCGGTAAGATAGCTTAGCGTTTCCGTCACCTTGGAGTGATTGAGCCCCTCGTCACGGATGCGTGCGATGACATCGTTGGTTTGTGAGCTTTGGGCGGACACACCCGCGGGCGTCAGGGAAAGCAGCGCCAGGAACAGACAGGTGAATGGTAACAGTGCCGGGCCGGTTCTTTTCATAAGGAGATTTGAGTTGACCGCATCATTGTCGCAAGCCGTGCGGGACCAAGGGTTACGCCCGCGCACAACGCATGTCCAGCATATTGTAACGGGCTCCAGCATCCTGACGAGCACCGGCCCGCGCGCCCCGAGTGGAAGGTCCTTTACTTCGGGGCAGGGCCTTGTGATACCTGCACAAAATCCGCCGGACGGACCCACCGTTCAAACGCCGCGCGCACATCCGCCGCGCTCAGTTTCAAATACCGGCGCGCGGCGCGGGCGGGCTCATCGAGCGGCAATTCCAGTTCCGACCGCGAGAGCCAGCCGTCGGAGATTTGTTGGAAGCTGGCCTCCGACAGGGGGATTTTGCGCAGGAGAAGTACTTTGGCCTGGTGGAGTTCCTCGTCGGGGACGTTGTTGGTGCGCATTTCCTCGAGATCTCTCAGCACGATGCCCCGCGCCTTGAACACGTTGGGCGGATCGCAGGCGTAGTTTACCTCGTAAATGCCGCGCGTCAAACCCACCTGGAATTCGGATGAAACAAAGTAAACCAAACCGGCGTTTTTGCGCAGGTCGCGATAAAAGCGCGTCGCGTAAAACGCCCCGCCGAGGACATGGTTGCCGAGGTCGAGCGCGTAATAGTCGTCGTTTGTCCGCTTCAATCCCATGGTATGCGCCAGCGTCACCTTGTCCTGCACACGGCTGGCATCGGGCACGTTAAGGACGGCGGGCGCATTGGTTGGCGCGGGTGGATATTGCGTGTTGGGCCGCGGACCCGACGCCTTCCACGCTCCAAAGTACTTTGCCACGACTGCCGCGGCGTGCTCGGGGGTCACCTTGCCGATCACCACCATCGTCGTGAGGTCGGGTCGGAATGCGAACTGGTAATAGGCGGCGACATCTTGAATGGAAAGCGCGTTGATGGTGGCCGGGGTGGTTTCGCGACGGATGGGATCAACGGGCGGGAACAAAGCGGTTTCCAGCGCGCGGCTGGTGCGATAACCGGGACTTTCCAATTCCCCGGCGACTTCGGCGGCCAACTCCGGCTGGATGGCTGTGAAGGCCTTCTCCGGCAATGCCGGAGACAGTTCGTTGTCGGCGAGCAGTTCCACGCCGCGATCGAAATCGCTCGTCAGCACCTGGAGCGAGAAGTCGGCGCCCGCGGACTCCGTGGCGGCGATTTCATCCAGCGCCTTTTCAAACGCCAGCCGATCCAGCGATTTCGTGCCGAAGGAAAACAGGTGGTCCAGGGCCTGGTCCACGCCCTCCTTGCCTTTTTGCATTTCGACCTTGGGCTTGTTCTTGACCCGGCCAAACACGCACACGGTATCGCTCACTGATTCCGGCTGGATAATGAGTTTCAGGCCATTCGCCAAATTGGTGACAAACGGATTTACGGTCAGCTTTGGGACGTCGAGCCGGTTGACGGCGCTTACAGCCCAATCGGGCAACTTCACGCCTTTCGTCTGGGTCGGAGCGAACGATTCCGAGCCGCCAAAACTTTTGGTCGAAACCGCTTTGCCGGAGGGCTGTGGCGTCAGGATCGCCGTGACGGCGTGAGCCAGATCCAGGAATTGCCTGGCGACGCGGTTTACGTCCGCCGTGGTCACGCGCTTGATGGCGATCACGTCGTCCTCCGGTGAAGAGCGGCCTTCAATCGCCACCGCGTCGGACCATTCCATCGCCAGGCCGGACACGGAGTTTTTTTGAAATTCCACGCTGGCAACTTCCCGGCGTTTGGCGGCTTCGACGAGGTCCTCGGGCAAGCCGTTGGTCAAGGCCGCGCCCAGGATGCCTTGCAATTGCCGCAGCAAGGCTTCGGCGTCACCGCCTGCCGGAAAGCCGACAGCCGCGTAGCCCAGGCCCGCCTTGGGCAGCGTGTCGTAGGAAAATGAAGCGAATACCGCCTTGCCTTCAGGCACCAGGCCGTAGAGTTCCCCACGCCGGCTGCTCAGCACGTCCCCGAGAACCTGCGCCGCGGCGTAATCCGGACTGTCGAATCCGGGAAATCGAAAGGCGATGACCGCCATCCCGTATGGCAGGTCGGTTTCCAGGTTCAACCTCTCAGATTTTACCGGCTCAAAGGTAAAATTCGGCCGGGGCGGGAGTGTTCCGGCAGGAATGTTCCCGAACAAGCTTTTGACCTGGTTCAGGGTTTGATCGAGCGAAACGTCGCCCACGATGACCAAAATGGCGTTGTTGGGGCGGTACCAATCCGCGTGAAATTTTCTCAGGTCGGCGTCGGTTGTTTTCTCGAAGGACGGCCTTGTCCCCAGCGCGTCATGTTCATAAGGCGAGCCTTTGAACATCACCTGAATCAACTGTGTGTAGAAGACGTATTCCGGGTTGGACAGATCCTGCGCAACTTCCTGTTCGATCGCTCCGCGTTCCTTCTCCCAGAGTTGCTCATCACTGACGATGCCCTGCATGCGTTCGGCTTCCACGTGCAGCGCCAGGTCCAAATCCTCGGCCGGCGTGGTGAAGAAATACTGGGTGACGGCCTGTTGTGTGTCCGCGTTAAAATCGCCGCCGAGCGCGGCGGTCACGTCAGCGAGTTGGTCGCCGGACAGGCCCGGGCTGCCGCGAAACATCATGTGTTCGAGCGCGTGCGCGGTGCCGGGAAAGCCGGGTGGAGTCATATCCGAGCCGACCTTGTAATTCACCATGGTCGTGACCACCGGCGCCAGTGGACTGCGGACAATGATGACTTGCAGGCCGTTAGTGAGGGTTTCGCGCCGCACGTCTGGATTCGGAGGAATCTCGCCTATTGCGCCACGCGCACTTGAGCAACCGAGAACCGCGCCTGCGACGATGAGCGCGCGCCATTGCCGCACGACCGCCGAACAGCGTTTAAACAAACAGCCAACCTTCCACGAACTTCCTGTATTATCATCATAATGGGTGCTTTCCTAGGGTTAGTAGAAACCCGATTGCCCTGGAGAATACAATCGAAAACTTCCTGGCCTCATGAGGTGCATTACCCAGATTTGCTCCAGATTCACCGGATGACCTCGGAGCCCGCCAACCGAGCCATCCCGTAAGCGGGCGCATCCTGGCACAACCACCCTACAAAAACGGGCCGAGGCCGGGACGGCTCGGGAGACGATTGCCTGGCGCCCTTGCCACGCGATCCCATGTTGGTTTCGGCATTGAAAACAGGCTGGAAGTAAGGGGCACTTGCGCAGATATTACAGTTTATGAGTCAGGATTTGAAGAAACAAACCGAGCGCCCGGATCTGGACCGTCCAACGGCACCCGAAGCCGAAACGGATTTTGAATTGCCCGTTGAGGGCTTTCGCGGCACGCCTGAAGAAATCGAACGCCAATGGTTCGAACAGGTTTACAAGGGCCGCGGCGACACCATGCCCCAACTCACCTGGCGGGCGGTGTTGATGGGCGCCGTGCTCGGCGGGGTCCTGTCGCTCACCAACATCTATATCGGCCTCAAGGCTGGCTGGTTGTTTGGAGTCGCCATTACTGCATGCATCCTCTCTTACGCAATTTGGACCGGGCTCCATGCCATCGGGCTGGCGAAAACAAAGATGACCATCCTGGAAAACAATTGCATGCAATCCACCGCGAGTTCCGCCGGCTATTCCACCGGAGCGACACTCATTTCCGCATTTGCCGCGTTCATCATTCTGAACAACCATCCTCTTCCGTTTCCACTGACCCTCGCCTGGGTCTTTTTCCTCGCGGTGCTCGGCGTGACCATGGCCGTGCCGATGAAGCGACAAATGATCAACATCGAACAGCTTCGCTTCCCGAGCGGTGTCGCCGCCGCCGAAACTCTGCGGGCTTTGCATTCGCACGGCGCAAAGGGGTTGCGCGCCGCCAAGGCCCTGGGCATCGCCGGAGTTCTGGCCGCGCTGGATAATTTTTGGTCCGGAGGTCTTGAAGTCGTGGATAAATATTTCAGCCTCTGGTTCCACCGCGCCTTCAGTCTGGCGAGTTATTCCAGCGGCGCGTTAATCCAGAAATTGCAGGTTTGGATGCTGGGCACGGATGCATTCAAAGTCTGGAGCGGGCGCACGGTCATCTTTTCCTGGGATCCCATTTTCGTGGCGGCCGGCGCGATTACCGGCATGCGCGTGTCGCTCAGCACCTTCATCAGTGGCACGCTGTGCTGGGCGGTTTTTGTTCCCTTTTTCCAACATCGGGGCGTGATCACGGGTTCCGGCTTCAAAGACGTGGTCCAATGGACCCTGTGGGGTGGCACTTCGTGCATGGTGGCGTCCGGCTTGCTCAGCTTTGCAATGCAATGGCGGACGGCTCTGCGCGCCTTTCGCAGCCTCGGCGGAATGTTCTCCGCCAAGGAAAAGAAAACGCCCTCCGAAGTCGATGCGATTGAAGTTCCGGGCTCCTGGTTCATCGCCGGCCAGGTGGTTTCGCTCATCGCCCTGGCTTTGCTGGCGCACGCTTCCTTCGGCATGCCGTACTGGCAAAGTGTTCTGGCCGTCGTCCTCTCCTTCGGGCTGGCGCTCGTCGCCTGCCGCGTCACTGGCGAAACGGACACCACCCCCATCGGCGCGATGGGCAAGGTAACCCAACTCACGTTCGGCGCGATCAATCCCGGGAACATGAATGTCAACCTGATGAGCGCCAACATCACCTCCAGCGCCGCCGCTTCTTCAGCCGACCTGCTCACCGATCTCAAGAGCGGGTATTTGCTGGGCGCGAACCCGCGCAAACAATTCATCGCGCAATTCGTGGGCGTTTTCGTCGGCACGCTCGCGACCGTGCTCGCGTTTACGGTTTTGGTTCCGAACGCGTCGGTTTTGGGAGGCGATCAGTTCCCCGCTCCCGCCGCCCAAACTTGGGCCGCCGTGGCCAAAGCCCTCAGCAAGGGACTCGAAGCCCTGGAACCGCTCAAGGTTTGGTCCATCGTCATCGGCGGCGTGGTGGGAATTGTGCTATCGCTGCTCCCCATTCTTTTTCCGAAAGGCCAGAAATACTACCCCTCCGCCGCGGGCGCCGGCCTCGCCTGGGTTTTTCATTGGTACTACGGCGCGCTCTTTTTGCTCGGCGCCTTCATCACCTATGTTTTCCAAAAAGAAGCACCCAAAAAGGCCGAGGAATTTACATTTCCGATTGCCTCAGGCATCATCGCGGGCGGTTCCTTAATGGGTGTGCTGCTCGTCTTTTGTGAAAACGGCCCGGCAATGCTGGATTCGCTAAAGCAAGCGCTCGGATTGCATTGAAGCATCCATTTCCAGGCGACGGAGAGCACCTCGACATTACCTGGAAAACAGAAAAAGGGCGCCGATGCTGCCCCCCCATAGAATCGCTGCCGAAATCAGCAACCCAATCATTAGTTTTCGCGCTCTGGCCATTGCGCCCGGGGATGGTCGCAACCAGGTGGCATCGACCAGCCAGTCAAGCGGGGCAAGCGGGGAACCGAGGTCGGAAAAGAACTGGTAGCTGTTGGGAATGAATCCTTCCGCGGCCAGTTCATGGATGAACAGCATCTTGTGCCGTTCGGTAAACGAGTCGCGGGTGGCGCGGATGACAACCTTGTCACCCAGGTTTTCCACAAGCACCAAGGTGTCCAGGTTGGCGAAATAGAACATGTGTTGGTGTTCATCATCGCTGCCACTGATCCGAGTTTTCATGCGTTTTTCCAAGAAGCCAACCGACCTCTGTACCAATAAAACCCCGGGGCGCGCGATTGGCAAGCGGCACTCGTTGATCATGCCTCAGTCATCGGAGGCGGACCATTCTTGTCCGTCTTAGAACCTACCCCGGTAGGGCGGGCAGTCCTCTCCCCGCCGTCGGCGCGCACGGAGTGACCGTCCTACCGAGATAGGCTCTTAAACGTGCGCGCGTCCGAGCGGACAGGAATGTCCGCGCTCCAGCCCCGCGCCTTGCTGTAAATACAAAGGCGGCGCGGGCCTTCCAGCCCACGCCGTTGGTGAGGCTCAACCTATGACTTAGCGAACCTCGAAATTTTCACCCCCGGAAAAACAGCCACCAGACGACCAGCAGCATGGGCAGCATGCAGGGCAGGGTGTATTTGAATACATACGCCAGGAATGTCGGCGTGTGGACCTTTTGATGATCCGCAATGGCCTTCACCATGAAATTCGGACCGTTGCCGATGTAGGTATTCGCGCCGAAAAAGACCGCGCCGACGCTCACGGCGACGATATACGCGCTGCATTTCAAGTTCCCCAGCAGGTAAGCCGTGGATATCTCATCCGTGCTGATGCTGCCGCGGGCCAGCGCGGCAGCCTGGTAATGCTGCAACGTGGCGAAGGTCTGTCTCACCTCATCAGCATGCGGCCCGATCAAGCCGGCGGGGTTTCCGTGCGTGCTGATCAATTGAGCAACCTGGTTGACAACATCCGCGTTCACGAAGCGGCCGAAGGCGGCTTTGAGAAAGCAAAGGTAAGTTGGCGCGTTATCCAGCACACTGGAGAGACTGCCGGAGCCCCAGTAGAAAAATCCGGGCGTGGCGTTGGACAAATGGGCGGCGTTCTCCTGCAGCCAATCCAGCGCGGGCATCATCGTGCCAAAGACACCGACGAACAGGATGGCGACTTCCTTGATGGGATGCAGCGTGAAGTGATTGGATTCGTGCACGGGCTTTTTCGTGAGCCGATAGGAGCCAACCGCGGCGGCGACCATCAGGGCCTCGCGAAGAAAAGGCGGGCGATTCACAAACACCGCCAGCAAAATCACCGCGAGAAAACCCAGGTTCTGCAACCCATCGAGCCGCCAATGTTCGTGCCCGGTGAGTTCCGTCCGGACCCGCTTCGGCGCACGAAGATAGTTGCGGTAATCAAGGACGAAGAACATCACCAGGAGAATGGTTACTCCGGCAGCCCACATGGGCAGGCACCGCACCGCCACCCACCCGAACGGGACGCCCATCAAATATCCCAGAAACAAAGGCGGGTCGCCAATGGGCGTAAGGCAGCCGCCCACATTCGAAACGATGAAGATGAAAAACACGACATGGTGCCCGGTGATGCGATACTTATTCATCCGCAGCCACGGCCGGATGAGCAGCATCGAAGCGCCGGTGGTGCCGAGCAGATTGGCCACGACCGCACCCACGAGGAGGAAAAGGACATTCGCGAGCGGAGTTGCCTCGCCTTTCACGTTGATGTGAATGCCGCCGGAGACGACAAACAGCGAACCGACCAGGGCGATGAAACTGATGTATTCCTGAGTGGTGTGCCAAACGCGCGGAATGTCACGGAGCCCGATGACGTAGTAGGCGACAACGATTGCCGCCAATCCGAAGGCAACCTTGGCGTAGTGCTTGCCCCACCAATCGGAAAAGAAAAGCGGCGCCAGCGCGACGGCGGCGAGCAATCCGCCAAACGGCAGGAGCATGAGCGGGTTGATCGTGTTCACTTCGAGTCAGGAGGTTCGGGATGCGATTGGGAACGCGTGGCCCAAGCAGGCGCCTGAAGGCGGGACTCCATACCTCAGTCCGCCCGGCCATCGTTGCCCGAAGCCGACACCAAACGAGCTCATCGAATTGCGCGACAGCACTTTGGAGCGGAGCGCGGACCTTCTTGTTTGCTTTGGATCGCCATACGTTGGAGCGGACAGGAATATCCGCGGTGCAGGCGAGACGCCAGCCTGACGCTGGCATCCCGCCCGGCGCAAGGGTCGAGCGCGCGACGGTTCACACCGCCTGCTCGCCTTTCTCCTCGGTGCGGATGCGAATGGCATCCTGGATGGGCGAGACAAAGACTTTGCCATCCCCGATTTTGCCGGTCTTGGCAGCCTTAATGATGGCCCCCACCGCCGCATCGACTTCGGTATCGCCAACGACGACTTCCAATTTGATCTTGGGAAGGAAATCGACCGTGTATTCGCTTCCCCGATAGATCTCCGTGTGCCCTTTCTGGCGACCGAATCCCTTGACCTCGATGACCGTCATGCCCTCAACGCCGACTTCGGCCAGGGCATCCTTCACTTCATCCAACTTGAACGGTTTGATGATAGCTTCGATTTTTTTCATAGGTGATTAACGGTTGCGAGCCAGACTTTCACGGAGTTGCGAAACCAGGATGTAGGCGTATCCGCACACGACCCCGGCCGATACCCACCACTGCACTCCATTGGAGAACAACAGAGGGCAGACGAGTTGAACCAGGGCGAGGGCAATCATCAAGAACGCGACCCGCCGCATTGATCCCGGCATCATTATCCAACTGCCGGGCAGCTTGCCGGTTTGCTGCAGCTTTTGGTTCCGCCGCAGGGCCGCATTCTGGACCGCTCCGAAACTCGCGCCGACAATGCCGCCAGCAAGCAGGGCCGTGGTTACCCAGAGCACTTTTGTAAGTTCGTAATGCACAAAGTTCCTTTTTTGGTTTGACTGTTTGGCCAGGTGCTGCGCGAGGGAATCAACCCCCGCGCAGCGGACCAGCCACAGTTATTTATTTGATCATTGGAGTCTCGGACTGCTTGTCCATGACCATGCCGGCGTAACCAGGCACGCCCATTTCCGGAAGGTCGAGACCTTCGATTTCCACTTCCTGGGAAACGCGGTTGCCCACCAGCATCTCAGCAAGGTAATAAACGATGATGGATATCACCGACAGCGTGATGAAGCATGTCGTCACGCCGATGAGTTCGGCCCAGAACTGACCCAAACCACCGCCGTAGAACAAGCCCTTGACCGTGCCGGAGACGGCGTTCCAGCCATCACCATAGGTGCCATCGGCGAAGAGGCCCAAGGAAAGGCAGCCCCAGCAACCATTGACGCCGTGGACGGAAATGGCTCCCACCGGATCATCGATGCCCCGTTTGTCGAAGAAGAACACGGATTCAACCACGAGGATGCCGGAAACCAAGCCGATGATGCAAGCGCCTCCAGCGCTAACGAACGCACAAGGGCAGGTGATCGCCACCAGGCCCGCGAGCATGCCGTTGCACATCATGGACGGATCGGGCTTCTTGGTGCGGAACCACCACATCCAGAGCGTGGTGGCGAGCGCGCCGGTGGCGGAGGCAAGCATGGTGTTCACAGCCACGACAGCGATGCGCAGGTCGGTGGCGGCGAGGCTTGAACCGGGGTTGAAGCCGAACCAGCCGAAGGCCAGAATGAACGTGCCCAGCATGACCATTGGTATGCTGTGAGGGGTAATCGGATGAACGATCTTGCCGTTCTTGTCGTACTTGCCCAACCGGGGTCCGATCAACCACGCATAAATCAGCGCGATAACGCCCCCTTGCATATGGACGACAGAGGAACCGGCGAAATCAACGTGACCGTGGCCCAGCCCCGGGAAATTGGCGCCGAGATTGGCCAGCCAGCCACTGCCCCAAACCCAGTTGCCGAAGAAGGGATACATGATCATGCCCAGGCAGCAGCCGTAGATCATGAACGCGGAGAACTTCCACCGTTCGGCGGCCGCACCGGTCGGGATGGTTGCAGTGGTATCCATGAAGACCATCTGAAACAGGAAGAGCGCAAATGCGGCCGTGTCATAGCCTGCGCCTTGCAGGAAGAAACCCTTGGTGCCGAACAATCCGAAGAACTTGCCCGCGATGTGAATCCCCACTTCGTGATTTAGTCCGGCATAACCGCCCATCGTAGCGATGCCGCCGGCGTTGGGATTGTTGGGATCAGCCATGCCTCCGAACATGAGCGCGAATCCGCAGACATAGAAACCGAGCATGCCCAACGGATAGATCATGAAGTTCATGGACATGGTGTGGCCGGCGTTTTTGGCGCGGCACAAGCCGGTTTCCACGAGAGCGAAGCCCGCTTGCATGAACATGACCAGGAAGCCCGTGACGAGCGTCCAGGTGAAGTTGATGGCTACGCGATTATGACCGACCGAGTCGGCCAGTTTCACCGCCAGCGGTTCGAGTTTTGCCTGCGCCGTGTAATCGTCGAAGGCTTTTTTCGCATCGTTATAGGCTTTCACCTTGTCGGGAACCTTCTTGTCATCGTCGCTCAGATCGCTTGGCGCGGTGACAACGAAGGTCCCGGCCGGCGATTGCGCATCCGCCGCCATGCCGGTGGCGGTGCCGGCCGGATCGGGCTTGGGGGTGGTGTCGGCCGGAGCCGCGGCTGCCGGCGCGTTGGTCGCAGTCGCCGCCGCGGCGTTGGTAGTCTGCGCCCGAACGCTCGCGGAGGCGAACAGGAGCAGTGTCACGAATGTGGCAATGAGTTTTTTGGTCATAAGTGTATGGACTTTTTTTGGTGTTGGTGGTTTGTGTGTTTTGGCGGACCGGTTACGCTGTTACAATGCTGCGTCTCCTTTCTCCTCCGTGCGGATGCGCACGGCTTGCTCGACTCCCGAGACAAAGACTTTCCCGTCCCCGATCTTGCCGGTTTTGCAGGCCTTGATCACAACGCTGACGGCGTTGTCAACGACTGAATCGGCGACGACCAGTTCCAGTTTGATTTTAGGAAGGAAATCCGTCGTATATTCGCTGCCCCGGTAGATTTCGGTGTGGCCCTTCTGCCGCCCGAAGCCCTTGACTTCGACGACGGTCATGCCGAC
This sequence comes from Verrucomicrobiota bacterium, assembly GCA_021325145.1. Classification (GTDB taxonomy): domain Bacteria; phylum Verrucomicrobiota; class Verrucomicrobiia; order Limisphaerales; family Pedosphaeraceae; genus JAJPHR01. Next base: position 68,217 of record JAJPHR010000056.1, on the reverse strand, counting down.
AACACCGATCTCCGACAAGGCGTCCTTCACTTCCTCCAGCTTGAATGGTTTGATGATGGCTTCGATTTTTTTCATAGCACAGCGGCACTTGGGCCATGAGGCCCGGGTAAGCAGTTGGAGTGGCGTCCCGTCCGGTTCCGTTCCGACGAAACGCGGGTGCGGCATGCAGCCCAACCGAAGTAGTGCCGAAGCATGTTTCGCCCTTGAGCACGAGCGATGCCATCGCATTCATCAATCTATAATCTTTTATTAATGCGATGAATTATAAGGCGTTACGTGGGGCAAACGACGCGGCCCGCGTGAAAACGCAACGACCCCGCTTGTGTAGCGATTTGAACAGCCTGAGCTTTTCGAGAACCTCAGCGAACCTTTGTCGCAGAGCGGCTGGTGAAGGGATGCGGGAGCCGCGCCGCGAGTTCCCGATGAAGGAAGTCTAAAACGAAGGGCAGGGGAAATTCGGCTTTGGCCCAGCCGGCGGCGGCATTATTTTTTTGTTAAATTGATGAAATCTTTTCATGGGCGCGCGTGATTAAGCTGAGCTATTCTGAGAGCCGTTTGACGGCCGGGAACTCAGTCCGGAACCACCAGGCGGTAACCAACGCCCGGTTCGGTGATGAGCAACTCCGGTTCGCCGGGGTTGGCCTCCAGTTTATCGCGGAGGTAAGCCATGTATACACGCAATTGGCCGGTTCGGTCACCGCCATCAGGTCCCCAGATCTCCCGCAGGATCTGGCCGTGAGTCAGCACCTTGCCCGCGTGCTGCACGAAGAGGAGGAGCAGGGCGTACTCCGTCGCGGTCAGCCGGACCTTTTGGCCTTTGACTTTGACGGTGCGGGTGGCGAGGTCCACTTGCAGCCGCCCGGAACGAAAGACCGCATTGGCCTCGGGCGGTTGCGCAGACCGGAGCGCGGCGCGCAGGCGGGCCAGTAATTCCCCCGTGCTGAAAGGCTTGGTGACATAATCATTGGCGCCGCTGTCGAGCGCGGTGATTTTTTCGTCCTCGTGCGCGCGCACGGACACCACCAAAATGGGGACCTGACTCCATTCGCGCAGGCGTTTGAGAACGCTGAGACCGTCCATGTCCGGCAACCCCAGATCCAGCAGCACGGCATCCGGGGAGCAGGCGGCTGCTTCACCGATGCCTTCCTTGCCGGAAGAGGCTTCCGCGACCTGATAGCCGCCCCGTTCGAGGCAAACGCGCAGCAAGCGCCGGATTTGAACTTCATCCTCGATGACCAATACCGTAGCCGGCTTGGAGGTAGCATCGCTCATGGTCTAATTGGCGGCCATAGCGCCGGCTTTGTCAAGTGGCAGACGCAGCGTAAAGACGGCGCCGCCCGCCGGGGCATTGGCGGCCTGCACCTCTCCGCCTTGCGCTTCAACGAATCCTTTTACTAGTGACAGGCCCAGACCAGTGCCGCCCGTCGGGGCGTTGGGACCGCGATGGAACTTTTCAAAAATGCGGGCGAGAGATTGCGGCGCAATGCCGGGGCCGCGATCGGCCACGATGAGGACCAAGGCTGGACCCTCGACGCGGGCGCTTAGGCGAACCTCGGTCCCTTTGGGCGTATGGAAGGCGGCGTTCGAAAGCAGATTCGTGAGGGTCTGCAACGTCAGTACGAAATCCAGCCGGACCAGCGGCAAATCCGGTGGAACTTCGACCGTAAGATGGTGTCCGGAGAGTTCCTTGCGTGTTTCCCGAACGGCGGTTTGGACGAGGTCGCGCACGTCGCAAAGTTCGAGCTTGGGTTTGACGTGGCCCGATTCCAGGCGGGTGATGTCGAGGACGTTCCCCACCAGCCGATTCAGCCGGGCGGTTGCTTCCTGGATTTCCATGACCATCGCCTTTTGCGTTTCGGAGAAATCCGACTCCTGGAATTCCACGAGATTGCCCGCGGCGCTCGTAATCGCCGCGATGGGAGTCCGAATCTCGTGTGACATGGAATTAAGCAGGTTCTGGCTCAGGCGTTCCGATTCCGCCAGCAATTTGGACTTCTCGGAAACTGCTTGCAACCGATGGCGCTCAAGTGCCAGCGCCACTTGTTGTGAAAACGCGTCGAGCAAGTTCCGCTGGCCAATGGAAGGCGGGACCAACTGTTTAAACCGCAAACCGAGCACACCCACTGTGCCCGCGCTGGCTTTGAGCGGCACATAGAGTGCCTCGGCCGTTGGTTCGTGTTCGGTGAACTTTCCGGCGGGATGTTGCTGTTCCAAAACCCACGCCGCCACGCGATGCTCCGTCCCAGCCATTTTGAAAGTGCCGGCGGGATGTTGTTTCAAATGACCGGACTGATCAACGAGCAGCACGGCGATTTGAGCCTCAAAGACATGTTGCATTCGCTCCACCACTTTTTGCGGAATTTGATCCAGCTCGGTCGCCTCGGTCAATTCGCGCGTGAGCAGGTACAAAGCCGTGGCCCGATCCTCGCGCTGGCGCTCGGCTACTTGCTGGGCGCGAATGCGCGCGGTGAGCTGCCCCACGGCAATCGCGACGACAAAATATAATCCCAGGAGCATCGCATCCTCGAATTGATTGACCCGAAAGGCAAAGCGCGGCGGCAGGAAAAAGTAATCCCAAACCAGCGCGCTGAGCGTCGCCGCCACCAGCGTTGGCCCGACCTCCAGGAACGTGGCGAGCACGACCACCGCTAGGAGCAAAATGAGGGCGGTGGAATACTCTCCCCGGCGGGGCTCGACGATTTCGAGTAGTAAATTGACCAGGGTTGCCAGAAGCACTACTCCGGTCGCGGCCAGGTATTGGCGCACATCCAAAGGAACGCGGACAGGCCAGCGTGACCCACGGGTGCCGGTGGCGCTGGAGTCAACTCCCAGAATATGAATGTCGATCCCGCCACTCTTGCGGAGCAGGCGGCGAATAATCAACTCGCGTTGCAACCGCTTCCACAGCGATCCGCCGGATGGCTTGCCGACGACGATCTGAGTGACGCTTCTCTGGCCGGCGACCCGGAGTAATGCACGCGCCACATCTTCATCTGTAGTGGTAATAACTTCAGCGCCCCATTCGCGAGCCAGGGCAAGATTGCGATCGGCCCGTGATTTTTCCGCCCGACCTATCGCGCGCGAAGTCTCCACATAGAGAGCAATCCACGGAGAGTTCAACCGCTCCGCCAAAATCCGGGCGGAGCGAAGAACCTGTTCTGAACCTGGTCCCGCTCCCACACCGACCAGCAAGCGCGGCCCGGCTGCCCGGGCCAACACTTCCAAATCCGGTTGAGTTGCTGAATCAGTCACCCGCCCATGTTACCTGATCGGCTGCGGCGCGCACCAATTTTCAGAAAAGGACCCCTTGTTGAAGCTTGGACATCAGCAACTTACTATTCCTACTCTACTCTGACTAACCTACCCTGCCGGATTGAAAATACCCCAGTTGGCTTTTTGCAATTCTGTTCTATTTTATTGGTACCTCATGGTTAGTTCCATGTTTGGTTAGTAGGTTGGGGCGGCTCAGCACAGGCTGCGCCGCCTTTGCTTGTACTCCCGCATAGTCTTCGAGGCACGGTTCCAAACATTTTGTAGATAATTTCCAGGATCACAGTCGGCGGCGCATCCAGCATGCCTAACCGTGCGGCAGGTATTGCGGACTCAATTTCGCAAGGAGATAAAGAAACAGGAACGTGCTCGCGTCAAAGAAACCGTGCGCGAGGACCGCTTCCCAAATCGATCGATGTCGCAGCATAATGCCGCCCAATCCGGCGCCCAGCAACCCGGTGACCACCACGCCAGACCATCCTTGGGCCGTATGACCCAGGCCAAAAACCACCGCCACGGCCAGCACCGCCACGGCCCGGCCGCCAAGCGTCGAGAATCCGCGTGGGAACAACGCGCTGATGCCAGCCAGCATCCCAGCCCGCCAGAGTTCCTCCCGCAGGCCGGCCACAACAAAACTAACCAGCGTCAGCAGCAGTATCAGGTAGAGCGGGTGGCCGGTCATGGCGTCCGCGTTGATCATTCGATCCAAACGCGGCTGGCTGTGCATGGCTTCCGAAACCTGCGCTCCCGTGATCCCAAACCAAAGCCCCACTACGATTATAACAACCACCGCAATGCCAACGCGCAAGGCAATGGAATAAGCGAGTCCCCAGAGGAGTGGTGAACCACCGCCGCGCCATTTGAGGAGCAGTTGTTTCGCATTGACCCGCGAGGCAACCCAGGCAAGCGCAAAGAGCGCTCCGAAGAACACGAGTTCGAAAAAAGAAACCGTGAGCAACCCCCGAACATTCGCCGGCAAAATTGGCGCTCGGAGCGTATCCATGCGGCGGAGGCTCAAAGCGCCGACCAGGAGCGGAAAGGCGGTCAGCACCGCGAGATGAATCCACCAGCGCCAGCGCGAAACCTTCGGTTCGGGGCCCGGTTCAGGCGGATTGATCAATGGTGGAATTTCATTCGGGTCCATATAAACTCGGCCGCGTCAAGGTAACTAAAACCTCCCGCAAAACGGTAAAGTCACCTCAGCCTGCCATACCGCACCAAAGAAGTCCACTTGGGTTCCTGCTCCATGCGCAGGGCGGGTGCATCTCAAAATGTTACCATGCCTTTGGTAGGGATGGCGCGCTGTACAGCATCATTCGTGTTCATTAGTGTCCATTCGTGGTTTTTACTGCATGGATACGACCAACACATCCTCGGCACTCCGCGAGGGTCGGAGGAACAAATTATAATTGTTTTATAATCTATAGTGCGCGCTTTGGGATCGATTCCAAAACGGGTGCCTGCCAGCAAAGTTCAAAATAATCCTCAATGAATAAATAAAAACAGTGACTGGACACGAAAATGGAAAGCCCGGACTTGCCAGCAGGCCGAAACACAATATAATTCAATAGATTATAAACTTATAATAATCTGAGTTGCTGCTGGCATCGCGTATGCTGAAACTCGTTGCTGGGCAAGCCCCTCAACGCAACCGGGCGAGAGCGTGGCTGGTTGCCAGGATGAAGATTTCGAGGTTCGAACAGTCATAGGTTGAGCCTCAAAACAACGGCGTGGACCGCAAGGTTCACGCCGCCTTTTTTGGTGTGTGGAAAATTGCGGGCTGGATAAAAGGCAACAGAGAATTGGTTCGCAACGGCTGCGGTTCAAAGGCGGTTTCACGTCCTAACTGATTGATTTTCAAACGGCTGCGAAGGCCTCCCGATAGTTGGCATTGCCGGTGCTATTGGGGTCTGTAGGCACCAGGTATGAATGCAAGTATTGAACATTATGAAGCCGGACCATGATTCCTGAGCGCAGTGCGCAGTTTCGAGGCCCAGCCTGAGAGGCGCGGCCGGCTCAACCTATGAACTTATGAAGAAAATCGAAGCAATCATCAAACCTTTCAAGTTGGAGGAGGTAAAGGACGCCTTGGCGGAAGTGGGGGTCGAAGGCATGACCGTCATGGAGGTCAAGGGATTTGGCCGTCAAAAGGGCCATACTGAAATCTTTCGCGGCAGCGAATACACTGTGGATTTCCTGCCGAAACTGAAAGTCGATCTGGTCGTGGCCGACCAGAACGTGGATCGCGCCGTTGAAGCGATCGTCAAATCCGCTCGTACCGGGAAAATCGGCGACGGCAAGGTCTTCGTTTCAACGATCGAAGAAGCCGTCCGCATCCGCACTGAAGAAAAGGGAAACCTAGCCATCTAGCAAACCAACGCAACAAACACACAAAAAGCTCAACCTATGACAAATCCATCTCAAACTGCCGGCAGTACTGCAGGCACCGACAAGCCCACTTCCAGGGCCACTCTGGGCTTGACGGGATTAACCATCAACGCCATGGCGCTGATCGCGCCCGGAGCGTTCTTATGGCTCACGTATCAAGAGCAATCACTGTATGGCGCGCCGATGGCGGGCTGTGCAATGTGGTTCGGCCTGCTGGCCGCTCTGCTGTTGTGTTTCGCAACAGCGCTCAGTTATGCCGAACTCTCCAAGCTCTATCCCGGCGCGGGTTCTTCGTATCTGTACGCCGAGCAGGCTTTTCTCTCCAAGACCACGGCGTACAAATTCGCACGCGTGGCCAAGTTTTTCACCGGTTGGGCCAGCCATTTGTATTACTGGGTCTATCCGGGCTTGATGGTGGGGGTGACCGCCATCCTGGGCGGCTATCTGGCAAGCATATTCTGGCCAGGCACTTTCAGCGGCTCTTACAGCAGCCCATTGTTCATGTGGCTCTTCTGCGCCGCGTTCGCGCTGCTGGTAGGCTATATCGCCTACCGCGGTGTGAACGGCACCACGGCAGTCAACTTTGCGATCAATGTTGTCCAAATCGTCGCGTTGGTCGTTTTCTCCTGCATGGCCATTGGCTATCGCATGTCCCACGGGCAGGACAAGCAAGGTTGGCATCTCTCGGGCGGTAACCCGGTGAATTACAATGTGGATCAAGTCAACGTCACCGGCGCCGATGGCAAACCCGTTCAAGACACGTGGGCGAACGGCGACCTCAAAGTGGACGACAAGAAGCAGCCGATCTTTAAAACCCAGGACCGCACCGTAACGAAGGATGACTTGGACAAAGACAAGAACAAGGACGCCGCCGTGCTCGGCGGATTAACGGCCATGGGCCTCGGCGAGGGCGATCCTTATCCGGTCTGGCAGAAGGACAAAGACGGCAAGATGGTTCTGGACAAGGACGGCAAGGCTCAGCCTGATCCGTTCCTGCTGAGCTATAAACCAGAAGACGCAATCAGCGGCGCTGGGACTGCCCAGGATCCGAAGACCTTCAACCTTCATACCTCGGCCAGTTCAGTGCTCTCGCCGCACGGGTTCAACTTCCTGGTGATTCAGGCTTGCATCGCGATTCTCCTGCTAGTCGGATTCGAATCGGTCACCTCGATGGGTGAGGAAGCCAAGAATCCGAAGAAAGACATCGCCAAGGCAGTGCTGCTGTCGCTCGCGATCCAAGGGGCAGTTTGCTACCTGTTTGAGTATTTCGCCGCGAATTATTTCCTCAACAGCGGCTATACGATCTCCAACGCGGGCGCTTCCGGCGCGCCGCTAGGCGATATGATGCTGCTGGTGGGCACGTGGATGTTCGGCAGCGTCGGGGCGGGCAAGGCCTTCATGCTGGTGCAAGCCGGCACGGTGTTTCTGGCCCTGATCGGCACTACGCTATCGTGCATGAACACGGGCGCGCGCGTGACCTACGCCATGGGGCGCGACGAAGAAGTTCCGTCACACTTCGGCCTGTTGCATGGCAAGACTTTGTCGCCGCACCGCGCGATCTGGGCGCTGGTGTTTATCTCGATCATTGTCGGCATCATCACGACTACGATCTATCTCGGCGCTCAATCCGCCGACCTCGCGCCGCTGGACAAGCAGTATAACAACATCTGGTACAAATTCGGCATCTTTTCGCCGCATGCTTATACTTACTTGCCGAACACGCTGCTCATTGTGACGCTGGTCAGCAACTTCGGCACGTTCCTGCTCTACATGACTACTTGCATAGTGGCTATCGTGGCGTTCCGGGAGCATCACAGCTTCCACGGCTTCAAGCACATGGTGGTTCCGGTCTTCGGCCTGTTGGCGAACCTCGGCTGCATGTTGTTCTACCTGATCGGTCCATTCTCGGTTCCCGGCATGAGCTGGCATGAGTCGTACATTGCGTTGGCGGTCGTTGCGGTATGGGGTATCTACGGCGCCATCTACTTCAAACTGCGAAGCGCGAAGTTGGGCAAACCCGTTTTGCTGACGGCCAAACCGGCCTAACGCCAGGCAGGTGTTGTTGACACAACCCGGCCACCTGAAAAGGTGGCCGGGTTTTTTGCGCGTTGGGATGATGAGAGCCCCACCCTCCGACTTTCAAGCGCCAACGACGGCAGCGGTTTGGGACGGTTTGGTATGGATGATGGTAGGGATGGAAATTCACAAAAGCCAATGTTTACGGCCTTTGGGACAATGGTATGGATAAAATGGGGGGTACATAGGTGTGGCATGCGGGAAGGCGAGGAGGCTTGATTTAGGAGTCGAGATTCCGGTGGCGGACGATTCGGTTGGCGTTCCCGCGTTTTCTACCGTTGACCGAATTGGATGACCAGGCAACCCGATACGATTAAGCCCAGCCCGAGCCAGGTGGATGAGGGAATGGTTTCTTGGAAGACGATCCGCCCGAATAAAATGCTGGTGAGCGCGAAAAATCCGATATAAACGCCCAGCAATCTGGAAAAATCCCATTTAACTGAATTCACGAGCAGCCCATAGCAGCCCAGCGTCACGAAACCGGCGAGCACAAGACCGATCTTGTGACCACGCAGACCGCGCCGGATCACTGCATCGCCGCCAACCTCCAACAATGCGGCCAGGATAAAAACAAACCATGCGATGAGATTCATCCTTTTTCCTTCGTGAGGTTGGGTTTCAAGGTTGCTATGGAAGCGGAATGGTGGCTTGCGCCGTGTCTTGGAACCGTGAGACCTTCTTAACACGGCACTCAAACGGATGCCGCAACACTGGCACGCACGTGGGGAGCAGCGAGTGAGAGACGGTAGCCCGCACTGCCTTCAGTTCTGATCAGGATTTCTCCTCCCAACGCGCCGAGTTTCCCGCGCAGGTTGGCGACGTAGACCTGCAACTCGCGAACTCTCTCTTCTTCGTCGGTTCCCCAGATACAGCGCATCAGGTGTGTTCGAGTGACCACCTTGCCGGCATAACGAACAAGCAAATAAAATAGAGCTTCTTCCGTCGGCGTAAAGTTCAACCTCTCTCCCTTGAGCGTGACTTCGTGTGTTGACAAGTCCACCTTCAGATCGCCTTCAATCAGCAGCGGGCCATCAGGAATTCCAGGCAGGCTGCGCTGCAGCACACGAAGGCGCGCGAGCAATTCGGCCACGTCAAACGGCTTGGTCAGGTAATCATCAGCGCCGCCGTCCAATGCGCTGATCTTATCGGCCACCTGGTTGCGTTCGGAAACAATGACCACGGGTTTCTGGCTCCATTCGCGAAGGCGCCGCAGCAGCACCAGTCCGTCAATATCCGGCAAATCCAGCTCGAGGATGACAACATCGGGTCGTTGTTCCACCGCCATTGCCAGCCCAAACCGCCCGCTTTCCGCTTCGATCACGTTGTAGCGTTGCTGCTTTAACGCCATTCGCACCAGCCGCCGGATTGCCCGTTCGTCATCGACGATCAATGCTGTGGGTCTGGGCCTCATGCCGTGTCATCCGGCCTTGGGAGCGGGAGCGGTTTCAGCGGGTTTCGGAGTTGCCAGCTGGTCCAGCGCCACGTTCAACATCAACACGTTCACGCGAGGCTGTCCCAGAAATCCCCATTGCGCGGACTCGGTGAATTTCTCCACGAGTTCCCTGACCTTGTCCTCACTCAACCCGCGCGCGGCAGCGACACGCGCAATTTGCAAACGGGCGGCTTCGGGACTGATGTGCGGATCCAATCCGCTGGCGGAGGCATAGACCATGTCCGCCGGCACCACCGTATTGGTTGGCAGGTTGTTGCCGCTGATAAACGCCGAGGCGTTATTCATGACATTGGTTTGCAGCGCGCCGCTGGTCGGGCCAAGATTGCTGCCGCTGGACGCCACGATGCCTGACGGCCCGGTGCCGTAAGTGCATGCTGAAGGTCGTGGCCAGAAATAATTGGTGCCGGTGAACTGTTGCGCGAGCCATTTCGAGCCGATAATCTTGCCGTCGCGCACAATCAGGCTGCCATTGGCCTGGTCACGGAACAGCACTTGTGAGATCCCCGTCATGACGAGGGTGTAGGCGACCCCGGCAATGAGCGACCAAAGTATCGTTTGCCGGATGGATTGCACAATGAGTTTAATCATAAATTTCCTTTCCAATGCGCTTACGGCGCGAGATGAGTTGCCACGAGCAGCAGATCAAGGAGCTTGATGAAGAGAAACGGCACGAGAATGCCGCCGACCCCGTAGATGAGCATGTTCTTGCGCAAAATCACCGCCGCGCCGAGCGGCTGGTATTTCACGCCCCGCAACGCCAGGGGAATCAGCGCGACAATGATCAAGGCGTTGAAAATGACCGCACTGAGAATCGCACTCTGCGGCGAGTGCAAGTACATGATGTTCAATTTGTCCAGCGGACCGCGCCCGCCGGCGCTCGTGGCATAGAGCACACCGAACATCGCCGGTAAAATGGCGAAGTACTTTGACACATCATTGGCGATGCTGAACGTCGTCAATGCGCCGCGCGTCATCAGCAATTGCTTGCCGATCTCCACGACTTCGATGAGTTTCGTCGGATTGCTGTCGAGGTCCACCATGTTGCCGGCTTCGCGCGCGGCTTGCGTGCCCGTGTTCATGGCCACGCCGACGTCGGCTTGCGCGAGCGCGGGCGCGTCGTTCGTGCCGTCGCCGATCATGGCGATCAATTTGCCGCCTTCCTGTTCCTTGCGGATGCGCGCAAGTTTGTCCTCGGGCTTCGCTTGCGCGATAAAATCGTCCACCCCCGCCTCGGCGGCGATGGCCGCTGCCGTAAGCTGGTTGTCGCCGGTGATCATCACCGTTTTGACGCCCATCTTCCGGAGCTGCGCGAAGCGTTCCTTAATACCGCCTTTGACGATGTCCTTGAGATAAATAGTGCCAAGAATGCGCGGGCCGTCCGCCACAACGAGCGGCGTGCCGCCCAATTTGGAAATCTCGTCCACCTTTTCAAACACGGCCTTGTCGATTCGGCCGCCTTGCTCAAGGACCCAATTCCTGACGGACTCGGCGGCGCCCTTTCGAACGCGGCGCTTCACCTTGCCGTTGCCGTCGCCGAAATCCATGCCACTCATGCGCGTCTGGGCCGTGAACGCCACGGGCGTGGCGTGCGGGTCGGCTACCTCACGACCACGCAGCCCGTATTTCTCTTTGGCCAGCACCGCGATGCTGCGGCCTTCGGGCGTTTCGTCGGCCAGGGACGCAAGTTGGGCGGCGTCCGCCAATTCCTCCAGCTTGACGCCGGGCGCGGGAACAAATTCGGTCGCCTGCCGGTTGCCGAGCGTGATTGTCCCCGTTTTGTCCAACAGCAGAACATCCACGTCTCCCGCCGCTTCGACCGCGCGGCCGCTCGTCGCCAATACATTTCGCCGCATCAAGCGGTCAATGCCGGCGATGCCGATGGCGCTCAACAGCCCGCCGATGGTCGTGGGAATCAAACAAACGATGAGCGAGAGCAAAACCGGAATCGAAGTCAGTACCACGCCCTTTTGCCCGGCGGCATTCTCGTTGTAATGCGCATAGGGCGGCAGCACAAACACGACGACGATGAACAGCGCCGTCAGACTGACCAGCACGATGTTCAGCGCGATTTCATTCGGTGTCTTTTGCCGGCGCGCGCCTTCGATCATCTCGATCATGCGGTCGAGAAAGGAATTGCCGGCTTCGGCGGTGACGCGGACGACGATGCGGTCGCTGAGAACCCGGGTTCCGCCGGTGACGGCGCTGCGGTCGCCGCCGCTCTCCCGAATGACCGGCGCGGATTCGCCGGTGATGGCCGATTCATCCACGGTGGCGATACCTTCCACGATCTCACCGTCAGCAGCGACGATTTCACCGGCCTGGCAGACAAAGAGCTCGCCAATCTTCAACTCGTTGCTGTTGACCTGGACTTCCCGGCCATTGACCAGTTTGCGCGCGCTGGTTTTCGTGCGCATTTTGCGCAACTCGTCGGCATGGGCCTTGCCCCGGCCCTCAGCCATCGCCTCGGCGAAGTTCGCAAAAAGGCAGGTGAACCACAGCCAGAAGCAAATCTGGACGTTGAACAGGTTGAACTGCCCCGGAAGAAACAAAAAGACGGTGGTCCAGATCGAGCCGAGCCACACGACGAACATGACCAGGTTTTTGATCTCATCGCGAGGATGCAGCTTTTTGAACGAATCAATGACCGCCTGTTTGAACAGTTTCGAATAATTGAATTCGACTTTGGTGCTCATAATTGCTCCTAAAAAGTTTTAGAACGTTCGCGCCGCCGTCATCAACCCGTGCTCGACGATTGGGCCGAGGCAAAGCGCCGGGAAAAACGTCAGTGCGGCGACGATGATGATTACGCCCGTCAGCGTAAGGCCGAATGTCCAGCCATGGGTCGGCAGCGTGCCGGCGGAAGGTTCAACGGTTTTCTTGGAAGCGAGCCGGCCGACAATGGCGAGCGCGGAAATGATCGGGGCGAACCGTCCGATCCAGATGACAATTCCGGCGGCGATATTGTAGAACGGCGTGTTGGCGTTCAACCCGGCGAAGGCACTGCCGTTGTTGTTGGCGGCTTCGCCGAAGCAGTAAAGAATTTCGGTAAATCCGTGCGGGCCTTGGTTGCCCAGGCTGGACAAACCTATGGTCGCCGGCAACATGAGGGCGATAGCGGTTGGGAGCAGGGCCACGGCGTTCGGGATCAAGACCCCGCACACCGCCCAGGTTGCGCACCAGGCATCCAGTTTCTTCCCGAGGTACTCCGGCGTTCGCCCGATCATCAATCCGGCGATGAAGACCGTGATCAGCACGTGAAAGAGCATGCAATACATGCCGCAGCCGATGCCCCCGAAAAGCATTTCGCCGATCAGGATGTTCCACAACGGCATCATGCCGGCGAGCGGCTGATAACTATCGTGCATGGAATTGACCGAACCGTTGTCAATCGCGGTGCAGGACGTCGCCCAGAGCACGCTGTTCATCACCCCGATTCGCTGTTCCTTGCCCTCCATGTTCGGCACCGCGCCCGCCATCACCGGGTTGGGCCGTGTCTCGCAATACCAGGCGACGACGAAGGAAAGCGCGTAGAGAGCCAACATGACATTGAACAGACACCAGGCGTGCTTTTTGTTGCCGACGAGCAGGCCGAACATATAAACCTGCGCCATTGGCACGACGATAATGGCCAGCATTTCCCAGAAATTCGTGAACGGCGTGGGGTTTTCAAATGGATGCGCGCTGTTCACGTTGTACCAGCCGCCGCCATTGGTGAAGAGTTGTTTGATGGACTCAAAGGATGCCACCGGGCCGACTGGGATGCTTTGGGTTTCCACTTTCGCATCCACCATGACCGGCATGTTGGTCATGATCGGCACGCCTTTGGCATCCACTTGCGGCACATCGACCATTACCGCGACGCCATTGGTCATTTCAGGCTTTCCATCCGCGCCGAGCTTCGGGGACGAAACCACCAACTGGATATTGGTCGTCACATTGTTGCCTTTGTCATCGGTCTTTTGCACCTGCGTGGTGTAAGGCTCCATCAGGCTGGCGGTTTGGTAGGGCTTCCAGGTTTGGGGAACACCCTGCCACATTAGCGGAATGGCCCAAAGCGCCGAGAGCGGGATCACGAAGTAGAGGAGGCCGCGCGTCAGGTCGGTCCAGAAATTGCCGACAGTTTTGATGGAAGCCCGCTTCAAGGCCCGCGCCACTGCGACCAGCACCGCCAGACCCGACGCGCCGCTGAGGAACTGATGCACCATGATGGCGAAAATCTGCGAGAAGTAGCTCATCACGGTCTCGCCCGTGTAAGACTGCCAGTCCGCGTTGCAGGTGAAACTCCAGGCTTGCATGAATGCCAGGTGCCAGGAGCAATTCGGCAGTTTTTGGGGATTCAACGGCAGCCATTGCTGCGTCATGAAGATCGCCATATCTGCTGCGAACCCAACCGTCGCGAACAGCAGCACCGCCCAAAAATAACTCAGCCACGTCATCTCCTCATCCGGGTCCACGCCGCTCAACCGGTAGATGATTTTCTCAATCGGATGCAGCACCGGGTGGAGAAAAGTTTTCTCGCCCTTGAACACCCTGGCCATGAACCGGCCCACCGGCGGCGTCAGCGCGATGCCTAAACCGAAGAACAAAACGATCTGAACTATTTCATTCCATTTCATGTCGCGACGCTAGCGCCGGAATAAATCGCCCAGTTAGTAAAAATGGAGTCTAAAGGTGTAAAAATAAGGCAAAAAGATGAGCAAAATTCATGGGAACACCAGGCGGAACGGTGAGACTGAGTGGTGCCACGCCCGACTTGAATGTGAATAGATTCAAGCGTCTTTGGGATTGCCGGAATAGTCTCTGGCAGGATACGGTTGGTTGGAACCTGGCTGCGTAGTGTGAGAGTAATTCATAGTGTAAAATCGATTTTATTTTGTCCACACGCTTGAAATTTGGAATTTGCATTTCCTTTAGAGCCTGGAGCTTGGCATTCTTCGTCTCTCTCGATAAGTTAGTTTTTCTGAAATGAAGATCAAATGCTTCCAACTCTCCAGCACCGGAGTGGTGCGCGAACACAACGAGGACTTCATCGCGTTCTGGGAACCGGAGAAGTTCCAACTCCAGCAGGAAATCGGCGGCATCGCGGTGCTGGCCGATGGGGTCGGGGGCGAGGGCAACGGCGATTTGGCGAGCCGGATGGCGGCCGAGACCGCCCTGGCCATTTTCCGCGAAGCGAAGCCCGAAACGTCCCCCAACGACCTCGTCCGCGCGATTTACATGGAAGCTTCGGCAAAAATCTTCCAGGCCGCGCAGGAAAAGGGGCGCATGTCCACCACACTGCTGACCTCAATCTTTCGCCATGACAAGGTCACCATCGCCCATGTGGGCGATTCCCGCGCCTATCTCATTCGCGCCGGCAAGATCAAGCGCCTGACCAGCGATCACTCGTACACCGCGCTGCAAGTGAAACTGGGGTTGTTGCTGGAGCGCAATGCGATGACCAGCCCGCACCGGTCGTTGTTGACGCGCAGTGTCGGCTCGGAACCGATGTGCCACTATGATATTTCGACGGAGCCGCTGTTGAAAGGGGACATCATTCTCCAGTGTTCAGATGGTCTTTACGGCTATCTCCTGGACGATGAAATCCTTGGCACGGTGGTCAAATATCATCCGGCTGAAGCCTGCAAGCGGCTGATCGCCCAGGCGGAGCGCCGCCAGGCGGGCGACAATGTTTCCGTGCAGATCATTCATGTGTGGGAAACGGACCAAACGAGGAACGTTGATCCCGCCGCGGCGAAAACCCGGCCCATGGGCGCCGACCTCGGCGTGGGGAGCGTCCTCGACGAGCGGTTCGAGATTACCGACGTAATCGCCAAGAGCGGCATGGCTTCCTTGTACAAGGCGAACGACCGGCAGACCGGCAACGCGGTGGCGCTCAAAGTTCCGCTCTTGCAGATTGAGAGCGATCCCGCCGGCTTCGACCGCTTCAAGCGCGAGGAGGAAATCGGGCTGAAGTTGAACCACCCGTACATCCTGAAGTTCATTCCCGCCGAAAAAAAGAGCCGGCCGTATATCGTAATGGAATATCTGACCGGGCAAACCTTGAGCGAGTTGTTGAAGAGCGTCCGTCCGCTGCCCGAGCCGGACGCTGTCAAGATTGCGATCCATATTTGCACCGCGCTGTCCTACATGCATCAAAGCGGAGTGGTGCATCGCGATCTCAAGCCGCAAAACATCATGTTGTGCAATGATGGAACAATCCGAATCATGGATTTTGGCATCGCGCGTTCGGCCAACTCGCGGCGGTTGACCTTTGTGGGTTTTACGCCGGCGATGGGCACGCCGGATTACATGGCGCCCGAGCAGGTCAAGGGCAGCCGGGGCGACGAGCGCACGGACATTTACAGCCTGGGGACGATCATTTACGAGATGGTCACCGGCGAACCGCCCTTCGGCGGCGACAGCCCGTACGTGATCATGAACTCGCGCGTGACCGGCGATCCGGTCGCACCGCGAAAATTGAATCCGAAGCTGACGCCGGTGCTGGAGGAAATCATCCTTCACGCGATGGAACGCGACCCCAAGCGCCGCTATCAATCCGCATTGGAGATGCGAAGCGAACTGGAGAATTACGAAAGCGTGGTGATGACCGACCGTTGCAGCCGGTTGCAAGCGCCGCAAATCTGGAAGTCACGTTTCCGGCTGTTGCCGATCATCATCGGCTTCGTGCTTCTGCAAGTGATCCTGTTTATCCTGTTCGCCCTCTTTTTTAAGAAGCATTAAGCGCGGCAGAGCAGGGGAGAAGCGTTGGTTGGATCATTGATCCACGCCCGCGTCGGTCATTTTCCATTCCGTGCCGCTTCGAGTGAAGATGAAGCGATGGCGCGTGGGCGTGGCACCGGTGGGTTCGCCACCCGAAACCCGCGCCAGGATTACAATGCTGCCGTCGGCTTCCGAGTTTTGATCAAGGATTTGAAAACCGGTTAAGTTCTCCGCCTGCCTTTTTAAATCGGCCGCCAGCTCTTCCTCGGTCTTGTTGGACTGCTGCAATTGCGCCTCGAACCGGGCCCGGTCGTCGGCTGTCAGAGTTTCCAGGAACGCGTCCAGATCTCCCTCGCGCAGGGACCACAACCACGACTGAAGCGTCGCTTCCGGAGTGGCATAGCCCGAAAAGGTCCAACCCTCCTTCGCAACGAAATCCTCTCCATCGCCGGTCGTCACGACGATGGTCGCGGGCGCCGAGGCCGCCAGGGTGTTGGTGCCCTCCTGTTTCAGGCGGCGATTCTCCTCCTGAAGCCTGGCGAGGTCATTCGTGGCGGCGCGAAGCAACCGCGCCTCATGCCTCAACTTGAGCAGATCCTGCACTTGCACCCGCAACACCTGCAACTCCGCATCCCGCTTGGCAAGCTGCCTGGCGAGGTCCGGCTTGCCGCCTCGGCGCGCCTTCTCATTGCTCTCCCGCAGGGACTGGTTTTGCTGCCAAAGTTTGATGATAAATCCCCCTTCCACGATGACCCCGATCAGGGCCAGCAGTAAAACCACCCGGGGCGTGCGACGCGAGGAGTTCATGGCTGTTACTCCCCCTAAGTTACATGACTGGCGGGCACGCGAAAGGAAAATCTGGGAGTTGCTCTTTCCCACCGCCGAACGGGATGATAGCTTCATCCACTGACATGAATGGCAAGCCGCAGCACCGCCCTTTTTTCTGGCCCGTCCTCTTTCTGACGGCCTTTGTGACCGCCGCCCTGCTTTGGGCAATTTGGATGTACGTCCTCGTTCAAAAGACCCGCAGCCACCAGCAAAACGGCTTTTTTGTGCCGCAAGGAAATCCGCCGGCAGTGAGTCCAGCCAATCCATCCTCGCAGCCGACCAACTCCGCGGGCGGAACGAACAAGTAATCAGTCTTGCTCTCCGGGACCTTGAAAACCGTGCTTGATTTTCGATGGCGTACTCCGTTGACGCATGGAGTCCCGCGCCAAGGTAGGGCGCGCACTCCCATGCGCCCAAGGCGCCACTTATTGATGACGCCGTGTTGAAGGCGAACCCGGCCGGTCGTCCGGGCGCGGCTGCATCAGTCACTCGATTCACTTCCCAGTTCCGTCCCCGGCCGCCGCAGCACCTTTCTTCTTCTTGTTCTTTAGCTTTTCATTCTCGGCCACGGTCAAGGCCGGCCAGTGGTCATCCGTCGTCCGCGCCGTTTTCAAATACTCCTCGATCTTTTTCACCACCTCCGGATGTTTCTCCGCAACGTTTTCCTTTTCGCCCAAGTCGGTCTTTAGATCATAAAGTTCGAGCGGGCCATCGACACCAAAACGGACGCCCTTCCAATCTCCCATCCGCGCCGCCTGCTTGAAACCGCCTTCGTGAAATTCCCAATACAGGAACTCATGCCGGTTCGTCTGCGCCTGCCCTTGCAGCGTTGGAAGGAACGAAATGCCGTCCAGGTCTTTCGGTTGCTTCACGCGCGCGATTTCCGCCGCGGTGGGCAGGAAATCCCAGAACGCACAGGGCAAATCGCTCGTTGTCCCCGGCTTGACCCAAAACGGCCAGCGAACGATCAACGGAATCCGAATGCCTCCTTCATAAAGATCCCGTTTGATCCCGCGCAACGGCCCGGAACTATGGAAGAATTCCGGATGCACGCCACCCTCCTTGTGCGCCCCGTTGTCACTCGCGAAGATCACAATGGTATTCTTTTCGATCTTCAACGCCTTCAGCTTTTCCATCAACCGGCCCACGTCCGCATCCAGCCGTGTGATCATCGCCGCCTTGTTCTTTTCCACTTGCGGCCACGATTCGCCTGAGTACGGCGCATCGCTCGGCACTTCCATGCCATTGCCGGTTTGCTGGCCCAGTTCGTCGTTTGCGTGCGGGGTGGTGTAAGCCAGATAAAGGAAAAAAGGCCGGTAGTGGTTGAACTGGTCCGGCGCGTTTATCTCCAGGAATTTCAGCGCGGCTGAAGTGAAGATATCCTGGACGTATTTCCCCTTCTTCCCATTCAGGTTTTCGTAAATCGTGGACATCTGCTCGCGCCCCTCCGCGCTGTGTCGATAGAGTGCCGTCGGATAATAATTGTGCGCCGCTGTCTGATCCAGGAAGGCGACCGTCTCGTCAAAGCCTTTGCTGGACGGCAGCCCGGGCGAACCGACGTCGCCCAACCCCCACTTGCCAATGAGGGCCGTGCTGTAATTCGCCGTCTTCAGCAATTGCGCCACGGTCACGTCATCCCCTTGCAACGAAAGCGCCGCATTGCCTCGAATCCCGACGTGTCCCGTATGTTTGCCCGTCATCAGCGCGGCCCGTGACGGCGCGCACACCGTGCTCCCGGCGTAGCAACTGGTGAAGCGCATGCCTTCCGCGGCCAGTTGGTCGATATTCGGCGTTTTTATTTTCTCCTGCCCGTAACAGCCGAGGTCGCCGTAACCCAAATCATCGGCCAGGATGAACAGGATGCTCGGCAAGCGCGGGACGGCTGCTTGGGGTTCCTTGGTCTGCGCGTTGCCCATGGCGGTGGGAAGGAGGAGGGCGGCCAAGGCCAGGACCGCGCGCCACAGCACCGGCCGGTTCGACAATCGATCAATCCATTTCATACATTCTATGATGAGTGAACACTCCATATTGGCAAAGTTTCGCCATTGCACGAGGATTTTTTTGGAGGGTCAGGCTGGGCAGCAGGGTGGATTCAAGAAATCGTAGCCGTCGGCGTAAGGAGGCTCTTGTATTCCTTGAAGGAGATTAGAGCCTCTTTACGTCGGCGGCTATGGATTGCGGGGCTCTTGAATCGGCCCTGAACCCGACCGACGGAGCCGGCTGACGACTGGTGGAAATAATCGCGCCTCTGTTGTAGCGAGGCTTGACGGGCCTCAGAGACATATCCACTATGCGGGACAAGATGAGCAATAAATTGAACACGAGGATCTGGGTTGCGGGCCTGGCGTTAATCATGGCGCTGGCTGGCTGGACGCCATTTCTCCAGGCCCAGGAAAGGCCGGCGCGCGCGGCTAGGCCGGGAGGAGAGGCGAACTCGACTGAACCTAGGAAGGACGACGCCAAGAAGGAGGAGCCCAAGTCCGACAAAAAAGAGCCGAAGGACGAGATTTCCGAAACCACAAATTCGGTGACCATCAACGGCGTCGAGGTTAACTACAAGGCCACCGCCGGAACGCTGGTAATGAAGGATGAGGAAGGAAAACCGCATGCGACGGTTTTCTTCATCGCCTACACGCGGCTCAATGGCGCCACCAATCCGAGTGACCGGCCCATCACCTTTTCATTCAACGGCGGGCCGGGGTCTTCGTCGGTGTGGTTGCATCTGGGCGTGTTGGGGCCGCGGCGGGTGCTCTTGAAGGAGAATGGCAGTCTGCCGCCGCCGCCGTTCAAGCTCGTGAACAATGATTATTCGATTTTGGACGAGACGGATTTGGTGTTCATTGACCCGGTGAGCACGGGTTACAGCCGGCCCGTGCCGGGTGAGGATCCCCGGAAGTTCCACGGCGTGGAAGAGGATCTCGAGTCGGTCGGCGATTTCATTCGCCTTTACACAACGCGCTACAAACGGTGGAGTTCGCCAAAGTTTCTGATCGGCGAGAGTTACGGGACGACGCGGGCGGCGGGGTTATCGGGGCATTTGGAGGATCGTTACGGCATCTATCTGAATGGCATTTGCCTCGTCTCGTCGGTGCTGGATTTTTCGACGCTCGGTTTTAATCCAGGCAACGATCTGCCGTACATTTTGTATCTCCCGTCGGAAACCGCCGCCGCCTGGTATCACAAGAAACTCGCGCCGGATTTGCAGGCGGACATGAAGAAGGCGCTGGCGGAAGCGGAGCAGTATGCGACGGGCGAGTATGCGCAGGCGCTGATGAAAGGAGATCAACTCCCGTCCGCCGAACGGCAGCAGGTGGTCAAGAACGTGGCGCGGCTGACGGGGTTGTCGGAGGATTTTGTGGACCGGGCGGACTTGCGCGTGAACGTGCGGCAATTTTTCAAGGAACTGTTGCGGAGTGAACGGCTCATCATCGGGCGCTACGACAGCCGTATGACCGGTTCCGATCGCAATGCCACCGGTGATTCTCCCGAATACGATCCGAGCTATGCGTCGGTGCTCGGCCCGTTCACCGCGACACTGAACGATTATGTGCGTCGGGAATTGAAGTTTGAAAGCGACCTCCCGTACGAGGTGCTGACCGGCAACGTTTCGCCATGGGATTTTGGGAATGCGCGGAACCGTTACCTGGATGTGGCGGAAACGCTGCGCCAGGCGATGATCCACAATCCGTACCTGAAGGTGTTTGTGGCGAACGGTTACTATGATCTGGCGACGCCTTTTCTGGCCACCCGCTACACGTTCGATCACATGGGATTGCCGTCGAACCTGCGAACGAATGTGAGCATGGGTTACTACGAGGCGGGCCACATGATGTACGTGAACCGGCCGTCACTGGTTGAATTGAAGAAGGATTTGGCGGGCTTCATTCATTCGGCGGTGCCGGCGCCGTGATTAACGAAGTGCCGGGCAAAGTTGGAGACGGCTGTTTTTTACCATGGGCGGAAGGTGTCGTTCCAAGTTGCATTGGGTGACGACCCTATGTAGGATTTGTCTTGTTGGGCAGGGGATGTGACGGGGCGAATACCCTATATCCTCTGTGTTTGAAAAATCATTACCTTGCCCGTGTGGCGGTGAAGCGCGACCCGGGCGTTCACAAATCTAAAATTATGGACAGCAAATCGGAGAACGAACTTCAGGAGACGACCGAGAAACTCATGCGGGACTTGCGCGCGGTGGTGCAGGATGGCGAGGAATTGCTTCGGGCCGGGGCGCACGAATTGAGTGAGAAAGGCATGGCGGCCCGCGAACGTCTCGCCGCGGCACTGGACTCGGCGAAGGAAACGGGCCGGAAACTGCAGGAACGCACCGTGGCGGGCGCGCGGGCGACCGACCGGGTCATTCGCGAACACCCGTATCAATCGATCGGCATCGCCTTCGGCATCGGTTTGTTGATCGGGGTCCTGGTCAATCGCAAATAAACGATGAACAACGGCGATTCCAAACCCCCGACGCTTACGGAGTTGGCCAGGAAAGTCGCCGTGACCGGATTTGCCGCCCTGCACAACCGGGGGGAGTTGTTGCAGATCGAGTTGCAGGAGGAAAAGAACCGGGTGGTGGAGTTGTTCATTTGGGCGGGGGCAGTTTGCTTTCTAAGCATGCTCTTCCTGCTCGTGCTGACCGCGACGGTCATCCTCCTGTTTTCCGCGAAGTACCGCGTGTATGTCGCCGGCGCCTTCTGCCTGGTTTATTTGGCGGGGGCGGTCCTGGCGTTTCTGAACCTCAAGGCGCTGATCAAGAGCGCGTCGTTGCCGCTGACGGATACCATGGCGGAAGTGAAGAAAGATCGGGAATGGTTAGAATCCTTAAAGTAAAAGAACTCGACGACCGCAAAAAACTGCTCCTGGCGCAGAGCGAGATGTATCGCGAGACCCTTCGGCTGGAAGTAGCGAATGTCAAATTCGCCCTGGCCTTGCTTCGGCGCAGGTTGGATTTTGTGAAGTCGGCTGTCGGCGTGGTCGGTGTAGCGGCTCCGGTTCTGGGCCTGGTGCTGGGCCTGCGCGGTTTTCGGAAGAAAGATGTGGCGATGCCGATGCCCGCGGCAAAGCGCGGCATGTTTTCGAAGCTCATGGCGGGCTGGCAGATGTTTCGCCGATTCCGCCCGCTCGTGCAGGAATTCCTCGAGGGCAGGCGCGCCGCCAGGGAAGCGCGCGAGCGGAAGAATATAACTCAGTTTCCTTAAACGAGCCGACGCTTCCGGAAGCGCGAGCTTTTTCGACCGTCCATCCCGAGTTCCCCTGGTTTTTCCCACGGTCTTCTGGGGCTTCCCCAAGTCTGCGGTAGGTTAAATACCCCATAGGCGGGGCAGGAACATGCCTGTACCCGTAAAGAGGAAGTGCGGCGATTCTTTTCCTACTTGAATCACTGCAGTCCAGCCCGGGCATTCCAAAGGGTGGAATGACTGTAGGCGACGGAGCAAAGAGACCCTCAAACAGACCGAGCTGACGAACGATCAACCGTATGAAAATAAAATCGATAATAATGGCCGCCGCGGTTCTGTTGCTGGCGGGAATGGGAGCAAAAGCCGACGACCGGGATTCGGATAACCGGGACACCCGGCCTTTATTTCACAATAACGAAGTGAGCCTCGATCTCTTCGGCACCTACCTGAACCCGGAGCAGCGCCTCAACAAACTGTTCGATACCAACATCCGTCATGGGACTTGGGGCGGCGGCGTGGGCCTCAACTATTTCCCGATCTGCTTCCTCGGTCTCGGTGCGGACACGAGTTTTCAAGACGGGGCGAGAAAATTCTGCGATCATGTGGGCGGCAATCTGATCCTGCGCCTGCCAATTGAACCGGCCCATCTCGCGCCCTACATCTTCGGCGGTGGCGGCCGCAGATTCGACCCGGTGGACGCCTGGTTTTTCGATGCGGGCGTCGGACTTGACGTTCGCTTTACCCGGCATGTCGGCATTTTTGGCGACGCCCGCTACATCTGGCATGAAAGTAATGCACAGTTCGGGGCGAGGTTCGACCAAGCCTTGTTCCGGACCGGCCTCAAAATCGCATTTTGAAAAAAAGAGGCGGGCTTCTTGCGAAGCCCGCCTCCATCATGGGTTGGTCAGGGGCTGCTAAGGTTAGTTCAGCGTGATGGTCGCGCTGCCCGGAGTGCCGGCGTTGTAGCTCGGGTCCGTGGAGATGTTCAGGATCGCTGTCTCGGTTCCGGTCCAGGTGGTGCCGGAAACCGCGTATATGTCCAGCGTGGCCGTGGCCGCACCGGCTGGAATCGTAATCGATTCCGGCATGTCGCCTTGTGGCCGGCGGTAGTCGTTCCATTTGACCGCGCTGCCGGTGAATTGGAAGTTCACCGTCAATGGTGAACTGGTGCTGCCGGTGCGGGTGAAGGTCCACTCCGCCAGGTTCTGTGTGGCCCGGGATGCGGTCGCAATGTTCGCGACTACACTCACCGTCGCCAGATTGTTGAACGCCGAATTCCCGGACGTGGCGAAGGCGCGGCGGCCATCGGGCCATTGCGCTTCAGCCTCGACCCACATCGCGCCACTGGTGGTGGGCGTGAAGGTAAACGTCGGGCCGTAGGCCGGTTCCTGGCCGCTGGCTTCCCAGACGACCCGGGCGCCGGTCAAATCCATTCCCGCCGGCGCCTGGAATGTCGCGGTGACCGGGACATTGACGGGCATTTGCGCGGGAAGCGTGATCGTGCCGGCCTTGGCAGTGTAAGGCTGCGTTTTGGTCTGCGTCATCGCAGCCAAAGCTGCCGTGGTGGCCAGGCCGCGAGCTTCGTTCAGGCCAACCATTTCGGTCGAAACGTTCCAAGTGTCGCCCCACCGGTCATAGAACGGATAGGGCGGGCTCGCGCCGTCGGACGGGTAGCAGAGCGCTCCCAACGTGCTTTGATAGCTCGACAAATAAGGGAAGCCATCCTGGACGTTGCCGATAGGCTCACCGCTCGGAGGCATGATGCGGCCGTCATTCAGAGCATATTGTGAGACAATGACGCGCTGCCGCCGCCAGCCCAGGCCGGTCAAATAGGTCATGTTGACCGGATTGCAACCGCCTTCATAGTTCATGTTGGCGATCATCGCATCGAGGTACTCCGGCTTTGGATTCAGCTGGTAAGCGACCATGATGTCGAAGGCCTGGTCTTCGGAGAAGAACCAGCCCGCCGCGTTGACCGCCTTGGTGGCATCCGGGAAACTTGTCCCGTAGGCGCTGATCTGCGTCCATCGGAGCGCGTCATCCGCCGCGCCCGTCAGCGTGGACTGGCATTTCGCCAGGAACGTTGCATCCAGAGCACTGGCTTGCACGCGACCGCTCTGGACTGCGAAGACGTAGCTGCGAATGGCATTGCCATAGCATTGGAACATCTTCTCCCAGCCCCAGCGCCAGGTGCTTGAGTCGGTGGGATTGAACCACGACAATAGCTTCTGATGGATGGTCTGGTCGCCGGTGGCGAGATACATCTCGGTGGCGGCCCAGGCCAGTTCATCGGCGTCATTGAAGTCGTCGCCGTAGAACGTGATTTTCTGATAAGCGCCGTTCTTGCCGTATTTATTGATGGCGTTCATCAGGAACTGCCAGCCGGCCTTGGCCTTGGCCAGGTATTTGGCTGCGTCCGCCGGATAGGCGGCTTTCATTTTGGGCGAGGAGGCGCACTCGGCCAGGGCTGCCACGGCGGCGGCGCTGGACGCGGTGTTCTTCGGCCAGACGACCTGCGGGTCGCCATGGTCAGGCGTCACGTTGGACTCGTACTCGCGGTTGATCGGATACACGATGAAGTAGAACCCGCCGTCCGCATCCTGCAGCTTGCAGAGATAATCGGCCTCCCATTTGGCTTCCTGCATCACGTCGCTGATGCCGTCACCGCTTTCGGGTGTGCCCAGGTTGTCGAGCGCCGCCACGCCGTTGAGCGAGTCGGCGGCGAACATCAGGTAATGCGTGAGGCTGGCCACGTTGATGGTGTATTTGCTGTAATCACCCGCGTCATGATGGCCGCCGGACACATCCACCGTGCCCGTGTTTATAATCGGGAACAGTGAAGAAGCCTGGCTCGTAAGCTGTGGCGCCGTCTGGGTGGAATTGCCACCGGAGTAACCGGCGATGGTCTTCCAGGTGAAGGCGTAAGCAGGGTTCGAATCAGGCACCGGAATGCTCGCCGGAGCCGTGTGGCAAGGCCCGTGAGTGAAACGCGTGTAAGGCATCGCATTGGCCGTGCCGCAACGCTGATGATACATGCCCAGCGCATAGGCCCGCGCAAAGTCCATGGCAATGCCATCGGTGATCAGGAACGGAAGCGATCCGCCCATTCCCGGGACCACGAGCTGATATTCACCCGGCGTGCTGAAGCTGCTGAAATCAGCTTGATACACTTGTTGATACGGGGTCGGGCTGTAAGTCCAACCCGAATCCTTCCGCTGAGTGAGCGATCCCTGGAACACCTGCGCCCCGCTGTTCACGTCCACGAGGACGAAGGTCGAGGCCGGGATGGTCAGCTCGCCCTTGTCGCCGGCGTAGTAACCGACCATGGCCTTCTTCGGGAAGGACGGCACATAACCCTCCTGGTTCACGTGAATGGCAGGGCTGTACCGGCGCGGATTGGCCGTGAGACTGAATTGCATGCCCGACGAGAACACCGAACCGTCCGGATTCGCGACCACCACGTTTTGGTTGTCCTGGATCGGGCTGGCCAACTGTAGATACAGGCTGTTCTCGATTCGCAAGTCGTAGGTCGCCAGTGGCGCGGAAAGCGGGCGGCGTTTGAATCCGACCGATTGAACCGCGACCTGCTGGCCGTTGACCGTGACTGTGAACTTCGAGGCCGAGGGCCCCTGGAACGAGCCGGAGTTGACGAAGTTCCACGTCGAAGGCGGCGTCGAGTTGTTCGGCTGGCTGTTGATCAAAACCAATTCCAGCATCGTGGGCGTGAGAATATGCAAGGTATTCTGACCCGGGGTTGGCATTTTCAAGCTTGCGTCATCCACCACGCTGATGCCGCCCGGCGCATTCGTCGTGACAATCGGTGGCGTATTGGTCGGCGGCGGAGTGTTGTTGGTCGGCGGAGTGCCGGTTGGCGGACTATTGGTCGGCGGAGTGGTAACCGGAGGCTGGTTGGTCACCGCTGCGATGGGAGCGCTGCCGGAATAATCCCACGTGGCACGGCCATTATACAGGGTAAACGCCATGCCGCGCACGCTGCTGCCTTCCAGGTTGACCAGGCTGGCCGGGACTATGAGTGGCGCCCACTTTCCAGCGGCAGGCAAGGGGCCCATGTAATAGCGGCTGGCTGTACCATTGGTGCCCTTGTTGGTAGTGATATTATTGGCGCCCCAGTAAGCCCGGTGGTCCCAGGTGCCGTTGTTCCATTCGAGGATGATTTCGCTGGGCGGATTGGTTGGATCCAAATAAACGCAGGTGAACAGCTCGTCCCCGGTATTGACCTGCAGCGTGTTGGGCGCCCAATCAAAGTAATCCTGATGCGCACCTGCGGCGATGGCGGACTGGTGGGCCAGAGTGCCCGAATACGGAGTGGGATTGCTGCCAACCCAGTTCCATGAGTCGCCACCCGCAGAGTACAACTGCGCTCCGGCCGGGGCGGCATCATCCACCCAAACCGTCGTTCCAGCCGTGGAGGCCAGCGGAAGGTTGGTCGAGATGCCCGACGGCGGTGTGTTCGTCGTCGTCGGCGTATTCGTATTTGTCACCGGCGGTGCATTCGTCGTGTTCAGGGCCCGGACGCTGAAGAACAATCGCGGGCTGGTCGAAGTTACATTGCCCGACCAGCTGAAGTTTCCGTTGGCATCGAAGGAGTTGGTGGCAATCGAAATCCAATTGGTTCCAGGCGCTGTCGGACTGGTCGAATCCAGGATGGCATATTTCCCGCCGGGCGTCCCGCCGGTTCCCGACAGTTGCAGCTTCGGCGGCACATAGCTCATGCTCTTGATTACCAGCCCCGTTATGTTTGTTTGCCCCGGCTGATTGGTGCTGGTGCCTGAAGGCGTGTTAGTACCTGCAAGGGTGTTGGTACCCGCAGGGGTGCTGGAGCTTGGAGATGTGTTGGTTGAGCCGGTGGTTGTGCCGAGCGCTTGCAGCGGCGCGGTGCCCGTGCAATCCCAGGTGGCGCGGCCGTTGTAGAGGGTGAAGGTCATGCCGCGCAAGCTGCTGCCTTCCAGATTGACCAGGCTGGCGGGGACAACCAGTGGCGTCCAAGCTCCAGCCGCGGGCAAAGGACCCATGTAATAGCGGCTGGCCGTGCCGTTGGTGCCATTATTGATGTTGTTGGCGCCCCAGTAAGCCCGATGGTCCCACGTGCCATTGTTCCATTCCAACAACACTTCGCTCGGCGGATTGGCTGGATCCAAATAGACGTAAGTGAACAGCTCACCGCCGGGATTGATCTGAAGCGTGCTGGGCGCCCAATCAAAATATTGCTGGTGCAAGCCTGCGGCGATGGCGGACTGGTGGGCCAGCTTGCCCGAATACGGCGCGGGGTTGTTGCTGATCCAACTCCAGGAATCGCCGCCCGCCGTGTACAATTGCGCTCCGGCCGGGGTGGCGTCATCCACCCACAACACCGCGTTGGTGGGGGAAGACACCGCGCCCGTCGCCGGGCTGTTTGTGGCGGGCGGTGGCGTGTTGGTCGTCGTCACGGGCGGCGGCGTGTTGGTTGTCGTTACGATTGGGTTGGTGAGGCCGGCCGTCGAGCCGTTGCCATTGATGAAGACACCCTGGCTGGGATTGAAGTACGTTCCGCTCGCGCTGGTTTCCAACTTGACCGCGCGCACCATGTAAACACCGCTGCCGGACGCGCCCGTTGTGTCAACAAACGTCGTCGAATTCAACGGCGTGCTGCTCGTCAACCGCGTGAACGGTCCCCCCAGGCTGGAAGCGTGATACACGTGATACCCAACCACCGTATCGCTCGAGACCGACCAATTCAATCTCACACCGCCGGAGGCTGGCGATGCGCTCAGGTTCCCGGCCGGCAGCACCGGGTGCATGCGCAGCGCTGGATCGCCCATCAACGCGATATGCACATTTCCCGCGGCGCTGTTGATTTGCGTCTGATACAAGCCGCCATCGTGATTGTTCTGCGTGAGCCGCGCGCTGTAGCCGATCGGCAATCCCAGCGCCATGTGATGCATGAACCAGTGCGGGCGCCCGCTCCATGCGCAAGTAAGCC
Organism: Verrucomicrobiota bacterium; assembly: GCA_021325145.1. Taxonomy (GTDB): domain Bacteria; phylum Verrucomicrobiota; class Verrucomicrobiia; order Limisphaerales; family Pedosphaeraceae; genus JAJPHR01. The sequence goes on along the minus strand of JAJPHR010000056.1, from coordinate 40,343 downwards.
CGTAATCCTGCACCGCCAGCACCGCGCGCATGATGTCGTCCTGTGAATCCCAGTCGCCAAACCAGCTGCCGAACAGCAGCGTAAACACTGCATGAATGTCCGCATTCACCAATTCGGGCGTCACGCCATCGTTATACTGGCCGGTGTTGCCCAACCCGCCCACGCTCGTATAACTCCCGGCTCCGCAACCGTAGGCCCAGAGATATGTATTGTTGCTCAACGTTGGAATCCAGGTGCCTTGGTTGGGCAGGAAGGTGATGTTGTTCGCCCCGACAAATGGCGCGAAGTTGCGCCACCCGCTCGCGGCAAAGGCCTCGCCGTTGCGGATGCCAAAATAGTCCCCTACCAGCCCGCGGCGCGGCGCGGCCATCTGGCCGAATCGGAACCGATGGTCCTTGTTCAGGTAATTGCGGAGCAATTCCTTCTCAGTGGGAAACGTCGCCGGGCCGCCCCAGGTGAGCTGCCCCGGCAGATTCGCCAGATCGACGCGCCCCACCATCAAATCAATGGGCGCGGGCAGGACCGACTGATCAAACTTGCCGTCCCCCGGCACATTATGGTTTCGCACATCATCCGCGCCGGTGATATTTACAGAATTATCGGTCCACGTGCCGTGCATGTCGCCGTAATACGCATCAGCCGGCCAGGCGCCCTGGTGTCCAGGGACATGGCCATCAGGCACGATGTTGCCGGAGTACGGGACCGGCACGTGGCCGAAAAGGAACACCGCATTCACGTTGTTTGGGTCGGCATTGTAATCCGCCTGGATCAATGCCTTCACGCTCGTCACGCTGTCCGTGCGGCCAACGTCATGGCGGAGGATCGTCCAGCCATCGCCGATCAGGTCCTGCTGCAACTGCCCCAACTCATTGGTCAGGTCAGCCGCGTAGGTCTGGTCCACGATCAGGATCAATTTGCCGCGCGACTCAATGAGCGGCGCGTTAACACCCGCGTAAATGTACCCGTACCCATTATAGAGGGAGGTTGACTTTACAATCTGGTACTCATAGGCGGAACCGGCCACGACGTTATTGTCGGTGTAACTCGTTGCCGTTCCTGGCAGTGACGTCCCGGAGCCCCAGGACGTGTCATTCAAACCCTTGCGATAGACCGTGTAGCTGTTTGGAGTTGTTGTGGAATCCTGAGGCCAGTTCAGGTTGATTTGCGCCGGTGAGGTTTGCACCGTCGCACTGACTTGCACCGCATATTCCCAAGTGGCCTCGACGGCCAGACCGTTTTGAACAGCCAGAACTGAAGCGATCAGTCCCAGCAGAGCGTTTTGAATTTTTCGCATCTGACCAGCTTGACCGCTGGGCAGATTTCAAAAATCGGCGATGCTCCCGAAATTCTGTCGGAATCGGGACTCGTGCCCTGTCAGTGTTGCGCCTACATTTTGGTCCCTTTTCTTAATCCCAATTCCCGAATCGGCTTGCCGCCCTTACGCCATTCCCGGCCAATGGGTTGCAACCGGGCAGGCAATACGGCTTCGTTTGTTCTGCCCATTAATCGTCCTCGTGCTCGTCCTCGTCGTCGTCGGTCCCCCGGAAGGACACCTGCCTAGGCCATGATACGCGGTAGTTCTCTGCCGCCGTCGGCGCGATTCATCGGCCGGGCGTTAACTCGCTGCTCGACCCGGATGGCACGAACAATCCTGTCCTCAAACCCGCCCTGTGCTAACATTCTTCCATGGCCCGCAAAACATTCTCTTTGATCGCTTGTCTCCTGACCGCCTTCGCCGTGCGCTTTCTCGCCGCCGCCGAACCATACCCTGATCGCTTCGTCTGGATTTTCGGCTGGAACTTGAACGGCGACAGCGATGTCGCCGAAATCTCCCGTCTGATCGAAACCGCCGCGCAGCACGGCATTAACGGCGCCGTGGCTTCGTTTCAGCTCGATACGCTTTGCAAACAGTCGCCCGAATATTTCCGCCGACTGGATGAAATCAAACACGTCTGCGAAAGCAACCGCGTGGAATTGATTCCCTCCGTGTTCTCGGTCGGCTACGGCGGCGGAATTCTGGCGCACAACCACAACCTTGCCGAAGGTTTGCCCGTGCAGGACGCGCCGTTCGTCGTCAAAAACGGGCAAGTCGAGTTTATCCCGGACGCGACCGCGCGTTTGGCCAATGGAGGATTCGAGGAATTCACCGGCAACCAGCTCAAAGGCTTCAACTTCCACGATCAGCCCGGTGAGATTAGCTTCGTCGATACCGAGATCAAGCACAGCGGAAAAGCTTCACTGCGATTGGAGCATTTCACCGCCAATCAATACGGCCACGGGCGCGTGATGCAGGAAGTGCGCGTTCAACCCCACCGTTGTTATCGCGTCACCATTTGGGTGAAGACCGAAGGGTTGCAGCCCACGAGCGCATTCCGCCTGCTGGCGCTGGCCAGGGATCGCGAGCTGGCCCCGCGCGAGTTCAATCTCCCGTCCACCACGGATTGGCGCAAGCTCACCATGCTTCTCAACAGCCTGGATTCCGAAAAAATCAACCTGTATGCCGGGCTTTGGGAGGGCAAGGCCGGCAAAGTGTGGCTCGATGATTGGAGCATTGAAGAAGTTGGGCCGATCAACGTCCTGCACCGTTCGGGAACGCCCGTCACCGTGCGCAGCGCCGATGGCGCGATCACTTACACCGAAGGCAAAGACTACGCTCCACTCGTCGATCCGCAATTCAGCCTGTGGCACGATGACGGCACGGCGGCGTCGCTGAAACTTCTGCCCGGCAGTCGAATCCATGACGGCGATCACCTCCGCGCAAGCTGGTATCACCCGCTGTTAATTCACGATTCCCAAGTGACCGTTTGCATGGCCGAGCCGGAACTATACGAAATCTTCGATCACGAGGCAAAGCTGTTGGCCGGGCATCTGCATCCACGCCGCGTGTTGTTGAACATGGACGAAGTCCGCATGGGCGGCACCTGCCAGGCTTGCCGTGGTCGCAACCTCGGTGAGTTGCTGGGCGAATGCGTGGCCAAACAAGCCCAGTCCATCCGGCGCTATTGCACCAACGCGCAGGTCTATGTCTGGTCGGACATGTTCGATCCGAACCACAATGCGCATGGAAATTATTACCTCGCGAACGGCGACTTCACCGGTTCGTGGGACCACGTGCCCAAGGACATCGTGATGGCCGTTTGGGGCGGTGAACCGCGCGAAAAAAGCCTCCGCTTCTTCGCCGGCCACGGCTTTGAAACCCTGGTGTCCTGTTACTATGACGCGGATAGCCTGAACGATGTCAAAGGCTGGCTGCAACTCGCGGACCAAACCGGCCATGTGCGCGGCTTCATGTACACCCCCTGGCAAAAAAAGTACTCGCTCCTGCCCGCGTTCGGCGACCTTGTGAAGACGGCAAAGTGACGTCAGGATTCAAACAGGTTAACTCGCAGCCGCCGACGTGAGGAGGCTCTAATCTCTTCGACGCGGACATTCTTGTCCGCACCGCTTGAGCCCACCCGGCCCCTGAGTCATATTGCAATCTGCAACAATCTCGGCAACATTTTCGTGCCCGCAGGGTCTAACCTTGCATATATGATGAGAATCAATTTCTTCAGCCCGCAGTTCTCGACAGGCCGCGTCATCCGGGGCTTGGCCTTCATCGCGCTCGGATTGATGCTCGCCGGCTGTGGCGGTTCGCGCCGCCTGGCTCGCCTGGAGCGCGAAGAAAGTGCTTTCTCGGCCAGTCCGCCCCGCTTCCTGGCGGGACCGGCGGGCCTGCTGCTCACCAACACGGACGGTTTCAGCGCGCGAATAACCCTCGTTGTTTCCTCGAACGCCACCCGCACCATCACCGGCACCATTCTCGGCCGCGGACCCCATCTGCTGTACGCGCCGGAAAAAAGCGATCGAACCTTCATCTGGGATGCAGACCAGAATAGCGGCTATCTCTTGAGCGAAGCCATGCAAGGCTACGGGCCCATCCGGCCGACCGAACACGTCGCGACCAATTTTGTGGTGAACGCCGGCGAACCAGTCGCCGAGCGCGCCAACGGCCACCCGTGCCGGAAAACAGATTGGATCGCTGAATCCAGTGATGGTTCCCGTACCCGCTGCAGCGTCTGGCGGGCGGACGACCTGAAGGGCTTTCCCGTCCGCATCAAAGCCGTTGAACGATCGTCAGAATTCACCATTGATTTCTCCGACGTTCGATTGGCCGCTCCTTCGGAAAAACTCTTCCAGCCGCCGGGCGATTTCACCGCCTACTCGAGCGGGGATTCGCTGATCACCGAGCTGATGATGCGGGAAGGATCCGCGAAGCGAAAGCACAACGACAGCGACTCCGACTTCACCACGCCTCCCCGGACAGGTACGAGTATCTCCCCAACCAGCGGGCATTATTAAAGTTTACCTTGGTGGGGCGCGTCACTCGTGCGCGCCGACGGCGGCAGGGGACTGCCCGCCCGCTGAGATAGTTTCCGAGACGGCAGATTACCGCGGTCCACCCACAACCACGCCGGTGCCGACACTGGGCCGCGCGTTGCCGGTAGCCATTCCCGGCGTGCCTGGCCCGGCTGCTGCCGGCCCGGTAGCTGGTGGAACCGTCGCCGGCCGGAAATCGCCGTACAGGTCAGGCGAACCGCCCTGGTTCGCTCGGCTCGGTGCAGTGCCGTCAAAAGAATCGCAGCCGGCCATCAACGCCAGGGATCCGCTCAGTAGCACCAAAAGCAATTTGTTCATAAGGCCTCCCTTGAAATAACTCCTTCCGCCTTTAATGACGTCCTGAAAGCGGCGGAAGTCAAGGCGGTGGAATGACCAGTAGCCCCCCGGAATGTCCAATGACCAATGCCAAATGACCAAGAAATGTCCGATTACCCAAGCTCCAACGCCGAACCTTCAGGCACTGAAGGCTTTCGTTTTAGATTTGGCATTATTTGGTCATTAAAATCACGCCTTCTTCTTCACCTCAGCAACCCACACCTGGTTATCGAGATACCATTGCACCGTCTCGCGGATGCCCTGCTCAAACGTATGTGCCGGCACCCAGCCCAGTTCCTTTTGGATCTTCGTCGCATCGATGGCATAACGGCGGTCGTGGCCAAGACGGTCTTTCACGAACGTCATCAACTTGCGCGAGTCGCCCCCGGCCTTCGGCGCCAGTTCGTCGATCAAATCGCAGATCAATTCCACGATCCGCAGGTTCGCCCACTCATTGTGACCTCCGATGTTATACGTCTCCCCGTTCCGACCGCGATTCAACACCTGCCACAACGCTTCCGCATGATCGCGCACATAAAGCCAGTCGCGCACATTCATCCCGTCCCCGTAGATGGGGATTGGTTTGCGCGCCAGCACGCTTTGAATGACCACCGGAATCAACTTCTCCGGAAATTGGAATGGCCCGTAATTATTCGAGCAATTCGTGATCACCACCGGCAATCCATACGTATGATGATACGCCCGCACCAATAAATCGCTGGACGCCTTGCTCGCCGAGTAAGGCGAATTCGGCGCGTACGGCGTGGCCTCGGTAAAATAGCCCGTCGCCCCCAAACTGCCATAGACTTCGTCCGTGGAGACATGGTGAAACCGCTTGCCCGCCAGTTGCGCCCCCCAGCAGTCCCGGCACGCTTCCAACAAATGGAACGTTCCCACAATATTCGTATGGATGAAATCTCCCGGCCCGGTGATCGATCGATCCACGTGCGATTCAGCCGCCAGGTGCATCACATGCGTAATCGCCCGCTCGCGCACCACGTGCAGCACCGCCGCCTTGTCCCGCAGATCCACCTTTTCAAAAACATATTTGGGATGCCGCGAAACTTTTTCGAGGTTCGCCAGGTGCCCCGCATACGTCAGGCAATCCAGGTTGATCAAGCGGGTAATCTCGGGCTGGTCGATGATGTGATGAATCAAGTTCGAGCCGATGAATCCCGCGCCGCCGGTAATGAGTAGGTTCATGAATAAAATTTAGTAATGACGTGGCATAAACGCGCGTGGTGAACGCCGTGCAGTAATCGCGCTATCCCCGTCGCGGAGCGACGTTGTGAAGGTAGCCGTGGGTTTCGACCCACGGGAAACATATTTCAAGACGTTCCGCGTCGCGTCGCGACGCTTGAGCCCACTTCCACCAAAACCGTACCAGGCGCGTTTGTCAGGTTCAGGCATCGCTCCGCGACGCCGGAAGATCGGAACCTTGGAAACCGTGGGTTTCCAACCCACTACCTTCAAAGGTCGCTCCGCGACCGAATTGGGAAGACGGTTCCCCGCGCCTGCGCTCGCTGTTCCTGACAAAATGTTCCCCAATCAACCCTCCCGTTTCCAATTCTTAAGCGAATCCTCCAGCGCTTCCTGCACCGGGCGAATCTTTACTCCCGCCGCGAGCAGTTTGGTGGTGTCCATCACGCAATTCGATCGCGGGGTTTTCGCCGCCACACGGTAAAACTCCTCGTCATTTTCCCAAAACTCAAACTTCCGGGCGGGCTTCAAAATCCGCTGGATGGCCTCAATCACCTGGCGGGTCGTGACGAATCCCGGATTGACCACATTGTAAATCCCGAACGGCGCCCGGCCCGCCCACAAATCCAAACACGCCCGCGCGAAGTCGGTGCGATGCGAAATCGAATTCACGTTGTCGTACACCTTGGCGTAGCGCTGCACCTTGCTTAAATAATTGCGCGGGCTGTCCACCTCGTCGAAGGGAATGCGCAGCCGCCAAATGTAACTCCGGCCGACGCCATTAATCGCCTCTTCGCCCAACGCCTTCGTGCCGCTGTAAAAACTGCACGGCGGCTGGCGAAAGGAAAAATTCGGCTCATCGCCTTCCGTAAACCCATGAATGGCTTCCGGGTGCTCGGCAACCAGCTTCTTCAAATCCGCCCGGGTCAAATCTTTTTCCGCCTGCGTTTGGCCGTTCACCGACACCTTGGCTCCCGCAAAGATGCAGCCCGAAGACACATGCCCCCACGGCGTGCCCGTCGCCGCGCACGCCTGCGCGATGGTCAGCGGCAGGAGCGTGTTGCCCACCAGCGTGTCGGCCCGCGCGGTTTCACAGGCATCGACATTGGGTTTGCCGGTGTAACCGGCTGCGTTCACCACGAACTCAGGCTGATGTTTCTGAAGATAGTGGAGCAACACTTCGAAGCGGGTGTAATCCAAATGCGCGCGCGACAAGGACACAAAGCTCGCGCCGCGCCGCGACAATTCCCGCGCAAAAGCCTCGCCGATGTAGCCCGTGGCGCCTAGGAGAACGATCATATTATTGAGCTTTCAATCTTTTGGTCTCGGCGACCAGTTCCGCAAGATAATCCCGATACTCGCATTTGGGAATCTTGCCGGTCAGGGCCTCCAATTGTCCCAGCGACAAAAATCCGTTGCGAAACGCCGCCTCCTCCGGGCAGCCGATTTTGATCCCTTGCCGCTTCTCGATGGTCTGCACGTACGCCGACGCTTCGTGCAGGCTGCTGCTCGTGCCCGCATCCAGCCAGGCAAAACCCCGGTTCAAACGGCACACCCGCAACTCGCCTCGATGCAGATACTCCACATTGACCGCCGTGATCTCCAACTCCCCGCGCGCCGACGGTTTCAAAGCCTTCGTGATGGCCACCACCTCGTTGTCGTAAATATACAACCCCGGCACCGCGTAATTGCTTTTGGGCGCTTTGGGTTTCTCCTCGATCGAAATCGCCCGGCCCTCTCCATCGAACTCCACCACGCCGTAACGCTCGGGATCGTTGACATGATAGCCGAAAATCGTCGCCCCCTCCGTAAACTCAGCGAACGCCCGGTTAAATCCATCCCCGCCGTAAAACACGTTATCACCCAGGATCAACGTGACGCTATCCTTCCCAATGAACGATTCGGCAATCAGAAAAGCCTGCGCGATGCCTTCCGGTTTGGCCTGCTCCCGGTATTCGATCGACAACCCCCACTGGCTCCCATCCCCGAGCAACTGCCGAAACCGCGGCAAATCGTGCGGCGTGGAAATGAGGCAAAACTCGCGTATCCCGCTCTCGATCAACGTCGTGAGCGGATAATAAACCATCGGTTTGTCATAAACCGGCTGGAGCTGCTTGCTGGCCACGAGGGTCAGCGGAAACAGGCGCGAACCAGCGCCCCCGGCCAAAATGATGCCTTTCATGCGGGCGAAAGCTTAGAACCGGAAGCCTCATTTGAAAAGCGCAAGTTCTACGCACTTTTTCGGGGAAAAGTACGGAGCCGTACGAAAGTTATAAATCGTTTCGGGTAACGCAAGCCGAGAACTGCGCGTTCTTCTCCCTCTCTTGGGGGAGAGGGGCCATTCATTCTCCGGGGGAGGTTCATGGGGAGGGCGAGCCTTTACTAAATGGGCGTGGAAAAGCAGGCCCCGTTGGGAGACGAATTTTCGCAGCTTTGGTCAGAAGCACGTTCAATCATCGGCTTCACCCCACCGCAGCTTCCAGTGTCGGTTCAGGCTTCCATTGCCCGGCCAGCTGCCAGGCAACGAACGCCAGGAACCCAACCGCACAGATATTCAGATAGAGAAATTGCCGGTCCTCATCCAAGCCCGCCAAACACGGCAATAGCAGCCCATAAACGAGGAATTGCCCCGACACAAGTTTGCCCGCCGTCCCGCGCAAAGTCTTTCTCAGCAGCCACGCCAGCAAACCGAACAACGGCACCAGCACCAACGCCGCCGTACCCCAAAAGCCGAACAACATATCGCTGAAATCACCCAGCAATCCGTAAGCCAGCGCCGTCGCCGCGCCGAACAACAAACTGATCAGCACCGCATGCCGGACCGAAGCCAGCGTTAGTCCCAACACCAGCAGCGCAAAGATCAGCAGCCAGCTTCGCTCGATTTCACCCAGCACGGCATTCGTTGTCTCGCCCGGTTGCGGCAGACTCGGCAGCGAAATGCCCATGCCTTTGCTGGAAATCGCATGGTCGAGTCGATAGGTCAGCACGGAGCCTTGCCCGTCGCTCGTCGGCTTGATTTCCGTCGGGGTCATGCAGCCTTCGGGATAGTTCAGCCGTGATTTCGCCAGGTCCGGCAAATTTAACATCAAGGTAAAGTCCCGGATTTCGCGCGATTCCTTGACCTGCATGTACCAATAGGACATTCCCCGGCTTTTGAATCCAATGTTCACGTCCATGAGTTCGCCCGGCTTCAAATCGCGCGGCAGCACCAGAGTGGCGTTCGTCAATTGCATCAATGGCAAAATGTCCTTGCCGTTCAACGTCGCAAAAAGGTCGTCGTACATGGCTCCATTGGCGGGCAATGGAAACGTCAGCACCGACTTCAAGTCGCGGTCCGTCGGGTTCTTCAACCGCCACAGAAACCGGCACCTGGTCTCGTAGCCGCCGTAAAACGCGGAACCTTTCTTGCGCGCGTTCTGCCGCAGGACGACTTCATGCCGGGCCGACACGAAAGGGTTGGAATTGATGTCGTGACGGACGATCTTTTTTCGCAACACCGCCGGCTTGGTGAGGTCTTCCGACTCGATGCGTTCCGTCACTTCCTCCTCGTAATAAAGGTCCAGGTTGAGTTCGCCTTGCTCCTGTTCGGCGCCCCAGATGGTTTGCACGGCGTTGTAATTCGCCTGGGTGACGCGGCCATGGTTGCGCTGGAAGTTGGCCACGGTTTGATGCAAATAGGAGCGCAACAGGGTGAGGCCACTCAGCAGAAATCCCACCAACGCGAACGCCCACACCAGCAAGCCAAGCTGGACGTAAAGCGTCCAGATCAAACTCGGCGCAGGCGAATCAGCCGGCCTGGGTTTGCGTTGGTAAAGCGCCGCCAGGAATACGGCCAGCAATGCCGCGCCCAGAAAAAAGGCGAGCAACGGTTGAACATCGGACAGGTCGCCGACGCGGCCCAGGAGACGGATGAATGTTTTCATGGCTTCTCATTTTAGTTTGATGGTTATGAGCTAATGCCATGGCGCGGCCGAAAATGGATGCAACAGCAATCAAGGACACACCATGACGGTTATGCTTGCACCTTGCTCTGTTGAGGAAGCCAGGACGGGATGCAGTACACTTTTCGCTCCCGACATTTCTGGCGGAAACGCGAGTTCATTAAAGAACCATTTCTGCGCGGTGTCCATTGTTTTTTCCAAAAAGTTATTCACAACCTGCACGAACCTGGTTGTGCTCCCAGTTTGGCAGGGCAGGGGACGAAAGCCCCGGACGCATCTGAAGTACCGTCAGAAACTGCGGCTTCCAGCCGCATGCCCACCCGGCGAAAATTACCGGGTTGTCTTCAAATGTTCCTGCGGCTGACGCAACCCTACCGATCCCGCTTAAGCAGAAAATCCGCCAGCGCCTCCAGCGCGACGGCTTTACCGCGGAAGATTTTCAACGCCGCAAAGGCGCGTTGCGTGAGGTTGGCGGCAATTTTGCGCGACTTCTCCAATCCGATAATCGCCGGGTAAGTCGCTTTTTGCGCCGCGGTATCCTTGCCGGCCGTTTTGCCGAGTTGCTCGCTGCTCTGGGTGACATCGAGGATGTCGTCAATGATCTGGAACGCGAGTCCGACATGATAGCCGAAATCGGTGAGCGCCTTGAGTTGGGCGGGCGTGCAATTCGCGCTCATGCCGCCGAGCCGGGCCGAGCAGCAAAGCAGCGCCGAGGTCTTGCGCTCGTGGATATACTTGAGCTGGGTGGCGGAGATTTTTTTACCTTCCCCTTCGAGATCGGCCACTTGCCCGGCAATCAGTTGCAGCGACCCGGCGGCGTAGGCCAGTTCGAGGATAATGGTTTGATGCCCGTACCGCGGCCAGGAGCGACATTTCGCCGCGATTTCGAACGCCTGCGTCAACAGCGCGTCTCCCGCGAGAATCGCGATGCCTTCGCCAAACACTTTATGATTGGTGAGTTTGCCACGGCGATAATCGTCATTGTCCATCGCGGGCAGATCATCGTGAATGAGGGAATACGTATGGATGCACTCGACCGCGCAAGCCAGCGGCATGGCTTCCCGTTCGTCCCCGCCGCACGCGGCGGCGGCGGCCAGGCATAGGGCAGGGCGCATCCGCTTGCCGCCCGCGAACAGGGAATAATGCATGGCCTTATGGATGGTAGCCGGCTTGGCGGAAACTCGCGGCAAATACTCCAGCAAGGCCCGGTTCACGGCACTGGTCCGTGCCGACAAGTAACTCTGCAAATCAAAAGGTTGCGCTTTAGGGGCGCGAGGGACGGCTTTGCTTTCTGACATGGGCGGTTTTGTAAGGAGAGCGGACGTCCGAAGCAACAAGAATCACATCAAGAATAACGGAGCCGCAATTCCGCCAGAGCTTGGAGTGCGGTGGCAAAGCGCAGCGGCGACACCGCTTTTGCACGCGCGAAACCTTCAAAAGTTAACGGCGCTTCCGCGCGTGCAAAAGCCCGTTACCGCCATAGCTCTGCCGAGCGCTCCAAGATGCGGGCGCGTCTTCAGGCAAGGTCCGCCCCTCACTCGCAAATCTCCCAAGCGTTCCCAAAATAATTAGACAGGCTTATTATGCTGAGGATGGTCCTTATTCTTTATCGCTCGCGGGTCCTTTTGTAAGTTCCTAAGGGGAAGGAGGTTGCTGCTGAGCAGGCGAATCGAGGGCGCCAGAGAAAAAATGTTCCAAGAAAGCCGAAAAAAACGCTTGTGAAATTTTTCACGATGAGGCACTTTCTCCCCGCTTTCGGCGCGCATGTCGTTTTATTTAATCGGGGAAAGGTGTCCCCACGACCTGCCGCTGATCTTGAAGGCAATGCGAGTCTTAAAACTAATTCTAATGGTCGTTCTCCTCGGCGTCGCTCCATTAGCCGCTCTGGCAGCCACGCCGGAGCAGGCGGCGGCGAATGGAACTGCGGCCACGCAAGCCGAGGCTTCGGGAGCCGGGGCGCGCGAGGAACACGGTCTGCCGCCAAAAGCCACCGAAGTGTTCCGCATCGGCCCGCTGCCGGTGACGAATTCCATGCTAGTGAGTTGGGTGGTGGCGATCGGGCTGATCGTTTTTGCCCAGGCGGCTACTCGAAACATCCAGGAAATCCCCAGCGGCATCCAAAACTTTTGGGAATGGCTGGTCGAAAGCCTCTATGATTTTCTCGAGGGCATCATTGGACCGGACCTTGTGAAGAAGACCTATTGGTTCTTTGCCAGTATTTTCATCTTCATTCTCTTCTCGAACTGGTTCGGATTGCTTCCCGGTGTCGGCACGGTCGGGTGGGGCGAACACACGTCCTACGGTTTCGTGGTCACTGATCCCTGGTTTCGCGGGGTGAACGCAGACCTGAACATGACCTTCGCAATGGCCTGCGTTTTCTTCGCCTGTTGGATAGTTTGGGCATTTCAGGCCAACGGGCCTATCGGACTGCTGAAACACCTGTTTGCGCCCAAAGGCGAATCGTCCGGGGCTTTGAAAGCATTGCTCGTCGTGGTCTTCTTTGCGGTGGGGTTCCTCGAAATCTTTTCGATCCTGTTCCGGCCGGTTTCGTTGAGCTTTCGTCTCTATGGCAACATTTTTGCCGGTGAGAACATGATGGAAGCAATGTCTCACCTCATCAAAGAGCCGGCTTGGGCCAGATCCATTGCCAGTGTCGTCATTCCCATCCCATTTTATTTCATGGAATTGCTCGTGGGAGTGATTCAAGCGCTCGTATTCATGTTGTTGACCGCGGTGTTCACGATGTTAATCACCCAGCACGACGACGAACCGGGCCACGGCCATGCGCATCATTGAATAAGAATTTGGCGGTTTGACCGTGTTCAATCGCGGGAGCCGCTGAGCAACAAAAAAGGAAACATATATGTTAACGCCCATGTTGGCAGAACTCGGTGGAAACCTGCACGTCGGTCTGGCGGCGCTCGGCGCGGCCCTCGGCGTGGGACTCATCGGCATGAAGGCTTCCGAAGCGGTGGGACGCAATCCCGGCGCTTCCACGAAGATCCTGGTGCAATCGATTTTGGCGATTGCGTTTGCCGAGGCCATCGTGTTCTACGCCCTGTTCCTGGTGAAGTAGGCGGGGCCCATAGGCTGATCATCGGCGCGGGGCCGCAAGGTCCCGCGCCAGTCTTAATCGAATTTTATGAATAGCACGATTATTTTGGCGAGCATCGGCAGCGACCTGGCCGAGACGGCAAAGCAGACCGCCCAAACCTTCGGCGTGGATTGGCCCCACTTTATTTCGCAGGTCATCAGCTTCTGCATCGTCGCCTTCGCGTTATATTACTGGGCTTACAAGCCGATTCTGAACGTGTTGGTGGAACGCCGCCAGCGCATCGCGGAAGGACTTGCCAATGCTGAGCGAATCAAGGCGGAAGTGGCCCGCACGGAAGCTTCCCGCCTCGAGATATTGGGTCAAGCCAACGCGCAGGCGAATAAATTGATCGAGGAAGGGCGCGCGGCGGCGGCCCGGGTGCGGGAACAGGAAACGCAAAAGGCCATCGCGGACGCCGCGCAGATCATTACCAAGGCGCGCGAAGAGGCCGCTGCGGAGCATGCCCGGATGCTGGCGGAACTCCGGCGCGAAGTCGGACGCCTCGTGGTGGAAACCAGCACCAAGGTCACGGGCAAGATCCTGACGCCAGAAGATCAGCGGCGCCTGGAAGCCGAAACCGTGAGCCAGTTGGCGGCTTGAGCCGGATTAAACCAGCCGATGAAGATCACCAAACAAGAGCGACGCGAAGCGAAGGGCCTCTTTCGCGCCTGCCAGGTAAACGGGTTGCTGGACGAGACTCGCGTGCGCCGGGCGGTGCAGGCGGTCCTGTCGCAAAAACCGCGCGGGTATCTGGAGATTTTGACGCAGTTCGCGCGGTTGGTGAAGTTGGACCAGGAACGGCGCTCAGCCCGGGTGGAGAGCGCCACCGTTTTGTCTGCCGCCGAGCAGAACGAGGTGCTGAACAGCCTCGGACGGAAATATGGGCCGGGATTGAATATCGCGTTCGCGCAAAAACCCGAATTGATCGGCGGCTTGCGGATCAGCGTGGGCAGTGACGTTTATGATGGCAGTGTGCGGGGCCGGTTGGAAAGGCTTCGCGAATCGTTTTAGTTTTGGACTGACTGACAGTTTTTATGAGCACTTTATTACAAGAAATTGAAGCCCAAATCTCGGGAGTCAAGACGGCGGTGACCCGGCAGAACATCGGTCATGTGCGCGAAATCTCGGACGGCGTGGCCAGGATCGAGGGCCTTACCGACGCGATGGCGAACGAGATGCTTGACTTCGGCAACAACATCGTCGGCCTCGTCTTCAATTTGGAAGAAACCGAAGTCGGCGCGATCATCCTGGGCGACTACACCAGCATCAAGGAAGGCGCGGAGGTCCGCACCACGGGCAAACTGCTTTCCGTGCCGGTGGGCAAGGGATTGCTCGGCCGCGTGGTCGATGCGCTGGGCCGCCCCATCGACGGCAAGGGGCCGATCAAGGAAACCGCGTTTTATCCGGTGGAGAAGATTGCGCCCGGCATTGTCAAACGCAAGTCGGTCAGCCAGCCGTTGCAGACCGGCATCATGGCCATCGACGCGATGATTCCCATCGGCCGCGGCCAGCGCGAGTTGATCATCGGCGACCGTTCGACGGGCAAGACGACCATCGGGGTGGACGCGATGATCAATCAGGCCCGCATCAACAAGGCGGGCCGCGCCTCTGGCGACAAGGATTTCCGTCCGGTTTACAACATTTATGTCGCTGTCGGTCAGAAGCAATCCAACGTGGCGCGTGTGATCGCCGAGTTGGAAAAGGCGAACGCCATGGAAGACACCATTGTGGTGGTGGCCGCCGCCGCCGACTCCGCCGCAAACCAATTCCTGGCTCCGTTCGCCGGCGCGTCAATGGGCGAGTGGTTCATGGAACATGGCATGGACGCGCTGATTATTTACGACGATCTCTCCAAGCAGGCGGTGGCTTACCGGCAGGTGTCGCTGGTGTTGAAGCGTCCGTCCGGGCGCGAAGCGTATCCGGGTGACGTATTTTACCTGCACAGCCGCCTGCTCGAACGCGCGGCGCGCCTCAACGAGGCGAACGGCAATGGTTCGCTCACTGCCCTGCCGATCATTGAGACGCAGGCGGGTGACGTTTCTGCTTACATTCCCACCAACGTCATTTCGATCACCGACGGGCAGATTTACCTGGAAACCGACCTGTTTTACCAAGGCATCCGTCCGGCGATCTCCGTCGGTCTCTCGGTGTCCCGCGTCGGCTCAGCGGCCCAGATCAAAGCCATGAAACAAGTGGCCGGCCGCATCAAGCTCGACCTCGCGCAATTCCGCGAGCTGGCCGCGTTCGCGCAGTTCGGCTCCGATCTGGATGCCAAGACGCAGGCCACGCTGGAGCGCGGCAAGCGGATCGTCGAGTTGTTCAAGCAGAACCAGTACAATCCCATTTCGGTCGAAATCCAGGCCGCCATCCTCTGGACCATGCAGAACAACTTTCTGGATGATGTGCCCGTTGACAAGGTGAAGGATTTCCAGGCCAAGCTGACGGACTTCCTGGAAACGCGCAAAGGCGATCTGCTTGCCAGGATCGGAAAGGAAAAGGCCATTACGGACCCCATCGCCAACGATCTCAAAGCGGCGGTGGCCGAGTTCAAGACAACTTATAAGTGAGTTAACGCAAAAGTAATTCATGCCCAGCACGCGAGACATACGCCGGCGCATTCGCTCGGTTAAGAACACGGCGCAGATTACCAAAGCCATGCAAATGGTGGCTTCGTCCAAGATGCGTCGCGCCCAGCAGGCCGCGCTGGCGGGGCGTCCGTATGCCAACCTGATGAACGAGGTGCTGGCGGAGGTCGCGGCGAGTATTGGCGACTTTATCCATCCACTGATGGAAAAGCGCGAGGTCAGGAAGCGGGCGTTGATCATGGTCAGCACCGACAAGGGACTGTGCGGCGGCTTGAATTCGAATCTGGCGCGGGAAGCAGCCAAGTTTGACAAGGACGCCACGCTTTACATCTCCGCGGGCCGGAAGGGCGCCCAATTCGTGGCGCGGACGAAACGCCAGTTGACCGCGGAATTTACCTACAAGGACGCGCCGCTGTTTAGTGAGGCGCGCGCCATTTCCCACTTCGCCCGGGACCTGTTCACCGACGGCAAAGTGGACCAGGTGGACATTCTCTATACCAGCTTCATCTCCACCCTCAACCAGAAGCCCGAGATCATTCCTTTCCTGCCGGTGGGCGAAATCAAGGGCGTAGGCGCGAACGTGCACGACGAGCAGCCGTTGGCCAAGGGTACCCTGGAGTTCCAATTCGAACCCGGCGTGGGAGATGTGCTCGGGGCGTTGTTGCCGCATTATCTTAACTTCCGGGTTTACCAGGTCTTGCTCGAAGCCAAGGCCTCGGAGCACAGCGCGCGCATGGTGGCCATGAAGAACGCGACGGACAACGCCAAGCAAATCATCAAGGACCTGACGCTTGAATACAACAAGCTGCGCCAGGCAAACATTACGAAAGAACTTTTGGAAATCACCACCGCTGCGATGGCGATGGGTTAACATTTCATCACATGAATAAAGGCAAAATCGTTCAAATCATCGGCCCGGTCGTGGACGTGGAATTCCCTGGCCAGTTGCCGGCAATTTACAACGCGCTAACCATCGACTTTACGCCGCCCGGCGGCCAGCCCGTGCGCCTGACGCTCGAAGTGCAGCAGCACCTCGGCGACAACTGGGTGCGCGCGGTGGCCATGAGCACAACCGAAGGTCTCAAACGCGGCCAGGAGGTCGTCGATACCGACGGACCGATCTCGATGCCAGTGGGCGAGGGTGTGATGGGACGGGTGTTCAACGTGATCGGCGAACCAGTGGACGAACAAGGCCCGGTGAAGTTCGACAAACGCAATCCGATTCACCGCCTTCCTCCTGCGCTGATCGATCAATCCACCAGCCCACAGATTCTCACGACCGGCATCAAGGTCGTCGATCTCATCTGTCCGTTTCTTAAGGGCGGCAAGGTCGGCGCATTCGGCGGCGCGGGCGTCGGCAAGACCGTTGTCATCATGGAGTTGATCAACAACATCGCCAAACTGCATGGCGGCATTTCGATGTTCGCGGGCGTGGGCGAACGCACGCGCGAAGGCAACGACCTTTATTACGAAATGGCGGAAGCCGACGTCATCAAGTGTGAGAAGGACGAAAAGGGCCACCTGAAACGCGGTCCCAACGGGCTGCCCATCTTGAAGCCCGGCTCCCGCATCGGCCTGGTGTATGGCCAGATGAACGAGCCGCCGGGCGCGCGTTTGCGCGTCGCGCTTTCTGCGCTGGCGGTCACGGAGTATTTCCGGGACGAAAAGAACCAGGACGTGCTCTTGTTCATCGACAATATTTTCCGTTTCTCGCAGGCCGGTTCGGAAGTGTCCGCGCTGCTGGGACGCACGCCGAGCGCGGTGGGTTACCAACCGACACTGGGCGCCGAAATGGGCGACTTGCAGGAGCGCATCACCTCAACGAAGAAAGGCTCGATCACGTCGTTCCAGGCGGTTTATGTGCCGGCGGACGATTTGACCGACCCGGCGCCCGCCACGACCTTCGCGCACCTGGATGCGACGATCGTGCTGGAACGTTCGATTGCCGAGTTGGGCATTTTCCCGGCGGTGGATCCGCTCGCCTCCAATTCCCGCGCCTTGACGCCGGAGATTGTGGGCCAGGAGCATTATGATGTGGCCCGCGGCGTGCAGCGCGTGTTGCAACGTTACAAGGACTTGCAGGACATCATCGCCATTCTGGGCATGGACGAATTATCGCCGGAAGACAAGCTGACGGTGTTCCGCGCCCGCAAAATTCAGCGCTTCCTCAGCCAGCCGTTTACGGTGGCGCAGGTGTTCACCGGGCGCGAAGGCAAGCAGGTTCCCGTGGCCGAGACGGTGCGCGGCTTCAAGGAAATCCTCGCCGGCAAATATGACGATGTGCCGGAGAACAACTTCTACATGAAGGGCGGCATCGACGAAATTAAAGAAGGCTAGCAAATCGTAAAGCTCCGGCTTGCGGGCGGGAACCTGCCGGCGGAACAGAATGCGACTCTGAATAATGGCCAACACTCTGAAACTCGAGATCGTGACTCCGGATGCGAAGACGTATTCGGAGGATGTGGATATGGTCACGCTGCCGGCCGTCGAAGGTGAGATGGGAATTTATCCGCAGCACGTGCCGCTGATGACCCAGATCGTTTCGGGCGAGGTGGCGGTGCGCAAGGATGGCCGCGATTACTTCCTGGCGGTGGGGGAAGGATTCGTCGAGATCACCGGTGAGCGCGTGGCCATCATGACCGATATGGCGATTCGGGCTGAGAACATCGACGAGGCCAAGGCGGAGGAAGCGCGCCGTCGCGCTGAGGCCCGCCTCGCGGAGCGCCTCGATGACGAGGAGTCGGCAATGGTTAGTGCTGCACTCGCCCATTCGCTGGCGCAGCTCAAGGTTAAGCGCCGCCATCATTCTTAGATGGGACTTTAAGGAGACTTTTGAGGAGTGGGGTGTCTCCGTCCCCACTTTTGTTCAACAAAGCTTTGTGGAACGAAGGCGTCCCCGCCCTTTTTAAAACTTCTCTCGCGCTGCTGCGATGTCCTTCGCGATTTGCTCCTTCAACGCCTCCAGGGAAGGAAACTTTTGCTCCTCACGGAGCTTTTCAACAAACACAAGTTCCATTTCCTGCCCGTACAGGTCGCCTTTGAAATCGAGCAAGTGCGCCTCGACACGCAACGCGGGCGTGGGGTTGTTCAGAGTGGGCCGGTGGCCGATGTTCACGACCGCGCGATGTGTCCGACAAGGTGAGCTTGCGCCGGTTTTCCCTCCTTCCCGCACGAGCGCATGGACCGTATAGACGCCGCTGGGCGGGAGCGCGAGACCAGTCACATCAAGATTTGCCGTGGGAAAGCCAAGTTGCTGGCCAAGTTGATCGCCCCGGGTGATCTGGCCGGCGATGGAATAAGCGCGGCCAAGCATCTGGCCGGCAGCGTCGAGATCACCCGCACGAATCGTTTCGCGTATACGGGTACTGCTCACCACCCGGCCGTCCAGCGAGACGGCGGCCATGCCATGGACGATGAATTTTAATTCTTCGCCCAGCGTTTTGAGCAGGGCGACGTTCCCACCACGCTTGTAGCCGAACGTGAAAGCGCTGCCCACGCACAGACTCTGAATCTGGCGGAAGTCGCGCGCGAGCCCGCGAATGAATGCCTCGCCCGTTTGCTGGCTGAATGCCTTGTCGAAATGAATCAACAACAAGGCATCGCAACCCAGGGACTCGATCACGCGCAGTTTCTGGGGCAGGGAATAAATCAACGGCGGCACCCGCTGTGGCGCGACGACGGTGTTCGGATGCTGGTCGAAGGTTACCACCACCGAGAGGGCTTCGTGTTGATGGGCGTCCGCAATGGTTTGCCGGATGATTTGCTGATGTCCAAGATGCACGCCATCAAAGAAGCCGATCGCCAGGCAGACCTTGCGGCCTGCCGGCTCAAGTTCCGCGGCAGCGTGGATGGTTCTCATGCGAGCAGTCTTAAGTGACCAGGCATGCGCAGGGATGATTCAAGAAATCGTGGCCGCCCACGTAAGGAGGCTCTAACCCCTTTTTGAAAAATATTGGAGGTTCCTTACGTCGGCTGCCAGGGGTTGCAAGGACACAATCCTTTTGGGATTGGCGGAATACATCGACGTGCTCTGCAGCGCATGGATTCAGCCCTCGTTGCCCTTTCCTCATAACAACTTTACGAACGGGATCACGCGTTTCTCCAATTCGCTTTCTGTGAGACCCATGACATCCTCGAACGGGATGGCGTCCTTGACATCGAATTTGCCGGAGACGACACGGCGCAAGTTGGCGAGATGAGCGCCGCAACCCACTTTCTGGCCGAGATCGTGCGCGAGGCTGCGGACATAAGTGCCCTTCGTGCAGGCGACGCGGAAATGCCCGATAGGTTCGTGGTATTCGGAAAAGCGGAAATTGTAAACGTGGATGAACCGTGGTTCGCGCTCCACTTCCACGCCCTTGCGCGCGAGTTTGTAAAGCGGCACACCGCCTTTCTTCACGGCCGAAACCATGGGCGGCATTTGCATTTGATCGCCGACGAACGTGGTGGCCAGTTCGTTCAATTCGTCCAGCGTGGTGGGCGGGACGGGCAGGGAGGCGACGAGCTCGCCGTCCGCGTCGTAACTATCCGTGGTTTCACCGAACTTGATGGTGCCCTCATACACCTTGTCCGAGGACATCAGCTTTTCGGAAAGTTTTGTGCCGCGCCCGAGCACGAGCATAAGCAGGCCGGTGGCATTCGGGTCCAGCGTGCCGCAATGGCCGACCTTCTTAATGCCGAATTGCCGGCGGACCGCGTCCACCACGTCGTGCGACGTCGGGCCGACCGGTTTGTCGATCAGCAACGCGCCGTCCAAGGGTTCAAACTGATGCATATTAAACTTTTAACCTCGAATGGATATCGATGGAAATCGAGGGTAGACAACAATCCACCCTTGAACTTACCTGGCCGCATTCAGGGCTTTTTTGACAGCGGCAATGACGCGCCGTTGGATCGAGAGCGGCCGGCCCGGGATGCGCGCGCCCGCGGCGGCAGTATGGCCGCCACCGCCGAATTGGGCGGCGATTTCGTTCACGTTTATTTTTTCGCTCTTGGAACGCAGGCTGATGCGGGTCAAATCGGGAGCGAGCTCTTCAAAGACGCAGGCGACGACCACGGGCGCGATGGCGCGGATGTGATCAATGAGGCCTTCCGAATCATCGGAGGACGCGCCGGTGCGAACAAAATCATTTTTTCGCAGCCAGAAGTAGGCGATCTGGTTGTCGTGGGTCAGCTTGAAATGGTTATAAACATGTTGCAGCAGCCGGACGCGTGAAAGGGGAAAAGATTGATAAACTTCGTCGCAAATCTTTTCCAAATTCGCGCCGCGCTTCACCAGTTCACCCGCCACGTTGTAAGTGCTCGGGCGCGTGCTCGGGTACTGGAACGAGCCGGTGTCGGTCGAGACCGCGGTGAAAAGGCAGTCGGCAATCGGCGGCGTGATCGGCCAGTTCGCGGCGCGCAAGAGCCGGAAAATCAGTTCGCCGGTCGAAGGCTCCTTCGCCGAAACCCAGTTGACGTCCGCGTAGCGGGTGTTGCTTTTGTGGTGGTCGATGTTGATGAACAACTTTCGCTGGCCGATGCACGAACCCACCTTGCCCAACCGCTCGAAGCTGGCCGCATCGGTGGCGATCACGCAATCAAACTCCAGCCCGCGGCGCGGCCGCTGCACCAGGTGATCGGGATCGAGAAAAGCGAGCTTGCTCGGCACGCCGTCTTCGTTCCAGCAGACCACCTTCTTGCCTTCGTTCTTCAGCGCGAGCGTCAGGCCCAGTTGGGAGCCGATGCAATCGCCATCCGGCCGGATATGGCCGACGACACAAATAGTGCGGCTGTCGCGAACCCCTTCCAGGATGCGATCAATGATCTTTGGGTGTGGTTTCATCTGCAGGCTCGGAGTGCTCGAGTTCATCAATGATCTTCAGCACCCGGTTGCCTTGCTCAATCGATTCGTCGAGCACGAACCGCAACTGGGGTGTGTATTTCAAAACAACCGCTTTGCCGACCAGGCCCTGGATGCGCTTCCGGTGCAAGTTCAATTGGGCAAAGCCCTTTTTCTGTTGCTCCGCATTGCCGAGGACGCCGACATAAACCGTGGCGGAGTGCAAATCGCTGGTCACCGTCACATCGTTGACCGTGATCAACCCGGCCTCGCCGACCGGAATCTCGCGGCGAACGACTTCGCCGATTTCGCGCTTCAATAGCTCGCGCACCCGTTGCAATCTAAGCGAGGGCATGAAAGAACGATTGGAAAAAGATCAAAGTTTCTGGGCCACTCGTTCGACGGTGTAACACTCGATCGAATCGCCCACCTGAAAATCGCCGAAGCCATCGATGCGGATGCCGCATTCCATTCCCGCGCGCACCTCATTGACCTCGTCCTGGAAACGCTTCAGGGATTGCGTCACGCCCTCGTAAATGAGCCCTTTGCGGCGCATGACGCGGACCTTGCCGCGGACGATGCGCCCGGTCGTAACCATGCAGCCCGCCACCGGCAAGCCCTTGGAGAAAGTAAATATTTTGCGCACCTCGGCCGAGCCGACCACGACATCCTTCAAAATCGGATCAAGCAGTCCAGCCATGGCTTCTTTTACCTGGTCAATCAACTCGTAGATGATGGCATAAAGCTTGATCTGCACGCCTTCGCGCTTGGCGGCATCGGAGACGCCGTTGTCAATCCGCGTGTGGAACCCGAGGATGACCGCATCCGAGGCGGAAGCGAGCGCCACGTCCGACTCGGTGATGGTGCCGACCGCACTGTGGATGACTTCGAGCGAAACCTTGTCCGACTCGATCTTTTTGAGCGCTTCGACGATGGCCTCCACGGAGCCCTGGGTGTCGGCTTTGACGACCACTTTCAGGACCTTGGCCGTGGTGGAAGACATCGTGGCAAACAGGTTTTCCAACGTGACTTTGGTCCGGGCTTCCTGGCCCAGCGCGCGGGCTTCGAAGGAGCGCTTCTCAGCGAGATCGCGCGCTTCCTTTTCGTCCTCCACCACGCTGAATTCCAGCCCGGCTTCCGGCACGCCGTTGAGCCCGAGCATTTTCACCGCCACGGACGGGCCTGCTTCCTTGAGGCGCTTGTTGTCCTCGTTGATCAGCGCGCGGACCTTCCCGTAATACTGGCCGCAGATGACGATGTCACCGAGATGGAGCGTGCCTTTGCGGACGAGCACGGTGGCGGTGGGGCCGCCCGGTTCGAGACCCGACTCGATCACGTTGCCTTTGGCCCGACGGTTCGGATTGGCCTTCAACTCCATGATTTCCGCCTGGAGCAAAATGGCTTCGAGCAGCTTGTCCACGCCCTGCTTGGTCAATGCCGAAACATCCACGAACAAAGTTTTGCCGCCCCACTCTTCACAAACGAGACCCTTTTCCTGCAATTGCTGGCGCACCTTCATGGGGTTCGCGTTCGGGTGGTCGCACTTGTTGACCGCCACCATGATTTCCGCCTTGGCGGCCTGGGCGTGACTGAGGGCTTCCAATGTCTGGGGCATCACGCCGTCATTGGCGGCAACGACCAGCACGACGATGTCCGTGACATTCGCTCCGCGCGCGCGCATGGAACTGAACGCGGCGTGGCCGGGCGTGTCCAGGAAGGTGATCTGTTGCAACTCACCCTTGCGTTCGGGGTGGGGGAATGAAATCGTGTAAGCGCCGATATGCTGGGTGATTCCACCCGCCTCGCCGGCCACGACATTCGATTTGCGGATGACATCCAGCAGCGTGGTCTTGCCGTGATCGACGTGGCCCATGATGGTTACCACCGGCGCGCGCAACTTCAGATCTTCCGTCTTGTCCTCGACGTCCAGTTCGACTTTCCGGACGGGGGCGTGAATGATGCCGCTGCCGCGTTCGCGCTTTTCAACCTCGAAGCGGAACCCGTATTTCGCGCAAATTTTCTCCGCAATCGCTTCGTCGATAGCCTGGTTCACGTTGGCAAAGACGTTCAATTCCATCAGATCGGCGATCAACTGGAACGGCTTGCGTTTGAGTTGTTCGGCCAATT
Organism: Verrucomicrobiota bacterium; assembly: GCA_021325145.1. GTDB lineage: Bacteria > Verrucomicrobiota > Verrucomicrobiia > Limisphaerales > Pedosphaeraceae > JAJPHR01. The sequence continues at coordinate 16,880 of JAJPHR010000056.1, read as the reverse complement.
CGCGCACCACGATGGGCGGTTTAAGGGAAATGACGACCGCCGATTCCGGCAGATTGATTTTGGGAGCAGCCGGAGTGGTCGGCTTGGCCGGTTGAACTTGCTGAGGCCCGCCAGTCCGGCCTGCGGGCGCCTGGGATCGGCCCGGCGGGAAACCGCCACGAACGTTTCGGTTGTCTCCCCGGCCACGCCCGAAGTCCGGACGTCCACCGGTAAAGCCCGGACGCGATGGGGGAAGCTTGACGGAGCCTGGACCGGGTTTGTCTCCGGTCCGCGGCGCGGATTTCCCGGGCAGTTGAATAAAACCGACTTTATCGCCGACTTGAGGGCCGGCCGGAGGCGGCGGAGGCGCGGGCACCATGGGTTCCGGAGGCGCCGGGGGCATTGGAGGCGTTGCTTCAGCGGGCTCAACGATGCCGTCCACTGAGGCGCCATTTTCCGCGGGGACTTCCACCGGGGGCGGAGTCGGGGTCGGAACAGCCGGAGGCGCTTTAGCCTCGACCGGAACGGCTGGCTCAGGCGTGGGCAAAGGCGGCGCGGGCGGAGGCGCAGGTGGTGGCGGAGCAGTAACCAAAATGATCTTCTCGGGTTCGGGGGGCGGGGTGGGGGCTGCGGCGGGAACCGGCTTCCCACCGGTCAGTTCGTTTTCCAGGTATTCAGCGGTAATCTTATCGAGCGAACTGGAGGGGACCTTGGCGGCGGCAATGCCCAATTCCTTCGCCTTGGCCAGAACTTCCTTGTTCTCCAAGCCGAGCTTTTTTGAAATGTCGTAAATACGAACGGGCATAATCTATATGATCGTCAACTTCAGGCCAAAACTGCCACCAAGCCTTCATATGTTTAATAACCTAACATAAGGCTGTCTTCTGTTCCAGTACATCCGAGTCTAATTTCAAGCCGCCGAGGGCTCATTCGGGCGCGCTGGGATTCTCCGGCCGGTTACCCTCGCCGGAATCACCCAGTTTGAGCTTGCGGCGGGCGGCTTCAGCGCGCACGGCAGCCATGATGGTTCCCGCCTGATCGCCTATCTGCGGGATGTCAGCCAGGTCACTTTCGTCCGCCTGCACCAAATCTTCCAGCCGGGTCAAGCCGTGATGGACCAGGACATCCGCCTGTGCCTGTGTGATGCCGGGGATGGCTGCCAGCGTCTTGATCGCCTGCGCCACTTTTTCCTCAAAGCCCACCGTGACCACGACTTCCGGTTCGATGTCCACCTGCCAACCGGTCAATTTCGAGGACAACCGTGCGTTCTGACCGCGCTTGCCAATCGCCAGCGAAAGCTGGTCCTCGCTCACAACGATCCGCACGCGATGAGCGGCTTCATCGACTTCAAACGACTTCAATTGAGCGGGCGCCAGCGCGTTGGTCAGGAACACCTTGATGTTTGGGTCCCAGCGGATGATGTCCACTTTCTCATTGTTCAACTCGCGAACAATGTTCTTCACCCGCTGCCCGCGCAAACCCACGCAAGCGCCGACAGGATCCACCTTGTCGTCGCGGGTATAAACCGCCAGCTTCGTCCGGAAACCGGGTTCGCGGGCGATGCCTTTGATCTCGATGGTGCCATCGTTGATCTCGGAAACTTCCAGTTGAAACAGCTTGATAACAAACCGCGGATCAGCGCGCGACAGAATGATTTCCGGTCCATGGGCGCCATTCTCCACCGCCTTCACATAGCAGCGAATGCGCTCGCCAATCTGATATTCCTCGGTCGGCACGCGCTCGCGGTTTGGCAACAAGGCCTCGTATTTGCCCAAGTCCACGCTGACGTCCGAACGCTCGAATCGCCGCACCACGCCGCTGATGATGTCTCCCACGCGATCTTTGAACTCGGTGAAAATGAGTTGCTTCTCCGCCCGGCGGATGTGCTGCATCAACGACTGCTTGGCGTATTGCGTCGCGATTCGACCAAACCCGGCGGGAGTCACTTCAACTTCGATTTCCTCGCCCAATTGCGCATCCGGTTTGATCCGGCGGGCGTCAAACACCGTGATCTGATCGTGTTTCGACAGCACTTTCTCCGACACCACCAGTTTGGCAAAAGCTTTGATATCACCCGTTTTAGGGTCGATGGCACAACGCAGATCACGCGCTGGCCCGACCGCCTTTTTGGCGGCGGACAGCAACGCCTCTTCCACGGCAGCAACGAGCACCCCACGATTAATGCCCTTCTCGCGCTCCCAGAATTCCAGGACTGTCAAAAATTCTGCGTTCATAACGTTCGTACAAAATTCCCCATCAAGAGGAACAAAAAAGTCGGCAGATTTAATCTTCCGACTTGGCGCGCTGGCAGGAGCCAGCCATCTATATCGTTGTAGTAAAAATAAGTTCCCCTTGTCCGCAAGTCAAGTTCCATTTGTGTCACGGAACCCATTGGGGCACAGCCGTTTCAAGCGGATTCCGAGCGCTGATTCGCGATTTTCAAGTGGCCCGTAAAGATAAATCTGTACAGCCAATCGGCCGATGTTGCCGGAGCGCAAAACTCCAGCTTTTGCTTGAGAATGCCTCACTTGGGCGAGCAGTCGGACGCCTGCGTTCCTCTCTTCACTGACGCCGTGCCTCTAGCCGGGGATTTTTTTTGCAATTTCCCCCCGCCTGTTCCAGACTGGCGATATGACGCAACCGTTGGCGATTGTTTTATATGAAAAATTGCTGCCCGGCAGCAAATTGGTCAATCGCCTGCAAGATTTGGGTTATCGCGTCCTCACGGTGACCGCGCCCAACGCGCTGGTCGCGTGCGCCGAGCAGGAGAAGCCGATGCTGGTCGTGGCCGACCTGTTGGCCACGCGCGGCAATGTCGCCGACGCGATCATCCAACTCAAAAAGAACCCTGCCACCAGCCATGTGCCGGTGATCGCTTTCACGGACGAAAAGGACACCGCGCTCCAGCAAGCGGCCCGTGATGCGGGAGCGAGCTTGGTGGTCAACGAGGTTGCAGTCCTGACGCACCTGGAGCAGTTTCTTCAGCAGGCCCTTCAATTGGATTGATCGGAGCCCGGGTTTGTCTCTCAAGTTTAATTTAATTATCAGCCACCACCTCAGCCATTTATGAGTCTTCCCCCGGTCAAGTTGAACCAAGGCATCCATGTGATGCACTTGTTTTATCGGATTGACCGCGTGCGCTGGTCGCAGTTGAGTCCCGCCGAATCGACGGGAGCGCGGGCCAAACTGGAAGCGCTGTGCGCCGCCAACGCGAATCCCTGCCAGCCGCGCCTGACTTGTTATGCCAACGTGGGCGGCAAAGCCGATCTGGTGTTCATGCTGCAAGCCGCCGAACTCGGCCAGGTCGCGCAAATGCACCGGGACCTCGAGGCCGGTTTCCCGCCGGGCGCGCTCCAACCCGTTTTCAGCTACCTGAGCGTCACGGAACTTTCCGAATACATGCCCACGGAGGAAGAGAGCCGGCAAATGCTCGTTCAGCAGGAAAAACTTTCGCCTGACAGCGACGAATTCAAAACCCGGATGGCGGAATCCAACAAGCGCCGCGCTGATTACGAACATTATCGGCTGTATCCCGAAATGCCGGATTGGGAGGTCATGGGCTTTTATCCCATGAGCAAACGCCGCGCCACCACCGACGCCTATAACTGGTACATGCTGGACTTCGCGACTCGCAAACGGCTCATGGGCGGTCACGCGCGCGTGGGCCGCAAGTTCGCCGGACGCGTCTCCCAACTCATCACCGGCTCCACCGGCCTGGACGAATGGGAGTGGGGCGTCACGTTGATGGCCCACCAGATCGATGCCTTGAAGGAAATCGTTTACGAAATGCGTTTCGACGAAGTCACCGCCCGCTACGGTGAATTCGGTCCCTTTTACGTGAACCTCCGGCTGCAACCCGCTGCTCTCTGGGAACATCTGCGGCTTTGAACTGCGAGGCCCTGTTTCCTGTTTCGCATCCCGCATTCTGAACTCCGCATTGGAGTCAGGTCCTGATCAGGATTTGTCACTCCTGGGAGAGCGAGCGCCTGGAATTCGGACCTTGGAGCTTGGTGTTTTTATTATATACCCCTCCCTTTACCCGTCCCACTCATCAGCTAAGCCGTCCTGACCAATGCGCAAACCGCTGGCCACAACAGGAAGCGAATCAAAACGCACCCACCGGTTGGGGTTCACTGGGCGGATGCACGCATCAATCATTCACTTTGCTCTTTAAATTCTTCAAGCAGGGCAAAAAACAATTCGTACGCCCTTCCATCGTTGCCGGCTTTTTTAAGGATCACAGTGTGCCAACTCATTGCCGTACCTTCGTATGCCAGACGCTTGGCCAGCCATGCATGAAACTGCATATACCGCTGATCTTCAATCTTTTCCGAAGCGCCTGCTCTCCCGCACTGGTAGCCGACGAGAAATGAGCAGACGTGCTTTAGCGACTTCGCCTCCATCAAATACATGCCAGGTCTACTCCTGATTTTCTCAATGATTTCAAAGGTATCCATAAACTATTTGATAGTAATTTCCCCATGCCCCTTGTCGGCCGACTGTCTCAATGTAAGTTCTTCATGCTGGGGCAGGGCGATGACATAATATCGAAAGTCTTCCCACATGTTTTGTGGAACGCCGAAGGGCACCTTGTTGTCATAAGCGATGCCGTTTACCAACCCGCCCACATGGAGCCCGTTGTATGCGATTTCGCGTTCACCGAAGAAACCAAATCCATCTCTAACTCCAATATGGCCGTATCCGTCAACGCCGAGGGTCTTACCATAGTAACTGCGGTACGCTATCATTTGTAGATTTTTATTTAGATTAATAAATGGGGTCGGTTCCTAGTATTGTAGTATTTGTCATGCGCCATCATTTCACTTTCTTACGCTGCCAGTATAGCAGATGGTTCACCCGCGTCCGACTGCCCGTGTGCAGCCGGGCCGCGATCCATTTGATCATCATCCCCCGTCGCTCTTTACCACCAGCCGGTAGCCAATCCCCGGTTCAGTGATGAACAACTCCGGCTTGGCGGGATCGGCTTCCAGCTTCTCGCGGAGATGGCTCATGTAAACGCGCAGGTAATGCGTTTGACCCTCGTAATTCGGCCCCCAGACTTCGCGCATGATGTGCTTTTGCGTGAGTACTTTACCGGCGTGCTGCACGAAAAAGCGAAGCAGTGCGTATTCCGTCGCGGTCAACTTGACCTCGGCATTCTTGACGGTGACAACGCGTTTGATCAGATCCACTTCAAGGTTTCCGGAACGAAAGACGCTGGCTTCCGCTGTGGGCTGAGTATGGCGCTGGGCCGCGCGTAACCGCGCCAGGAGTTCTCCCGTGCTGAACGGCTTGGTGACGTAATCATCGGCTCCAAGGTCCAGCGCGGCAATCTTGTCCGCCTCGCGGTCACGAACCGTGAGGACGATCACCGGTACCCGGCTCCATTCCCGCAGCCGCTTCAAGACGGTGAGACCCTCCATGTCAGGCAAGCCAAGATCGAGGATTACGACATCCGGCCGGCGCTGCGCGGCTTCCGCCAATCCTTCCTGCCCACTGGGCGCTTCGAAGACTTTGTAACCGGCCCCTTCGAGATTCAATCGCAGCAGTCGGCGCAATTGTATTTCGTCGTCAATGACGAGCGCAATCATTGGGTTGGTTGTGGGTTCTTTCATCGTAACCCTTTAGTGAGGTGCGGAGCTCTGCGCTCCGCGTCTGGGCAGGAAATTTTACCCTTCATTCGGTCCTCCCCGCCAGCGCCGGCTCGGATTCTGTTTCCACCTTGGGCGGTTCGCCCAACGGCAGCCGAATGGTTATCTCCGCTCCGCTACCGGACCGGTTGCGCGCGCTCACCTTTCCACCTTGCGTTTCTACGAACTGTTTGACGATCGATAGCCCCAGCCCCGTCCCGCCGGCCGGCGAACCGGGCACGCGGTAAAACTTTTCGAAGAGCCGCGGCAGGCTGTCGCTCGGAATGCCCGGACCATGATCAACCACGGCCAGGACGAGTTCACCGTTCTCGGCGCGGGCGCTGACTTCGACATCCGTGCCCGGTGGCGTGTAAGCGGCGGCGTTCACGAGCAAATTGTTTAAGGCCTGTTCCATCAGCACAAAATCCATTTTCACCAACGGCAGTTTGTCCGCGATATTCGTGCGCACGTTGTGGCGGGCAAGTTCTTTTTCGCTGGCTTTGAGCGCAACGTGGACCAGATCGGACACATCGCACCATTCCATTTTCGGCTTCACGTGACCGGATTCAAGGCGTGTTATGTCCAGCAGATTGCGCACGAGCCGGTTCAAACGCAGACTGGCCTCGTGGATTTCCTTCGTCAAGGTGCGCCGGAGCGCCGGCTCGGCTTCCGTGGGCAGGTCATTCAGGCTGGCGGAGGCGTTACTGATGATGGCGATGGGAGTGCGCAACTCGTGCGAAACGGAATTGAGCAGCGTTTCGCCCAACCGCTCGGACTCGGCCACCAGCTTGGCCTGCTGGTCGGCTTCGCTGAGTTGCTGCCGGTCAAGCACCAACGCAATCTGCCGGAGGAAACTATCCAGCAGATTGCGTTGTTGCAGCGACATTTGCCGTCCATCGCGCGGGCGCAACGCGATCACCCCCAGGCAGCCCGTGGGCGTGACGAGCGGCAAGTGGAGCGCTTCCGACGACGGCAGCGTGTCCGTGGTGCGGCCCGCGGGTTTGGCGTTGCGGAACGCCCAGCCGGCCACGCTCGCTTCCTTTTCGGAAAGGTCCAGCGTGCCGAAGGGGTAGGGAATCAATTCGCCTTCGCCCTCGGTTTCCGGGAGCAGCACCGCCACGTCGGATTTGAAAACGTCGCCAAGCTGCCGGATGACGACCCCGAGCAGTTCGGCGATATCCTTGCCTTCGGCCAGTTCACGCGTCAGCAGGTAAAGTGCCGTGGCGCGCTCCTCGCGTTCCCGTTCCGCGACCTGTTGCGCGCGCAGCCTCGAAGTAAGCTGGCCGAGCACCAGCGCCACGACAAAAAACATTCCGAACATCAAACCATCCTGAACGCTGTTGATGTAGAAGGTGTATAGCGGCGGCAAAAAGAAGAAGTCCCACAATAGCGCGCTCGCCGCGGCGGCCAGCAACATTGGCCCCCGTCCAACAAAAGGCGCAAGGCCGAGCAGTGCCAGCAAATACACGAGCGAGACCATGTAGGCCGTGTCGTGCCCCGCCCAGTTTCCCAGCGCAAAGTTGAGCGCCGTCGTCAGGCCAATCGTTATGGCCGCGGTCGCATATTGTTTTTGGCTGGAGTGCGGGACTCGCTGCCAGAACCTCCTGGGCCGCGTTGGTTCGGTGGCTTCCGCCCGGACGCAATGGACATCGATGCCGCCGCTCTCGCGAATCAACCGGCCCAGCGCCGAGCCGCCGCGCAGACGGTCAAGGAGCCGCTGGCCCGCCGGCTTGCCGACGATGATCTGGGTGACATTTTGCTGGCGCGCCACGCGCAGCAGCGCCTCGACAATATCCTGGCCGGCGGTGGTGATGACTTCCGCGCCGAGTTCACGGGCGATCGCGAGGTTGGACTGGAGACGGGTTTGCTCCGCGTCGGAGAGCGTGTGCCCGAGATCCACATAGACGGCCAGCCAGGGCGCTTGCAAATTGTCCGCCAGCCGGCGGGTCCAGCGCGCCATCGATTCCGAGAGCGGGCTGGGGCTGATGGCCACAAGCAAGCGCTGGCCGGTTTTCCAGGGACCGGCAATCTGGCGGGCGGAGAGGAATTGGCGCAAGTCCTGACCGACGTGTTCCGCCGCCAGCCGCAAGGCCAGCTCGCGGAGCGCATTGAGATTGCCGACGCGAAAGAAATTGTTGGCGGCCGCCTGCGCGCGATCTCCCAAGTACACTTTGCCTTCGCCAAGCCGCTTGATAAGTTCGCCCGGCGGCAAATCCACCAGCTCGATTTCCGCGTCGTCCAGCACCGAATCCGGCACGGTTTCCTGGATGGTGGCGCCGCTGAATTCGCGCACGATCTCGGCGCGGCTGCCCACGTGCTGCACGTTGAGCGTGGTAAACACGTCGATGCCCGCGTCCAGCAGTTCGCGCACGTCCTGGTACCGTTTGGGGTGCCGCGAGCCGGCGGCGTTGGTGTGGGCCAGTTCGTCCACGAGCGCCAGTTGGGGATGCCGCGCCAATACGCCGTCGAGGTCCATCTCCGTGAGAGCCACGCCGCGATAATCGACCGAGCGACGCGGAACTTGCGGCAGTCCTTCTGCGAGGGCATCGGTATCCTTGCGTCCATGGGTTTCGACGTAGCCGATGACCACGTCGCAGCCGGAAGCCAGTTCGCGCCGCGCCGCTTCGAGCATGGCGTAGGTTTTGCCGACGCCAGGGGACATGCCGAGGAAGACCTTCAATCGACCGCGCCGTTTTGCCGCTTCCTCCTTATGGATGGCGGCAAGCAAGGCGTCAGGATTGGGACGATGGTCGTCGCTCATGCTTCGGGTGGTTCATCAGTTAACCGTTCCCAGCTTTAATGTCCAATGCCCAATGCCAAATGACCAGTGAATTCCCAAGGCCCAAATATCAACCGGGATTTGGAGCCTGGGCATTTTTTGGTCATTGGGCATTGGACATTTCAATGCCCATCCAAAGCCAGATTCAGCATCAACACATTCACACGCGGTTCCCCCAGGAAACCCAAATCCGCCGGATCGGTGTGGGCCGCAATCAAGGCGCGCACTTTTTCTTCGCTCAACCCGCGTGCCTTGGCGACTCGTGGCATCTGCACAAGGGCGTTCTGAATGCTGATGTGCGGGTCCAATCCGCTGCCCGAAGCGGTGACGGCGTCGGCTGGAACGGGGGCATTGGTCGCGAGGCCGTTTTGGATCCGGTAATCGGCAATATTTTGGGCAATGGAATCGGCCAATTTCTTTGAGGTCGGTCCGAGGTTGCTGCCGCCGGAACTCGTGGCGTCATATCCGGTTCCCGCCGCGGAAGGCCGCGAGTGGAAATATTTGTCCGAGGCGAACGGCTGGCCGAGCAGGCGGGAGCCGCGCACGGTTCCGTCTGCCTCGACGATCAAGCTGCCGTTGGCCTTGGCCGGGAAGCAGACTTGCGCGATGCCAAACACAACCAGCGGATAAATCCCGCAGCAAACCACGGCCAGAGCCAATGTGACCATTACTGCGCCGCGAATATGGGAAAAGAGTTCTTTCATAAATGAGCGCCAGGGTTAAATCAATTTGAGAGAGGTGATTAGAATATCGATGATCTTGATGCCGACGAACGGAATGATGACTCCGCCGAGGCCGTAGATCAGAAGATTGCGCTGCAACGTCGCCAGCGCGCCGATGGGCGTGTATTTCACGCCGCGCAAGGCCAGCGGAATCAACGCGATGATGATCAGCGCGTTGAAGATGACCGCGCTCAGGATCGCGCTGGTCGGGCTGTGGAGGTGCATGATGTTCAGCGGCGCGATGGCTGGAAAGGTGGCCATCAACATCGCGGGCACGATTGCAAAATACTTCGCGACATCGTTCGCGATGCTGAAGGTAGTGAGCGAACCGCGGGTGATGAGCATCTGCTTGCCGATTTCGACGATGTCGATCAACTTCGTCGGATTGCTGTCGAGATCGACCATGTTGCCGGCTTCGCGCGCGGCTTGTGTGCCGGTGTTCATCGCCACACCGACGTCGGCTTGCGCCAGGGCCGGGGCGTCATTCGTGCCGTCGCCGGTCATGGCCACCAGATGCCCGGTGGCCTGCTCTTCGCGGATGCGCTGCAGCTTTTGCTCGGGCGTCGCCTGCGCCATGAAATCGTCCACGCCCGCCTCGGCGGCGATGGCGGCGGCGGTGAGCGCATTGTCGCCGGTGATCATCACGGTGCGAATGCCCATCTTGCGCAAATGCGCGAAGCGTTCCTTGATGCCGCCTTTGACCACGTCCTTCAAATGCACGACGCCAAGGACTTCACCGCCATCCGCCACGACCAGCGGCGTGCCGCCCGAACGCGAAATGTCCTCGACGCCCTGGCTGACGGTTTGCGGAAATTTGCCGCCGGCCTGTTGCACATAATTCTTGATGGCCTCGGCCGCGCCTTTGCGGATCGAGCGGGCTGGTTGGCCGTTCAGCGCCGGAAAGTCCACGCCGCTCATGCGTGTTTGGGCCGTGAACGGCACGAAATTCGCGTGGGTTGGCGCGACCTCGCGCGCGCGAAGGTTGAATTGATCCTTGGCCAGCACGACGATCGAACGGCCTTCGGGTGTTTCATCCGCCAGGGAGGCGAGTTGCGCGGCATCGGCCAATTGCTCGATCTTGATGCTCGGCGCGGGCAGGAAGGCGGTTGCCATGCGGTTGCCGAGCGTGATGGTGCCGGTCTTGTCGAGCAGCAACACATCCACATCCCCGGCCGCTTCGACGGCGCGACCGCTCATGGCGATGACGTTTCGTTGCAGCACGCGGTCCATGCCCGCGATGCCGATGGCGCTCAATAACCCGCCGATGGTCGTGGGAATCAGGCAAACGAGCAGCGCAATCAGCACGGGCACCGAGAATGCCGTTGCCGAGTAGATGCCGAACGGCTTCAACGTCACGCACACCAGCAGAAAGATGAAGGTCAAGGCCGCCAGCAAAATGGTGAGCGCAATTTCGTTCGGCGTCTTTTGGCGTTGCGCACCTTCGACCAGCGCAATCATGCGATCCAAAAAGCCGCCGCCTTTTTCAATGGTGATGCGAATCACAATGCGGTCGCTGAGCACGCGCGTGCCGCCGGTGACCGCGCTGCGATCACCGCCGCTTTCGCGGATGACCGGGGCGGATTCGCCCGTGATGGCCGCTTCATCGACGCTGGCGATGCCCTCCATCACATCGCCGTCCGCCGGGATGACATCGCCCGCTTCGCAAACGACAAGGTCGCCTTTTTCCAATTCCGGCGCGGGCACCCGTTCCTCGCGGCCGTTGCGCAGGCGGCGCGCGATGGTGTCCTTGCGGGCCTTGCGCAGGCTCTCGGCTTGCGCCTTCCCGCGGCCTTCGGCGACGGCTTCGGCGAAGTTGGCAAACAATACCGTGAACCAAAGCCAGATGGCGAGTTGGAGAATAAATCCGCGTTCGCTTGCGGCTCCGGTGAAAATGCCGAGCGTTGTCAGCGCCGCGCCGACCATGGTGATGAACATCACCGGGTTCTTGATCATCAGCCGCGGGTCGAGTTTTCGGAATGAGTCAACAATCGCCGGCCCAACAATTTTCCAGTCAAACAGCGAAGGAGATTTTTGAGTCATGGCTGTCCTTAAATGAGGTAGCGCAGGTTTCCCAACCTGCTGTATCGCCGATTTCCAAATCGGCAGGGCGTTGTGATTTTGGGGAGCACTGAAACATCGGACGGCTTGCGGGTTTGGAAACCCGCGATACAGCAGACTTGGAAGTCTGCGCTACGTGTTGTGGCGTGGCGCATAATGAGATTAGTACAGAGTGCCCTGATGGTTCTGGAAATGTTCGACAATGGGCCCCAGGGTCAGCGCGGGGAGAAAGTTTAGTGCTCCCACCAGCAGAATCGTGCCGAGCAATAGCACCACGAACGTGCCGCCGGACACGGGGAAAGTTCCAGCGCTCGCCTGGGAAACTTTTTTGCGCCCAAGTGAACCGGCCATGGCCATGATCGGAACGATCATCAAAAAGCGCCCGATCAACATCGCGAGGCCGATGGTTGTGTTAAGCCAGGGGGTGTTGGCGCTCAACCCGGCGAACGCGCTGCCGTTGTTGCCGTTGGCGGAACTGTAGGCGTAAAGGATTTCACTGAGGCCGTGCGGCCCGGAATTGTTCAAGGCGTCCAAGCCCCATTTGCTGACCGAGGCCCAGGCGGCAAAGCCGAGGATGGACACCGCCAGCACGAGCAGCGCGAGCATCGCCATTTTGACATCATAGGACTCGATCTTTTTGCCGAGATACTCGGGTGTGCGGCCAACCATCAACCCGGCAATGAAGACGGCCAGCACCACGAAGACGAGCATGCCGTAAAGGCCCGCGCCAACGCCGCCGATGATGATTTCGCCGAGTTGGATGTTGAACAAAGGCACGAATCCGCCCAGCGCAGTGAACGAGTCGTGCATGGAATTGACCGCGCCGCAGGAGGCGTCGGTGGTAATGGTGGCGAACAGGGCGGAGTTGAAGATGCCGAAGCGCACTTCCTTGCCTTCCATGTTGCCGCCCGCGGCTGCCACGCCAAGTTGGTGGTGGATCGGGTTTCCGGCGGCTTCCGCCCACCAGCAAACCAGGGCTCCGGCCAGGAACAATATCATCATCGCCGACCAAACCGACCAGCCGTGCGCCTGGTTTTTGGTCATTCGACCGAGATAATAAGTCAGGCCGCTGCCGATGGCGAAGATGGAAAGAATCTGGAGAAAGTTCGACAGGGGCGTTGGATTTTCGAAGGGATGCGCGGCGTTGGCATTGGTGTAGCCGCCGCCGTTGGTGCCGAGCATTTTGATGGCGACCTGCGAAGCCATCGGCCCCTGCGGGATGGTTTGAGTGTCGATCTTCTGATCGATCATGACCGGCATGTTCGTCATGACGGGCTGGCCTTTTTCGTCGAGCTTGGGCACGTCGAGCATGACGGGCGCGCCGTTGGCCAGGACGGGTTGTCCGTTCGCGTCGAGTTTGGGCGCCTGGACTGTGACGGCAACGTTCGTGGTGACCGGCTGGCCCTTGTCATCGGTTTTCTGGACCTGTGTGGTGAAAGGTTCGAGCAATTTGGCGGTCGTGTATGGTTTGAAATTCTGAATCATTCCTTGCGATACCAGGGCCAAAGCGAACACCAAACAGATTGGCAGCAGCAGGTAATAGGTGATTCGCACCAGATCGACCCAGAAGTTGCCGAGCGTGGCGGCCGAGTGCCGGGCGATGCCGCGCACCAGTGCGGCCGCGAGGGCAATGCCCGTGGCGGCCGAACCGAAGTTATGGATTACGAGCGCCACCATTTGCGAGAGGTAGGACATGGTCGATTCGCCGGTGTAGCTCTGCCAGTTGGTATTGGTCGTGAAGCTCGTTGAGGTGTTGAACGCCAGGTCAGGAGTGGTGGGCCCGAAATGCTGGGGATTGAGCGGCAGCCAGTGTTGAAGGCGCAGGATCGCGTAGGTGAACACGCAACTGACCAGGCTGAACATGAGCATCGCCAGCGTGTATTGCTTCCAGTCTTGTTCGACGTTCGGCTTCACACCCATCACGCGGTAGGTGATTCGCTCGAGCGGCTTGAGGACCGGGTCGAACCAGGTGCGGCCGTTGGCATCGAGCACGCGGCCGAGGAACAGCCCCATCGGTTTGGTGATCAACGCCAGCAGCGCCACGTAGAGCCCCAGTTGAAACCAATCGTAAGAGTGCATGGTGATCCTTGGTTAAAATTTCTCGGGCCGAATCATGGCCACAAACAGGTAAATGAAGAGCAACAGGGCAACTATGCCGACGATGATGTTTTCCATAAAAGCTCCCGCGAGATCAAAGCTTGTCGCAGAACTTCACGTACAAGCCGCTGAAGGCGAAAAACGCCACAATGACCAGGATGAATATTAAATCCGTCATGCTGCAACCTTCCTCCGCTGGGCTCATCCGCGATAGTTAAAAGAACACCCCATCCTGTTAAAAAGGTGTAAACGGGTCAGCGAGGGGCTGGAAGCAATGAGTGCTGCACCGGTCCAAAGGGAAGCGGCTGGATCATATCGGGCGACGGCCAAGGATTCGAGGCGGGGGGCTCAGAAACGTGCCACAGTCCAAGCCGGCGGGCCCTGGCCTGACGCATGTTCACTTACGTGGGAAGGGAGCCATGAAGAATATGCCCGCACGGAACAAAGCCAGCCTTCAGGAGGGTCTTCCGAGAAGCGACATTGGCTGGATTGCATCGAGCCGCCGGGACGCTTCCCATCTCGTAACAGGTTCGCTTTAGTTCCTGAACCAAGTAGGCACCCAGACCGCGTTGACGAAACGATTCCGCCACTTTCATGTAAATGTCACCGTACGGCCGGTTATAGTGAAAAAGGATATCTCCTGCCGCGACGACGCTGCCCTCGGTTTCCACCACCCATTTGGCATCCGGGTCCAATTGTTCCCGGCGGATTTGATCCGCATCACCGGCCACAGCACGGCGAAAAAGAGCACCGGGGATTGAATGAGAAGTGGTCACTTTGTCGTGGAAGAGAATGCTCTCACTCTCCACATTTTGGGCGAACGCGTGCAGCATTACTGTAAGCAAGGGAGCGTTGCTCTGAGTCTCAATCATTTTCGCGCCGCTGGCGGCCAGCAGCGCCGAAAAGGAATCGAACAGCTTCGAGCGGTGGTGGGGCAGCACGAAAAACTCACACACGGTCGGCTTGGCTTTCCAAGGCCCGCTTATGGCGATGGAGCCGTAGCCAATCGTTGCGCCGTCCGCGCTGAGCAAATATTCAAGGACCCAACCTGGCCGCGTGTGCAACGAATCATGGATGATCTGACAGTTCATCTCCTGGCGGTAAACATCCCGCATGGCCGAGATTTGCTGATACTCCACACGATGAGCTTTAATAATTCTGGAAATCCCCCAGCTTTGCTGGGGAGACTCCCGGAGTTTGACAGCTCCGGGAGTCCTTTTGAGAATCCACGTTGTGAACCGCTCAAGGTCAACAACAGGAGACTCAAAAATGAATGTGTTTGAAAGTTTAAGCCACACGAAGTGGGAATGTAAATATCATGTTGTGTTTATTCCGAAATACCGCCGCAAGGCCTTGTATTGGCAGTTGCGGCGGCACTTGGGCACCGTATTCCGAGAACTGGCGCGCCAGAAGGAATGCGCCATTGAGGAGGGGCATTTGCAGGTCGATCATGTGCATATGCTCATCTCGATTCCGCCCAAATATTCGGTGTCGCAGGTCATGGGGTACATCAAGGGTAAAAGTGCGATCCATATTGCGCGGACCCACCAAGGGCAGCGGCGAAACTTTGTGGGGCAGCATTTTTGGGCGAGAGGGTACTGGGTGTCGACGGTGGGCCGGAATGAGACGCTGGTGCGCAAGTACATCCAAGACCAGGATAAGGAAGATCGACGCCTCGATCAGTTGGGACTGTTCGGGGAACCAGGCCGCTTCGAGCGGCTCCGAGATTAACCCGCTTTGAGCGGTTCACATTTTCAAGCCACCGGCTTTGCCGGTGGTCGCTGACTATGCATGGCCGGGCACAAGGGGGCAGGCGGCGGTTTCAAGAGTGGTCGTCTAAACAGCCGCGACAGGGAGTCAGGATCCTTGAGAAGCCAGCGGTATGAAAAAACAGGTCGTTCACGGAAACAATGATCAACCAGCTATTTGAGTTGCTCAGGAGTTCCTAAAACCCGGCTGCCACCCGAACAAAAAGAAGGCTACGTTCCCGCAAAGCAGATTGTCAACGGCATTAGGCGAAGCGACTTTGACCCGAATCGTCTGCCCGATCGGCTTGCCGCCAGGCAACGAGAGAACCCCAGATGTAGAGAATCGTGATGGTCCATTGCACGGTTGAGAGATTCATGTACCAGCGGTGCAGGCTGATGAAGGGCGCTTTGTGCAGGATTGTGCGGCTGTCCGCATCAAGGAGACGATCCAGCATTGGATGAAGACAGAATAAACTCACTTGTATCCCGGCGATGATTACCCAAGCCAGCAACAAACCACGACACAGGTTCCGCGGCTGCGACCGCCACGAAGCAAGCACGTTCCAGAGCATGAGCAGAAGGACAAGGACGCCGATGAGGTTGAGCCAATTCGTGACTTGCTGGGTGAGGAAGCCCGTCTCCACCTGGCTGTCAAAAACCCGGTGGCCGGTGTGAATCACGACCAGCGAATAAAAAGTGAACCCGCCAAACCACAAGCAAAGGCCCAGCACGACCAGAAGGCGGCGCAAGAGTTCGAGCTGAGTGCGCCAATTGCCGACGTTTCGCCCGGTCAGCCGGGCGGGATTGGTTGCAGGCTGCGGCTCGGGTAAATCGGCAGCGGTTGTTCGTTCGTTCAAAGCACGGGCAATGTGCCTTGCCCGGTTCGTTGGGGCAAGTGGGAAGGGATTTGGGTGATTATTCTGCCGGTCGCGGCCGATCGTGCCAGGGCTTGCCCATTCTCATGCATGTTCGGTGGTGTGGCCTGGTTATCACGCCCCCACAGGGCTTGGATGTATTCTGGGCGGTTCACCTGGGCCTGCGCTCGCGTTGCTCGCTTCAGCCCAGGCTGGTATGAAGCCGCGCCGTTGGCGCTATGGTTTTTGCCGCACCTTACCGAAGCCCATGGCCATTTTATCTCTCCCACGTACGCGGGCCGTTTGGAAGGAACGCTTTTCCCAAGGCCGGTCACCAGAACTGATTACAGAAATATTGAAAAGTTCAGCTTGCGCATGACGGATTCAGGAGCTAAATGTTGTGCGTCAGTGAAGAGGGAAGCCGACGCTCCGCGCCGGAAGGACCCGCCTACGCCCGGGCTGCTACGGCGGGGCGAGCCAATGTCCAATGACAAAGGCCCAAACGCGTCATTGAGCGCGGCGGATTGGCGATTTTGCCTTGCTCCATTTGGGAGCGCGGATGTTCTTTGAAAACTAAAGGATAAAGGCTGAACAAGAGGTGTTTCCGTCACCATTTCGGCGGGCGAAAGGGCATCGGCGGTTCGAAAGCGGCGCTGCACGCCGCACTCCAAGACCTGACGGAGATTCACGGGCACTCCCTGAGGCGCATCGTTTTGCCCATCAGGCTGCTATCTGTCGTTCCGGTTGGCGGGTGGCCGAACGGCATAGTCAGAGGTTACGCAGGTTGCCTATGCTTTCCATGAACTGTTTTGTAGCTCATTGAACATCAACCATACCTGTTCGGAACGCCCTGAATCGTTTCGGAGGACGGCGTGCAGAGGACTGCCCGCTCTACCACCGTGTTGCCGGTAGATGGCATGGGTATTGGCGGGTGAGCGAAATCGCGCTACACCAAGGTTCATATGAAAAACAAAACCAACACCAATACCCACCCCACCATTACAACCAAAACC
>JAJPHR010000088.1 GCA_021325145.1 Verrucomicrobiota bacterium | reverse complement strand
TGGAGTTCCTCTGGAGCGCGGGGAACGGCTTTGCGGTCGGCGCCTTTGCCCTCAAAGTGCTGGGCGATGAAGACAGCGGTGGAAAGTCGTTTAATGCCGCCGGCGGCCTGGAGAATGTTGCTGGTCGTTTTATTGATCTCGTAACTATTGTTGGCGACCTTCTTGCGCATGTGGTTGCTGTTGACGGGGACGGCGGCGACGTTGGTGCTGTTGGCATCGCTCGTGGCGTTGGCGGCAACTCCGGGGCTCCCGCCGGTGGGAGTAGCCGTGGCGGAATCGGTGTTTTCGTCGGTGATCGTGCTGACCTTCACCACCTGGCCATCGGGGTCGTACTTTTCTTCCGTGCGGGTGATCGTATCCCAATTGATGTCGGCGGAAACGCGGACAACGGCCTGGCCGGCGCCGAGGACCTTTTCCAGCATGCCTTCGGCTTTTTTGGTGAGATATTGTTCGAAATTGCGGCGGGCGGTCAGTTGATTCCCCGAGAGGCCGGCGATTGAATCGTTCTCCTGATTTTCCGAAAGCACATTGCCCTGGTTGTCCACCACGGAAACGTTGTTGGCCTGAAGGCCCTCCACGCTGTTCGCGACGAGGAAGCGGATGGAGTTGACGGCGGAAGTGGGAAGCTGGCCGTTGCCCTTGACGCGGACGAAAACGGAGGCGGTGGGTTTGCGAAGGCTGTCGGTGAGTAGGCGATTCTCGGGCATGACAATCATGACGCGGGCGGCTTCGACCTGATCCAACTGGCTGATGGTGCGGGACAATTCGCCCTGGACGGCGCGGGTGTAATTGGCGCGCTGCACGAAGTCGGAAATACCGAAGTTGGCCTTGTCGAAGATTTCAAAACCGACGCCTTCACCGCGCGGGATGCCCTTCCCGGCCATTTGCATGCGGAGTTGGTAAACCTTGTCTGAAGGGACGTAAATGGAACCGCCGCGGACCTTGTAAGCGACCTTGGTTTCATCCAGGGCGGCGATGACTTTGGACGCCTCACCGTCATCGAGCTTGCCATAGAGAAGCGCGTAGTCCACGCGGCTGGACCAATAGGAAATGCCAATGAGACCGGCGAGCAACACGGCGGTGGCCATGACGATGCTGATGCGCTGGTTGAGGCCAAGCTGTTTCCAGATGCCGAGGAGTTGTTGGCCGAGTTGGGAAAGGCTTTTATTCATGAAAATCAACGGCTAATCAAATCTGCATGCGCATGAGTTCCTGGTAGGAACTCAGCAGGTTGTTGCGCACTTCGACCATCATCTGGAAGGAGACGCTGGCTTCTTCCATGGAGATCATGGCTTGGTGAAGCGAAACATTTTTGCCGCTCATCAGGCCATTGACGGCCTCGCCGGCGGCGGCTTGTTTGTCGGAGACTTCGCGGACGAAATCGCCGAGGAAATTTTGAAAATTCGAGCCTTGCGCGCCGGCAACGGAGTCGAGCGGCGGCGCTGCCAAAGCGGGGTCCAGTTGCTGAAGTTCAGGCAGAGGAATGGGCTTGGTGGCAGCCGCGTCCTGCGCGCCTTGCTGCACGGACTGGGTCAGACGCGCCCCAACGTCCGGCGGCATCATCATCCTCATTGCTGAAAGCGGGTCCATTTTAGCCGGCGATTATCAGTGTTTGCCGATCGCAAGGGTTTGCATGGCCATGGCCCGGGCGTTCTTGATAGCGGCGAGGTTGGCTTCGAACGAGCGGGAAGCAGCGATCATGTCCACCATTTCCTCGTGGATGTTGATGTCGGGCATGGCGACCATGCCCTGCGCGTTGGCGTCAGGATGGCCGGGATTGTAAACCAATTTGGGCGGACGCGGGTCTTTCTCAATGCGGGCGATTTGGACGGTCTGCGGACCGGTGGCGCCGGGGTTGTCGGAGTTCTGCTGCGCGGCCAGCACCGATTCAAACATGATTTGCTGGCGCTGGTACGGCTTGCCATCCACGCCATGGGTGGTGTTGACGTTGGCAATGTTCTCGGAAACCACGTCCATGCGGATGCGTTCGGCGTTGAGGGCCGCCGCGGTGCTGTCGATGCCGCTGAGAAGGTTAATCATAAAACGAATCAGCCTTTGCCGGTGATGGCGAGGCGCATTTTGGCAAGTGACGCGCTGACCAATTGGGTTTCAAGGGTGTGTTCGACGGTATTTTGGTTGAGCCGGAGCATTTCACTTTCAAGGGTAACGGTGTTGCCATCACTGCGGCCGGAAACGGCCGAGGAATCCACGGCGAGTTCGGGTTGAATGGCTGAAATCTGGGAGGGGTCCTGGGAAGCGACCGCTTTTTGAAGCTGGCTCTCGAACGTGGGGGAAACGTCGAGGCGCTTGTAATTGGGAGTTTCGAGGTTCGCCAGGTTGCTGGCGATGGCCTCGTGACGCAGGACCGTGACATCCAGCATCTTTTTCGCGGCCAGATAGTTCGGTTGGCTGAATATAGCGTCGAGCATATATAAATGTCCGGGTGACAAAGCAGTGGATATGCCACGAGGCAAAAAGGGCCGATTTACGGGGATTTTGGGGGGCGGGAGCGCGGGGAGGGAAATTATTGCCGGGAGGCGAATGGGCCGGGAGGAAAGAATGACCGGTTTTCAGTGCGGAGTGCGGAATGAAAAACTGGTACCCTCCGAGCTGCGAGAGGGTTCCGGAGATTCGCTTTTGCGTTTACTTAACAACGCCCAAGTGGCGGGAACACACGTAGCAACCCTCCTCCCAGTTCGGACAGGGGTAGCCGCATTGGGGACAGAAGCGGGAGGAGTATTTCAGCCGGTTTAGAGCCTTCATGCGGCGGTAATCCGCCTGGGCCGTTTCCAAAACCGCTTGATCCTCGGGAGATAAAGGCGGGGGCGGCTCAAATTCATGATTGGTCCTGAGAACCTGGAACCCGAAACCGCGCCTCGCAAGGCAATGTTCCGCACGGGCATGCGAAAGTGTCTCGGCGTCGCCGAGGCAGAGAAAAACAGACCGGCTGCAAACCCGGCAACGGCGAACGGCTGTGTCATCGGTAGTTTCAAGGTGGTCCCAAAAGCCCGGGCAATCCGGGGATTCAATCGCACAAATACGAATGGTCGATAACTGCATTCGGCAGACGGCCAGTGTCGCCTGTTCGAGGCTCTGCGTTTCGCGCAGGGCGGCGTCAAAAGCCTCGTCATAATGTTCTGCGACCGCGCCCGGCTTGCGGGCTTTCGCAGGATGGCATTGCAGGCAAAAGCCGCCGGTGACGTTTGCAGTGGCCGGCAAAATCATCGCTCCGCACTTGGCACAAGGTATTCTGGCGGTTTCGAATGGCATCGAACAAGTGTTCCTTGAGGCAGGGTAATGAATGTGTCGGCAGCTTCAAATTGTTTTTGATTCGAGGCGGGGAAGCGAGGCCGCCACTACGACACAATGGATTTGCAAGCAAAGAAGAGACCTCCTCCACTCGTCAGTGCTTTGGTTTGCGACCAGCGTGTATGCGGGGGATTGGGGCGAGCTTACAGCCCTTGTCGGTTGGAACCGGATACCCAGCCCTGCGGGCTGGGCTGGTATGAGATCGCGCCGTTGGCGCCATGGATTGGTCTGTCGGAAACCGCTGCGCCCATCTGGCTCTTGGCCTATGAATAGGGCGTCGTGCTACGGCTCCTCAGTGGAGGCGTCGGCAGGGTCGTCCTTGGCATTGACGCCGTAGTCGCTGAGCTTGTTGCGGAGAGTGCGGACGCTGATGCCGAGGAGTTTGGCGGCGTGGGTGCGGTTCTGGCCGGTTTTCTCCAGCACGGCAAGGATATGACGCTTCTCGATCTCGGCGAGCGAGGGCGGATCGACGGCAACTTCAGCGGAAGCGGCACCAGCATCGGGCGAAGGCGTTGGGACACTGGTTGCGGCAACGGGCGATGGGGCTGCGACTGGGGCCGGAGCAGTGGCAGGACGCGGAGAGAAACCGAGGTGTTCGGGTTCGAGCAGGCCGGAATCGCCGCAAAGGATGACGGCGCGTTCGATGACGTTTTGAAGTTCGCGCACGTTGCCAGGCCAGTGGTGGGCGGACAAGGCGGCGAGGCAATCGTTGGAGATGCCTTTGACGCGAACGCCATGCTTGCGAGCAAAGCGCTGCATGAACTGTTTGGAAAGAAACGGAACGTCCTCCTTGCGTTCACGCAACGGCGGGACGTGAATGGGCACGACGTTGAGCCGGAAGAACAGGTCCTGGCGAAATTCCTTGCGTTCGACGCTTTCCTCAAGTTGCCGGTTGGTGGTGGCGATGACGCGGACGTCCACCTTGATGGTGCGGTTGCCGCCGACACGTTCGAACTCGCGTTCCTGGAGAACGCGGAGCAGCTTGGCCTGGATTTGCGGAGAAATCTCGCTGATCTCGTCGAGCAGGATGGTGCCGTTGTGGGCAAGTTCGAAACGGCCTTCGCGCTTGGCGGAAGCGCCGGTGAACGAACCTTTTTCGTGGCCGAAGAATTCGCTTTCGATGAGGTTCTCGGGAATGGCGGCGCAATTGAGCTTGATGAACGGCGCGCTGGCGCGCTGGCTCTGGCGATAAAGCGCGCGGGCGACGAGTTCCTTGCCGGTGCCGCTTTCGCCGGCGATGAGCACGGTGGCCTGGGTGCGGGCGACCTTGCGAATCAACTGGCGCAGGTTCTCCATGGCCGGGCTCTCGCCCAGGAGTTCGTAGCCGCTGTCCTCCTCCTCGCCGCGGTTGTGGTATTCGTTGACCTTGAGCAACTGGTTGAAGTTTTCCGCCTTCTTGAGGGTGACTTCAAGCTGGTCGTTGGAAAACGGTTTAAGCATGTAGTCGAACGCGCCGTTGCGCATGCATTCGACGGCGGATTCGACCGAGCCGAAACCGGTGACCATGACGATGAGCGGTTTTTGGGGGCGGCTCTGGAGTTCGCGCAGCAGATCGGTGCCCTCGCCGTCCGGCAGCCGGACATCGACGAACATGAGATCAAAGGTGTCCTTGGCGAGAAATTCGTGGGCGCCGGCGATCGTGCCGGTGGCGGCGACATCATAACGGCGCTGGCGAAGTTGCTGCTCAAGGTTTTTGCGGACGATGAGATCGTCTTCGAGGACAATAATTTTTTCGATGGGCATGGCCGCGAAAGATCAAGTCGAGCCCTGGCGACGGTAAAGTTCGGCGACGTAATGGGGGCGCTGGCGATTGACGGAGGGGAGTTCGCGGGCAGGCAGCAAGCCGCGACGCAAGAGACTTTGCTCATTCTCGCGGTCGAGCACGATGACCTTCATGGTCAGTTCCTGATTTTGCCGCAACAACACGCCGATGCCAGGATGTTTCGCCCGCTCTTCGAGGCTGAACTTTTGCCAGCTCGCACGGTGCTTTCGCAGTTCATCTAGCGACTGATTCAGCCGGGGAAGCAAGTTCTTTTTGAGTTGATAAAACTCGAACAGCGAAGGACGGTCAGCGCGGCGGAGGGCCTGGCTCTCGCGCTCGACGATGATGAGGAGCTCCTGACAAAGGGTGAAGTGCTTTTGGAGGCCGGCGAGGATCTCTTCGGGCGAAGTCATTGCGCGAGCGTGGGAGCGGAATTGCTCATGGCGCTGCGCTGAAAGGAGAGGTTTGTGGTCCGGGCTTTTTCAAGCCAGCCAATGTAATCTTTGCGCCAGGCAGCCATTTCAAACAATGAAGCCAGACTGGGGCTGGAGGTGGCGTCCGTCAATTCTTTTTGGCGATTAAGAATGGCCTGGTAGGAGTCGGCAGCCTTTTGCCATTGCTGGAGTTGTTCGTAAATCAAGCCTTCCTGATACCAGACCGGCAATTGCCAGGCGGGGGATTTGTCGAGCTCGGCGAGGCCTTGATACACGGCCAGGGCATCCAGATAGTCACCTTCCTTGTAAAACTGGTTGGCGATTTCGTTCCCGGCGCGCTGTTGCCAGTAAATCCATGTCGCCGGGTCTTTGCGGACATTCTCCTGTTGCGATTGAAGCAGCAGCAGGACCTGTTTCATGGCGTCCTGGCCACGGCCCAGCTTCTTGAGTGTGGTCGCGAGCACAAAGCGGACCTCGGGCACTTCCGGAGAATTGGGATACGAGTCCAAATAGGCCTGGGACCGGGCGATGGTTTCAGTGTGATTGGTGAGATAGGACAGGGAACGAACGAGTTTGAATTGGATTTGGGCCCTTTCGAGTTCGGCCGGACTTGACTTGAGCAGGCGGCTAAAAAAATCGGCGGACTCGTTATACTTGCCGTCTTGATAAAAGGTGTCGGCAATTTCGACCTGGGCCTGGAGAACGAGCTTTCGGTAGTAATCGATGTTATCCAGTTTCAACTTCAAGGCGCTGGACATGACGGCGTAGAACTTGGAAATGGCGAGCGTGTTGACGCCCATCTGGCGGTAGAGCAACCCTTGACGGAGCAAAATGTCCGGCACACTGGGGTCCTCGGGGTAGAGGTGAAGATACTGCGCGAAAATCTGCTGCGCCTTCACAAACTGATTGGCATCCTGCGTGGCCAGCGCCAGTTCGAACAACGCGGGACGCTTCAGGTCGGGAGGAGCATTGGTCTCCAAAATGCCAACCAGCGTTTTTATGGCGAGCGCGGGGGTTTTCTCCCGTCGTTGGGAACGAGCCAGGTCGATCTGGACCTGAATCTCCGCGGCGGGTCGATATTCCCCAACTGCGTTTGTTTCAATTGAACTGCCGCTCAATGGAGAGGTGGATTGAGCGGCGATGGGACTGGCGCTTCCCGGCGGCTTATTCGAGGAGCCACCGCTCAAATCAGCCACTACTGGCAATGACGAAACGGGCAAGGAATTTGACGGGGAAGCGACCGACGAAAGCTCGGGCTTCGGAACGGCTTGGGAATTCGAAGTGCCGCCATCCGACGCGAGGAGGTTGGTTGCCAACATTGCACACAGCAAGGCAAGCGGAATCAAAAGACTGCCTTTTGCAAAATGAACAGCGCCTTTGCGAATCGCGAATTGATTAACGTCCATGTTTTTCATCCGTGTCGCTAAGGAGTAGTGGAATAGGAAGCTTTGCTGGACGGCAGTTCTGTGGCGCGAGGCGGGGTGAAGCCGATGGGCGCAATGACCCCGGTTGTAACGCCGTTGGTGGATTTGGCGAAGTATTTTAGGAGCATCTGCGGTGAGACGATGGGCTCATCCACGGATGAGCCACCAATCGCCGCCGGTTGGTTTGTGGCGGCCATAACGACCGGCACCGGAGCAGACGATGAGGCGGGAACATCGGGCAGTTTAGCGCTGTTCGTGGCGAGGGGAGCGGGATCAGGCACTGGGTTGGCCGGCATCGGCAGCGCGACGGCGTTGGTCGAAGGCGGAGGCGCCGGGGCACGAAAACGGAGGGGCGCCGGGCCAACGCTCGGAAGGTATCCGGGCGCAGCCCAAATCGATGCCACTGCCACCGTTGAGATGGCGACAGCGCAATAAAAAAAACACCGGCTGCGAGACATGAATTGTTCTCCGGTTCGGTTGCAATGAGCGCAGGGAACGGCCCCGAACCCTTCGGTCTCATGCGGCAATTCGCCGATGGCACACTTTGCCGGCTGACCAAAACCGTTGGTCATGCTGGGAGAATATCGGCAGAATCGGCGGGAAACTTTAGGCTTCGCGACCGTTCAGCTAATGACGGTCAAATGCTAAACTTTCGGCCAATTCTGGCGATAAAAAGGAGATGATTTCCGCGCCGCAAACCAAATGCGAGCCGCTGGAGCGACAACAGATCGAAAGCCGGTTAAACGGCTGCGCCTGTCTGCCGTCTCTGAGCAGCATTGATAGCGCCCTGAAGGAATTACTGGGCGCCGACCAACGTTACACCTCCCAAATCGCCGAGATCATCCGCCGCGACCCGAGCCTAAGCGCCCGCCTCCTGCGGTTGGTGAATTCCGTTTACTATGGGATGTCCACCCCCATCCGGAGCATCGAGGAGGCGGTGTTCTATCTCGGGGTGCGCCAAATCCGGCAACTGGCGATGGTGACGCCCGTCATTGAAGATTTCCAAAAGTTGGCGGGCAAAACACAGTTCCCCTGGCGCGATTTTTGGCGGCATTGCATCGGCACGGCGGTGATGACGCGCGAGATTGCTGAAATTGTTCAACCCTCCCGCGATGAAGTTGATTATCTGGCCGGATTGATTCACGACGTCGGCAAGATTGTAATGGCCTCGGCGTTTCCAGAACACTTTCACAAAATTTACCATTGCCGGATTCAAGAAGCGGTTGACTTACCCCAGCTTGAACGAGAAGTGCTGGGCATGGACCATGCGGAACTCGGCGCTGCCTATCTCAAGAAACAATTGCTGCCCGCGGTTTTTGTGGAGATCGCCCGCTTCCATCACGAACCGGAGCGGGCCAGGAGCAGCCAGCAGGCCGTGGCCGCGGTTCAAGTCGCCGATTTGATGGTGCGGCAGGCGAAGATCGGCAATAGCGGCAATCCGGCCGAAGTGACCGAAGAAAGCTGGTTGAACTCCCAGGGGTGGCAACTCTTATTCGCGCATAAGACTGAGGAAGAGCGGGCCATCACCAGCAGCAGCTTGAAGCACAGCCTGGAGCGCATCCCGAACATCCTTGAGGGCCTCGTCTGAAGTCATCAGGCCCATGGCCGGGGCTCGAGACATGAAGAGCACTCAAACTTATCGCACGCTGGTCATCGACGACGATCCGGCCATTCACGAGCTGTTTGGGACCTTGCTCGGTCCCCAATCCTTCGACTCGAGCCGCGCTTCAGGAACTGATTCCGGGCGCTTCACTCCCTCGGAACCAACGGAAAGTTTTCCCGTATTCGAAATCGATTCCGCCTACGAAGGCGAACAAGGGCTTTCATTTGTGCGCAAGGCCCTGGTCGACCAGCGTCCGTACACCATGGCGTTTGTCGATCTGCGGATGAAGCGCGGATGGGGCGGAATTGAAACCATCAGCCACATCTGGCGGGAATGTTTTGATCTGCAAGTCGTGATCTGCACCGGGCATGCGGACTTCACCTGGCATGGCATCATCAAACAATTTGGCCACAGCGACCGACTGCTCATTCTCAAGAAGCCGTTCGACCTGACCGAAGTGCGGCAAATGGCCTATTCCCTGGCCGAGAAATGGAACCTGGCCCGGGAGGCCCAGAGCCATCTCGAGCGTTTGCAGAAGCTGGTCACCCAGCGAACGGCCAAGCTCGAAGAAGCCAACTTGTCCCTCCGCCGAAAGATATTCGAAAACACGCGCGCGGAACGCCGGCTGCTCACCCAGTATGCGGTCAGCCAGATTTTGGCCGAATCCACCAGTTTTGCGGATGCCACGGACCGGGTCTTTAAAATTGTCTGTGAGCACCTGGACTGGGATTGGGGCATCATGTGGATCGTGGATCACGAATCCAATTCCCTGCAACTGGCCAACTGGTGGCACAGCCCTTCGGCATCGTTCGATGCCATCGAAACTTTGCATTCGCAGGCCAGGCACGGTCCTTCCGGCCTGCCCGGTGAGGTGTGGGCGAAAGGACAACCGGTCTGGTTGCAAGACCTGTCGAATGATCCAGCCTTTCGGGCGGGCGGCGGCGCTTTGGAAGATGGAATCCACGGAGCGCTCGCCTTTCCGATCCGCGCGGGCGGAAGGATTTTCGGGATAATGGAATTCCTGTCTCACGAAATCCGTGAAAGCGACGGGGAGCTGAGCCAGACCTTTGCGGTCATTGGCAGCAGCATCGGGCAATTCCTGGAACGCAAGCAGGCCGAAGCGGATTTGCGCAAGCAACGCGACTACATCGACCGGCTCATCAAGGAGATCCCGGACCTCGTCGTGGGCATTGCCCCGGACGGTCGCACCACATTCGTGAACCCGTCCGTTTCCAATTGCACGGGTTATGCTCCGGAGGAAATGATCGGCCAACATTGGTGGCAACTGTTGTATCCCGGGGCTGATTATGAGCAGGTCCATCGATTCTTTCGCCACCTGGAACAAGGGCCGGTCCATGATTTCGAAATGATACTGACCACCAGGCAGAAACAGAAACGTATTGTCAGTTGGAATTCCATGACCAAGCTCGATGAAGCTGGCCGCCTGACCGAAATCATCGGGTTCGGAAACGATATTACCGAACGGCATCAGGCCGAACGCGAGCGCCAATCGATGGAGGTTCAGCTTAGGCAGGCGCAAAAGCTTGAATCCATCGGGCAACTCGCCGCCGGCATCGCCCATGAAATCAACACCCCCACTCAATACATCGGCGACAATATACGTTTTCTCCAATCCTCATTTGCCGAATTGAACGGGTTGCATCGCCAGTATGGGCGGCTGGTCGAAAGCTTGCGAACGAACGCGCCGGCGGAAAGCCTGATCGCGGAAACCGAAACTGCGGCCGCCAAGGCCGACCTGCCCTTCCTGCTGGCTGAAATACCGCAGGCCATCCAGCAATCGCTGGACGGCGTTGACCGGGTGGCCAGGATTGTCCGTGCCATGAAGGATTTCTCGCACCCCGGAACCGGCGAGAAGACTCCCATCGATCTTAACAAGGCCATCGACACCGCACTGGCAGTCTCGCGCCACGAATGGAAATACGTCGCGGAAGCCGTCACGCGATTTGATGAAACGCTCCCGCCGACGCTCGGTTTCCCGGGCGAGATCAACCAGGTGCTGTTGAATCTGATCGTCAATGCGGCCCATGCCATCGGCGACGTTCACAACCACGCGCAAATCAAAGGCACGATCACCATCACGACGCAGCGCAAAGGCGATTGGGCCGAGATCAGGGTGCAGGACACAGGTTCGGGAATACCGGAAAAAATCCGCGACAAAATTTTTGATCCTTTTTTCACCACCAAACCCGTTGGCAAGGGCACCGGCCAGGGCCTCGCCATTGCCCGCGCGTGCATCGTAGAAAAACACGGCGGAACAATCAGTTTTGAAACCGAATTGGGCAAGGGAAGCACCTTCATCGTCAATCTGCCTCTACGACAGGCGGCGTAGGAAAAGACAACCCGCTGAAGAACGCCATCCCTTACCGCCCTCAACGAATTCTTCCCCGGCTTCGAAGCCGAACCCCGATTAACCAGGCTCAACAATACACCAATAACGACTGCGTGATCGGATTAATCCGATGATGATTGAGCAGCTTGTCGATGTAAGTCGCCGTCAACCGCTGTCCGTCCGGCATGAGGAGGATCCCGGTGGACGTATAAATGCCCTGCGCGAGCACCATTCCCGGCCGCAATTCCGAAAGCAGAACCTCACGCTGTTTGCCCGGAACCACTGCTTTCGGCAATGATCGTAGAAACGCCCGCACGGCTTCCGGATCAAATGCCGTGGCGCTTCCCTGGCTGATCATCTCCGCAGCGCCCTTCGCGCCCAGATCGCTCTCGGCATACGCCACCGCCACCGCCAGCAACCGCGCGAGCCAGGGAATATTCTCTCCCTGCAAACCATCTGGATAACCCTCGCCATCAAAGCGTTCATGGTGCCCGCGAATGGTCGGTCCCACTCCCTGCAAGTGATGAACAAACACCGCCAATTCCTCGCCCAGGATCGGATGATGCTGGATGAGCGCCGTTTCGTTCTCGCTGAGGCTCTCCGGTGATTCTTCCCAGCGCTTGATCAACTGCCGGGGCACACCGACAAGGCCGATGTCGTGGATCCATGCGCTGATTTCCAGGGTCTGGGCCTGTTCCGGCGGCAGGCCCAGGCTTTTGGCCATGGCCGTGCAAAGCTCGAACACCCGGCGCGCCTGGCTGCCGAGCGTCGGGTAAAACGTCTGCATCGTCTTCACACAAAGCTCAACGGATTGGCGAAGATTTTCCTCCTGGGCCCGGGTCAGCTCCTGCAACCGCTGGTTTTGCTCCGCCACTTTGGCGACCTGCGCCTCCAACTCCCGATTGAGCTGGTTGAGCTTTTCGTTCATCGCCAGCGCCTCGCCGTGCAAATCCGCATGGCTGGCAATCAGCTCATAGCGCTGCACCGCGCTCTTCACCGTGGCCAGCAACTCTTCGCGCAACCAGGGCTTGACGACGAAGCGGTAGATTTCGCCCTTGTTGATGGCGTCGATGACCGTGTTGAGATTCAACACCGCGGTGATGAGAATCCGCGAGGCATCCGGCTGAATGTCCTTCACTTGCGCGAGGAATTCCAAACCGGTAACCATCGGCATTTGATGGTCCGTGATGACGACGGAGAACTTCTGTTCCTTGAGAATACTCAACGCATGCACCGCGTGCGGCGAAGTCACCACCTGGTAACCTTCCCGCACCAGGGTATCGCGCAGCGCCACCAGCACGATCTCCTCGTCATCCACCAGCAGAATCGGGTGGGACGGCTTGTTCTTGAAATTCGGTTCGGCGGCCATGGGATTCTTCAAGGGCTTTTGTCCAAAACGGACTTTAGTTTCCCCAACAACTCAGCTTGTGCGAGGTCCGGGTTGAGCACCAGGTCCACGCCGCTTAGCAACTCGCGTTCGAGCGCGTCCTGGCTGCAACCCGCCAGCTTCAGCATCACCTTCAGATCTTTCTTGCGCACCTCGTCCATCATCGCGTTCAGGGAAGGATCATTGGGTTCCGCCAGCAAGAGAACGCCGGCAAATTGATAATCCTTCGAAGCCATCACTTCGCGCGCGCTGTTGGACGTGGTCGCAACCACCACATAATAATTGTGTAACCGCAGCAATTCCGCCGTCTCATCCAGCATCCGCCCGGCATGGCCCAACAAGAGCAAACTCCGGCGCATGGTGTGATCAGGCTTTGCTTGTGGCGCGAGCGAACTGGTTTCCGAGAAATCCGTTTCGGGCAGCCAGATTTGAAACGTCGTGCCGGCTCCCTCCTGCGAGCGCACCGAAATGGCTCCCTGGTGTTTCTCGATGGCCAGCCGCGCATTGTAAAGCCCAAGTCCCGAGCCCTTCGATTTGGTCGTGAAAAAGGGATCGAAAATGGAGGCAAGATGACGCTCCTGGATGCCGCAACCGGTGTCTTGAATCGTCAAGCAAACGCAAGGCAAACGCGGCGCCACGCCCTTCATGTTCTCCAAGGCCGGCAACGCCTGGTGACGCGAAGTTCGCAAAGTGAGCGTTCCGCCTTCGGGCATCGCGTCCGCCGCATTGAGCAACAGGTTGATGACCACCTGCCGAAATTCCACCACGTCCGCATAGATCGGCAGCGTGCCTTCGGCCGGTTCCGAGACGATTCGTATCCGGCGCGGCAGAATCTTGGCGACCAGTTCGGACAAATCCGCGGTAATCTCATTTAGATTGTGATAGGCGAACTCGCCGGTTTGTCCCACATGCAGGCTGACCACTCGTTGCACCAACTGGTTCGCCTGCAAGGAACTTTGCCGGATCAAACCCAGCCCTTCGTTGAAAGGATGGGTGGCATCGATTTGTTGCAGGTACGAATCGCTCAACGAATGGATGCCGGCCATCATGTTTCTAAAGTCGTGGATCATTCCCAGCGTCAACACCGCGAGAGTTTCCTTCCAGGCCGCGGTGGAGAGGCGCTTCTCCGCGATGGTCTGCCGCGTGACATCCAGCCAGACCACTTCGTAACCGAGCAGCAGGCCGTTGCGGCTCACGGCCGGCTGGCGGTGCTCCAGAATGTAGGCGATTTGCCCGCTCTGCGCGTGCCGAATGCGATAGGTGCTGGTGACACCCGCGCGGGTTTGGACGGAACGCTTGCATTGCTGCTGCAACTCGGTGGCGTCCGACTCGTGGACCAATTCCCAGAATCGTCGCGGCTGGTTTGACCACTCGGCGGTGGGTATGCCGGTCAATTCCTCGATGTTTGGGCTGGCAAATTGCAGACTGAAGTCCGGCCGCTGGCTGAAAATGACGCACGGCCAGCGTTTCGCGAGGCCGGCCAGTTGCGCCTCGGCCCGCAACAGGCGCGTGAACATTTCGCGGCGCGCGGAGTCGTTGCGCAGATGCTCGTCCCAAACCCCCTCCTCCAATTCGGAAAGGGGCGGAAGCACCGAATTCAATCGCACGAAGCAGTTCTCCCGGCCGCGCGCGGATTCGATGACGAACCATTGTGAAACATTTTCGTCCGTGGCGGAGGAGAGCTTCAGCTCCCGGCGCGCGAATGGCTCCGAGCCTCGGCCAAGCTCCGCCAGGCTCGGTTGCCACTGCGGCAACAGGGCACCCAGGATTTCCCAAAACCGTTGCCCAATCAGCTCTTTTCCAGGCCTTTCGAACCAGTGGGCAAGCGATTCGTTGACCTCCAGAATGCGCCCCGGGGAATCCAGAATCGCCATTCCGCCTTCCAACCAACTTCGCGGCGTGGAGAGTGCGAGGGAAGCCGGGGTGGCAGGTTTGGCCGGCGCCGGTGTCTGAAAATCAGTTTGCACAGAGCTGTTGATTCGCGCATTTATATTACGAATCGCGTTGCGGAACTCAACCGCAAAATCCCGGGGTGGCGCGCCGTTCAGGAATAGGATTGCCAATTCGCTTCCGGCCGCGACGCGTAGGAACCGCGGACGCGGCGGAGCCGGCGGCCCGCCTGTTCCAGCGAAGCCAGTGCCTCACGCCGTTTGCGCATCTGGTCGGCGAGCAGCGCGCCGTTGCTGGCTTCCAGCGCTATCAATTGGTTCACCTCCGCGCGGAATGGATGGTCGCCCGCGCCCGCCGCCGGCAAGCCACGATTTTCCGCCGCCCATTCGTCCATCGCAGCGGTGAGTTGCGGTTGCAGATCAGCCTTGTCAGCCTGGATTTGCTTTAAGTCCGCCCAGGCTCCCGTCTGGATGGCTTGGGTTTCCCCTCCGGTCAAACAGCGCCATTGCTCCAGCAGCCCGGCGATGGTTTGGCGCGCGCTCATGACAGATTAGGCCGCCGCAGCCTGCAACGTTGTAGTGCCCGGAGCCTGCGGCAAACCGGCGTTTTGGCCGTCCGCCTGCCGCTGCTGCATCATCTCCGCCCAACTGTCCCGCAGCACCCGCAAGCGCATGGCCACTTCTTCAATCGGCCCGCGTTGCTTGTTGACGTTGCCCTCCTGCAATCGGCGATCGAAGTAACAGTAGAGCCTGCGAAAATTGGCTGAAATTTCCCCGCCTCGTTCCATGTCGAGCGTGGCGTTCATCTCATTGATGATCGCCTGGGCGCGCTGGACATTGTTATGGATCGTGCGGTTGAACTCCAATGGATCTTCCTGTTCAAAGCCCGCCAGGCCCTGTTCCAAAAACTTGAGCGCGCCCTCATACAGCATCAGCACCAATTGCGCGGGAGAAGCCGTTTGGGTTGCCACTCGGCGGTACGACTGCCAGGGATTGGTTCGAAGCATAATAATTGATTGCGACCAGCACCGGGACATCAAGGGTCCAGATGAATCGCGAGGAGAACCGCCAGTTTCTTGATGATTTCCTGCGGAGGATAATTCACGTCGCCTATCAGTGCGGTGGCGCGCGCAACCGCCTCCGGCCGGGTCGCGGGCACGCTTTGCAGCGCGTTGTCCAACGCGGTTGAACCGCTCAACGAAACACCGTCCGAAACCGGCCTGGTGGCCGCGGGCCGCTTGGGAGGAATTGCTCCATTCACTCCATCGGCATTGA
Source organism: Verrucomicrobiota bacterium (assembly GCA_021325145.1). GTDB lineage: Bacteria > Verrucomicrobiota > Verrucomicrobiia > Limisphaerales > Pedosphaeraceae > JAJPHR01. The sequence continues at coordinate 3,906 of JAJPHR010000088.1, read as the reverse complement.
TGTTCGTGTTTATTTCCATAACGCAACGCAGCTTGAGTCCCCGGAGGGTTCACACGCTGCCAAGTCCATATCGGCTCACTCCGCCCCGGACTTTAGCAAAAATTGTCCTATCTTTTCTCCCGCTCCGGCAACGTTGCCAGCAGGGCGCTGACACTGTATTGCCCAAATCGGCTGGGGGAATTCAAAATAACCGGAGATGCGAACAAAGATGGCTGATCCTGAATGTTTTGCGAAGCATAGAGGCGGGCTGAATTGGCCACTGACGGGTCGCCGGAATCGAGCAACTCGTCGGCGGACCAGCAGATCGTTCCGTGCTTGTTTTCCACCAAACTCAGCTTCCAGCCCACGGCGACGGGTTGGTAAGGCTGGTATCTCGTCAACTGGCAGAACAGGACCGCATCGCATCCGGTGGCATTGCCCAATCGTTCAAGAAATCCCTCGGGCAACTGTTCGTCACTCCTCCAGGCGCCCTGCCCGGTCCAATCGCGCAGTTGCTCGGGCGAAATCAGAGTCAGCTCAAACCTCTTCGATTTGGCCAGCTCACTGTTCAGGACGGGCTGCAACGCATCCGCGCCTGCCTCAAGCACACTCTCGGAACCCACAACTGCGATGGGCAGCACCGCGACCCGCCTGATCTGGCTTGGAAGCACCGCCTGCTTCCGGTAAATATTTGTCGGTTGATAGGTCCCTTCCACGACGTGTTCCCGCAGGACCATCGCCGTACAGCCACAGAGGAGGAAGGCGGCTGCGGCATAGGATAACATCCGCCCCAACGAGAGCAGGCATCGCACCATATTAAGCAGCGCTCCCTTCATCGATCCTTTCGAGAATTTCTCCAAAGCGGCGCAACCAGTCGCCCAGCCGCCGTTCCAGGACATTCGACAATTCCAAAAGACTCTGCCGCCGCGCCAAATGGATTTCGATTTCCGCTTCAATGATGATGAATTGGTGCCAATTGCGCGTGAGACTCCATTCGAGTTCTGGTTGCCCCGGACGAATGCCCCAAAGTTCCTCCAAAAAACCCAACCCAAACAGCGGCGTTTTGCAGTCAGCCAGCAATGCGGCCCACAACTCTTCGGCCTTCTTCCAGTCGTTTATGAGCACGGTGGTTTGAACTTCCTGCACCCGGGCCCTCAGCGTTCGAACCTGGGCCCTGGCCGCGCCCAGCACCTGCCTTCCCAGCTCACGGTAACTGATCCGCCGGCTGGAGCCTTCCCTGGGTGGTTTGATAAACAAGTGTTGAGATTCAGTCGCCGTCCCGGATTCTTCTGAAAAATGGCAATTCTGTCCTTGCCGGGCGGCTTGCGCCGCCAGGTGCGCAAAGAGGTGGGCGATCATATTCAAACTCCGGCCCGGCGGAACTGCAATCTCACTGTCCAATTCCACCTGGAATGGATTGGCGTGAAGCTGTTTTGCCGAATTTGACATGTCACTTTATCGGCACAAGCCGACGAAAATAAAGCCACGGCCACGACGCGCGCAGCTCGCTGAAAAGAGCGCCGCCCTGCGCGCGAGTTGCGATCAGGGAAAGGCCTTGCTCAAGTACTGCTGTTGCTGGGTGATTTGGGCCTGGGCGGTTTCCATGGCCACAAAACTATCGGTCAAGGTCTGCTGGTCAGCCGTAATCTTCCGCTCCATCGTGGCGATGTTCGCGTCAATGTCGGTTGACTGTTTGGTCAGCGCGGTTTGATGGCTGATGAGCGAACCGTTGTCCCCAACCGCTGAATCGAGGTACTTGCGCAATCCCACCGCCAGTCCGGTGGTCGCATTTGTGAACAGATCCTGCACCCCGTTCAAATTGTTGGCCAGCGCGGCGTCGAGCTTCGTGCTGTCGGAAATTGCCAGTGTGTTGTCCGTGCCGTTGGAAGCGATGCCGAGGCTGTCCAGGTTCTGTACGGCGCCGGACAGTCCGGAAACCGTCGCGGTAACAAGGTGGCGCAACGTGGTGGCTATGTTGTTCGCGTCCGGGTCGCCCGTCAGCAACCCGGCGGTCACCTTCCCCGTCGAATCGGTGGTGCTCGCCGTCTGACTGTCAACCAGACTCTGCGTCCGGTTGTATTCCGAGACAAAATTAGTGATGGCGGACTTGATTTTCGCAGTGTCGCTGCTGACGTTGACCGTGACGGGACCCGTGGCCAGCGCGGTCACCGACAACCCGGTGATGCCGGAACTATCCCCGGTTATCGTGTTCGAGAGGCTGGTCAGCGTTCCACCGCCATTGACGCTGTACTGAAGATTGCTGCCCCGTTGCAGGGCCGCGCCGGAAAGTTTGGTGGCAGCCAGGAAATTGCCGGTCACGTCTTCCATGGAGATGCCCACATCGCCCGTGGATTTGTTCGTGATCTGAAACTGGTCATTGATGGTGTCGTAACTGGCGGTGACCCCGGCGTTGGAATCGTTGATCCGCTGCAGGATGTCCGCCACGCTGTCAGTGGAGGCATTGAAATTGATCTGCACACCGTTGATCTTGAACGCCCCGGCGCCGCTCCCGCCATCGCTGATCGCGGTGGTGAGGTTTGCGCTGGCGGCGCTGCCCCCCAGCTTGACGCCACCCAGGGCTGAAGCACTCGTCACAGAGCCGGTGCCGTTGTTGAAAAGCTTTGCCGCTTGCAGGAAATTGCTCGTGTCAGCCGTGTTTCCCAGGGTGATCGGAGCCGCGCTGTTCAAGGAAATGGTGTCTGTGGCGGCATCGTACGATCCCGTAACCGCCCCGCTCGTGGCGGAGTTGATCTGGTCAAACACCGACTGCAAAGTGTCACTCGTGGAAATCGTGATGCTCTTGCCGTTCACGCTGAAGGTGCCCGCCTGGATGCCATTGACGAAGCCGGCATTACTCAAGACCAGGCCCGACACATCGTCGGTGGCGCTCAACTGCCGGCCGGAGTCCACACCGCCCTGCACAGAAGCAGCCGTCGCCATTTGAGTAATCTGAAACGCGTAACTTCCCTGTGCTGTTCCCGTGGCGGCCTGCGCCGTGGCCTTCGTCGAATCCGAGACCGACGTTGTGCGGCTTCCGAAGAGCGTGGGATCCTTCAACGTATCGATATCATTGCTCAGAACGTTCAGTTCGGTAACGATGCTGCTGTAAGCGTTGTTCTTCTGCTGAATCGTGCTCTGCTCGGTCCGCATGCGGGTTTCCGGCGCCCGCTCCACTTGAATGAGCTGTGTGACCAGGCTCTGCCAGTCGAATCCCGAAGCCAGTCCCGATATTGCCAAATTTGTCGATCCTGATGTTGACGCCATAACCAAACACTATGCTGAGCATTAACTGTTCCAAAAATCCGCGTCCTAAAGGACTTACTCGGGCGGCGCGAACGCCGCCCGAGTTTAATGGCCGTAATCAGCCGGTCTTACCCCTTATTGGAGCAGACGCAGAGCGGATTGCGGGCTCTGATTCGCCTGGGCCAGCATCGACGTGCCAGCTTGCACGAGGATGTTGTAACGGGCGTACTGCGTGCTTTCCTGCGCCACGTCCACATCCTTGATGCGGCTGTTCGCGGCGGACAGGTTGTCTCCCAGCACTCCCAATTGCTCGCCGGTATAGGTCAAGCGAGCAATGTTCGCGCCCAACGACGCGCGATCGGTCGCGAGTTGGGTGATGGCGGCTTTAACCGCCGTCAAGGCGCTCACGGCGCTCGTGCTGGTCGCCACGTTGGAGCCGGTGGCGCCAGTGTAGCTCGCAGCCGCGAGGTCGATGCCTGCCATCGAGAACGTCCCACCGTCGCCATCGGTCGTCACCGACAGAGCCGCAGAACTGAAGAGGCTCACGCCGTTGAAGTCCTTGGTGGCGGTGTTCGTGATGTAGGTTGCCAGGGTCTGGAACTCCTTGTCATACAATCCCCGGTCGCTGTCCGTCTTGGTGACGTCCTGCGAGAGAACTGACAATTCACTCATGCGGTCCAGGGC
>JAJPHR010000074.1 GCA_021325145.1 Verrucomicrobiota bacterium | reverse complement strand
GCTTGCATTCGGTTTTCTGCTTTCGACCCCATTCCAAGCCCGAAAATAAACTTATTTCATCGGTTTACTACAATTAATTCATCTAATACTGCGTCGGCTGGCTCCGTGCCAGTTCGGACGTTTTGTTGTAAGTTGTTTATAATCAATGTGATACTCGGCCAGTTTAACGTTGCGCCTCGAATCGCCGAATGTTACTGTGAAGCTGCAATGATGCCGCGTCGACAAAACAACCCGACGCGGCGGTTTTGCCTAACAGTATAACGATTATTCTAACGAAGCCATTTTCATGAGTGAAGCAACCGTAAGCTCTCCACCCTCCAACGGCGCCCCCAAGGTCTCCAAAGTATCGGAAGCCATCATTCGCATCGCCGGCAACTCGCAGGACGGCATTCAGGCCATCGGCGGCTTTCTCGCCCGGCTGGCCGGCCGCAGCGAACAAGAAGTCATGACCTTCATGACCATCCCCGCCACCATCTCCGGCGGCCCTTCCATTTTCCAGGTTCGCATCGGGTCCGGGGAAGTTCTTAGTTCCGGCGATGAGGCGGACGTGTTGCTCGCGTTTTACCAGCATTCCTACGAAGACCACATCAACTCCGTCAAAAAGGGCGGCATCGTGCTTTATGATTCGGACCACGTGGAGCCCAAGCCGGAATGGCAGAAGGAATATCATCACGTGGGCGTCCCGATTTCCGGGCTGACGGTGGAGGCCATCGGGGGCACGGCCAAGGACAAGGGCAAAAATATTTTTGCGCTTGGGCTGGTCGCCAAGATGTTTGACCTCAACGTGCCCAAGCTGGAGAAACTCATCGGCGAGCGTTTCACCAGCAAGGACCAGAGCATCCTGAACAACGCGCTGGCCGCGTTCCATGCGGGCTACAGCCATTCGCTGGGCAGCGTCATCGAGACTTTCAGGTTTGTGGAGAGCCAGAAGAAGGGCGGCCACCAAGTGGTGATGAACGGCAATGAGGCGCTCGGCTACGGTTTGATCGCGGCCGGGGTGCGTTTTGGCGCCGGCTATCCCATCACGCCCTGGTCGGACATCATGGAGTTGCTCCGGCGTGAATTACCCAAATACGGCGGCACCTTCGTGCAATGTGAAGACGAGATCGCCTCCATTTCCATGGCGCTGGGCGGCAGTTACGCCGGGCGCGTGTCGGTCACCGGTTCGAGCGGTCCCGGCATTTCGCTCAAGACCGAGGCGCTCGGTTGGGCGGTGATGGCCGAGATGCCGCTGGTGGTCGTGGATATTCAGCGCGGCGGGCCTTCGACCGGCATGCCCACCAACGTCGAGCAGTCGGACCTGAACATTGCCTGCTTTGGCGGCCATGGTGATTCGCCCCGCGTCGTCCTCGCCCCGGCGAATGTCGAGGATTGCTTTTACACGGCCATCGAGGCGGTCAACATCGCGCGCCAATACAGCGTGCCCGTCATCATCCTCTCGGACCAGGCGATTGCCACGCGCATCGAAGCCTTCGAAGAACCGAACCTCGAAAAGGTCTGCCAAAACATTTCGCCGGACCTGAGCCCGGTGCCGGATCACAAACCCTACGATCTCGCCGTGGCCGATTCCGTCACGCGGCATATCGCCCCCGGCACGCGGGTGACGAGCGGACGTTATCCGATCGCGACCGGGTTGGAGCATGATGAACTGGGCCATCCGACCGGTTCGCCGAAGCTGCACATGCAGATGACCGCCAAGCGCCGCAACAAGCTCAAGACGCTCGCGGCCACGCTGCCCGTGCCGGCCATTTACGGGCCGTCCGAGGGCAACGTCCTGCTGATCGGCTGGGGTTCCACACAAGGTCCGATCAAGGAAGCGGTGGACCGCGCGCGCGCGGCCGGGGACAGCGTTTCATCCATCCATTTGCGGCACATCAATCCGCTGCCGAACGGCCTGGAGAACATCTTCGCCGGTTTCAATCACGTGCTCGTCGTGGAAATGAATGACGAAGGCTTGTATGGCTACGGCCAACTGGCCGGATTGCTGCGCTCCCGTTACGGCGGCAAGAAAATCCGCGGCATCAACAAGACCGACGGCCTGACCTTCAAGGTCCGGGAAATTTTCGAAAAGACCCGCGTGGACGTCGCCGCCGGGCTCCGTAAAATGTAATTTAACCTCACTGACCAATTATTATGAGTTCACCCTTGACTGATATTCCCGTCCGCGGCGGCAACATTGTCGTCGCCCCAACTCCCGGCACTGAACGCAAAGGCCTGACCAAAAAGGAACTGGCGGCCGATCATCCGACCTGGTGCCCCGGTTGCGGCGATTTTTCGGTGCTCGCGCTTTATTTCAAGCTGATCGAAAAGCGCAAGCTGTGGCATGAGAACGTCACCACCATCGCGGGGATCGGTTGTTCCAGCCGTTTTCCCTATTTCGTGCAGGCTCACGGCGTGCATTACATTCACGGACGCGCTCTGCCCTTTGCCAGCGGCGTCGCGCTGAGCCGGCCGGATTTGCATGTGTTCGTCTTCGGCGGCGACGGTGACGCTTTTTCCATTGGCGGCAACCATTTCAACCATACCGCGCGCAAGAACATTAACATGACCTACGTGGTCATGGACAACTGGGTCTATGGGCTGACCAAGAAACAAACTTCGCCCACCTCGCCCATCGGCTTCAAAAGCAAGACAGACATCACCGGTTCGCTGGACCAGCCCATCAATCCGATGAAGCAGGCGATTGCCGCGGGCGCGACCTTCGTGGCGCGCACGACCCACACCAATCCCAATCATGTGCTGCAAATGATGGAAGCGGCCATGGATCACAACGGCTTCAGCTTCGTGGAATGCCTGAGCGAATGCGTCGAGTTCTATGAAGGCGCGTTCGATGCCTCGAATCCGCGCAAAGGCGGCGTTTTCAACACCGTTCCCGCGGACCACGACGTTACCGACGAAGTGGCCGCCTACAAGCTGGCTGGGGAGGCGTTTCCCGGTAAGTTCGGCATCTTCTACAAGGTTAATCGTCCGACCAAGAACGAGAACGAGAAGAAAATCATCGACGCCGCTCGCGAGAAGGTCAAGGACCTCAAGGACTGGCAGATTCTGCAAAAGAATTTTGATCGGTTGAAGTAAGGCGCGCTTTTAACGCTCACCCTGCTGCCATTTCATGTCAGGTGGCAAAGTGGCACGCTTGTTCAATCGCTCTGCCCCTTGGCCGAAGCCGTGCGATCCGGATCATTCGTTCCGTCGCCTGAGGCTGCGCTCGGCGACGGTGACATCGTAGCGCGATGTCCCCGCCTTTGCGTTGCGCTTGGCCGCCCGAAGGCATTCCACCGGCGCAGTTTCAAACTGAAGCGGTGATCAAGCCGCCGGGGTTTTGCCCATAACGTTCTCGGGATTTTTCCCCATTGGGCCCGCCGCCAAGCCAGTGGAAATTGAGAGGGCATGAAAACACCATTTTTCGTTTTCGCCGCGGCAGCCTTTTTAGTGTTGGCGTCCGGCTGCGCGACCCGGAAGCAGAGTCCTGAAGCCGTGGCGGTGGAAGCGCATGAAACTCAACCAACCGTCAGTCCCGGCACCAAGTTCGCGCTCCTGCCCGGCGCGGTGCAGGATTCAATCCGCGCGCGAGCAGGCGCGTCGGAAATTTCGGATATCAACAAGACTCAAGGTGAGGACGGTCACGACGTTTATGTGATCACCTTTCGCGACCATCCCACACTGCACCTTGCTGATAATGGAGATCCGGTCAACGAATCCAATGTGGGAGGGGTGGGCGCACCCGCGGAAATCCCGGAAGCAGGCGCCGGCGCAAGCCCGACGACCATCCTGCCGATGGCGGTCCAGCGCACGCTCCAACAGGCCGCCCCGAGCGCCGCCGTGGCCGACGTACAGCGGCAGCGGCGCACAGTGTATGAAATTACTTTCCAGGATCCGCAACGGCATCCCAGCCTTTTGATTGCGGACGACGGCACCGTCCTTAAGCAACCCCCATACTGATGAAAACGAAAGCTCTAAGCATAAGATCCGGATGGGGTTTTTGCCTCGAGATCTTCCTCCTGATCATGTTCTTGTTTGGAACATCCGCTTGCGTTTCGAATTCGAACCAAAAATGGAACAGCCGCGCTGGCGTAATCACGGTCAAGGAGGCCGTGAAGGAGTTGGGACCGCCGCAGAAGGCGATGGCGTTTGAGGACGGTTATCAGGTGGGAGAGTGGCTCACCAGCCTCGGCACACGGAGCTCGATGCGCATGCACTTCGGGCCGGTTTTCACGCAACGATATTTTGATTATTCCGTGCTGCCTCGGGATGTGCCCTATGTCCCGGACCAATACATCCGCCTCCTGTTCGGACCGGATGGCAGAATGATTACCTGGGACAGGGCTTACGACTGATGGAAGCGAATCGGAATCCTGGCGTTTCTTAATCTTGATCCGGCTTGCTCAGTCCCCTGCCCGACCAGCCATTTGGCCCCGAATCATGAAACGTTTTGCCATCCCGTTGGCTCTCCTGGGCCTGCTTGCAGGCTGTCGCAGCAGCGCCCCGCCGAGTTCTCCGCTGGTCGATTGGGATCGCCGCGTGGGGCTATACACATACAATCTCGCGCTGGTGGATTTGGGGACGCCCGAGCATTCGGTGGGCCTGAGTGACGGCACCGTCGTGGCGGACTGGATCACGCGCGAAGAAACTCCCGGGAGCACCGGTTTGAACCCTTCGAATGTCCCTTCCATCCCGCCCTTCCAGGAAAATAATCTGCCCAATGACGTCCCGCCCACACCCAATCGGCATCTCCGGCTCACCTTCGGCCCGGATGGGAAATTGGCAAAATGGGGAAAGTATTGGAGCTATGGCGATTAGCCTCTGTCGCAAGCAGTAGTCCAGCCGCGCGAGCCCCTCAGTCCTTCGTCACCTTGGGGATGCCGAATTTGCGCAACCGCTTGAATTCCTCCCACCGGTTGAGCCGCCAGGTGAGAAACCTCAACATCCACCAATCGCTGCGCCGGCGGAAGCTGCGGATGCGCCGGCGTTCCGCGAGGATATGGCCGCGCAGCCGCCAGCAATCCGCCAGCGCGTCGAAAAACGTCCGCTTCACAAAACTCCAGCGGCGCAGCAGGACCCAGCCAACCAGCGTTTCGACGCTCAACATTCCCAACTGAATCGGCACGAGGAGCAACAGGATGTGCTGCGCGTTCTTCAACAACACCATCAAGCTGTTGCGATTGGTGTAAAACCGCTTGCTGTCGCTGGTGCGAAATTCGACGATCTTCTGGTCTCCCTTGGGATTCACGTTGGCCGCCCAGCGATGGTGCAGGCGGGAGGTTTGGATCGCGGCACACCGGTATCCGGCCGTCCAGATTCGCCAGGACAGGTCCAGTTCGTCGCAGTAGAGAAAGATGTCCTTGTCAAAACCGCCAAGGTCGCGAAATAACTTTGCCTCCACCAAATAGGAACAACCGGGCGGCATGAACAATTCGCGAATTTCAGGTTGCACCTCGGCAAAAACGGGATGCCCGCAAATATCGAACCACGCCCCGAAAACAAGCTGGTGCGATTCGTCGTCGTAATTGAGCACGAGCGGGCTGGCCGCGTTGGCCTGGGCGGTTTTCACGCCGCTCAACAGCTTCTCCAGGCAATCCGGCTCCAGCCAGGTGTCGTTGTTGAGGAAAAAGAGATACTCCCCCCGCGCGGGCGGCACGGCGCGGTTGTTGCCTTCGCAGAAGCCGAGATTTTCGCCATGTTGAATGAACCGGCCATTCGGCCAGCCCTTCACCAGCGCCTCAGCCGTCTGATCCGATCCGTCCGTGGAAAGATTGTCCGCGATGATGACTTCGATCTGCGAAAAAATGGTCTGGGCGGTCAGTGAATCGAGGCAACGCTTGATCCAGCGCGCGCCATTGTAATTAAGGATGATGACACTGATTGAAGGGGCCGCGGCGGGAGAATTCATGCTCGGGCAAATTCCGCGATGACCAGCGCGTTGGCGTAAGGATAAGGGGACTTGAAGCGATGCCGCAGCGCCTCGGTTTGGCCCGTTTCCTCCCACTGCAATCGTTGCGTGCGGCGAAGATAAAACTCGCGCGTCGAGTCCAGCCCGCCGGTGCGGATCAACTCGTCCAAGTCCGGGTTATAACCGACCGGCAGGGTCAGCACGAGTTTCCCCTCGGGTTTCAGGAGTTTGCGGCAGGTCGCAATGGCGGTCTTGATTTTCTGTCCGGATGGTTCCTCTGATTCGTCGTCGAAACCAATGTGCTCGAAGGTGGAAATGGACAGGATCAAATCGTACAATTTCCCCGGCCGGTATTCGAGGATATCCTGGTTGATGACTCCCGGACCCTTTTCAAACTTGTCGAGGACGTCATGCCGGGCCGGCGCATAGTGGGACAAAACATTTCCAACCTCCAACACATTGCCATCCCGGTATTGCTCGAGATAACGCCGGGCGATGGGGATCTCCACGCAACGCTCGCCCGCCCAGGTCATGTTGTAGCGATGATAAAAGCAGTCGAAGCGCCGGCCCTGGAACTCGAAGGTCCGTTTGGCCAGCAATGGGATGATGACGGGCGCGAACGCCAGGCGCAGCGGTTTCATCAGGACCTCGCCGGCCCCGAACCGCTTGATGAACCACGGCACTTTGCCGAGAGTCGTGTTATACAGGTGCTTTTTCACGCCGCTGTCGTCGGCATCTTGGTTCAGCCTTTTCCACGGGTCAAACGGTTTTTCCTTCTTGCGACGGAGCTTAAAAAAAGCGCCCGGCTCGTGGCAGCCAACGTAAGGAGACTCTAACCCTGCTTTCGAAGAGTTCAGAGCCTCCTTACGTCGCCTGCCAAGATTTCTTGAATGAATCCAAACTAGCCGGGTGCCGGTTGGGAGCGTGCGCGAAAATAAAGCGCCCCCAAACACCCGATCAGCGTTATCACAGACACCACCGCTCCGACCCGAAAAGCGCGGTCTTCGTAAACCAGGTTCACGTGGTGACGGCCCGCCGGGACTTCCAACGCCTGAAAGCCGTAGTTGGCGCGCCACAGAGAAGCCGGCTTTCCATCCACATACGCATGCCAGGGATGATAAAAAGCCTGCGCCACGACAACCATCGCAACGGCGGGCGTTTCCACTTCGGCGCCAACCCGTTCCGCGGCAAATTCATAGGAGAGAATCTTGGCGGCTGGTTGCGATTTTGCGCCCACGAGACCGCGCGCCTCGGCGGGCAGGTACACGAATTTGCGGGGTTCAAAATTTTGGCTGGTCACTCCTTGAAACGCGGAGGCCGCATCGGTGAAAATAGGTTCCTGCCCGGCGGTAATCATTGGCAGAAAAGTACTACGCTCGATCCAGTCGGTGGCCCGAGTCGGGTGGCTGATCCACGAAACGCCGAGGAAATCCTTCAACGGTTCCAGCCCGTTCGTGCTGGTGTACAGCTGGAAATTGAGCGCGCTTTGCTCACGGAGATAGAGCGAGTAAAAGCCATCCACCTTGGCGGCGTGATCGAGTAAATTGTAATCCGTGAACAAGCCCAGGCGCCGGCCGTTGAAATCATCCTCGGGCTTCTCCATGGCGTGGTACATTATTTTCGCCACCGCGGCGGTCGTCGGCATCGCCCGTGATTCGCCGGGCTGCAATTGTTCCGCCCATTTGTAAAAACGCCGGATTGCATCGGGATTATACACCCAACCGGCAACCGTTGGGCTCAAAGAGCGTGAGTGCGTGGCCACATCGAGCCACAACAAGAGTACCAGGCAAACGCAGAGGTATGGCTCCGGCAGGGATACGCGGCCGGCCGCCAGGGCAATCAGGCATCCACAAGTGGCCGCCAGAAATCCGGCCCGCGACAGTGCGCTTAACCAGGTCGCGGATGCTTCACCCGCCCCTTGGGGACGCATCGCGGCACAGCCCGCCGTCAGTGCCATTAGCGTGACGAGCAACCCGCCCGTCGCCAGAAACCGATTCCGTTCGGCGGACCATTTTTCCGCCGGCAGGCTTCGCCACCAGGCCACCGCGTGTGCCGAAAGGAATGGCAGCGCGAACGTCGCGAGCACGATAAATTTAATCGGGAAGCGCATGAACCCAATCTGCGGGAAAACACGCCTTAACCCGGCATAGATCGGCCCATTGTTTCCCAAGGCCATGAGAACACTGAACGCGGCGAGGCCCGCGAACACCCAGGTTCTGCGGCTGCGCACCCGCCACACCGCAAGCAGCGCGAGGACGATTGTTCCCACGCCTAAATAGTAGGAGGAAGTCCAGTATTGATTCGGCTGGCTCGCGGGATTGAAGTCTCCCACTTGCATGCGAAAACGCGGCACGAGGTAATTCGCCAGCCCCGTCACCGACATCGCCCATTGCGAGTCGCCAAAGCCCGTGTCCCGCTGCGAATGCGCCAGCAAATCCAGGAACGGCAGCAACTGCGCCGCGGCCAAGCCCGCGACCAACAGCCCCACTACCGCAAATCTCCCGAAGGTTCGCGCGCGCGCGCCTTCCCCCGCAACCCATTGCGCCAGCCACAACGCCCCCGTGGCGCACCACGTCAGCAGAATCACTTCCGGTGCGCCCGTGAGCATCTGCATCGCGCCTGTGAGCGCCGCCAGCGCAATCCGGCGCGTCCCCCCTTCGCGCCAGGCCCGTTCCGCCGTCAGCACCACCCAAGGCATCCACCCAAGCGCCGCAATGTTGTTGGTCCACATCAGCGCGTACCAAGTGAGCCCGTTGAATGCGAACGTCACCCCGGCCACCGTGGCCGCCAGACGATTGCCGGTCCACCGAAATGCCAAAAAATAAGCTCCCAACCCCGCCAGGAACATGTGCGCCAGGCAGAAGAAGCTCAGCGACCATGGGAGCGGCAGCAGCAGATAGATCAGCGAGCCGGGATACAGCGTCATTGTGTTCCACTGCGCGAGAAACGGCAGGCCGCAGTTGTTCAGCGGATTCCACAGCGGCAATTCCCCCCGCCAAAACGCCTCCCGATGGAAAAATGCCAGCGGATAAGTAAAGGACCCGTAGTCGCGATAGAAAAATGTTTCTCCTCCGGCCAGGACTCGTGGAAAAGTGGCCACCATTAGCGCCCCCAGCATCAACGCGAACCGCCCGGGCGTGAGCCATCCATCGGCAACTTGCGGGTCCGGGCGGGCGCGTTCAGGCCGATCCGAAATCATGCGCGGTATGGGTCGCGTCCCGGCTTACAGGCCGGCAAACACCCGCTCCAGGAACTCACGATTCTTGCGGGCGCTCGCGGTGGTTTCCTCCGCAGTCTTCCCTCTGACGCAACACTCGACCATCACGGGGCCGTTAAAGCCGGCGCGCTTCAACTCGCCGAACACGGCCGGGAAATCAACTTTGCCCGTGCCAAACTCAAGAAAGACCTCGCCATGCTCTTTGTCGCAATCCTTCGCGCAAAATCCGGTCACATATTTGGCGATGGGCTTGAGCTGCTCCACTGGGTCCTTGTCGGCGTTGTAGTAGATGATATTGCCCGCATCGTACCAGATTTTGAAATTTGGCCGCTTCACCTTTTCGATGCACTCAATAATCTTGTCCGCCTCGCCGCTGCTGCCGCCGTGCGGTTTCAGCACCAGCTTGAGGCCGCGCTCCTGCGCATAGTCCGCCGCGTCCGCCATCGCCCGACAGTAATTTTCATAGTCTTCCGGATCATCAACCCCAAAGGTCAGCAGGAACTCCAGGTCCAGCCGCTTGGCGTTATCGATTTGAGTGCGCACATCCTTGGTCAAAGCCTCGACCGATGCTTTCGGTTTGGTGTGAATCGAACCCATGTTCGCCTTCAAACCGTGCGCGGCGATCTTCTGCTTCAAGCCGTCCAGGTATTCCGGCGTCGCCGTGACGCCGATGAACGGCTCATTCTTGAAAGGTGTCAAGAGCCCCATGGCTTTGTAACCCGCCGCTTTGATTCCCTCCAGAGCCATGTCCAGAGTCCAGCCCGCCTTGTCATCGACCCATGGGCGATTAAAACAACCGATAGGCCACTGGACGCCTTTGCCCGGTTCGGCGGCGAGCAGGGTGGATGAAGGGAGGGTGGTCATGGCCGTTGCGGTCAGAGCCGCGGTTTGGATAAATGCACGTCGGTTCATAGCTGGATTGCTTTTGAGGGCTTTCCGGCTTTCCGGCAAGGGAAATCTTGCGGTATCGGATGCCCCGGGTCTGAGGAACAATCGTTTGCGCAGAGTTGTTCTTGCTCCTCTCCCGGCGGAGAGTCCAAATTATGTGCCTTGGAGTTTCAGGAAAGTTTCCTGTTCCGTTTGAACCTGCTCACGGATTATGAACCCGAATACGCGCAATCGGCCGCCGGAAAATATGGAGTCCCAGCTTCCCCCCTTCGTTCTGCGGCTCCGGCGCAACAAGGCGGGACGCCACGCGTCTGCGAAGCGCACTATTGATAATCAAGCGCGGCTCTTCAAGTTCATGGAGAGAGACGAATGTATTCAACGTTTCGCCAATATCTCGAGGGCCATCGGGTGTATTACAACTGCTAAACCGTAGGAGGCATCTACTCTTCGGGATCGTCGCCTGATTGTTACAATAGAGCAACTTGACACGGCTTGAATCACGCGCTATAAGTAAAAAGACCATGAGTTCTGCGCCATGCTATAAGATGCGGTTTCTTCAATGACGGAATAGAACAAGAGACTAAAGGCACCGCAGATCATCGGATAGAATGCCTGCTTAAGCAACCGGCTTCTCCCAAGGGACAGGAAACTGAATTACATTGGCCTCCACGGCTGCCACAGGATATGCGACTGCGCTTGAGAACGCCTTATGGTTCGTGCAACTCCCAGTGATTTTGAGCATTGGCTTCGAATAACATCGCCGGCCGCATACAGTCCCAAACTGCTATGCGAAGCGTTGCAAGTCTCTCCAAGACAACTGCACCGTTATACGCTCCAATTCTATGGTTTGACACCGCAAAGGTGGCTCGACAGCCAGCGGATCGCACGCTCTTTGCCCATGCTGATGGAGTCTCGCTCAGTCAAAATTGTGGCGGGAGATCTCGGATTTAAGCAAGCCTCACATTTTTCGCGGATTTTTAAAATATTTTCCGGCATTCCTCCCAAAGCATTTCTACAGGGGCTGCATCGAACGTCATAAATGGCAGCTAGGGATACGAAATGGCAGCCAAAGATATGAGTGGCTGCTTGCCTCGGGAGTCAAGGAGGTTCAGTATAGGCGACACTACCGGTGCAAATCCATGCTTGTTCGATTTTCCGGTTGAAACTTAACTAAATCTTCTTATGAAAGCTTTACCACTCCTCATTGTGTTTGGCTGTGCGGCGGTTATATCGGCCGAAGCGGCTGTTGTGACGGTTACCAGCCAAAACAATTACACGTTTCTCGGCGACACGACCTATTACGTGACCAATGGCGTGACTCTTTCGGGAGTGACCACTTTTGAGGGGGGAGCTGTAATCAAGTATGCTATCGGAGCGTCGTTAAGCATTTCCAATGTCAATTGCAAGGCGACCCCATACCGACCTGTGATCTTCACCGCCAAAGATGACAATACCGTGGGTAACATGGTCAACGGTTCGAGCGGAAACCCCGGAAGCAATCATTATGCGAACCCGGCTTTGAACTTCTTCGGAAACCCGCCTTCAACCTGGGGAATGACCAACTTCCGAATCGCTTATGCCCAGCAAGCTATTTCGGCGAGCTCTGTTTCCATGGCTCTCAGCCTTTATCACGGCCAGCTCGTTAATTGCCTCTCCGGGATCAATATTCCTGGCCAGGGCAGCATTGGCATAAGAAATCTGCTGTTTGCGAACGTCCAAACCGCATTCAACAACCCTTCGTATGCGAATTTTGATGTGGAGAATACAACCTTCGGCGGCAGCACCAATTACCCCATGGTTCCTGCCTTTCTCATTGGCGCAAATGGAAATTCTTCCGTTTTTTTTAACTTCGTCAATTGCGTCTTTGCGAACCTGAGTGCTTTTGTATTGGGAAATAATGTCGTAATGAACGGGAGTAACAATGGCTTTTATAACACGCCCCCGAGTTTCGGCTCGTCTCCATTCGGGCCGCCCAGCGCCAGTCCGTTCCAGCACCTGGGTGCAGGCAATTATTATTTGAACCCTCAAAGCGGCTTCCAAGGCGTCGGCACTCCCAGCATCGATGGGCAGCTTGCCAGTGATTTGCAGCAGAAGACAACACAACCGCCATTGTTGGGCCCCAGCAGCATCAATACAGCGACCACCTGGGTTCCCGTTGTGCCACGTGATACCAGCTTTTCGCCCGACCTCGGTTACCATTATGATCCGCTGGATTACCTTTGCACTCAGGTGGCAGTAAAGCTCTACGTCGCCATGAATAACGGCGTGCAGATCGGCATGGCCGGGCGTTTCGGTTTTTCCATGACTGACATTAACGGCGTTACGAGCCAGGGACTTCCCGGATCACCGACCCGGATGGTCTGGTACACCTCGGTCCAGGAACAGCCCGTGGCACTGACCGGTTACAACCCGACCATCAGCGCGGTCTTCAGCGTAGCGGGAGCGACCGCCAACTTTTCCGGCGCGCCCAAGCCTTGGATCATCCTAAATTTTACAGACATTCCCATGACGGGATTGAGGCAATACTTCTTTTTAAACGGTTTCGCCTACCCGCTCAATTTCAATACGCTTTCGTTGCAGAACTGCACACTGCGCAGCGTCAATTTGAGCACCTATTTGATTGGCGGTTTCCCCTGGCCCGCGAATCAACAAGTGCCGACGGCCACCCTTTGGAACAACCGATTTGAACGAAGCACGGCAAGTTTGATTGAAGGCTACATTCAAGCCGGGACGGGTACTCCGAGTTATGATAATCCGCTGACCGCTAATGTTTACAATAACCTCTTTTGGAACAGCACGCTGGGCATGTCGCATCGCGATGCACTTGCCACTCTTCATCCGCTGTGGAAGATAGCCGACAACCTCTTCGATACGGCCTCGGCCTTTCTAACCGGCGACGGCAACTACCTCAACTACGTGACCCGATCCAACGACGGGTTTTATAACACTGATTCGAGCCAATTTGGCGGGACGGCTAATGTGCTGCTCAATTCACTGAGCTATGCTCCCGGACCGTTGGGTCCCTGGTATTTGGGCTCATCCTCCCCTTCACTTGTGGATGCGGGCAGCCGCAGCGCGGAAGGAGCCGGCTTGTTCGCTTATACCACACAAGCCAACCAAACGGAGGAGGGCTGCACCCTGGTGGACATCGGCTTTCACTTCGTGGCTCTCGATGGCAGCGGCAATCCGCAGGACAACAATGGCAACGGAATTCCGGATTATCTGGAGAGCTTGATTACGGTGGCCAGCCCCCAGAACGTTTCGACCTGCATGAACACCCCCGTTGGCGTCAACTTGAGCGGAAGCAGCCCGTGCTCCGGTTTGATGACTTACACTATAACCACCTTCCCGGCGCACGGCACCTTAAGCGGAACAGCGCCAAACCTGACTTATACACCTGCTTTTAGTTACATAGGTAATGACAGTTTTGCGTTTACTTTGAACGACGGATTATACACTTCCACACCGGCGACAGTCGCGATCAGCGTCACCGATTCCCAACCCACTGCTGATCCGCAGTCCTTAAATAATTGCATGAATACTCAACTGGGCATAAACTTGACCGGGAGCAGCCAATGCAACGAGCCGTTGAATTTTAACGTCGCGAGCGGCCCGTCTCACGGCACTCTGAACGGAACTCCACCGAATTTGGTCTACACCCCGAATAACAACTACGTGGGCAATGACAGTTTTACCTTCACTGCCACGGACGGGGTCCTGACGTCGTCTCCAGCCACGATATCCATTACGGTGAATGATTTCCAGCCCACCGCCGATCCCCAATCGTTAAGCGATTGCATGAACATGCCCTTGGGCATCAACTTGACCGGAAGCAGCCAGTGCAGCGAACCCCTCACATTTAACGTGGTCAGTGGCCCATCGCACGGCACGCTAAGCGGAATTTCGCCCAACCTGATATACGTTCCGAATCACAATTATGTGGGCAATGACAGTTTTACTTTCACGGCAACTGATGGTGTCTTAACGTCGTCTCCGGCCACCATCTCCATTACTGTATCGGATGTCCAACCTGTCGCTGACCCGCAATCGCTAAACGATTGTCTGAATACGCCCTTGAACATCAACTTGACCGGGAGCAGCCAATGCAGTGAGCCGTTGACCTTTAACGTGGTGAGCGGCCCGTCTCACGGCATTCTAAGCGGGACCTCGCCCAACCTGGCCTACATGCCGAATAACAACTACGTGGGGAATGACAGTTTTACCTTCACGGCTTCAGATGGGCTTCTGACGTCCACTCCGGCTACGATATCGATTACCATTCTGGGGCCGGTCATCACCGCTCAACCGCAGAGTCAAACCGTCTGTGCCGGAGCGACAGCCACATTTTCCGTGACCGCATCCGGGTCAAGCCTGGCGTTTCAATGGAGAAAAGATGGGACGGCCCTCTCCGACGGAGGCGATGTATCCGGTTCCTCGACTGCCACTCTTACAATCCACCCCGTATCTTCGAGCGACGTGGGGATATACGATGTGGTCGTGACGGAGCAGGACACGGGCTGTTCCATTGTTTCGGCTCCCGCGTATCTTGCCGTCGGGCCTTATATCATCGGGCAAACCATGCAACAGACCGTTACTACAGGCTCCTCGGCGAGCTTTTCTGTGACCGCGCTCGGCACAGGCTTGACCTACCAATGGTCGCAGAGTATTGACGGTGGACTACACTTTACGACTATTCCCGGCGCCACAGCTTCGGTCCTGACCGTTTCTCCTGCGCAGAATGGCAATCAATATCGAGTTCAAGTCAACATGCCGGGTGGCGGCGGATGCTCCGCCACTTCGCTGCCTGCCAGGTCCACCGTTCAAGCTTCCATTCCTGATGGCACAGTGAAATGGATTTACCGTACCACCCCTGAATCCAATCCCCAGGTTACCACGATGGTTGATTCGTCGCCGGCTATTGGCACCAATGGGACGATTTACGTGCATTCGACCGACACCCAGTCGGGTGGCATACCTTTACCGGAGTTCCCTTCCCGGCTTCGGGCACTTAACACTAATGGGACCGAGCAGTGGGCAGCCTTTTTGGGTGCCGCCAATAATGAAATTACATCGACTCCGTCAGTCGCCTCGAATTCAACCATTTACGCAGCCGCACACAGCCATTTGTTTGCGCTTGATCCCGCTGGAAACCGGCAGTGGTTGCTCGATCTCCAGGATTCAGACTTGGATGAAGGTGGAGCGTTCTCTCCTGCTATTGGCACTAATGGCATTTATGCCGGCGTGGATGAGAATGGGAGCTTCTTCGGCATAACTCCTGCCGGCAATCTTGAATGGCCTGCTCTCAACCAGGGAGAACTCGGCGCTTCACCCTCCGTTGGGCCAAATGCAACCGTTTTCTACGGTTTGGAGGGCGGCACTTTGGTTGCTGCTTTGCCCACCGGTCAGGCCAACTGGACATTCAACTCGGCTGCCATTGGTAATCGCGACATCGGTCCGTCACCTACAATTGGAAAGGACGGAACTGTTTACTTCGGGCCTCAAGCCATTATTCCGCCTTCGGGCAATAACGGACCAGCCCAACTGTGGCTCTTCCAGAAGAACGGGAACACGCCGACCGTATTATCATCGGCTTCCATAGGTCTGACAAATTCTGTGGTTGCCCCCAATGGCGCCGTTTATATCGTGGATACCACCGGCACACTCTTCGCCATCGACAAGAGCAATGGTTCCGAGTTGTGGGAATCTGATTTCGGAACAAATCCCAACGGAAATGGCAGCAGCTCGTCACCGGCAATCGGGACAGATGGCACGGTTTACTACGGCTCTGGAGATGGAAACCTATATGCCGTCCTGCCGCCCACTCAGGCTCACGGACAACCGACGTTAAAAACGGCCCTATGGCCCGCGCATACCGGCGGCCCTGTGTTGTCCTCTCCCGTCATTGGAGCCGATGGCACAGTCTATGTCGGCTCCAATGATGGCAACGTTTATGCCGTGGCCGGAACCACTACGCTGGCGCCGACCAATACAACCGAGTGGCCGATGTTCCGCAAGAATGCCAACCACACGGCTGGTTATTAGCATTCACCTTTAATAGGGCACGATGGCGAGGAGCACCACTCCTCGCCATCGTAGTATTCAAACGCTTCGAAACACATCAATCTTCTTTCCGGAAAACGCACGAGTCGCTTGTTGCTCCGTGTAATTGGCGTTAACCGCAGCGTTGTTCCTCTGGACTTCCCCCAATGCGCTTTGCTAAATAAGTCCAGTGAAACTTGCACAGAACCAAGCTCCCCGCGCGGAGTAATAATGCCTGCTCACCATCCGAGCAAATTCAACTTCGTTGCACAAATGCTGCTCGCCGCCGCCCTGGCTGCCTTGGCGCACGGCCAAACGACAGCGACACCGGCCACCTCCAACTCAGCATCCGGCCTGCGCCTCACCTTCACCTCGTTGGACGCCTCCAATGCCGCCGATGTAATCACTGCCCCCAACGTCTGGCTTTACACTCCGGAAGGGAAGCCAGCGACGCCGTTCCTGCCGGGTGGCAAGTTCAACGCCGTTTGGGAAGGCGTTGTCACCGTGGAGAAACAGGCCGACTATGGCTTTCAGACGGAACAGAATGGCAGCCTCAAATTGGAGATCAACGGGCAGGTCGTCCTCGACGCCAACACCAACGGCGTCGCCGACACACCGAAATCCACGCAACTCAATCAGGGCGCAAACACCCTTAAAGTCTCCTTCACCAGCCCGGAACATGGCGATGCCTTCGTGCGGTTGCGCTGGCAGCCCAAGGGCGGGTTCTTTCATCCCATCCCGCTCGATTTGCTGACGCATTCCGGCGATGCGCCGGACGCTGCCCGGACGGCTGCGCTCCATCTTGGCCGGGAATTGTTCCTCGAATATCGCTGCGCCAAATGCCACCTCGACGCCGTGCCGGGTTCGCCCGTTCCGGAAATTGCCATGGATGCGCCCTCCTTCGAAGCGATCGGCTCGCGGCGCAATTACGAATGGATGTCGCGCTGGATTCAAGACCCGAAAGCGCTCCGGCCCTCCGCTCACATGCCTAAGTTGCTCCGTGGCCCCAAGGCGGCGGAGGATGCCGACGCCATCGCCGCGTTCCTGGCTTCGCAAAAATCGGGAGCTGCCACCAACGAGCCACCGGAACCGGCGAAGGATCAAATCAGTTCCGGCAAAGGACTCTTCGAAACCTTGCACTGCGCTGCCTGCCACACTCCGCCGGACACTGACGGTTCCGAACCAGGCAAAATCCAACTCAAGCAAGTCCGCGAAAAATTCGTCGCGGGCGATGTTATTCCCTTCCTCCAAAAGCCCGACGCGCATTACGTGTGGATTCGCATGCCGAACTTCAAGCTGAGCACGGACGAAGCCACGCAGCTCGCGGCTTATCTGCTTGCGGGCGCTGAGAAACCAAAAGTGGCCGCTGAAGCCGCGATCGATCGCGGCCACAAATTGGTCCAAACCTCCGGTTGCCTGAACTGCCATGCGCTCAGGCTCGAAAACAAATTCGCCGCCAAACGCTGGACGGATGCGCCGCCGGAAAAATGGAAGCAAGGGTGCCTGGCTGCCAGCGAGGGAGATGAAAGCAGCGGCAAAGCGCCGCAGTTTTCGTTCACCGCGGAAGAGCGTGCTGCGCTGCAAGCATTCGTCGCCACCGATCGCGCCGCGCTGACACGCCACGTATTGACCGAGTTTGCGGTTCGTCAAACCCGCCTGCTCAACTGCCGCGAATGCCATGGCAAGCTTGAGAACGTCCCAGCTTTTGATATCCTCGGCGGCAAGTTGAAACCCGAATGGTCGGCGGTCTTCATTGCCGGCGGGATCACGAATCGATTGCGCCCGTGGCTCGATGCCCGCATGCCCGCGTTCCACAATCACGCTGAGGACATCGCTCAAGGACTGGCGATGTTGAACGGCTGGCCGCCGCATACGCCGCCCGAGCCACCCATCGACATGGAGCAGGCGAAGGTCGGTCAGAAGCTGGTTTCCATGGCGGGTGGGTTATCCTGCGTCACCTGCCACGCGGTCGGAAGCGTTCCCAGTCAAATCTTTGAAACAGCCGGGATCAACTTCGCACTCACCAGTTCGCGATTGCTGAAACCCTACGCCCAGCGCTGGATGCGCTATCCGCAACTTATCGATTCCTCCACCAAGATGCCGCTCTATTGGGACGACGATGGCAAAAGCCCGCTCACCGACATTTACGATGGCGACGGCGCCCGCCAAATCGACGCCATCTGGGAGTACCTTCGTCTGGGCGACAAGATCCCCCCGCCGCCAACACCTTGACGGTCCAAGTATTGAGCCATGGCCATCGGTGGGCACACGGCGGCGCGCACAGGAGTGCGCACCCTACCGGCACACAGTGGTAGGGCGGGCAGTCCTCTGCACGCCGTCGCCCGAAAAGGATTCACGCCGTTGCGGACAGCATGGTTGGTTTTCGATGAGCTGCAAAACAGTTCACGGAGAGCCCGCCGTGACAGCGATTCAGTGAAACGAGATTCCATACCTGCTTGAGTTTCGCGATTCCGCGGCTTGACCTTGCAGCAGAAGGACTTTACAACCTCAGCGAGCCTGGCGCGCAAATGCTGCCGGGACAGTCTGCCTATGAAATTATCGATTCCGTTGATTGTAGCCATTGCGGTGCTTCCCGCGGGAGTGCTTACCCAGGGTTGCAAGACCATGACCGCTTCCGCGCCGAACCAACTCACTGCCCGGGAAACGAAGGCGGGTTGGAAGCTTCTTTTTGACGGACAAACTCTCAATGGATGGCGCAGTTACAAGAAATCCGGGCCGCCGGATCACGGCTGGGAGATCAAGGATGGGGTTTTGACTTGCGTTGCCAATGCCCATGGGGGCGACATTATCACCGAACAGAAGTTCACGGATTTCGAACTCCAATGGGATTGGAAGGTCCCCGCCAAGGCCAACAACGGCATCAAGTATTTGGTGACGGAGGACCGCCCGTCCGCGCCCGGCCACGAGTACCAGATGATCGACGACGCGATCGTGATGGACAAGCCGAAGGAAACCACGGCGTCGTTTTATGACGTGCTGGCCCCGGCGCCGGACAAGCCGCTGAAGCCGGTTGGGGAATGGAACCATTCCCGCCTCGTGATTCAAGGCAATCACGTGGAACATTGGCTTAATGGGAAACTGGTCCTGACTTACGAACTGGGCAGCCCGGAAGTCCGCGCAGCCATCGCCAAGAGCAAATTTAAGAATGCCCATGGCTTCGGAGAGAAAATCACGGGCCACATCCTGCTCACCGAACATCACGACGAGGCCAGTTACCGGAACATCAAGATTCTGGAACTGCCGGCGAAGTGAGTGAAGCAGATCCTCGTCATAGGCGCACAATATGGTTTCGGCAATTTTCTCCTGTCGTTGCCAGCGAGGTGGGGCGCGTCACTCCGTGCGCGCCGCGTTGCGCGTACGGATCAGCGGCGTGCAGAGAACGGGCCGCCCCGCGATTGGACCGGTCAGAGCCTGGTGACGTAATCGAGTCCCTCGTTCGGGTATTGACTTTCAGAGGCTTGAATTTTTCCTTCGCTCGATTATTCTTCCCGCATGCCGCTATACGAATTTCATTGTGAGAAGTGCCGGAAGGACAGCGAAATCCTGGTTCGCTCCACCCAATGGGAAGGAACGCCCTGTCCCCATTGCGGCTCAACGAAGCTTTCGAAAAAGCTTTCCGTGTTCGCCTCCAGCGGCGGTGCCGCGTCCGAACCTTCTTGCACGGGAACGCCTAGTTCCTGTGGCATGTGCGGCACGGGCCGGCCGCATTCGCATTAAAGCGGGAAGCTGCCGGCTAAAGGCGGGACTCCATGCTCCGGCGGTCGCGTAACGCCTGGACTGGGTCACACGCAGCACAAATCCCGCGCCCGAACTTTCCCCAAGTCCGTCACCGCCCAGTCGGGTTTATGTGCGCGCAGTTCTGCGAGGCTTGAATTGCCCGTAGCCACGGCCACCACTCGGGCGCCGATCGCCCGGCCACATCGAATGTCCAATGGCGTGTCGCCAATCACCACTACCTGGTCGCCACGCAATTCCTCCTGCAGCAAGCGCGACCCGCGTTCCCGCGCCAGTGCGGCGATCTCATTGCGATCTTCGTGGTCATCGGCGAAAGCCCCGGTTTGGAAAAATTCCCACAAGTTGAATCGCCGCAGCTTGATCTCCGCGCCCAGCCGGATGTTGCCGGTCAAAAGCCCGATGGCCGGGCGTTTCGGCAGGTGTTGGAGTTCGTAAATTAGCCGCCAGACTCCCGGGCAAATCTCACCGGACGATTGTGAGAGCATGTGCGCGAGCCAGTGGGTGTAACACTCGAAGAAGCGCTGAAAATTGCCCTGCGTCGGTTCGATGTGGTACTTGAGGAAAAATTCGCGGGCAATGGCGGTATCAGTGCGCCCGGCAAAGCTGGTCCAACTCGTGTCGTCCGGCACCTTGAATTCCATTGCCAGAGCACGGCCAAAGGCCTTCACTCCGGCTCCATCCGTATGAATCAACGTTCCGTCGATATCGAACAACACCAATCTGACCATTGACACTTAAGACTAACCGGTTTCCGGCGCGTTGTGAAGGTTTTTCCCGATTACGGATTTGTCATTATTGGTCAGCGGGCGATTTGGCCAGCTTTTCCAAAGCAGCCAGCCGTTTCTCGAAAGTTTCGTTTTGCGATTTGAGCTGACGAATTTCCGCGTCCTTTTCGTCCAACTTCTGATTCAAGCCTTGGATGGCCGCCAGCGCCACACCATCGATGTCCAGGGAATTGATGAACTTCTTTTCACCCGCTTTATCCGCGTCTCCCACCTCGAACGCGGCATTAAAATCTTGCGCCATCGGCCCAAGATGGCGGACATCCGGGCCCTGGCTTTTGTAATTCCAACTCAAAATGGGGATGGTGGCGAAGCGGTTGAGGATGTCGCTCCCATTCACTGCGGCAAAGTTCGTTTTCGCATTCCGGTCACTGTAGGAGTTCCAACCCGAACCGCCGGCCGATACATAGACGCCTGAGGTGGGTTGACCCGTGGAAGCATCCACCGCCGTCGCGAGGTAAACCCCACCGGTGGCGCGGACGTTGAAGGAATTGGTGCCTCCGCCCGGCTTCGAATAGGAATACGGATTGTAATCGCGGTCCGTCGAGTCTGCCCAGACGAATGAGCCCGTCTGGACCGCTTTGGCGCGGTGCCCGGCAGCGAAGGCTGAATTGGTCGCCAGATTGTTCTGCCCGCCCGGAATGGTGGCGAAGTCGCCAGCCACCGCATTGCCGCGCCCTCCGCCAATGCTGGCGTAGTCGCTGTCGGTAATGAGGTTGGTGTCACCACCGCTAATGGTGGAACCAAGGGTGTTCCCACCAGAAGCCTGAATTGTGTTTCCAGTCCCGCCGGCTATCGTTGTTCCGTTGCCATTCGCAAAGTTATTTGCGCCGCCTCCCACCGTGCATTGTTCAAAGACGCTAAGAAAATCTCCGATGGTATTGCTATAGCCGCCCGCGATTGTGCAGGCGTAATACGACTCCCCGGCCGCGATGAGATTGCCAAAACCTCCGCCAATAACACAGGCGCTGGCTCCGCCATCGGGTGCGCCCATTATGTTCTGCGCCCCGCCACTGATCGTGTTATCGCCGGTCCCCGCAGCGCCAGAAAATATGGCGTTGTTTTCTCCACCGGCGATGGTGTTGCCATTCGCCCCGCCATCACCGCCGCCTCTAATGATGTTGCCGCCGCCGCCGCCGACCGTGTTTCGACCAATAAAATAGTTCGAACTGGCGAAAAAGGGGAAACCGTCCTGAATCGTGTTGTTGAGGCCGCCGCCGATGGTAGAGCCATAGCCATTGCCGGTTGACAATGGGTTAATGCTGTTTTGCAACCCTCCGCCAATAAACTCACCTACACTGGCCACGAAATTGGAATATCCACCCGCAATCGAAGAGTTCGTCCCGCTCACAGCGTTGAAAAAACCGCCACCAACGATCGAGCCAAAAGCACCAGTCTGAATCTGGTTGCCGCCCCCGCCGCCGATCACGCCAAAATCCGCCGACACGCAATTGGTGTAGGAACCAAGGCCCAGATAATTCGTAGCGCCGCCGCCTGCGATGACCACGCCTACGGCGCCTGGCGCTGCCGCATTGGCTGGAGAGCCGCCGATAATATTGGGAGCGCCGTTTGGAACGCTGTAGCCAAGTGAAGCCGCGTAAGCTGAGATACCGCCGAATTCATATCGCATGGCACGGAGGTTGTTGACGTGCATTTCGAGTGGCTGGTTGTCGGTCGTTCCCACAAAGTTCAGCCCGGCCATTGTGCCTGCATTGCCTGTCAAATTCCAGTAGCAGGGCAGGTTGCAGGACCCGAAACCGCCGAGCGTCAGTGCATTGACGCCAGTCAACCCGGCTCCATTGCCAATGAAGCTGTTGGCGGCGTTGTTCAACGTGATGGCGCTGGAATACGTTCCGGCCAGCGCGCCGGACGGCACGGTCCCGCTAAAACTGCCAACTGACTCGGCGAACATCGCATAAGGCACAGGCATCAACTGCTGACGCGGTGTCAAAGGGCTGAAGCTGCTGACTCCGTTGGTCGCCACGCTAATCTGCAGCCAATTGGTCGCGCCGTTCCAAACATTTGAGCCAAAATCCATCGTTGCGGTGAACAGACCGTTGGTAATGAAGACACCATTGTTCGTCACCGGCCCGGCTATCGCCGCTCCTCCGCTGCCAGTGGTGAACAGCGAGAACGTCAGGTTATACATGCCATTGGCCGGGCTGCCATTGTTTTGGAGCCGTCCCTGGTAGGCGAAGGCCGTCCCTTGAGCAAAGGCGGGGTTTACAGCAGTGAGCAGGCCGCACACGGCGGCACTGGCAAGCATTAATCCTGATGTTTTCATAGTTCATTCAGTCGGCCAACTTCTGATTCCAAAACGGAACACCAAAATGCTTCGCCACAGCGGAAAGCTGAGATTGGTGTAGGTGTTACCTGATAGAGAGAGCTACTACACACGAAGACTGAGGTGTGTCAAGCAAAACAGATCCTCGTGTTTGTGAAACGGCATTATTTAAGATCACGGCGGTGCGGACCAGCGTCTCGAAGTCCGAATCCACGCCTTTGAGTCCGATTTTGGCAGATATCGACGTCAGGCGAAGGTGGCCGAAAGGAGCACCCAGAAAACCAATTGCTCGAGGAAGCTATAAAACGCAGGCAGCTTAACGCAGGTGAGTTGAGAGAGAACCTGGTGAGCGAGAGCTTGGAAGGGGTAAAAAAAGAAGGGCCGGACAACAGGTCCGGCCTTTTCACACGTGGCGCACTTGAGAACAAAGTGCAGCAACAACGGTATTAGATTATCATGAAGGCCATTCCGCGCCAGTCACCAGTACTGGTGACAAGGCGCGTTTCGGACATTAACGGATTCCACGCTTCCATCCCGCGTCATTGCGACGCTAAACCGGCCGCAGGGCGGGGTGGAAGGCTTGATTGGTCTGGCCCGCAAAACCCCATTTACTCAGTGGTCCCAATCATGTTCGTGTCCGTATCCATGGTAATCGTCGTGGTCGTGGTGGCCATATCCGTAGCCATTATCTCCATATCCGTAGCCGCCACGCTCCCTGTGCTCTTCGTGCTCCGACTCACATCCAGCAGTGGCGATCAGGGTGGCCACACCGAGAATTAAAACGATCAATCTCATTTTTTGCCTCCTTTGCGCCGCTCGGGAGTCGCAAGCAGCATTACTTTCTTGATACAAATAAAACGCAGAAATGACCCCGGTTCAATTGGGTGATTTACCGGGGAAAGCTGGAAAAAAGAAGGGCCGGACAACGGGTCCGGCCTTTTCACACGTGGCACACTTGAGAACAAAGTGCAGCAACAACACCGCTACTCTACCACGAAAGCCGTCCTGATCCAGTCACCAGTTCTGGTGACAAGAGCGCATTTCATCACGCTACGCCGCTTGTCTCGCCGTAGCTTCCGAGCGAAGACGGAAGCGCAGCGTCAGGCAAGGGAACAACGAATGGCCTGCAATCGCGCGCCTCGGCCAGCGCGTTCCGCCCGCCGAAACGCGGGCAGGGACATTGCAGCGCGATGTCCCTGCCTTGCCGGCTTTCCGCCCTCCCGAGAATCAGCGGTGCCATTCATGGTCCTCGTATTTTTGCTCGTACTCCGGGTTTGGATAGGTTTGGTAACCCTGGCCATAAGCGGTGCCGCGTTCGTCACCGTAGCCGTAACCGCCACTGTTCCTGTAGCCTTCGTGGCCTGATTCGCATCCAGCGGTGGCAACCAGGGTGAGCACGCCAAGTATTAAGACGATTAATTTCATTCTGCCTCCTTTGGGCCGCCTGGGAGCCACAGGCAGCGTACTACTTACCTATGGCAACAAAACTTCGATGTTAACGGGACGCAATTGGGTGGTTTACCCCGCGAGGATCCAAAAAACCGGGGTGCGCCCCCCATGGAGCACGCGGCTCCCAGCTCATCCTTCTTCGGAGAGCTTGCGGTAAAGAGTCGCGAGACTGATGCCGAGGATGAGGGCGGCTTTCTCCTTGTCGCCGCCGGTTTGAGCGAGCGTGCGGTTGAGATAGGCAACCTCCTGCTCGCGGAGGTAATCCTTGAGCGGAATATCGGATTGCGACGCGGGTTGGCCCCCGGCGGAAGCGGGCGCGTGGGCGCCCTGGAGGGGATAAAGGCTCGGGGAAGGTTCCCCAGTGACGGGAAGCTGGGCAATGTCGGCAGGCTGAGCCTGGATGACGGTGCTGGACAACGGCAGATTGCGCACCAGGCTGGGAGGAAGATCGTTCACCTGGATGACGTTGTCCTCGCAGAGGGTGGCCGCGCGTTCGATGGCATTTTCGAGTTCGCGCACGTTGCCGGGCCAATTGTGCGCGCTGAGGACTTCCATGGCCTGGCGGGTGATCTGAACGGGATGGCCGGTGCGCGGGTTGATCTTGTTTTTCAGGAAATGGGCCACAAGCAAGGGAATGTCCTCGCCGCGTTCGCGCAGGCTCGGCAGCGTGATGGCGATGACGTTCAGACGGTAATAGAGGTCTTCGCGGAACGAGCCTTCCTTGATCTTCTTTTCGAGCGGCTCGTTGGTGGCGGCGAGGACGCGAACGTTGATGTACGTGGGCGTGTTGTCGCCAATGCGGCGGACCTCGCGTTCCTGCAAGACGCGGAGAAGACGGCTCTGCAGCATCGCGGACATGGACCCGACTTCGTCGAGAAAGATCGTGCCGCCATCGGCCTCGTGGAACAGACCTTTTTTATCAGTGACCGCACCAGTAAAGGAGCCTTTACGATGGCCGAATAGCTCGGACTCGAGAAGGTTTTCGGGGAGGGCGGAGCAATTGACGGGAATGAAGGGTGCGAACTGACGCCGGCTGTTGAAGTGCAGGGCGCGGGCGACCAGTTCCTTGCCGGTGCCACTTTCGCCCAAAATGAGAATGGTGCTGTCCGTGTCGGCGACGCGTTCGACCATCTTGAAGACGGCCTGCATCTTGGGCGAAGTGCCGATGATCTGGCTGAACTGGTATTTCTTGCGAAGCTGTTTGCGGAGGTAAAGATTTTCCGAAATGGCTTCGTTGTAGGAAAGGGCGCGCTGGATGCAGAGGTTCAGCTCATCCAGTTTGAAGGGCTTTTCCAAGTAATCATACGCGCCGCTTTTCATGGCTTCGACGGCGGTTTCGATGGAGCCAAAAGCGGTGATGACAATGACGCTGGCCGGGGGCGTGATCGAGCGGGCTTTCTGAAGGATCTCCAGGCCGTGGGCGCGGGTTTTGTCGAGATATAGGTCCGTGACCACGACTTCCGGGAGATGGGTTTCGAGCGCGGCAAGGGCGTCCTTGGAATTGGTAAAGGGGAAGACTTCGTGCCCCTCGGAGCGGAGCATTTCGGTGACCATTTGAACCATGGTCAATTCATCATCCACCAACAGGACTTTTGCCATCGCTTAGAAGCTAAGGGAAAGCAGCGGGAGGGGGCAAGCGGGAAAGCGTTTGAGAAAGCTCCGAACGCCAGGCGCCAAGCGCCAGGGAAACATCAAATTCCAGGGTCCAAATCGCGCAGGCTCAAAGCGGGACGATGGCGGTCCAGGTGTTTTCGCCAAATTTGGGTTTGAGTTTGGCGGTCAACCGTTCTGCCGTGGCGTGATCGTGGGCGATGGCAAATGTCGTCGAACCGCTTCCGGACATGAGCGTGGCGGCGACGCCATGGGCGCGAAAGAATTCCTGAAGCAGCGCCAAGAACGGATATTTCTCCAATGCTGGAGCCTCCAACGAATTGTAAAACTCAGAAGCCGCCTCTGTGAGGGTTTTGGTTTGAAGCAGTTCGACGAGTTTCCGGGCCCGGCCCGGCTTGCCGTTCAGAGCGTCCGGGAATCTCGCCAGATTCTGGTACGACCAGGCCGTGGAGATGCCGAATCCGGGATGGACCAGCACCAGCATTGTGCCGCGCAAGGCCGGAAAAAAATCCAGCGGCGCGATCTGCTCGCCTCGTCCGGTGGCCAAAGCCGGTTTGGTTTGCAGGAAGAAAGGAATGTCGGAGCCCAGCACGGCGGCGATGGAGTGCAGTTTTTTGCCCGGGAGCGGGCCGTCAAACAGCTCGTTTAAGCCCAACAGAGTCGTCGCGGCATTGCCGCTGCCGCCGCCCAAACCCGCAGCTTGGGGAATCTTCTTTTCGAGATGGATTTGCACGCCTTCCTGGATTCCGGCGGCTTCCATAAAGGCGGCGGCGGCGCGATGGACCAGGTTCCGGGAATCAACGGGCAGGCTGGGATCGCTGCAGGTGAGTTGAATGGCCTGGCCGGAACGGGCAAAGTGCAGTTCATCACAAAAGTTGACCGGCTGCATCACGGTTTCCAATTCGTGAAATCCATCCGGGCGCTTGCCCAGGATGTTAAGCAGCAGATTGACTTTGCAGGGAGACTGCTTTTGCAGGGTTCGGGACATAAAAAAAGCGCCAACACAAGAAGGTTGGCGCTTGAGGAAAAAAATGCACTCTTAATTGTCGAAGATCCGGAACCGGCTGCCGGGGAACCAGGGCGCCACGTCGCCGCCACTAAACCCGAAGGAATGGTCGGTATCGAACATCGAGTCGGCCCACTTGCTCGGATGATAGCTGTCCGGATAAAGCGGACGCGGACTCAGGTAACTGGTCCAGATGGGATGATAGGGAGGCAGCGGAGCGGTGACGACCTCATAGATTCCAAGGCCGGTCCGGGCCATGGTGCGGTCAAAGCCGCGGACTGTTCCGGTCAGGAAGCCGGTATCCGTTCCTTCAAAGAGAGCGCCTTGTTCGACGGAACGCTGAAACTCATTGCCACGAGCGATTTCCGTCATATTAGCGAGACCCCGGCCCATTTTTTGTTCTGGACCGGCACAACCAACGCCTAATAAAGCCATCAGGGCGACTGCACCCAGGAGTGAGAGAGATTTACGCATAAATGTTTGACTGTTGACCAATCATAGCCTGCGCCGCGGCAGGTTGTAAAGAGGTTTTCGCAACAGTCGGTTGCGTTTAGGGAGATTGGCACAACTCCCTGGACGGTTACAGCGCGGCCGGAAAATCCATGGA
The DNA here is from genome assembly GCA_021325145.1 of Verrucomicrobiota bacterium. Lineage (GTDB taxonomy): Bacteria > Verrucomicrobiota > Verrucomicrobiia > Limisphaerales > Pedosphaeraceae > JAJPHR01. The sequence goes on along the minus strand of JAJPHR010000074.1, from coordinate 45,824 downwards.
CGAGAAGGCCTCCAACGGGCTAAGTTCCACCTCAAGTTGATTCATTGGAGCCTGATTTATCTTATCAGCGCCTGGCTGATTCGGCTGGTGATGTTGGTGTACGTGCCGCAGCGCCGCAGCGCCGCCGCTTCCCGAACCTGGCTGCTGCTCATTTTTCTGCTGCCCTGGCCGGGGCTGATTTTATACGCGCTTTTTGGGCGGATCTACGTTCCTAAACGCCGCCTGGAACGGCAGGCGCGCGCTTCGCGTGAAATCCGCCGGGTCCAGGCGCTGGTTGGACCGCGGGCCTTCGCCCGGCCGGAGTTGCCGCCGAACCTGGCATCGATTGTTACGCTGGCGACGCGGTTGGGCGACTTCGAGCCGTTCGGTGGAAATCGCATCGAACTTCTGGCGGATTATGACGGTGCGATCAACCGGTTGCTGGCCGATATCGACGACGCCAGCCATCACGTTCACCTGCTCTACTACATCTACGGCAACGACAGCACCGGCCGACGCGTGGCCGAGGCTCTCGTGCGCGCGGCCAAACGCGGCGTGACTTGCCGTGTGTTAATGGATGCGGTTGGCTCCAAACCCGCGCTGCGGCGACTCGCTCCGTGGATGCGCGCCAACAAAATCCAGGTTGAGGCCTTGCTTCCGGTCGGCCCCTGGCGTCATAACGCCGCCCGGTTTGATTTACGCAACCATCGCAAGGTCGCGATTATCGATGGCCGCATCGGTTACGTCGGTTCGCAGAATATCGTGGACCCGAAATTCGTTCCCGGCTTTCCCAATGAAGAGCTGATGCTCCGCATCACCGGTCCGGCGGTGGTGCAATTGCAAGCGGTTTTCCTGGCCGACCACTACTTCGAAACCGGCAGCCAATTCGAGGAGGCGGGATTCTTCCCCGACATCAAGCCTTGCGGGGAATCCATCGCCCAGGCCGTTCCGAGCGGCCCGGGTTATCAGCGTGAAAACGGACACGAGTTGATGGTGGACTTGCTCTACACCGCCGCCGAACGTGTCATTATCACCACGCCCTATTTCGTCCCCGACGAACCGTTTCTGCAAGCCGTCCGTTCCGCCGTCCTGCGTGGCGTCGCCGTCGATATCGTGCTTTCCGAACACGTCAACCACCGCGTCACGCAAGCGGCGCAACGCTCCTTCTACGACGAGTTGCTCGAAGCAGGTGTGCGGATCCACCTCTACCAGCCGCGTTTCCTCCACGCCAAGCATCTCAGCATCGACAATGACATCGTGCTCATCGGCTCCACCAACATCGACATCCGCTCGTTCGCGCTAAATGCCGAATTCAACCTGCTGATTTACGACCGGCAGGTGGTGGCCAATCTGCGCGAGATTCAGGAACGTTACTTTGCCAACAGTCGTCAACTCACCTGCGAGGAATGGCAGCGCCGCCATTGGCTGACGCGCCCGCTCCAACGCATTGCGCGATTGGCGGATTCATTGCTGTGAAAAGGAGTGAAGGGGTGGAAGGGAGCGCTCGCTTTCGGCGTTGAATGTTCGCGATGTTTAGGCCTTCGGAGCGCAGAACAGGAGTTCTGCGCTCCGTCGTTGTTAAAGAGCCGTGCCAACCGGCAGGATGGCAAGTGTCCAATTTTTGGAACGTCCAGCCTTGTCCAGGGCAGCTTCGCCTGCCTGAATACGCAGCGATTCCTTCGGCAAGCTAATTGCTGTTACTGAGGTGACAAAAGGCCGCACCGGCCATTCGTAAATTTCTGTGCATAGACGAAACCGATCCAAACAAGCGTACGGAGACCTGGCGGTCAGTGAGCGTCTCCTGGTTTCAGGGCTCCTGGACCAATTCGATGCCGCAGCCTCCCGCGGGGACCGCTCCCGGATGATCTCGATGCTCAGGCGGGTCGATCTCCCCAAAAGTTATGCCTGCCGCTGGGTGGATACTTTGCTCGAGGACCAAAACCTGTACCGCCATTGGACCGGAGCATGACCAGCAAACGACGAAGCCTGATTATGATAACCGAACCAAACGAACAACACACGAAGCAATCGAACAGCCAGCAGCCCCGGCTCAACCTGAAAACGCTGGTGATCCGGCTGGTGCTCATTTGGTTTTTGCTCGGCCAGATGCTCTTTGTCTGTTGGCCCGCTGCCACCACGAAATCGCTCAGCCGGCTTGAAACGGCGTACGCCTTTCAACCGTCCATGGCGAACAAGACCGCTTTGGACAACGAGTTTGATCGTGTCGCCGATTATGAAAGCCAGCGGGCGACCGCGCGATTCGCGCTCCTGCTCGCCGTGGATGTCGCCATCATTGCCTTTGGCTGGAACCTCGGGAACCGGAAAAGGGCGCCGAAGAAATCCGCCAACCTGTCTGCGCCGCTCTTGGTGGGACAGCCTGAACTGAACTAGTTTGTAGGACAACAGGAAGCTTTGTTTAAGGCAAAGACTGACTGCCAGACCGACAACAACTCAGCTAGATTTCCGACTGATGAAAGTCCTCATCCAGGACGTGCAAAGTGAAAGATACGCCGCGCCCGGCGGCACCTGGACCCCTGCGCCCCGCGAAGCGCAGGATTTTCGCTCCAGCCGTTATGCCTGCGCCGTCGCCCAGAAGGAAAAAGTTCTGCGGCTTCGCGTGGTGCTGTATTTCGAAGATCTGGATTATACCATCCAGGCGCGGCGATGGCACGGGGTCAGCCATGTCAACACTGCGGCTTTCGGCGCGTAGTATCAGGCAGGAAGGCACACCTCGCCAGCTAAAGCCGGGCCTCCGAACCCGGAGTGTTCCTGCGAATCCAAGAACGTGGTTCTTGCCGCGTTCAGCTCACTTGCCGCCCACCCTGGCCCCGGCTTCCGGGTCAATGACACTCAACGCGGAAAGCGCGGCTTTGCGAACGTCTTCGTCAGTGTCTTTGCCCGCGGCTTGCGCCAGAGCGGGGATTACTGATTCTCTTTCGGATGGTTCGTACGAAATGAGACCAAGGGACAAACAAGCCACCTGCCGGATCACCGCGTTGTCGTGGTGCAACGCTCCGACCAGAATCGGCACCGCCGCCTTGTCGTAAGATTCGTTGTTGATCAAAGTCAGCGCGGCCCACATCCGAACTTCCGGGTCGGAATCTTTTAGGGACACACGCAGGGCTGGCGTGGCGGATTTTGCCTCGGCGCCCAGGGAATGCAAGGCAGTCGCCGCGCGCCGCCGCTCCGCCACCGTCGGAGCATTCAATGCCTTTACCAAATCCGCCACGCTCTCGCCGGCTGCTTCGGTGGCCGCAGGAACTGGCCCGCCTGAATTGGTCACAGGATTGGCTTTAGCCGCCGCAGCGTGTCCGTCGGCCGCAAGGCCCTGATTTGGTTTGGCTGACGCGATGCTGGCGGGTGCTCCGGGTTTGCCAGAATTCTCGGATCCATCCTTCTCCGTGTGCACAAGTTTCCAGATCAGCAGCGAGACCACACCCAAAGCCGCAATTCCCCCCAGATAAGGCGCCAGCGAAGCAAAGAAGCGGCCGGCGTTAAACGGAGCTGCCGGCGGTCGGACAGGTTTGGAAGCGGCTCCGGCTGTCGGCGCAGGTTGGGCCGGCGTCAGACCGATAATTCGATCAGCCGGGTCAGCTTGAAATTGCGCGAACACATCGGCAAAACGCACCTTGTCGAGATCCTTGAGCCGGGCCTCGCGGACTGGCTGCCCGTTCACAAAAGTCCCATTCGTCGAATTCAGATCTTTGACAAAAAAAGCTCCGTCCTTCCTGGTAATCTTGGCGTGGAACATCGAAACCGAGGCGTCGTCAACGACGATTGTGTTTCCCTCCATCCGTCCGATTGTGACTGTTTCCTCCTGCAAAACATGCGCAACGGGCGGTGAACCGGGAAGCTGAATCGTCAGCGTGGACATGATCATTCGGACTGCGCTCTTACTTTAACAAAGCCACAGCCAATATCAATACAATTGGAACGGGCGACCGGGCCAGTTGGCCACCCCCGGGACACTTCATCCGGGTTGACCCACGCGGAAAATGGTGGATATTAAGCCGTGAGCCCATCCCATCTACCTGAAGAAACGCGCCTCAGCCGCGTGCATTTGCGGACGGCTGATCTCCGGCGGGCGCTCGGTTTCTATGAGGGTGTGCTCGGTTTAAAAGTGCTCGAAAACCGCACGACGGAGGTGAGCCTGGGCGCGGCGGAGAATGGGCCCCCGCTCATCATCCTCACGGAGGATCGCAACGCCGCTTCGCGTCCTTTGCGCACCATTGGACTTTACCATCTTGCCCTCCGTTATCCCACGCGCCGCGATCTCGCTCACGCCTTTCAAAGGCTTTTAAACGCCAACCATCCCATCGAAGGCGCTTCAGACCACGACGTGAGCGAAGCCATTTATCTCAGCGACCCCGATAACAACGGCGTGGAGCTCTATGCGGACCGGTCGCGCGCGACCTGGCAATGGCACAACGGGCAGGTCGGCATGAGCACCAAGCCTCTCGACATGGCCAGCCTGCTCGCGACAATCAAACCGGAAACGACGCCCGCGCACGTTCCAGCCGGCACAGATCTGGGCCACATCCATCTGCACGTGCGGAATCTTGCGGCCGCCGAACATTTCTTTCGTAATTTTCTCGGATTCGATGTGACCCAACGAAACTATCCTGGCGCGTTATTCTTCTCGGCGGGCGGTTACCACCATCATCTGGCGGCCAACACCTGGGCGGGCCATGCCGCGCCGCCAGCGAATAGCGTCGGGTTGATCAGTTACCGGCTTGAGGTTCCATCGGCAGAGGCCCTCGCCGACCTGCGCGCCCGTGCACGCGAGTCTGGCGTCAAGACCCGCCCGGAAGCAGCCGGTTCCGACTCGCAGCTCCTTTCCATCAGCGATCCCAACGGCAACTGGCTCGAAGTTTATTGCCCGATCCCCTCGCCCGCTCCCCGTGCGACCGTAACCCGCACCCATCAGCTTTCGAATAATTAGGACTCCAGTTGGCGCATGTACAATAACCCGCGTTTATGTGCCAAACCGCGCTGTGCATTTTCAGCGTGATTTCGTTCGGGAAGCGGCGTAAGCTCAGAGCATGACAATTTGGATTCTGGCTTTAGTGCTGCTTGGCTCTCTGGCAGTCGTCGGTTTCAACATGGGCGTTGTTCGCGTCGGTTTTTCATTCGTGGGTTTGCTGATCGGGGCGTTGCTGGCCTTTCCGCTCGGCCATTTGCTCAATCCCGTGCTGGCCTTGTTCGGAATGAAGAACCCGTTTTTCATCTGGCTCACGGGGCCGTTTATCATCTTTGTAATTGTCCTCATCATTTTCAAAATTGCCGGCTTCTTCGTGCACCAGAAGGTCGATGTGTATTACAAGTACAAGGTCGGCGACCTCCGCATGGGCTTGTGGAACCGCTTGAGCGCGCGCTTGGGACTTTGTTTGGGACTCGCCAATGGCGCGGCTTACACGATTCTGATTTCGCTGGTGATTTATGTCTTCAGCTACGGAACCACCCAGATGGTCACAGGGGACAACGGGGCGACCTCGGTCAAGATGCTGAATTTTTTGGGAAAAGACGTCGTTTCCTCCGGCATGGCCAAGGTTGTGGCGGCCATCGATCCGATGCCGGAATCGTATTTCGAGGCCGCGGACATCATCGGTTTGATTTACCATAATGATCTTTTGGAAGCTCGATTGGCGCGCTACCCCGCCTTTCTCTCCCTGGGCGAGCGTCCGCAATTTCAGGACATCGCGAACGACAAGGAGTTTACCGAATTCCGTCAGAAACAGCCGTCCTTCTCCGACCTTATCGATCACCCCAAAGCCAGGGCCATTCTGGACAACCCGGATTTGCTCAAGGAGATTTGGGCGGTGACGCTGCCGAATTTGAAGGACCTGCTAACGTTCCTGCGCACCGGACAATCGGCCACGTATGACGAAAAGATCCTGGGCCGCTGGGACATTGATTTGAATGGCGTGCTGAATGTCGTCCGGCGAGCCAAGCCGAACATCTCGGCGGCAGAACTTCAACGCGTCAAGCGAGTGGTTTCGGCGACCCTTTCCAAAGTCACACTGGTAGCCGCGCCGGACAAGCAGGTGTTCATCAAAAACCTGGGCACGCTCAAGCCGCCTCCCAAGCCTACCTCCCCCCCAACCGTCGAGTATCAGTCACTACAAGGCCAATGGGCCGCAGAGGGGAGCAAATACCAGCTCAGCATCGGCGGCAAGCCCACGCTCGAAGCTGTGGTGGAAGGCGACAAACTCACGGTAACCGGAGACACCTTGCCGCTGCGGTTTGACAAGGAATATTGAGTTTGCAGAAGCGGCGAAAACACCGCGACTGCGCGAAGTCGCATTCATGTGTGCTCGCCTAGATTGCCGATGAGATTTCTAACACTGACCGGGGTAGTTCCCTGGAGCACAGCCGTCAGTTCATTGCGGCACCGACCAACTCACCAATTTGGCACTCGGCTGGCCCTGCTCAAACAATGAGTCACCGTGGAAGGAATTAGTTGAGAAAACCGGTTCGAGACTGGAACTGACATGTTCTGTGCCTGCGAATTGGAAACCGGATACCTCCGCGGGTTTTGCCGCGAAATCGGCATTGGCTGAATCAGTTCCAGACGGTTGGTCAACAACGTACTCGGAATAAACAATCCCGCCGATCAGCAACGCACAAACACCAGTGACAAAGCTTCCTGCCACGAGCGCATTCCTTTCCAGAGTCCGGAAAAAGCGGACCAACCAGGGAGCGTTATCCAGGAAGCGGTCGGCTGAGCCGCGGGAAGCCGCTCGCTCAATCCCATCAATCACCTGACCTGAAAACTCGTTGAAAAAGCGGGGTGGCGGCTGTTCGTAGCGCTTCAGTTTCAGCAGCTTGCGTAATTGTTCGAATTCTTCCGGTGCGTTGCTCATAATCAAATCACTTTAGGTAATCAGACAAGTAAGCTTGCATTTGCTGGCGGGCGTAAAATAAGCGCGAGCGGACGGTGCCGATGTTGCATTCCATGATTTTTGCAATTTCTTCATGCGACAAGCCCTGAACATCGTGCAACGTGACCACTAATCTGTGATGGTCAGACAGTTTTTGCATTGCGGCGTTCAATTTTTCCTGCAATTCCGCCAGATTCACGTCCCGCCGGGGCGTTTTGTCCGAAATCAACGCCACCAGGTCCGGATCATGTTCCGCGTTAAAATCCAGGTCATTGAGGCTCATTTGCGCACGATTTTTCCTTTGCTTCAAGAAATTAATCGTTTTGTTCACTGCGATCCGGTAAATCCAGGTATAAAAGCTCGATCCGCCCTTGAACGAATGGAGCGCTTGAAAGGCTTTGATGAACGACTCCTGCGCCAGATCGCTCGCATCCTCATGGTTCGACGTCATGTGGTAGATCGTCGCATAAATCCGCTCCTGATAACGGCGCACGAGATCATCGTAGGCGCTCATGTCACCCTCCCGGGCACGGCGCACCAAACTCGATTCCTCCTCTGGCCCGTTGGCGGGGGCGGGACTGGACGAGTCATTGGGGGGCGGGGAGTTATCCGCCGCCTTGCCGGGAGCCGGATCTGTCATAATCAGTAAGGTGGCGTCAGGCACAAACTCCCAGGGTATTGGTTTGACGAGTGAGATATTCCGTAAGGCCGACCAAACCGGAAAGCTTCGCTGTTTCCGGCAGGACCTTCAACGCTTTGCGCGCTTGCGCAAGATATTGATATATGATCTTGATCGATTCGGGCAGGGTTTCGTGCTGGACCAGCAACTCCCGTACTGGCGCAAACCAGCGCGGTTCCCATTTTTGGATAAATTCTTCCAGGCGGGCCCTTTCATTTGCGCCCGCCCGTTGCCAGGCCAGCAATAGCGGCAGCGTCAATTTTCCCTTCGCAAGGTCCGTCCCAAGCGATTTGCCCGCCGCCACTTCGGAACCGAACAAGTCCAGGCAATCGTCGTAAATCTGATACGCCGTCCCCAGCGCCATGCCAAATTCGCGCAAAGCTGAGCGTTCCACGGCCGGCGCGCCGCTCAAACACGCGCCCAGGTCGCACGAAAGCGCGAATAACTCGGCCGTCTTCATGGCCAGAACTTTGAAATATTCGCGCTGCGAAAGTTGAAAGTTCCGCCGGTGTTGCGTCTGGAGAATTTCGCCCGAGCACACCGTATTGGTGGCCATGGCCACCGCCCGGCAGATCTCCGGCGTTGGAAAACTGGCCGCCAGCTTTAACGCATGCGCAAACAGGCAATCCCCAAACAACACCGCGATCTCATTTCCCCAAGTGGCTCCCAGCGTCAATCGGCCGCGCCGGATTTCCGCCTCGTCCATGACATCGTCGTGCACCAGCGTCGCCAGATGCACCATCTCGATGATCACGGCCACAGTGATGTGCGAATCGTTCACCGGTCCCACGGAACCCGCGCTCAACGCCACGAGTGCCGGACGCAATTGCTTCCCGTTCCCGGTCAGTGCGTATTCGGCGTAAGGCAGCAAAGCGGGGTCAAACTCCCGCACCTGCCGGGCCAGGCGCGACGCCACCGCCTCCAAAAAAGGCTCGACTGGTTCGGCTATAACCTTCCACGTGACAAAGGTTTCCTTCTTCAATCCACCGGTGACGGGAACAGCAACCGCTCTGGTATCGGCAGCAAACATCCTAGGCAATCTACGGTTGCCCCCTATCCAAGTCAACCCGTTATCCTCGGACGCAAAAAGAACGCCATTCGGCGCTCTTGCCCGGCAAAAACGCCGCCAATCTGTTATGTCTCGCCGCCAGCCTCGCCGAACGCAGGCCTATGATCTCCCCCGCCGGCAGCGCAACCGCCTCCGTTCTTTAAGTTTGGACATATCCGGCCCTCAAGAGGTTCAGAAAACCCGATACCCGGCTGTCGTGCCAAAGAAAATGGAGTTTTGGGCGTCGTTGGGGTGGCGGGCTAAAAAGCGAACCGCAAGCACGAAGAAAGCTTTGGAAAATTGTGAGGGGCTGCGTGATATTGACCGCGAATATCACCTCTCGTGATGACAGCGAGCACCAAAACCCGTAGTTCCAAAGTGGCCCGCGATGCAGAAGCAACCTTCCTGCTCGCGGCGATTGTCGAGTCTTCCGAGGATGCGATCGTCAGCAAGGATTTGGCCGGGGTGGTGACGAGTTGGAACAAGGCGGCGGAACGGATGTTTGGTTACGCCGCCGACGAAATGGTTGGGGAATCCATTTTGAAAATTATCCCCGGGGAACGGCAGGAAGAGGAGGAGCACATACTGGAACGATTGCGGAGCGGAGACCAAATCCAGAACTTCGAGACGGTGCGCGTCAGGAAAGATGGCGAGCGGGTGGAGGTGTCGCTGACCGTTTCTCCTGTCAGGGACAGTAGTGGAGTCATTATTGGCGCTTCCAAAATCATTCGCGAGATAACCGAACGAAAGCGGGCCGAAGAAGCTTATCTGCGCCTCGCCACCAAGTCCGAGCAGCAACGCCGTTTCTACGAAGCCATTCTATCGAATACGCCGGACCTGGTTTATGTCTTTGGCCTGGATCACCGTTTCACCTACGCGAACGCAGCCTTGCTCAAAATGTGGGGGCGGACCTGGGACGAAGCCATCGGCAAAAACTGCCTCGAACTCGGATACGAGCCCTGGCACGCCGCCATGCATGACCGGGAAATTGAAAAGGTCATCGCCACCAGGCAACCCATCCGCGGTGAAGTCCCCTTCACCGGCACACACGGGCGGCGGGTTTACGATTACATCTTTGTCCCGGTCCTTGGCCGGCACGGTGAAGTTGAGGCAATCGCTGGCACCACTCGGGATGTCACCGAACGCAAGCAGTTTGAAGAAGCCTTGCGCGAGAGCGAAGCGGTGTTGCGCACCGTTGCCAACGAAGCTCAAGTCGGCTTGGTGATGGTGGACAAAGAGCGCCGCTATCTTTTCGCCAACCAAACCTACGCCGACATTCTCGGACTGCCCGATCCCAACATCGTTGGTCAACGTGTCTCGGATGTTCTGGCTCACCTTTACGATCAAATAAAACCCCGCCTTGATTCCGCCTTTGCCGGCCAACGCGTCAGCTACGAACTCCACCTTGCCCGCCACCCGAAAACCGGCGAAGAACGCTACTACGAAGTTGTTTACGAACCGCGCGTAACACCGCTCGCCGATGCGTACGTCATCGTCGTGCTGTCCGACATCACTCAACGCAAGAAGATCGAGCACACCCTGGAACAACTCGTGGCGCAGCGCACCGCCAGGCTTACCGAAACCATCGGCGAACTCGAAGCCTTTTCCTATACGATTGCCCACGACATGCGCGCTCCCCTTCGCGCCATGCAAAGTTTCTCCGCCATCCTCGACGAGGAGCACGCTACCCGCCTGGACACAGAAGGCCGTGGCCTGCTCCGGCGAATCACCCTCTCAGCCAGCCGCCTCGACCATCTCATTCAGGACGTCCTGGACTACAGCAAAATCGTCCGCGCCGACCTCCAACTCGAGCCCGTGGACACCCAGGCCCTGATCGAAGAACTCATCCACGCTTACCCGGAACTGCAGCCGCAAAACGCCGATATAGTCATTGACACTCCGCTTTCAAACATACTCGGCAACCGCGCCGCGCTCACCCAGGTCTTTGCCAATCTGCTCGGCAATGCGGCAAAATTTGTTGCCCCCGGTGTCCGCCCCCGAATCAACATCCGCACCGAACCCGGCTTTTCCGGATTTGTTCGCCTCTGGTTCGAAGACAACGGCATTGGCATCGAAGAAAGCTTTCACAAACGGCTGTTCCAAATGTTTCAGCGCGCCAATCCCCCGGGTCCTTATGAAGGCACTGGCATCGGCCTCGCCATCGTTCGCAAAGCCATTGAACGCATGGGTGGCCGCGTCGGCGTCGAATCCCAACCCGGAGCCGGCAGCCGCTTCTGGGTCGAACTCCGGCCCGCTCTCCACTCCCAACTTTAGGCCCGGCACCGTCTCCCGCGACTTTGGACCTTGAATCTTTCTCTGGTGTTTGGAGTTTGATGCCTGGTGTTTTAATATATACTCCCTCTGGACCCGCCCACCCCGCTTGCCGGGCCGAAACTTCCGAGCGAAGGCCGGTCCCAAAGCCCCCTAATCGTGCTCGTCCTCGTCCTCGTCGTCGTCCTCGATCCCTCTTACAACGGCCCGACCTTGACTTGGCGCGCCCGGCCCAGATCCGTCCCAAACTATTTCACTGACCCGGCAAAATTCGCCGCGCACTCCAACGCGAGGCCGTGGAAGCGCCGTCCTCAGCATCCCCGGCATAACCGGGAATGCTCAACCCTTGGCATCAAACCCTTACTGCACCGACGCTCCCGTCGGTACCGCTGCGGGCGACGGCACCTGGAGTAACAGGTTCGGCGAAGTCGCGCCGGTTCCCATGAAATAGACGGGATACTTCCCGTCCCATTTCTCCACGCGCGCTTTCTCCAGTTCCAGCATCTTGAACTGATACAGCAAAGGATTCTGCTGCGCTTCGGCCAGCGCCTTGCTCACCGAACGGATCGCTTCCGCTTCACCGGCGGCGGCCGTTTTCTTCGCGTCCGCCAGCCCGGCGGCTTCACGCCTGGCTTTTTCCGCCTGGCCCTGCGCTTCGAGTTCGATGCGCTCGTTCTCCTTCTGTTGCGCCTCGAACTTGGCCAGCGATACCGTTTTCAATTGCTGCGCGATGAAGGTCTGGTCGATGGACCTTTGTATCTCGGGATTCTCATACGTCATGCCGCCGAACATTCCCACCGTGGTCACGGTCACCCCGCGCGCGGTGAAGAATGCCATCACGTCTTGTTTCACGGCATCAGCGATCTCCTGCTTCTTCGAGCGCAACTGGTCCAGCGGATACTTCGCCGCCACTTCGGCCGCCACTTGCTGGATGCGCCCGCGCACTTCGCTGTCCATCACGTCGGCCAGCGAACCGCTTGGGTACCAATACAGGAATTTCGCCGCGTCATCTTCCGAGATGAAGGTGGTGCAGGTGAATCCCATGCTGAAACCCACGCTGTCGGCGCTTTCGATCCAAATCGCCTTGTCCGTCCGCTTGATGGTTTGTCCCGGCGCGGCCCCGGCCTGGTCGGTCACCCATTCGCGCGTCACGGGCGAACGGTTCACCTTCACCAGGCGCACCGTCGCAATCCAGCGGCCATCATTCGGCAGGCGGCCTTCCTGCGACCAGCGATGCAGAATCTGCACCCGCTTGGCCGCAATCTTCCGCTGCTTCAGGTAATCCTCGGATTGAAACCGCGACTGTTGCTCACCGTCCCCTTCCAGGGGAATCAGGAACCCGGTCTCGGAGGTGTCGATCTCCACATACTCCGGCCGGTCGTACGGCTTGACGCACCCGGTCAGGCTCAGCAGGCAGCCCAATCCAAGGATGGTGGTCGCGCGGAGACGCCAGATCCCCATACTCACCGCGGCTTTGGCGTAACGGCCGAAACACACCCACGCCGCCAGTGCCACCGCCGCCCAACCCAGCGCATGCGCGACCGTCTGATCAGCTTCGAATCGGCGCATTTGCTCCGTCCCACCGTTCGCGTCGAGTTGATGGACCGCGATCGCAGCGGAAGCCTCCGGTTCACGAACCGTCAGCCACCACGCATCCAATGCCCATAACATCCCCACGAAAACTCCGAACGCCACGATGCGCCCGAACAAGCTTTTGCGGAAGAAAACCATTCCCACAATGAGGGGAACCGACAAGGCCAGCACCAACCCGGCCATCGCAACAACCGGCGCGGTTGAAACCGCGCCAATCATGACACAGCAGGTCATAACGAACTCCAATGTGGTTGCCATCACCGCGCGATTGTTCACCGCGACAGGACGCAACGCTTTTTCATGTGGGGAGAACGTGGGTACCGCGACTTGCGGCCCTAGAGGATCGCCCTTCCAATCGCCGACGAGGTTAGCTGACGGGCTCGGTCCTGGAAGTGACCTCGGCCACGGTTACCCGCGGCCTCTCGCCCCCGCCCCGGCATTATTCCGGGGCATCTGGTTCCCCCGCATTGGCCCTCAGGAAGGAAGGCCAGCTTAGGCTGCTACTGACTTCAGTTGGTCTCCTATTCGCACGCGCCAGCCCGATTGTCAACGGCTACGCGATTACAACTTCATAACTTCTTTGTAATCAGGCGAATAAATCCTCCCGGGAAATGGCGTTTGAACCGGTGGGTGGGAACGGCGAACGAAAGACTGCGCGGCAACAGGCCGGCCTTGCAGCGGGAAATTTGGCTTCAATTCCTCCAGTGATCGGGCTAGGCTGGCGTGGTGCTGCCGCCAGAAAACTCGGAACCTGTGAACGCTGAATCCGAGGCTCCCGGCGCATTTCCAAAGACACGCTGGAGTCTGGTCCTCGATGCCCAGGAAAACAATCCTGCCGCGCTGGCCACGCTGTGTGGCGCTTATTGGTTTCCGCTCTACTGTTACGCGCGCCGGAGGGGCATGCCTGACGCGGAGGACCTGGTGCAGTCGTTCTTCGAGCGATTGCTGTCCCGGGAAATTCTCGGAAAGGCACGACGGGAACGCGGCAAGCTGCGCAATTTCCTGCTGCGTTCGTTCACCAACTTCGCCGCCGAGGAATGGCGCAAGCAGGGCGCTCAAAAGCGGGACGGCGGCAAACCGGTGCTTGAAATCGACGCGCTCTCGATCGAGGAGCGCTATGCCCTGGAACCTCACGATGCCACCACGCCCGAGCTGGAGTACGAACGTGCCTGGGCGCGCGAGGTGCTGCGGCAGGCTTTGGAAAAGCTGAGTGCAACGTATGCCACGGCCGGCAGGGCCGGCCTCTTCGGCGCCTTGCGTCCGCAATTGGCGGAGGGCTCAGCGGACGAGTCATATCAGCAAATCGCCGCCACGCTCGGGATGAGCGAGGGATCGGTTCGATTCGCCGCGTTCGAGTTGCGGCGGCGCTACCGCGCGGCGCTGCATGAGATTGTGGCGGAAACCGTCGCCAGCGTGCCTGAGGTGGAAGCCGAGCTGGCGCACATGCGAAGGTTGTTTCAGCATTGAGTGATGCCGCCCAATCCCGTTGTTCCCGTTGCGGCGCCTCGTTGCGGGCGGACGAACCGCTTTGCCCCGGTTGCCTGCTGGAGGCGGCCGCGCTGGACGACTCAAAGCGGGCCGAGGAGCGAATTTTTCAGCAGGCGCTGGCCCTGAAACCAGAGGCGCGCCTGGCCTTCATCCGCGAGGCAGCGCGGGATGACGCGCAGCTCTATTCGGCGGTGCTTCTGCTGTTGGAGGGTTACAACGAATTCGGCGGCGAGGGCGCGCTCTTAAACCAGGCCGGCGCGCCGGGCGGCCAGGACCAGTGGGCCTTCGTCAGCAATGAGGAACCTGGCGCGGTCATCGATCACTTTCGCCTCATAAGCCTGCTCGGCGAGGGAGGCATGGGTTCGGTGTGGCGCGCGGAGCAAACGGCTCCCGTGCGCAGAACCGTCGCGCTCAAAGTCATCAAGCTGGGGATGGATACTCGGGAGGTCGTGAAGCGTTTCGAGCGGGAGCGGCAGACGCTCGCGTTGCTGAGCCACCCGAACATCGCGCAGGTTTTCGAGGCCGGTTCCACGGCCTTGGGCCGGCCTTACTTCGCGATGGAATTGGTCGAAGGGGAAACGATCACCAAACACTGCGAACGCGCCGGTCTCGATCTAAAAGGGCGGCTCCGCCTGTTTCAGAACGTCTGCGCCGCCCTTGAGCATGCCCATCAAAAAGGCGTGATCCATCGCGATCTCAAGCCTTCGAACCTGCTCGTTGCGAATGGCGTGGTGAAGGTGATTGATTTCGGCGTCGCCAAGGCGACCCAGGGAACAGGAGACATGTTCTTTACGCAACAGGCGAGGGTGGTCGGCACGCCGGCTTACATGAGCCCCGAGCAGGCGCGGACCGATGGCGTGGATGTGGACACCCGCACGGATGTCTTTGCGCTGGGAGTGGTGCTCTACGAATTGTTGACCGGCACGCTGCCCATTGAATCCGAGCGGCTCGCGCACACCAGCCTCGCCGAAATCCAACGCATCATTTTGGAAGAAGATCCGCCCACCCCAAGCACGCGTCTGACGACCCTGGCACGGCAGGGAAAGATTCGCACGGAGACGACACCGCATAGTTCAGCTTTGCGAGGCGACCTTGATCGAGTGGTGATGAAGGCCATTCGCAAAGACCGCAACGAGCGATACGCGAGCGCGGCGGCGCTGTCCGAAGACTTGCGGCGCTATCTGGCGAACGAACCGGTTTCCGCCGTGCCGCCGACGCTCGGGTATCAGATCCGGAAATTCGTGCGGCGGCATCGCGTGGCGGTGGGCGCGGGCGCCGTCGTCCTCGCGACGTTGGTGGCAGGCTTGATGGTGAGCCTGGTGCAGGTCCGGCGGACGAATCTGGCCCTGGCCGACAAGGAGCGCGCGCATCGGGAGGTTACGTTCACGCTGTCGGACATGTACGCGCACTCCGGTCTGGTGGCATCGGAGAATCACGATCCTACGCGCGCGGCATTGTGGTTTGCCAACGCCGCAATCCTGGGCGAAAAGGACCCGGAACGCCTGGCCGCGAACCAACTGCGGGCGGCGGCGTGGCGGACCGAAGCGATGACGGCCGTGCGGGCCTTCGACACTGGATTCGAACATCTGCGGCAGCTTGTCTGGAACCCGCGCCGCCCGGCGATGATCGTGGCAGGCGAAGTCCCCTCGGACACACAAGTCTGGGACTTGGACACCGAGCAGCAATGGCAGCCGGCGCTTACCGCGAAAGCACGTTGCGCCGCCTGGGACCACTCGGGGGAACGAATCGCCATCGCGCTGCCGGATGCCACGTTGAGAGTGCTTGAATTTCCGTCGGGCAGGGAACTTGCGCGACTCACCGGCATGCCGGCAGTCAACGTGGACTGGAGTCCCGATGACCGCTGGGTCGCGGCGGGCAATTTGCTTTGGGACTGGCGGACGAATAAGCAGCGGCCGCTGCCGCAAAACGCCTGGCGCGTTCATTTCAATCGGGATGGCCGGCTGCTGCTGCTGCAATGGAACTCGCAAGCCGGCATTTGCGCTGTCGATGCGCCCGAACACTTTCTTCACCCGCCCGTTCCAGCGCATCCTGGCAACCGTTCGGAATTTCTCGGCGACGGAAGCAGCTACGTCGTCGGCCAGCCGGGCGGCGGGTTGACGATTCATGATTCCACAACCGGCGCGATCCTGAACGCCCACACCAACGGCATGTTCTCGGACCGCGATGGCCTGCCAATTAGCGTGAGCGCGGACGGGCGGTTTGTGGCGCGTTGCAACCGAGGGCTGATTGACCGGCAGAATCCCAGCGAAGCAAAATTTCCCGTTCACCAGGGCTTGTTCACGGCGGCGAGTTTCAGCCCGGACGGTTCGCTGCTCGCCAGTGGCGGCTATGACAACCGGCTGGAGTTGTGGTCCATTCCAGACGGCAAATTTCTCGGCGAGGTGGGCCATCACCATACCGGTGTGATAAATCTGGGGTTCTCGCCGGATGGTCGGTTGGTTGCTTCCGGCGAGGACGGTCTGGTGCGCGTTTGGCGCGTGCTGCGTCCGGAACTGGTCAGGAGGATTCCGGCTGGCGCGCCGACACGGGCTGTGATTTCGCCGGATGGAAAATTCGTTGCGGCCTCGGGCTTCAGCAACCAGGGGAGTGCGGTGGAACACACCCAGTTAATCGAGATCGCCACGGGCCGGCCCGCAGCGCCGAAGATCGTCCCGGGCGGATTGCTCATGGATGCCTGCTTCAATCACGACGGTACATGGCTTGCCCTGGCTCTCAGTACGACACCGGGTCGCGGCAATTCAGCCTTCGAAAAAAGTGGTGGTTCGGGCAATGTTCAGCTTTGGAATCCCGTTTCCGGCGAGCGGCTCGGCGAGCCCATCGCCATGCCCTCAGAACCGCGCGGATTGTGTTTTCACCCGTCGGGACAATGGATCGGTGTCTGCTGCGCAGGAGGCGAAGGGGTGGAAATTGACGTGACCAATCGAACGGCGCGCGTCCTGTTCGATCACAAAAAACCCGTGAATGCCGGCGCCACGCTGAACAATGGGCGCTGCGCTTACAGTCCGGATGGCCGTGTCTTCGCAATCTGGGGATTGTTTCAGTTCATCGACTTGTGGGATCGGGAACAACGCCGGAACCTTATCGAGCCTTTCGAGCGCGAAACCACGACCTTCGACCTGGCGTTCCAAGGCGGAATGATCGCGCGGGCCGTGGTGGCTCCTTTGATGCGGATTGAGTTCCACGATTCGCGCACGGGCGCGGAAGTTTTGCCGGCCATTCCCTACATCAACTGGCCGTTTCTCACGCGCTTCAGCCCCGACGGGGACCTGCTGCTCACGGCCGGGGGAGGCAGGAGCGCGCAGGTCTGGGACTGGCGCCAGGGGAGGCTTGTCTGTCCGATGCTGCCGCACGACGAAACCATCATGGGCGGCTGTTTCGTGCCCGGCACGCCGTGGGTCGTCACCGGCGGGCATGACGGAAAAATCAAGTTCTGGGACCGGCGTACCGGGATGATGATCCGTCCGCCCTTGCAACGCGACGGTTTTGTGCTCGACCTCCAAATCACACCGGACGCGCGCACGCTCGTCGCGTCCGGCTTATTACAGGGAAATATTGACCTGATCGATCTTCAAGCCGCCTTCCCGAACCCGAACTTGCCCGTCGAGGGCGCCCGCCTGCTTTCAGAAATCGACGCGGACGCAGAGGTTCACTCGGGCGGAGGCTTGGCATCGCTGGCTCCGCAAGCCTGGTTGAACAAGTGGCGGGAATTTCGGGCGCGGTATCCTGATTATCCGGAACATCGGCTGGGGGCGTTTTAGAGGGCTTCAACTTTTTTAAAATAACCGCTAACGCGCGGTGAATAATTTCATAGTAGAGAGGTAGTATCGCAAACTCTCTAAGACCAACTATGAATAAGAAGATTTACGCCCTCATTATATCTGTCACCTGCAGCATTTTCACCCTCGGCACGGCGGCCTACGCCCAGGGTACCGCCTTCAGCTATCAGGGTCGGTTGAACTCCGGAACAAATCCGGCCGCCGGCAGCTATGACTTCACCTTTACCTTGTTCAACACCAACCTCAGCGGCGTCGGCTCGCCCGTCTCCGCGACGGTGACGAACAGCGGCACGTCCGTCTCCAACGGCCTGTTCACGGTGTCGGTGGATTTTGGAAGCGCCCCCTTCGCCACCGGCGTGCCGCTCTGGCTCGAAATTGGCACGCGGACGAATGGCGCCGTCACGTTCAGCACGCTCATTCCGCGCCAGGCGGTCCTCTCCACGCCCTACGCCGTCTATGCGGAAACCGCCAATGCCGCCGGCTTGACCAGCGGCTCGGTCCCGGATGCGCGTCTCTCCGCCAACGTGGCCCTGCTCAACACCAACCAGACCTTCACCGGCAGCAACAACTTCAATGCCGGCACAAGTTTCAACGGCCCGGTAACCGTGGCCAGATCCGCCTCGGGCGTCCCCTCAGGCAGTTCCATTGACCCGTCCACCTTTGTCCACGTGAACAACACCGCCACTGACGGAAACACCTCCAGCCCGGACGTCGCCGGAATCGGCTTCGGGAATAACTCGACGCGGCAGGCCATCGTGGGTGGTACCTTTGGAAACGACTATTTGGATTTCTACACGGGCGGATTGCTGACGACTCCAAAAATGCGAGTGGACATAAATGGCGGCCTTACCATTAACGACCCGCGAACGAGCAGCTTCGGGACTGGCGGCGCGATTACACTCAATGATTACTTTTCGGGAAGCGCCGAAAGTTCCCAAATAGACACCATCGGAAACGGCGGCGGGTTTACCTGGCGAAACGGCGCGCTCGAGTTGCGTCCTCCCAGCCGGCTCAACATTTACAAGGGAAATGATGTGACCTCGAGCGGGAACGTGGCGCTGACAGTCATCGGGAGCAGCGGGAATGTGGGCATCGGAACTTCGACGCCAGGGTTTGCGCTCGACGTGAACGGCATTGTCAACGCCACGGGATTCGCCGGAGCCGGCACGGGCTTGAGTGGAGTGGCGCTGCTTTCGAGCAACAATGCCTTCACCGGCACGCAGATCATAACCGGCAATGTCGGCATCGGGACCAACGGACCGGTCAAAAAGTTGGAGGTTGCCGGCAGTGTGCCAGCCGTCGCCTCAGGCGGCTCCATTGAATCTTCCGTGTTGATGCGGTTGGACAATATCGCGACCGATGGAGGCGGCGCCAGTACTGACTTCGTCGGCATCGGCTTTGGCAACAACTCGACGCGGCAGGCCATCGTGGGCGGGACCTTTGGGAACGATTTCCTGGATTTTTACACGGGCGGAGCGCTGACACTTCCCAAAATGCGAATGGA
Organism: Verrucomicrobiota bacterium; assembly: GCA_021325145.1. Taxonomy (GTDB): domain Bacteria; phylum Verrucomicrobiota; class Verrucomicrobiia; order Limisphaerales; family Pedosphaeraceae; genus JAJPHR01. Next base: position 26,584 of record JAJPHR010000074.1, on the reverse strand, counting down.
TTTTAACGGCAACATCACCCTGAACGACCCGCGCACCGGGTCATCCGGCAGCGGCGCCCAGATTACGTTCAACGATTATTTCTTTGGAACCGCCGAAAGCTCCATTATTGGCAGCATTGGAAACGGCGGCGGTTTTTCGTGGCGAAATGGCGCGCTGGAGTTGCGGCCGGCCGCCAGGCTCAACATTTACAATGGCACGGACGTGACTTCGAGCTCCAAGGTGGCGTTCACCGTACTGGGGTCAAGTGGCTTCGTAGGCATCGGCACTACCACGCCGACGGCCCATCTCTCGGTCGCCACATTGAATGGCACAGTCAACATCTCCGACGATTCGTTCACTCCCGCGCTCGTGATGACTGGCGGGCCTGCGCCTGGCATCCTGCGCTTGCGCAACGGGCTTGAAGTCTGGCCAAACACCAACGGTACCATCGCCGGAAATCTTAGCGTCCGCTCCACGAACGGCGTGAATGTCATCGATCTCGATGGCAGCACCGGCGAAATCACCTGCGTGGCCATCAACCTGACCAGCGACCGCAACGCCAAGACGGATTTCGCCCGGGTGAACCCCCGCGAGGTGCTCGATAAAGTCTCCCGCCTGCCCATCTCTGAATGGCAATACAAAGGCGGAAACCAGTCCGACGCGCGGCATATCGGTCCCATGGCGCAGGACTTTCACGAAGCATTCACCCTGGGCCACGATGAAAAGCACATTTCTGTCATCGACGAAGGCGGCGTGGCTCTCGCTGCCATCCAGGGCTTGAATGAAAAACTCGAGGAAACGCGCACCGAAAACGCCGAGTTGAGACAGACCGTGAACGAGTTGAAAAACCTCGTGGAGCAATTGAAACAACACGTCACGGACCGCAAGGGCGAATAACCAACATCTGAACCGCGCCATGCAAACTCATATTCATTTCTCCACCGCGTGCCTGGCGGTAGCTGTGGCCGCCAGCCTCGTTGCGGCGACGCAGCGCGCGGCGGCGTTGCAACAACTGGAAAATCACTTGCCGCCCGCCGTAACGCGTTTGCAACCCAAGGGGGTCATGGCGCGGTCGGAGCATTTGCATCTGGCAATCGGCCTGCCGCTCCGCGATCAGGCTGGGCTATCCAATTTGTTTGCTGCGATCTACGATCCAACCAGCCCGGAGTTCCATCGGTATCTCACGTACGAACAGTTCACCGAGCGGTTTGGACCATCTGAGGATGACTACCAGGCGGTTCAGGATTACATGAAGGCCAACGGATTAACCGTGACGGCTACCCATCCCAATCGCGTGGTGCTGGAACTGGAAGGCCCCGTGGCGAGCGTCGAGAAAGCCTTGAATATCTCAATGAAGGTCTATGACCATCCCACCGAAGCCCGCACGTTCTACGCGCCGGATCGGGAGCCATCGCTCGATTTGGCGGTGCCCGTCCTGCACATCAGCGGTCTGGAAAACTTCCGCTTGACGCGCCCGCGAGTGAAACCAATCGATCCCTCGACCGCGCGGGACGACAACGCCAGGGGCGGTTCCGGCCCAAGCGGAACTTTTCTCGGCAACGATTTCCGCAAGGCTTATCTTCCCGGAGTGACCAGCCTCACCGGGGCGGGCCAAAGCGTCGGACTGGTGCAATTTCAGGGCTTTATTGCCAAGGACATGACGAATTACGCGAATGCGGCGGGCATCTCTGTTCCGCTCATCATTACCGTGCCCATCAATGGAGGCATTACCAATCCTGACGGCGGCACCGAAGTCAGCCTGGACATTGAGATGGTGATGGCCATGGCACCGAGTGCCACCATCTATGTTTACGAGGCCACGGCTGATTCAATCGCCAATTGGGATGCGATTCTTTCCAGCATGGTCTCAAACGTTGCCTGTAAACAGTTCAGTTGTTCCTACGGTGGCCCAGGCCCAAATCCGACGGCCGAGAACCTGTTCATTCAGATGGGCATGCAAGGCCAAACCTTCTTCGACGCGTCCGGCGATTCGGACTCCTTTCTCAGTTCGACTGATAGCAGTTGGCCGGGATTCCCGACCGACAGTCCCAATATCATCCAGGTGGGCGGCACCACCTTGACGACGACGAACGGGGGGGTCTATTTCTCCGAAAAGGTCTGGAACTCTGCCACCCCGACCACCACAGGTGACGGCAGCAGCGGCGGTTACGGGACCGACATGCCCACGCCCAGTTACCAGGCGGGAATCAGCAACGCCGCCAATCTAGCCTCCACCAGGTATCGGAATGTGCCGGACGTGTCGCTGGCGGCCGACAACATATTCATCTATGATATGAACGGCGGTTCCGGTGGCGTTGGCGGCACCAGTTGCGCCGCGCCTTTGTGGGCGGGCTTCATGGCCAATGTGAACCAGGAAGCCGCGCGACTTGGGAAACCCCCGCCTGGGTTCATCAACCCCGCCGTATATGCCCTCTGCCAGGGTTCAACCTACGCCGGTAGCTTCCATGACATCACCACGGGCAACAACGAGTCGCTCAACCACCCCACCAACTTTGTGGCCGTGAGCGGTTACGACCTTGCCACCGGTTGGGGCACTCCTGTGGGCATGCACACCGTCAACGCCCTGATCGGCCTCGACTCACCGGTCGGCCTGCTTGGCGACGTTTGGGTGAATGTGTCAAGTCCGTGCCCGGCGTTGAATCTTCCTGACTGCACCAGTGGCGTGGGTCCCGCCACCAGCATCGCGAACGGACTGAGCTTTGTGGGCGGCCCCAACGGCGGGACACTGTTCCTGACTGGAACGGGCCACTCCAGTCGCATCGCGCAGTCGGTTAGCATTCGCGCGTTCAACGGCCCCGCCAGAATCCAACCATGAACTCTCCGAACGTGTTGCTCTTTATGAAAACCGAAAGCCCTTTCAGCCGCCCTGATGGAGCAAGCGGCATCCTTCCGCGCCGACGTGGTGAGCTCTCCGCGCTTTGGCTCGCCATTGCGCTAGGCGTCGCCGCAGCCCTCAGCACCTCCGCTCAGTCCTACTCCATCGACTGGTATAAAATCGCCGGCGGCGGCGGCAGCAGCACCAACGGCCAATTTTCCCTAAACGGCACCATCGGCCAACCCGATGCGAGCGGCGCGATGACCGGCGGGAATTATTCGGTCACCGGCGGGTTCTGGAGCCTGTTCAGTGTGGTGCAAACGCCCGGCGCACCATTGCTGACGATTACCTCCGTCGGCAATAAAGTCATCGTTTCGTGGCCCCTGTCAGCCACCGGCTGGACGTTGCAGACCAACAATGACCTGGCCACCGGCAATTGGGGCAATTACGGGCCTGTTGTTAACAATCGCATTACCAATTCCCCGCCCACGGGAAAACTGTTTTTTCGCTTAAAACAATGACCGGCTGTCAGGCTAGTTGAGTCGTCTCAGAATAAATCTGAATGGAATCAAAACGCTCGCAACCCAAATTGCAAAAAACGCTCCGCTGTAAATCTCTCTCGCTGCCTTAATCTCATCCCCCCTCCAGCCTGGCGAAATATTGTCGGCCGCTCTTCCGTGCTCGTCTATGTCCTCCCAATAAGTCTCAAAAATGCCAACGCTGTCCCGGCATTTTCCTCATTCCCGAATCGTCCGCTCCGCTCTATGTTGAGCATGTGTCGTTTGCCGAACATTTCGCCGATCTTCCCGCGCTGAACCAGGTCACCGTCCCGGACCTCTGGCAGCAGCAAGCGGTTACCGCCCTCCGTGCGGGCAAGGATGTCGTGGTCCAGGCGCCCACGGGGGCAGGCAAGACGTTGATCTTCGAGCTTTGGTCCAACGCCGGCAAAAACCGTGGCCAGGCCATCTACACCGTCCCCACCCGCGCCCTGGCCAATGACAAGCTCGCCGAATGGCGCGCGCGCGGCTGGGATGTCGGCATCGCCACCGGCGACCTCGCCGAAAATCTCAACGCTCCCATCCTCGTCGCCACGCTCGAAACGCAAAAGCACCGCCTCATCCAGGGCGACGGCCCCGCGCTCCTCGTTGTCGATGAATACCAAATGATCGGTGACGCCGACCGCGGCTTGAACTACGAACTCGCGCTCGCGCTCGCCCCGCCGCAAACGCAATTCCTCCTGCTCAGCGGCAGCGTTGGCAATCCCCAGGATGTCGTCAAGTGGCTGCATCGACTCGGGCGCGAAGCGGTGTTGGTCCGCCACGATCATCGCCCGGTTCCGTTGGAGGAAGTCCATGCGAACAATCTCAGCTTTCATCTGCCCAGCGAGATTCGCGGCTATTGGCCGCGCTTCGCGGCCAAGGCTCTCGCCGAGGACCTCGGCCCCATCCTGATCTTCGCGCCCCGCCGCCAGTCGGCCGAACTCATGGCCGCGGAACTCGCGCGCACTCTGCCCACACCCAACCCGCTCCAACTCAGCGCGGACCAAAAACTCCTCGTCGGTGATCACCTGGCCAAACTGCTCAAGAGCCGCGTCGCGTATCATCACAGCGGCCTCAGCTACGGCGCGCGCGCTGGCGTCATCGAACCGCTTGCCAAGGCCGGCCAATTGCGCGTTGTCGTCGCCACGATGGGCCTCGCCGCCGGCATCAATTTTTCTTTGCGTAGCGTGGCTCTCGCCGCCGCTTCGTACCGCCGTGATCAATTGGAACAACCTTTGCGCGCCGACGAAATCCTTCAAATGTTCGGCCGCGCCGGGCGCCGCGGGCTCGATGAAACCGGTTTCGTCCTCATCAGCGCGAACGAAGTCCGCCTGCTCGACGCGCATCCCTGCCACCTCGCCCGCAGCGGGGCGGTCGATTGGAGCGCGCTGCTCGGTCTCATGACCTCCGCCGCTCAACATCAGCGCGATCCTTTCAGCGAAGCCGTCCGCGTCCAGGAACGCCTCTTCACCACCAAGCCGATTTTCCTCGGTGTCGAAGAATCCTTGAAACACCCCGATGTCCCCTGCGGCCTTAAGACCGATGCCGAACGGGCCCGCCATGTCCGCCAGCACGTCCGCGAAATGCTCAACAGCCGCGGCCAATGGCAGCGCATCCCCGCCCCGATCGAAAAACCCGTCCGCGAAATCTACACGATGCCTACAGTCGTTGAGTCCACCGCCCGCGAAACGAATACCGGCGCCGCGCCAGAACGGATCGGGGTGGTGACGGCCTCGTTCCCACGTGAATTGCAGCCTATCGGCGGCACTGACGATTCACTCGACATCACCGCCCCCGAACTTCGACCCATCCTTTCCGAACCCGCCGCCCTCGAAAAGGTCGGCACCGGCACTCTCTGCGTCATTAATCGAGTTCCCTCGTCCTCGGTCCTTCTCGAACTCAACCCAGCCTCAGACGACGTTACCACGGCCGAAGCAACGACCGAAGCACCGGACACCCCATTCCCCACTCCGCAGTCCCCCAAACTCTACGGCCGCTCTCTCACCGTCGCCGACCGCCTCGGTCACGATCGCGTCATCATCGCCAAATGGGTCCGCCGCCTCACCAACTGGAACGGACGCCAGGCTCCGCTCAGCGTTTGGCACGAAAAAATCGCCCCGCTCGTCGAAGCCAAACTCGCGCACCAAAGGACTCCCGTCGTCCGCTTCGTGGATCAAGCCCATCGCATTATAGCTCAGGTTAGCATTGCGGACCTCACCCTGCGCGTCCCCGTCGATGCCCATGGCATCGCTCTCTGGAAACCGCCCGAACGCGAAGTCCTCCACGCTGACTGCGCCCGTTGCGACCTGGTTTCCACGTGCCGACAACTGTCGGCTTCCACCGGCACCGCCCTGCTCTGGCGGCGGCTCGGCCTCGTCGATGCTGGCGGCGCGCCCACCCAGCGCGGCCAAGTCGTCAGCTTTTTCTCCCAGGGCGACGGACTCGCCATCGCCGCCGCGCTCGAAGACACCGCCTACCCGCTCGACGAATTGATCTACGACCTCGCCAATCTCGATGCCGGATTCCGTTTCTGCGGCGAAGAAAACCGTTGGGCTGGCCGTCTCGCCATTGCCTGCCACCAACTCTTCGGCCAGCAATCCATTTCCGGCTACCTCGAAAACGGCGTCCCGCCCAAATACGGTTCCGGCGCCGAACAAGTCGTTTCCGCCGTCCACAAGAACCCGCTCAGCAAACACGCTTGGATTACCGACCTCGTCGGCCCCGGCGACATCGACCGCATCATCATCGAATGGCGCAGCCTGCTGCGCCAAATTGCCCACGCCCCCGACCTCGAATGGCCCCGCTGGCACGCTCTCCAGGCCCTTGCCAAATCCATCCTGAACGAAACCGACTCCCCCACCCTCACCGACCTTCCGCCCCTGGAGTACCACCAAACCAAACGCATCGACCACCGCCTCATCCTCCGCCGGCATTAAAACTTCTCCTGCTGGTCCGCTGAGGTTGCGGTCGTAACGTGCCAATAAGCCTCGAAATATTTATGTTCGGTTTTGGCCTTCAGCGGGGTTTTACTGGTGAGTGCAGATGACAGAGAGTTCGAAATTGCTCGCCGATTACGTGGCGAACGGCTCGGAACCGGCCTTCCGCGACCTGGTAGCGCGCTATGTCAATTTGGTCTACTCCACCGCGCTCCGGTTGGTAAAGGGCGACGTCTACCTGGCGCAGGATGTGACGCAGACAGTTTTTGTGCGCCTGGCACGAAGGGCCGGCAAACTTTCCGACGGCCTGATGCTCGGTGGCTGGCTGCACCGGGATACCTGTTACGTGGCGAGCAAAACCATGCGTGCCGAACGCCGGCGTCGCGCGCGTGAACGCGAGGCAGTTCTCATGAATTCACTCAAGGACGATTCCGAAGACCGTTGGGAAAAGCTCGCGCCCATTCTCGATGACGCCATCAACCGCCTCGGGAACCAGGATCGCGCCGCCATTCTGCTGCGATTCTTTGAGCAGCGCAACTTCCGCTCGGTCGGCGAAGCGCTCGGCAGCAACGAAGACGCGGCTCGGATGCGCATAAACCGCGCGTTGGAAAAATTGCATTCGCTTTTGCAACGTCGCGGCGTCGTCCTCCCTGCTGCCGCCCTGGGCGCCGCCCTGGCTGGCGCAGCCGTCACCGCCGCGCCCGCGGAATTTGTGCTCACCATTTCCACTGCCGCCCTCGCCAACGCGGCGACGGGCGCCGGAACCGCATTCACCCTGATCAAACTCATGAGTATGACCAAATTACAGGCGGGAATCATCGGCGCGATCGTGGTAGCCACAGCGACGCCGCTGGTGATCCAACATCAAGCCCAAGCCAAATTGCAGAACCAAGTCCGTGCCTTGCAAGAGCAAGTCGATGAACTGGCACGCTTGAAGATGGAGAACGAGCGGCTGTCGAACCTCCTCGCCCAGGCGCAGAGCGCGCAAACTCTTGCCGAGGACGAAAAAGCCCAATTGCTCCGGCTGCGAGCCGAAGTAGGCAGGCTCCGTCAGGAGACGAATAACGTTGCGAAGCTGCGCGAAGAAAACCGCCAGCTTCGGACGGCACAAGCGGCCCGCCAAATTGTGCCACCCAATCGCCAGCCAACACCAACTCAACCCGACGAGCCGCAGTCCGTGCCGAAGGAATCGTGGGCATTTGCCGGGTACGCCTCACCAGAAGCCACGGTCCAATCGCTGCTTTGGGCGCTCAGGCAAGGCGATGATCAGGCCTTTCAGGCCTACCTGAACGGCCTCACGCCCGAACTCCGGGATAAAATCGAAAAGGATGCCGCCAGTCGGGGACCCAATGCCTTTGCCGGGTTGGGTGCGGACGAGACCGGCGACATGACCGGTTTTCGCATTCTCGAAACCATTCCCGTTTCCGGGGATGAAACCCTGGTGCGGCTTCAAAGTGATGGCGCGGGCGGAGACGGACCGGTTCAGAATTTCATGCTCAAACAGATTGAAGGCCAATGGAAAATCGCCGGCCAACCATCAAAACCCGCCGCGAAATAAGCCTGCAAATGATTTCGTCTTTCACCGGGCTTGCCAAATTACCTCAGCCCCAATTTGCCCTTGCGAAGCGGCCGCATCCCTGCTTCATTAAAGTCAGCAATTGCGCTTATGGTGGAATTGGCAGACACGCTACTTTGAGGTGGTAGTGGGGTAACCCGTGCAGGTTCAAGTCCTGCTAAGCGCACCACTTTTCCTCAAGAAAATGGTGAAATTGGCCTGTCCCGCACAGATTCCGCACAAAATGCGGTCGAATCTGAGCCTGAAAACCAGAACGTGAAGTTCCCCAAGAAAATCAAGTATCGCGGGCGAGTTCTGGGCAAATCTATGACAAGAGCAAGAGCTACCCCTTTTACCGCCTCTGCTATCATCTTGCCGCAAACGGCGGATAGGCAGTTTCACCGGGAATTTCAGAGGCGTCCGTGCGAATGTGCGGACGAGGATCATGTCAATCCCTTACAAGGAATTATGCTTGCACAGTGTTGCGAGGTCACCAGCAAGTGGCGCTGGGCAAACAATTGCGGCGACGCCAGCAAACGTAGCGTTTCGTGGACGGGTTCCGCATCGGCTTGATAAAATTCCGTTGACGATCCGTTCGCGGAACGAAGTTCGATGGCGAGATCAGTTGGCGTTGTCATCGTTTTAGCCGATTGTGCGTTCATAATGTAGCTCCTCAATGAAATGGATGTGTGATTCGCTGTTTTCATCTGGTGGCACCTGTGCCGGCGGGGCTGGCTTTCGGGAGTTTGTGCTCCTGCGAGAAAAGAGGACTGCCGACTCCGGACTTTCACTTTCGCGTTGCTCTTCGGATCGCGCCGACTTGGTGTGCCACATCAAGCCGAAGGCAAATGACTCCGCCACGAACAGGAATAAGAAGGCGATCACAGATCCCTCCTTCTCATGTCAATATGGTCCGCGAAGCCGGAGGCTTTCAGCTTGGCGAGAATCGCGTCCTTCGTGGCCGTGCCCACAATCTGAACCCGCAGTTTCCCTTCAACGAAGTAGAGCAGCGTAGGGATGGACTGGATGTCATAACAAAGACTGAGGTCGAGCGAATCATCCGCGTTGATCTTGAGCACCTTCACTTTTCCTGCCCAGTCAAGCGCTAGCTCTTGAAGAATTGGATCAAGGACTTCACAGGGCCGGCTCCAGGGAGTTCCAAACACAACCAATACTGGTTGTTTGCATCTTAGGACTTCCACCTCGAAGGTCGCTTCTGTGATGGTTTCGTTTATGTTCATCTTTTCGTTTCTTTGTTCAACGGCAACATGACATTTGCACACTCTGTGCCAAGAGGCCGAATTCAAGTTAAAGCATTGAATAAAAGCGGCTTGCAACTATTACGGTTTGGGCTTCCCCTATTTCGAAAAACTGAATCACACGAAAAACCGTAATTTGCGATTTGCCCCGCACCAAAAGGGTCATTAAAATCCGGCAATGGAATCAACCAGTGACAGACGGTTCGATCCTCATTTCGGAGCGCAGTTGCTCCTGGAGATTGCCCAGGAGCGGTCGGTGGAGCCGCTCTTGAAGAAAATTGTCGAGCGCGCGGTCGAGCGCACGGAGTTCGTTTTCTCCCAGGTCTGGTTGATCAAAAAAGGCGACCTCTGCGCGACGTGCAAGTATCGGCCTGATTGTCCTGACCAGTCCCGCTGCCTGCACTTGGTTGCGGGAAGAGGCAGATCGCTTCCGGAACCCGGAAAAGGGCCGCAGCCGTGCGAGGACCGCAATGCTCGCCTGCCACTGAATTTCGGCCCGCTTGGAGAAGCGGTGGCAAGTGGTGAGTTGAAAGTCGTAAGAAGCCCGGACAAGCAGCCGGTATCCGTCGCCGGGTTTGAGTGGATGCGAGACGAGCGCATACTTGAGTGCGGTATCCGCCCGATTGAATTTAAAGGAGATGTTCTGGGAGCGATGGTGGGTTTTGCTCGCGAACATCTGCCGGAATCATTCACCCCATGGGGACGGATATTCGCGGATCATATCGGCGCCGCCATCGCCCATGCGCGCGCCTTTGAGGAAATCCAGCATCTCAAAGCGCAACTGGAATTGCAGAACAGTTACTTGCAGGAGGCGGTGGTCGAGGCCAAGGCCTTTGGCAATCTGATCGGCCAAAGTGCGGCACTCAAACACATCGTCTGTCAGATTGACCTGGTCGCGCCCACGGAGGCTTCGGTGCTCATTCTCGGTGAGACGGGAACCGGCAAAGAATTGGTCGCCCACGAAATCCACCAGCGCGGCGCCCGCAAGGATGGCCCGCTGGTTCGGGTCAATTGCGCCTCGATTCCACGGGAGTTGTTCGAGAGCGAGTTCTTCGGCCATGTCAGAGGCTCGTTTACGGGAGCGGTGAAAGATCGGGCCGGACGTTTTGAAACGGCTGAGGGCGGGACCATTTTCCTGGACGAAGTGGGAGAAATCCCATTGGACATCCAGAACAAGTTGCTGCGTGTCCTCCAAGAAAAACGATATGAACGCGTTGGTGATGACCGAACACGTCGCGCGAATGTGCGTGTTGTGGCCGCCACCAACCGCGATTTGAAGAAAGAGGTTGCTGCGGGCAAATTCCGTGAAGACCTCTACTACCGGCTGAACGTATTTCCGATCCAAGTTCCAGCGCTGCGAGACCGAATGGACGACATTCCGTTGCTGGCGAAACATTTTGTCGAACTTTCCGCCAAAGACTTGAAGTGCGCGAAACCCCGGCTGACCCGGGCGGGCATCGCCAAGCTCCAGAGTTACGATTGGCCGGGCAATATCCGTGAATTGCGCAACGTGATCGAGCGCGCCGTTATTTTGGCCCGTGGCGGCGCTCTGGATTTTGACTTTCCCGTGACCGGTCAATTAGTGCCTGCCGCTCGACCGAGTGCTGCTTCGACCGGGAGTGCGGCGCGACCCAAGTTTCTCACTGAAGCCGAACTTCAACGCCGCGAACGTGACAACCTCGTGCAGGTGTTGGAGGCGGCGAATTGGAAAATCAGCGGAGCCGATGGCGCGGCGGAACTCTTGGGAGTAAAACCAACTACTTTGCTTTCGAGAATGGACAAGTGGGGTCTCAAGAAACCCGACCGCTGACCCATTCTGCGATGAGGTCCCAATAACCGGCTGGAAACCTTTTCCTAAGGGCAAATCCTAAATCGTCACGCAGTTTTTAAACCAACGATAGTTCTTCGAATTTTCGGAAACTCGAAATTTCGAGTGCCCTCCTGCGAGTTGCCTCTTTCCCGTTAACCATTGGTCCACAGTGCTTTCCGCGTTTATTGGGTGGTTGGCATCTGTGTTGCGTAGGTCATGTCCCGTATGCGAATTGCATTCGAAAGCATGAAAAAGAACCGAGAAAATGCCCAGGCGACCAGTCCAATCGGGCGCAATTTACCCACCCGCGAGCGCGTGCTCGAAGTTGCCTGCGAATTATTCGCCGAAGCAGGTTTTCACGGAACACACCTCCGCGAAATCTGCAAACGAGCCGAGACGAACGTGGCCGGAGTTTGTTATCACTTCCAGAGCAAGGAAGGGCTTTATCAAGCCGTGATGATGGAAGCCGGCCGGCAGCTTTCCGATCTGGACAGGAATTTTATCACCTCAACTCAATTGCCTGCTGAACACAGACTGCTGGCTCTCACCGAGTCGTTGTTACAACGACTCGGCGCCAAGCGTGCATGGATTGCGAAACTCCTCGCGCGTGAATTAGCAGACCACGCTGACAGTGCGCACAACTACGCAGCGTCTCGGCTGGAGCGGGATTTCGTTCTCCTCCAGGCAGCGATGAAAGATTTGACCGGTGCGCAGGACCGGGGCGAAGCCGTCCGGCTTCACGCGCTAACTCTGATTAGTGAGTGTCTATTCTATTCTCTGATAGCGGAAAATCCGCGCCACCCATTGACCCAATTGACCGTCACACCGCCAACCCGGGCGTTAGCGCGATTTCTCACAAAACATTTGCTGCGAGCCATTCAAACTGAATCAGCAGAGCAGGATATTTCCGATTTCACCCTTTAAACATGTTGCAAACGAAAACCAGACAAATACCCATGAACAATACTGAAAATCTAAATCGCCGCCCGGTGAGCGCCAAAAACAATGGACTGACATTGCTTTGCGTGGCATTGGCACTCGCCGGCTGCGGAAAACCAGCCAAATCACCCGAGAAGAATTTAGTGCGCACCGCACTCGTGCAGCCGATGGATAACATCCAATCCGACGGCGAGGCGTCTTATCTGGCGCAGGTGCGCTTCGATCATGAAACGGACTTCAGCTTCAAAGTGGGAGGCATCCTGGATGCCATCGGACCGGCAGCAGGAACAGACTGGGACGAAGGAACGCCGGTGAAGGCCGGGACTGTTCTGGCCGAGTTGAAGCAGGCCGACTTCACAAATGCTTTGAACTCGGCTCGCGCGCGCGCAGAGCTGGCGAGCAAGACTCTCGAACGTTTGCGCAAATTGCGCGAAACGGACGCCATTTCTCAACAGGAACTCGATGTAACTGAAGCGGATTGGCGGACAGCTCAAGCTCAACTGGATCAGGCAGAACAAAACCTACGGGATTCGCGTCTCGTGGCGGCCAAAGATGGGGTGGTGTTGGCGCGCTATGTCAACTCGCATGTCACTGTGTCTCCCGGCCAAAGTGCGCTGCGCTTTGCCGATACGAGCTTGATGTCGGTTGAATTGGGATTGCCGGATCGTCTCATCGGCAGACTCTCGCCCGGCAAGGAAATCCCGGTCGAGGTGTCGGGGCTGGAAGGCCTGCCGCCTTTCAAAGGCCGCGTTACGGAAGTCGGCGTGGCCGCGAGCAGCGAAGGCCGATTGTTCCGCGTTGTGATCAAAGTTCCCAATCCGGACGGCCTGCTTCGCTCAGGGATGACCGCGCGCATTCATGTTGGTGACACTCCGACGGTGAAACCCGGCACGGTCTGCGTTCCGCTCTCGGCGCTCCTCACTATTGTTTCCGGCGGCAATTCGCCGGCAAATAGCCAGGCTCAACTCGGCGTCTTTGTCGTCGAGGGCGGCAAAGCGATAAAGCGAGCAGTGAAGACCGGCGACATTCTCAACAGTTCCATCCAGATCACCGACGGTTTGCGCACTGGTGAACAGGTGGTGACTTCGGGAGCGAGTTTTCTGTATGACGGCGCTCCCGTGGAAATCGCCACAGACAATTTGGCCGCGAAGTAACTCACGAAAGGAGAAACATTCCCATGTCAATACCCGTTGAAAACAAAAACGAATCCGGTGGGATCGCTCAATTCTTTGTCGAGCACCGGGAAGTGAGCTGGCTGGCATTGATTGCAGTGCTGGTGTGGGGAGCCCTGGCTTATACCAAGCTGGGCCAGCAAGAGGACCCGACGATTCCACAGCGAACCGCCATGCTGGTTACTGTGTTTCCCGGAGCGACGGCTTCGAAAGTCGAGGAGTTGGTCTCGAAGCCACTAGAACGCAAAATCAGCGAACTGAAATCCATCGAGGAGATCAAGAGCACGTCCCGCCCCGGAATTTCCACGATGACCATCAAACAGCTTCCCGGTTCCACGGCTACCATTGACCAGGAGTGGGACAAGGTAAGAGCCAAGCTCCAGGAGGTGGAGTTGCCCGAAGGAACGCGTCAGCCGTGGCTAAACACCGATTTCGGCAACACGATCACGCTGTTGTTTGGATTGGTCAGTCCTCCGATCACCGATGCGGAGTGCGTGGCGCGCGCCAACCTTTTGCGCCAGAGTCTCGCGGAAATACGCAAGGGTGCTTCTTCAACCAATCACGCAGCCGTGGCGGCTTTCTTCCCGCCGGCCATTTCGCAGAGCTATCGCGAAACGCTGCGCGGCCAATTCGAAACAGCGGTTCGCGCGGCGGGCCTGGCCAAAGAGGTGCGAACGATTCAAGGACAATCGTTCATTCTGGCTGACCTGGAAACGTCAGCCTGCCGGGCCGACCTGGAGCGCTCTATAGCCAATTTCACCAGAACTATCACCGGCACCGACCGCGAATTATTCCACCCCGATTTCACCCCGCCGATTTTGCTGATGGGGGATGAAGACCCGCTGCCGCAAATTCGAGCCTCGGCTCCGCCGCGTTACAGCTATCGCACGCTCGAATTGCTGGCGCGCGATTTTGAGGACGAGCTGAAGCAGGTCGAGAGCGTGGGCAAAGTCACGAAGGTCGCCATCGTGCCGGAAGCTGTGTATCTGCTTTTCTCGGATGCGAACATCGCCGGTTACGGGCTGACACCGGATGCAGTGATGGGAGCGATTGGCGCCCGCAACGCGGTGATTCCCGGCGGCACCATGAGAACCGAAGGACGAAATTTTCCAGTGCAGCTTTCCGGTGAATTCAAAACCGAGCGCGACATGCTCGGCACTGTGGTCGGCATGAACCGCGCGGGCGCGCCGGTGTATCTGCGCGACGCTTTTGAAGTCCGCCGCATGTATGAGTCGCCGATTTCCTACAAGGTGGACGTGCTCGGGCGAACCAGCGAGAACGGGCGGCTGGACACGCGCCGCGCCGTGATGGTCGCAGTCGAAATGCGCGATGGGAAAATCATCCGCAATTTCAACGAGGATGTAACGAAGGTGGTGGAAACGATGAAAGCACGTATGCCGGAAGGGCTGGAGTTTCGAGTGCTGTCCGATCAACCCACCGCGGTCGGGCATCGCATCCATCACTTCGTCCGATGCTTCATTGAGGCGGTGGTCATCGTGATCATCGTGGGATTGTTCCTGATGGATTGGCGTTCAGCGCTGGTGCTCGCGACGGCCGTTCCACTGACCGTCGCCATGACGCTGATCGGCATGCAACTGCTTCACATTCCTCTGCAACAAATCTCCATCGCATCGCTCATAATCGCCCTGGGAATGTTGGTGGACGTGCCGGTCGTGGCTTCCGACGGCATCAATCGCGAACTGCATCGCGGTGAGCCGCGATTGCGCGCGGCCTGGCTTGGGCCGCTTCACTTGCGTCACCCAATGGTGTTTGGCACGCTGATCAACATCTTTGCATTCCTGCCACTGCTGCTGCTTACTGGCGACAAGGGTGAATTCATGAAGAGCCTCCCGATCGTGATCACGATCTCGCTGCTCGCAGCGCTGCTGGTGTCGGTCACCTTCACGCCATTGATCAGCTACTACGTCTTGCGCGGGCAGAAAGGATTCGATGAAGGCGGCGAGGTGCGTTCGTTTTTCCTATTCCGGTATGTGGACCAGACGCTTATGGCTGTTTTGCCGCACTACCGCGCCGCTTTGGAAAAGTCTCTCAAACGTCCATTGCTCGTCCTCGGGATCGGTTATTCAGTGCTCGCGGCGAGTTGCCTCCTAATTCCGTTCCTCGGCAGCCAGTTTTTCCCGCCGGCAGAGCGCAATCAGTTGTTGGTGGATATAGAACTGCCTTCGTCCGACTCGCTCACCAGCATGAGGACGACAGTGGATCAAGCGGTCGCGTTGATCAAAGGCCATGAGGAAGTTTTAAGCGCGGCGGTGTTCTCCGGTGGGACCGCGCCACGCTTTTACTACAACGTCGAACCCAAAGAGCCTGCGAATTATCTCGCCCAGATTCTCATCAACACGCGCCACGCCGATGATGTCACCGGCCTGCTCGTCAAGTTGCGGCAGGAATTGGACAAATCGGTTCCCGGCGCGCGTTGCGTGGTCAAACAACTCGAACAGGGTCCGCCGGTCGCGGAACCAATTCAAATCCGGATTAGCGGCGAGAACTTGGATAAACTGCGACTCCTGGCCGATCAAGCGGCAGCCGAACTGCGCGCGGCGGGCGGCTACCACGTCTTTGACGACCTGGGCCTGCGAATGCCGAACATTCAAATTGATATTGACCAAGACCGCGCGAATTCACTCGGTTTGAATAATAAGCAAATCGGCAATGTTGCCCAAGCCTCCTTCACCGGACTGAAGGTGACTGAGTTGCGCGAAGGCGACCGGCTCATTCCGGTGCTGATTCGCGGCCGCATCGAAGACCGCAGTGAAGCGGAGAAGATTCGAGGGCTTTACGTGCAGACCCCGGTCGGTAAAAGTGTTCCCTGCGAGAGTTTCTCGACGCTGAAAGTCCAGCCGGAGTTCGTTACGATTCCTCACTACAACCAGCTCCGCACAGTAACGGTTAAAGCTTACGCGCCTTTCGGCGAATTGCCTTCCCAAATACTGGGCCGTGCGCGCGCGGGCCTTGCAAAAATCAACTTAGACCCGGGATACGAATTGAAATTCGCCGGTGAGGACAAAGAACTGCGCGAGAACAAGGCGGAGATGGGGATGGTCATGCAGATTTCATTGGCGCTGATCGCCCTGACCATGGTGTTGCAATTCAGCTCGGTTATCAAGTCCGTGGTGGTCATGCTCACGGTGCCGCTGGGGCTCATTGGGGCGGTGCTGGGACTGTTCGTTACCCACTCTCCGCTTGGATTCATGGCGTTGTTGGCGATGGTCAGCCTGGCCGGCATCATGGTGAGCCACATTATCGTCCTCAGCGACTTTATCGAGGAGGCACGGGCCAAGGGCTTGCCGCTCGAAGAGGCGCTGGTGCAAGCCGGACTTGCGCGTTTGCGTCCGGTGCTTGTGACTGTATTCGCCACGGTAGGCGGACTGATTCCGCTGTTTCTTACCGGCGGCGCCCTATGGCATCCACTGACCGCAGTCCACATCGTCGGCCTGCTTCTCGCCACGGTGCTGACGTTGGTGATGCTGCCAACGCTCTACTACGTGTTCTGCGCAAAATTGAAATTCATCAAATAACCCCCTCACGTTATGCACCTGTCAAATTTGAAAAACATATTCTTCTGTGTCACGTCCCTCTCGCTTGCCGGCTGTGCCATTGGTCCGAACTACAAACGTACTACGGTTAATGCGCCGGCCGAATTCCGCGACGTTGCCAGGGAAGCTTCGACCAACTCGCTCGCCGACCTTCCCTGGTGGAGCGTGTTCAAGGACCCGAATCTTCAAAACCTCGTTCGTGTTGCGCTCACCAACAACTACGACCTTCGGATCACCCTCGCCCGGATGGACCAGGCTCGTGCGCTTCAGGCCCAAGCTCGCTCACAGTTCCTACCCCAAGTTGGGTATGTGGGGGAAGCCAATCGAGGCCGGAACGAGTTTCTTGACACTCCAACTCCGAATGGCGGTCAAACCATGAACAGTTTTCTCGGCGGATTTAACGCGTTTTGGGAAATTGACTTATGGGGTCGCGTCCGCCGGATGAACGAAGCCGCGCGCGCAAACTTCATGGCCACGCAGGAGGGCCGCCGGGCTGTAATGATCTCCGTCGTCAGCGGCGTCGCCAAGTCATACTTCGAATTGTTGGAATTGGACGATCAGCTTGCGATTGCCAAACGCACGCGGGATTCGTACGGGCACACTTACAGACTTTTTGACGATCAGCACGCCGGTGGGCTGGCTTCGAAACTGGAATTGTCGCGCGCCAAATTGGCCTTGACCTCGGTTTCAGCCAACATCCCGGAAATCGAGCGCCAAATTGCCCTCAAGGAAAACGAAATCAACGCACTGTTGGGACGCAACCCAGGACCCGTGCCTCGGACTTCAACTCTCTTGACTCAAGAGTTGCCCCTGGAAATTCCTGTGGGCCTGCCTTCGACCTTGTTGGAGCGGCGGCCTGACGTCCGTGCGGCTGAGCAACAGGTTCGCGCCGCGAACGCAGGAATTGGTGTTGTTGTGGGAGACTTCTTTCCTCGCATCGGTCTGACGACGTTTTACGGCGGCACCAGCACCGAGTTGCACAACCTTGTATCCTCGGGCGCAAACATCTGGTCGGCTGCCGCCTCTGCTGCGGGTCCAGTCTTCACCGGAGGAAGGCTCACAGGGCACTATCATGAGGCCAAAGCTGCGTGTGAAGAGGCCAAGCTCCAGTATCAGGACACCGCTCTCAATGCCTTCCGTGAAGTATCGGACGCGCTCATTTCCCGCCGGCGATTTGATGAGGAACGCGTCGAACAAACCGCAGCAGTCAATGCCGGTCGCGACGCCGTTGCTGTAGCGACCGACCGCTACCAAGAGGGGAAATCCAGCTATTACGAAGTTCTCGAAGCCCAACAGCAACTCTTTCCGGCTGAAAACGCACTCTCGCATATCGAAGCCGAGCGTCGGCTCACGGCCGTTCAACTTTACAAAGCTTTGGGCGGTGGCTGGGAAGCCATGGAAAAGCCATCTGCGCTCGCATTGCAAAATAGTCAAACGGCCAAGTAATTGTCGAACCCAAAAAAAACTATGAGCCACATCAGCGAATTCCTGGTATTGCACGGCGGGTTGGTTCTTTGCCTCATCGCTTTTGCTGAACAGAGTGGCTTGCCGTTCCCCGGAGCGCCTTGGCTTTTGGCTGCCGGCGCCATGGCCGCCGATGGGCGCATAAACCTGTTCACCGCAATTTTGTGCGCTACCATCGGTTCTCTCGCGGCGGATACGTTCTGGTTTTACGCGGGAAATCGGAGCAAAGGTCGTCTGCTCCGACTCTTTCCGCATTGGCACTCCATATGGGACGTGGTTGCCAGAAAAACCCATACAAGCTTGATCATTCGTGGCATCCAGATGCTCACGACTGCAAAATTTCTGCCAATAGGGATACTCGTGCCATTGCGTGCAGGAGCTTTGGACGCTGATCCGGTGCGCTTCTTGCTGGTGGATGCTGTCTGCTCGCTCTTTTACGCTACCTTTTATATACTACCGGGATTCTTCCTGCATGACCAATTGGAACAGGTGGTTGCGATTTTTAAACGGTTAGGAGTCTTCAGCTTTCCACTGTTCCTGGTTTTTCTCGTTGGGTATTTCATTCACGAATTTGTCAAACGGCGGCGGCAGCGTAAGGTGCCCAATTCCGTTCCGAATCCACCAACGCTGGAGGAAAATAAATGTGCGACGTCTCCGCACTAGGAATTTTTCCTTGCACTCTATTTAATTATCGACGAAGCGGCTGACGGGAAGCAAAACCTCATTACTGGAGAATAAATCGGAGAAGGCGAGGGTCGGATTTCACTGACGCTTAAAAACAGCGGCTTCATCGGAAGAGGCTGCAGAACAGCGCTTCCGTTTTGGAGCAATACTGATCTTGAGGCTGAATCGCCAAGAGCAGACCAAGTGCCATTTGAGGGCTACACTTCAACTACACTGGAGGCGAGGGTTGGAATCGGCCATTTTCGTTGCGTTTGCATATCAATTCTGCCTGATTTTATTGGGTATTCAACACTATTCGACTGTATCCAACGTAACCCGGTTTAACTCGTTTGGTGTCCGTTTTGGTGTCCGCTGGTGTCCCCGCTACGCATGGAAGTATCCAAGTTCACGCAACGAAGTATGGTTTTGGTTGCCCATAATCACATGGTCAAGCACGTCGATTTTGAGAAGATGACCGGCGCGGATAAGGTCGCGGGTCACTTTGATGTCCGCGTCCGATGGCGTGCTCTCCCCGCTTGGGTGGTTATGCATTAGAACAATTGCGGCGGCTGAGGTCATCAAGGCCAGCCGGAACACCTCGCGGGGATGGACAAGAATAGTGTCCAGCGTGCCAACCGAAACAAGGTAGTGCCCTTTAACGCGTCGCCGCGTGTTCAGGACCAACACCACAAAGCATTCGCATTCTGGGTTGAAATACGGATGCTCGGGAAGGTGCATCCGCCAATATTGGGCGGCCTTGTCCGGGGTGTCGCATATCATCAGGTCATCGGGAGTTGGACACTCGCGCAAGGCCACCACCTTGAATTCGTGGGGTGTGGCCGGGAACTGAAACGGTTTCACAAGGCTGTCCAGACCGGGGAAATGGGAAGTCGTATTCATGGTGTGTCCTCAGTTCAAGCGGCTTTCTGGTCAGCGGCGAAGTAACTGCCGTATTTCCTGCGTGGGTCGTAGGTGGCGGGTTCAACCGGAATGGTGCCGCAAGGGTGCTGCCATGTCTGACGGGCATTGTTCCAATGGAAACCAAGCTCGGCCAAAACGCGCGTTACCTCGCTCGGCTGCTTGCCGTCAAATTGAATCCAGACCCACTGACCAACTACTTCCGCCAGTTCAAAGAAACGCGGCGTCTGATTCCGCAACAACGCCAGCAACTTCTGAGTTTCCAGCGAGCGATTTGCGCGGCGCAAGGCAAAATCAATCTTGGCTCTGTCCGGGTTGGCTTTGCTCTCCGCGCTCAACTGTTCGGGTCGGCTCTGGAGCCCGGATTTCCGGTTCTGATTTTTGGTATTGGTTTTCATGGTCTTTTTTTTGTGCTCTGCTGTTCGGTTTCGGTCTTTCGCCCTTCAACCAAAAAAGGCCCGCGAAGCAGGGCGGCCAGTGGGAGTAGTCTTTAGAGGGCACCGCGTCCGGCCCCCTGTGAAAGCGGGCTGGTGAAGGGCGAAAGGGCGGAACCGAGGCAGAGGAGAGCACCAGCGAGAAAAAGACCTGAAAACCACGTCGAAGACCAATGAGGCGGTTATTACCTCCGAACACTTACCGAATTGGCCACCTGCTGACGTCCGGCCCGGAGACTGAAGCGTCGGCCTGCGGCTTACGGGGAATCAGGGGGTACGCCAGGCAGGCCAGAGCGGAAGCCATAGGCCAGAGGTCAGGGTAATTGTTTGGGAGCGGCAGTGAGGGTGCTATGGCGTAGCAGGTGCCTTGCAGCTTTAGCGCAGCTTGCTATGCGAGAGCACGCTCACGCCGCAATCGTCCATGCGCCTGGCTGTGTTGGAGAGATACTCGTTTTACCTTATGGGGTCAAAAATCTCGAATAATGTCTCTGACTTGGATGCCTAAGGCATTTCCAATCCTTAAAAGCGAATCCAAGGCGACGTTCACCTACCCGGTGTTTGTTCACAAGTCAACTTTATCCGCAATGCTGTTGCGAATGTAAAGCCGATGGCTTGGGTCCTGATAAACCAGCCGATACTCGGTCGCAATCAGGTCCCGGAAGGCCCTCGGGTTGGTGTCGCTCATCAACAAAAGCATTTCCGGCTGAGCGATCCTCAACTCCGCCTCGATTTTGGCATTGGTCATTTCCCCGGACCAGAAGCGTTTGAGCATGACCACTCCCAGGTCTGGGACCAATGGAACACCACAATGAAACGAATAGACCGGGTCTTCTGTATAAAGCCATTGGGTAAAGGGTTTGAAGCGTCTCATGATGTTGAGAACAGGAGAGCTATAAGTTTGGGGCGACTCGCGCACACTCTTTATTTGCAAGTAGGCACGTCCCGACAGCCACATTCCCAGGCTGCAAACCACCAGAAACGTAACAATTCTCCGGGTGGCTTGCGATCTTCCCAAACGGCCTATCGTCACCAGACCAATGGCCGCGCACCAGCTAAGCGGAATGGCAAGGTGAACATAATAGTAAGACCACCATGGCCGATGGAGTGTGAAAACGCCCAGCATCAAAGCAAGCCATGCTGCCGGCAAGGCGGCAGCCAAATCGCTCCGGGCTTGGCGCAGCACGAGGATAATTCCAACCACTGCGGGAACGGTCGTGTCCCAGTTTCTGAGCAGGATTTCCCACTCGAAAGGATGGTCGGCAGGAGAACCATACTCAAAGGATTTTGCCGGAGCAAAGTGGGAAACCCAGGTTTGCCGGATGTGGGTTAAGAACGCGCCCCCGTCCACCAAACCGTCAATGGCAATAAAGCCAAGCGCCATGCCCACCGCAATTAGCGCAAGGGACTTCGCCGTGTTGACGATCCGATGGCCAGTCTGCCGTTCACCGGCCCAAACCGCCATGGCTGCAACTGGAAGCAGGATCACCGGGACCAATTTCATGGCTAAAGCAGCGCCAAAAAGCGCCCCGGCGACGAATTCGGCGCCTCTCGGTTTGCGTTTGCGGCCAATCAAAAGCAGCGCCAACGCCGCCAAAGCTGGGGCCAGCGCAGGAATCTCCAGCATGCATGAACAGCTAAGTTCCAGAAACCCTGGTGAAGCAATCAGTAGTGCAGTTGTCACGCCAGCCACCAACAATCCGTTCAACCGAAGACTCATGCAGAAAACACAGGCGAGCAGCAGCGCGGCGAAAACAACCGTGATCAAACGCGGCCCGACGATGGATGGGGATATATGTTTCAACGTCCAACTAATCAAGCATGTGTGCAGCGGCGGTTGGTCGTTCCAAACTTCAGAATAGAGCTTGTGCCCATTGAGGCAAAGGGTCGCCTTGGCAAGCTCAAAACCCTCATCCGCGCCAATCTGGACAGCCGTTCGAAGCGGCATGAAGCTTTGCAACAGCAGGA
Source organism: Verrucomicrobiota bacterium (assembly GCA_021325145.1). Classification (GTDB taxonomy): domain Bacteria; phylum Verrucomicrobiota; class Verrucomicrobiia; order Limisphaerales; family Pedosphaeraceae; genus JAJPHR01. Next base: position 4,560 of record JAJPHR010000074.1, on the reverse strand, counting down.
AAAACCCCAATAACGTGGCCAAAGTCATCGCCGCTTTCGGATCAAAACGCGGACCGATTGAGCATCCATTTTTTAGATCTTGAGGCCTGGCGATTTCAATTGCGGGTGCAACGCGCCGGTCTTTGGAGATGGTCTTCATTGAATCGCGCCTCCACCGTAGCAGTCAAGCGAGCGATATGAAAGCAGGAAGGCGAGCAAATTCTAAATAGGACCTCATAAGCTATCCTCACTTTTCCCAGTTTGTATCACTCTTCTATTAGCTTTTAGTTATATTGTGATTCTTTTGCCATGAGCAAAAATCATACTTTTCAAAGGAAACTGTTTCTTATTGTGCTTCCAGGAAACTAGTGTAGTCTACCAACAAATCTCCGGATGGAAGGTTTGAAAAGCCGAGAGTGTTGTTACTGTCATTTTATGCCGTTATCGGGCGACTGCTTGCCGCTGCCCCGATGCAGATTGGTGGATGGCTCGTAATCTTGGGAGTGGAATATGAAAAAATTGCCGTTGGTGTGGGTGGCTTATTTTGCCGCCATCTTGTGCTCTCCTGAACAACTTGGGGCTCAACAGGCCGGCGGCAATCCTCCGGCCGCGACGAGCCAGACGGTCGCGGTGGCTGACGGAGCGCAGTGGTCCGTCGAGGTTGGTCCTCATAGCCGAACGTGGACGGATCCCAGCGGCCATCAAATCGTTGACCTCGCAACCGGCATGAATTTCTGGGATGGCCAGCGATGGAGCTTGAGCGATCCGAGTTTTCAGATTGCTCCGGATGGTAGCAGTGTGGTGGCCAATCAAGTGCAACACAGGGTTCGGCTCGCGGCCGATCTCAACACGGCTGGCGCAGTTACGGTTGTCACTCCCGACGGCCTGACTCTCAATTCGACCCCGGTTGGCATCGCGCTGTACGACGCTGCCAGCGGGAACTTTGCGACCATTGCCTCGATTACCAACTGCTCGGGTTCACTGGTGAGCAGCAACCAGGTGGTCTATCACAATGCTTTCGCAGGACTTTGCGCCGACGTCGTTTACACTTTGGACCGCGGTTCGTTTCAGCAGGATGTGGTCATTAACGGCCATTTGAACCCGGCTGATTACGGTTTTCCTACCAATACCACCCGCATCCAGATCCTGAGCGAGTTTTACCAGCCGCCCACCCCCCAAAAAATCATCTCGCCCATTCGTGTGGAAACCGATGAGAAACTGCGCCAAGGCATGGCCAGCCCGGATTTCATGGACCAGACAATTGGCTTTGGGGAGCTTGTGCTGGGTCCGGGGCGGGCCTATACTGCGGCTTCTGCCACAAACAACTCGCCAGGCGGCGCGCCCGTTGGAAAGCAGTTTGCGACTTTCACCAACCAGACTTCCATCCGGACATTCCTGATCGAGTCGGTGGAATATGCGTCCATCCGGGACGAGTTGGAGGCGCTGCCGGAATGCAATGGGCAAAGCGCATCAGCCGGAACAAGGCCGGCCATTCACAAGGCCAGGCTGCAATACGCGGTAATGCCCTCGGCGCGCCGGGCGGCCAAATCCGCCGCCCTGTTCACGCGCAGTCCCGGGTTGGCTCAGGCTGATGTTCGTCCCAAGTCAGGCTTGGTGATCGACTATGTCGCCAGTATCGGCGGGACCTTGAGCAGTTCCACCACCTTTAAGGGAGACACCACTTATTTTATCTCTGGGACGCTCACGTGCAATGGATCGGCTTTGATCGAAGGCGGGGCTGTTTTCAAGTATCCACGCAACACCTCGATCCAGTTGAACAACACGCTGGCCTTGACCACCGCGCCCTATCGCGAGGCCGTATTCACCGCGGGGGATGACAACAGCGTCGGCGACAAGCTTAATACCAACATCTGGTCCAGTTACACCGGCACAGTGAGCGGCAACTATGCGAACCCGGCCCTGTCGGTCAACACCTCGATCATTCCACTGACCTATTTGCGATTCAACTACGCCTCAACGGCGATCAACTGTGCTTCGACCACCTTTTCGGCAACCGTCGCGCATTCACAGTTCGTGCAATGCGTGCTGGGAATTCAGTTGAACGGCACCAGCGGCGGCAGCGCGTTCGGCCTGAATCTTAACAACTGTTTGATGTCGTATGTTCAAACACCGATTAGTTCCAGCGGATCTGTGACAGTGGTACTGCTTCAGTCCACGATTGATAACAGCACCGAACTGTTGCTGGGCAAGACCGGGACCGAAGTCCTGACACTGGCGGCCACGAACTGCGTATTTGCGAACATGGGCAGCCTGTCGGCCGTCAGCGGCAAAGGGAGCGGCACTCCGGGTTTCTCGTTCTCCGGAATGCTCAACGGGTTTTACAATTGCACACAGTTTGGGAGCAGCCCTATATCTGTCACAAGTTCGCCATTCCAACAGGTGGGGGCGGGCGATTATTATCTGTCGTCCAGCAGCAAGTTTCAGGCGGCTGGAACAACAAATATTGATCCCACTTTGCTGGCATTGCTGCCGCAGAAGACTACTGCCCCGCCGCAGGTCCTTTCCAACATCACGGTTTCGGCGAGCGCCGTTCTGTATCCCCTGGTCCAGCGTAACGCGGGGACGCCGGATTTGGGCTGGCACTATGACCCGGTTGATTGGTTGGTGGACGATTACACGGTGACCAATGCCATTTTGGAAGTGCAAGCCGGAACGGTGATTGCCTCGTATAACGACCCGGGCATCGTGCTGCAGGACGGAAGCAGCCTGGTTTCCATCGGTACCCCGATTGCGCCCAACTGGTTCACGCGCTATCAAGCGGTGCAGGAGCAATCGCTGCTGCTGGGCAGCAACAGCGTGGCCCAGGCAGTGGATGTAAGCGCCGCCCCGATCGGCGGCAGCCAGCCCAGCGCCACCTTTCAATTCTCGAAATTCGCCTGCCCGGCGGGGGGTGGCGGTCATTTGATTGACGCCACTTCGCCCCAGTTTTACAACAACCTCCTGGTGCGAGAATGCGAGTTTTGGGGCGGCTCAAACGCCTTGAGCGGGCCCGCTTCCGGCACGGTAACAGCCACGCTGGTAAACAACCTGTTCGTCCGCTCGATCCTTTCGGCTTCCAATACCAGTTCGGCATACACCCTGTTGTTGACCAATAATCTATTCTACGGGGGCAATGTAAGCCTCACTCAGCCCACCAGCGGAAGCACTTGGGCCGCCTACAACAACGCCTTCGATTCGTCCACCAACTCCGCCGGGGCGATCAACAACGGGTACAACGCGTATCTGAATGGCAGCGGCCGATTGACACCGACGAACCTGCACGACGTCGTGTCGTCAAACAGCCTGGCTTATCAGACGGGCCCGCTGGGTAGCTTTTATCAACCCACCAGCAGTTCGCTTCTCAATGCCGGGAGCGCTACGGCGGACTTGATTGGCCTTTATCATTACACGACCACCACCAACGAGTTGAAGGAGACCAACTCGCTGGTCGACATCGGTTATCACTATGTGGCGGTGACCAATGGGGTTCCGATCTGCTCCGATGGCGACGGCGTGCCTGACTACCTCAAGGATGTCAACGGCAATGGCCTGTATGACTCCGGCTCGGAACTGATTAACTGGGCGGTTTTTGGGGCCAGCGATTATTCGCTTTATATCGAGGGCCGCAATCTCGGGGTGACTGCGACGCCAGTGACCGATACCACGGGCGTGACGGGGCTCAATGTTTACACTCCACTCCAGCCTTGAGGCGCAATTTCGAAAGGAAACCTAATGAACTACCGCCAACTATTAAGAGCTTGCTTGCTCACTGTGCCGACTATAAGCCGGTCGTATCGCCGATTGACAATCCGCATTTGCCAGGCGCTTATAGTGCTATTGCTGTTCCATCTGGCCGGCACAGCCGTGGGTCAAACCTGCCCGATCGAACCTCCCTGGGGCGGTGGCGGAGCGCAGCAACTCGCCATACAAAGCATTTGGTTCACAACGGGCGATCAGGGTAAAACCTGTTACCCTGAATTCACGAATATCGATGTCTGTGAAGTCAAGCATTACAAGACCAGCACATTCCATGAACTCTTAAGCACGACCGTTGTCGATTCGGGTACTACGACCACACCCTACGATGATCCTGTTGACGGTGAGGGATGCACAACGAGCCATGGCACGGGGTCATATACCACCACCACTACAACGACATTTGACGCTTCCATGGTGCTTTCCACTTCTGTTACGTGCGCAGGCACTTCCGGTACGAACGTTTACAGCGGAACCTATTCCCAGACCGTTTCCCAGAATGATTATCGAAGCAACACGGTGAATTGCGGTCTAGCTGGCCACAATGAGCATAAGACCAGTATTGATTTTACAAACGGTTCAGTCACAAGCGCCACACTCACCGGCGGCACCAACGCTCCACTGTGGACTGGGACTATTGTCAGTTCGGGTTGCCAGACCATTCTCGAGTATTACGACGACTTCGGATCATATCCAACCGGCATTGTGTGTACTGCCCCTAAGTGAAGTTGGATAAATATTGGCAAGAATGGGCTTGTGGCACCAACTTGCCATATGAGGAAGTCATTGAGTCCCGCCGACCTTGGATTTGGGAAACGAGATCGG
>JAJPHR010000070.1 GCA_021325145.1 Verrucomicrobiota bacterium | reverse complement strand
GCTTGTTGCTGGTTAACCTTGTTGGCTGCGACGGTGATCTTTTCGAACTCGCCGGAAATGCCGGCGACGAAGTCCTGCACCTTCTTGAATGCAGCCTGCGTCTCCGCGTCGAAAACGATTTTTACTCCGTCAGCGCCCATAACTCAGAATTGCGGTCTTCCCCGTGGAGGGCGGCCGTCCTGGCCATACATCGCCGCGAGCCGCTCGTTGGCAGCTTCGAGGAACAGATCCATTTGGCGCGATGTGTAACGCATTATGTCGTCGAGGCTGTGTCCCTGGCTGAGGAGGAAGTCGATGACTCCGGCTGTGTCGGCGTCGGGGTTGCGGCTTTGGACTCGCCCAGCTTGACGCCGAAGGCCGCGCTGAAGCGGCCGCCGACTTTTTTTGCCCGGTCGAGGATGTTCGGGCTAAGGTTGATTTCCAGTGCCGCGTCCAACAGCTCCAAACCATCTCCGAAGGAAAGCTTGCGGACTTCCTCCTGCGACATTCCCGTCGATTTGATGACGACGAACTCCGTTAATTCCTGCGTGCCAGAAATCAGTTCAGCAAGCTTGTCCATTCGAAGTGCGAACTTTCCCTTGTCATCGACGATCTGGCCCGATTTCTCATACAGCATTCGCATGAACGCAAACGTGTCATGCCAGGTGAATTCTGAGACCATCACCCTCCGAGTGAGCGCGCCCGGCACTGGGCTTGGGAATTCGATTAGCTTGCGCCGGTTCATCACCGGCATTGTTCCATTGTCTTGTGTTTCGTGTTTCATACTTCAGTGGTCGATCTGGCGGAGTCGTTCCCGGAAATTGTCCGCTTTCTTCAGATAGCGGGCACGGGTTTTGCCTCCGGCCGGAAATTTCTCAGCCATCTCCACATTGCGGTCCAGCGAGGCGCACAACCGCGTGATCAAGGCGCGCTTTGCGCCTGCGGACCTGGCTGAACGTTGGCGTTGGGTGAGCATCTCAGTAAGCGCGCACAGCGCGAGCGCCGGCCGCGTGGATCACCTCGATGGTGAATTCGTTAAACTTGTCCAGCTTGTTTTCCCCCCAGGCAGTGACTTCCACCTGACCCGAGAAGGTTTCAACCGCGAGCGGAATCCCGCTGAACTGATCGTATTCGATAAGTTTGAACGTCCCGAGCTGCAGGAGCTGGCTAAACGTGTCGAAATTGGTCTGCGTTACCTGCGGACATGAGTAGAGGACCTCGATCTGGTAGATGGCCCACGTCTCTCCCGTATGCGCGCCTTCCGGCACGACCAAGCTGTAAGGCCCGAACAGGTCAAGCATCCCGCTGCCGGCATGCAGCGTGTATTGGCTCGCGTCCAGCGGTTCGATGATGAAATCATTCGGCGCAGCGCCGAATGAAAAGTAAACGGCCACCGTGACATTCAACAAACCGGTGGCACCCACGTAGAATGTGCTCGCTTCGCCCGGCGTAAGGGTGGAAAGCACATCCTGCGTGATGATGAAGCGCTGGTTGACGGCCGCGCCTTGCACCACCTGTCCGAGGTTGCGGCCCAGGGAGAGCAGCGCAACCGTGTCGTTGAAATGCTCATCCAGGGTGAACAGCTTGTGTTGCATCACGTCCGCCACTGGGCTGAAATCCAAGCGCCGGAACCCGCCTGAGGAACGAAAATGCTCGATGCGTTTGATTTTCGGCTCGTCCTTATAGTCAGGCACGTTCCCGAAATCGATCCACGCATTGTCGCCGGCTGACAGGTTGGGCAACTGCCAGTAGAGCCGGCCTGTCGTTAGCTTGTAGTTCTCTGGATTGCCGAGGTTCATAATTAGGTGCGGCGTCCCGCTTTCCTTTTAGTCAACGCGAGTTTGGACTATCGGATTCGTCAACGGCACGGCATCGACGGTGATCAGGTTGTAATCAGCCTTGTTGTCTCCCCAGTTCGTGACGTAAAGCTGACCGTTGAAGGTGGTGATTTGCCGCGGAGTCGCGGAGAACTGGTCCGTCTCCACGTATTTGATCGCGCCCTGCAGCAGCAGCGCCTGGAACGCGGTGAAATTGTGCATGGTCACCGCGCCGCTCGTGTAATCGATGGTCACCGTGCTGCCGTTATTGATTGCGCCGCCGTTGAGAATGGTCACCGCGCCGCTGCCAAGATCGATGGCATAATCAACGTTCAGGGTCTTTGCAATTCCGCCGACCTTGACAGTGGCCACCGTCAAACCGTTCTGCGCGGTGAAGTAAACGCGGCCTTGCTGGCTGTTGTTGGTGAGTTGCTCCGCGACGATGTTGCCGCCCGCCTGAACACTGTCCGCGCCCTGGCTGCCGAGCAAGGCCAGGTTGACCAGATCCGGCGAATGTTCGTCGAACACATACTGATACATCGGCGAGATCTCCGAGACCAGGCTCAGATCTGTGCGCAAGAATCCGCCTGCAGCTTTTTTGTGTTCCTTGCGGGTGATCTTGGGATCGATCTTATGTTCCGTGCAGTTCCCCAAATCGCGGTAGAACGCATCGACGCTGGGGTTGGTGAGTTGAATGAACAGCCGGCCTGTTGCCAGTTTCTTTGTTTTGGGATCACCGAGGTTGATCATAGTGGGTTTTGGTTAGAGTTCAGACAATGGGTTGACGGCCGATGGGGAAGATGGCGTTGCCGCCTTCGAGTGTGAATTGCAGTGTGAACGCGACGCGGCCTTGTAACTCATCGCGAACCTTTGCCTGGATTAACATTTGCTCACCCGTATCCGGCTTGACCAGGATGCCTGGCTGTCCAGGCAGCAGGCCGATAATCCCGTTGAGCACGGCATCTTTGAGGGAGAGCGCGCCCGCAGTCTTGTTCTGGGGATCGCCGCCCATCAAAGCAAATTTTCGATTGCCAATGTTCCGGTCGGCGATGATAAGCCCGACAGTCCGCGTCTGCCTGACATGCAGTTCGTTGCCCTTCTTTTCGGATTCGAAATGCTCCCGGTCGTGGATAATGACGCAAACGCGATTGGCGAAGTTGAACACTTCCTGGAGTGCCTTCAACAGGTCGCTCATATCAAAGAAATCAACCTTGTCGAACGCCGGCGCATTATTCCACTGAACCGCTTGCAGAGCGGCCTGCAGTGCATTCAGGACTGCAACAGTATCGTGCAGGCCGTAAAGGTTGGTGGTTGGCGCGGGCATGGGCTAATCGCAGCGGCCAAATCGCGGACCGCGGGTGAAACTGACATGATGCGTGCCGCCAAATGCGCCTTTGGGATGGCTGAGCTGCGGATCGGGCACGGTCTTTTCGATCAGGTCCGTGAACTTGCCGGCGCGGATGTCCTGCAGTTCCTGCATCGCATCCTTATATTCCTCGGTGACGTTCGACGGGCGGGGTCCCATCTGGCCGTATAGGTCCCAGAGCACGAGCGGCCGGACCAGTCGTTTGAAGCGCGAGTCCGAAGTGTAGTTCACCATCACCTGGCTGTTGTTCTGGATGCCCCCGCCAATGACGATGGTGATCGCGCCGGTCGCCGCGACCAGCGTGTAATCAGCCGGCGTGTTGAAGGCGATGCCATTGACCAGGACCGTGACTGCGGAAACATCCGCACGCTGAGTATTATAGGTCTGCCCCTGCGCGCTGGCGCCGGTCAGCAGCTCATTAACGATGACTTCGCTGATCTGATACCGCAGCGTGTAATCGTTTACCTTGGCGACTTGGGCGCGGATCGAAACGGCAATCGGGTCTGTATTCTGCCCATTGGCCAGGCGCGAGATAATCGCAGCCAGGTCGGCGTCGCTCAGATTCAGGTCCTGGTTCGTAAAGGTCATTCGAGCGTAGGCTGTGGTCGAACCGGGCAACGGGTATTGACGCCGGCACTGTCCGCGCCGATGCGCCGCACGCCCTTCGCCAACAATCCTTTGGGTCCGTGAGTGGTGTCGAATGACACACGCTCGCCCTGTTGAATCGAACGCCGGCCGCTGCCAGGCAGCTCGGAGTAATGGATGAACACATCAGCGCCGCCGGCGTCGGGAGTGATGAAGCCGAAGCCCTTCTTGTCATCGAACCATTTTATGCGTCCTGTCATGCGAATTCAGTTTTCTAAGTTTGTAATTGCCTGGCGGGGACATGCAGTGAACCACGCCAGGCTGGTCAGCCGGCGCGACCTACTACGCGCCGGAAGCTTCTTCGTTCTTTGGCTTTGCGCCTGGCTTGCCGGTTTCGCCAGTGCCCTGCTTGGATTCTTCACCCCAGGGTGCCTGGTCCGACGTGGTCATGAAGGGCTTGGGCTTGGATTCTTCGCCTGGCTTGGGCTTGGATGCAGCGCCGCGGGCAGGCGGAGTTGCCGGAACTTTCGCTGGCTCAGTGTGGGCGACCGCATGCGCGCCTTTGATCAGGAGACGACCGTGATCGTCAGGCATCTCATGAACCTCGCCTTGCTTCAGCAGCCTGGATTGGCTGCCTGTGTTAAACAGAACATTCTTTTCGATTTTAACTTTCATACTTCGTGGTTTGTTTTGTGTTTCGGATGCCGGCTATTGATTCGAATGCGACTCAGCCAGGTAGAAGTTGGTGACGTTTCCTGAACAGGTATTGGTTGGCACCACCGGATATATTTCCCGATCACCGCTCAGGGCCGTAGCTGGGAAATTGGTTTTCACGTTTATGTAGTTGGTCCCATTCAAGTTGAATGACCATGACAACGGGAAGTTCTGCGTTCCACCCGAGGCCAGCGCTCCAACGTTGCCAGTGGTAAAGTTGGTGTTCACGCCCTGGCTGTTCGTATTCGCAAGTCCCGTTCCCTGTACTGCCGTTGCGAAGTAGATCGTATAGAGGTTGGTTGTGTTGGCGGTCGAACCACAACCGGACCAATACCACGTGCTGCCCGAACCTTGGCGGACAGTGATATGCTGCACGATCTGGTTTGAGGCATTGTTGAAGTTCGTGCCGGCACCCCCAGCCAGGACCATTCCGGTATAGTTCGAAACAATCGTCACGAAATTCGGCTGTCCCGTCTGAGTTGCTTGCGCCATGGCCGATGGCAGCAACCACAATGGAATGAACGCACAAAGTAGGAGTGCCAGCGCCAACCTGAGCCGGCGCGTTTGCGCATGAGCGTGGCGGGCGGCCGCGATCTGCCGCGGACGGAAATGGCGCGGCCATGGGTCGAGGCATCTCGCCATGAATTGTTTGCGCTTGCGCGCCCGGTAAAGCGCCGGAATCTCGAAGAGCGCAATGATGGAGATGATGGTGACGAGGACTAGGCATTCGATCAGGGCGAACGAATTGGCCAGGAAGAACGTATTCATTTTGGTGTGTCTGATTTTATTTGGTTCGAGGTTTGTGTCTTCGCAACGCGATCAGCCGAGCGGGTTTTGGATCAAGAATCCCGCCAGAGGGGCGGTAAGTTTCTCACCCACGTAGTGTTGCGTGCGATGGATGTCGGAATTGACCGTCTCATCCCGATAGGACATGACCTTGATCAAATCCGGTCCACCACCGCCCATTTGCATCGCCGGCCCGGTTCCCCCTGTCGCCGTGGTGACTGGCGAGGTGAACGCGGTCCAGTAAAACGTGCGGCCGAAATTCGGCATGCTCAGGTCATTGCCCGGCTGGCTGAAGCAAAGCAACGCGTTGTTGCCCCAAATATCCGCCGCCGTGTAAACCTGTCCTTCGTTGTTGGTCGCGTTGATGCTGCGCGCAATGACCACGTTGGGAATTTGGAAGTATTTTTTCAGAGCTTCCACGTCCACCACGCCGCTCACGGTGTATTTGAAGAAGTCCACCACCTTGGGATGGACCGAGAGCGCATTCACCGTTGGTTGGGTCAACACCAACGTGTTTGGCATCAAACCGATTTGTGCGCGGATCTGTTCACGAGCCGCGTCCGTATCGGTCTTGGGCTGGCTCTGCGCGTCATTCCATTTGATGGCGACGCCGGCACCCTGCACCGTTCCGCCCGTAACGAGGTTGTAAACACGCTGCTCCCGATTGATCTTTTGCGTGTCCACCAGGCGGCGAATCATCGTCGTATCCAAATCGAAGTACGACGAATACTTGGCACGGTCTTCGTCCGCCACTGGACCTTCCATTCCGTAGTCCTGGCAGAAATAATTGTCGTTCGACACGGCCAATTTGAGCCTGGGATAAGCAGTGCCAGGGGCACGCGGCACAATGTTCGGCCGTTGGGCGAGTTCGGCGGCTTTGAACATGTAATATTGCGCCGATTGCAAAGCGCTGCCGAATGGCGGGAGAACCTCGTTTGCCACGAAGCCCGAATCGTCGGCCATGAACTGATTCGCGATCATCGTGAGGATCGGATTGAGGGTGGCTGCGGTATCCAGCGCCTGGACTGTGACCGTGCGCTTGCGCAGCGGTCGCAAGGCGAGCGCGCCCGCAATCAGCGGAACGAGCAGGCCGTTTTTAAACATGTAGCTTTTTTTCATTTGGTTTTGGTTCGAGTGGGATGCTGTGCGGTGACTTAGAACGCGACGATTTGGTTATCCAGGACTTCGATGACGTCGTTCGCGACGGCGTTCTTTTCGCCGACGAACACTCCGATGGCCGTATCGCCGGTATTGGCCTGGACCACCGTGCCGCCATTGACCGGCTTGACGGCATGACCGGTGGTGATTGCGCCGCTGGCGATCATGCGCGACGTGCCTTGCTTGCCGAGCAAGCGAACGTTCCATACGGTGTCGCCTTCGAGCCGCTCGAAAAGCGTGCCGATGGGTTGGATGGTTGCGGTCGCGCTATAGAGCTGGATCGTGCGCGTGCCAGGAATAAGCTCGACAAGAAAGCCTTCCTTGCCGACCAGATTGGCTGGAACTGCCGCGACGAAGCTGGCGTAACCGCGGTCTGTGTAGGGGGTTTTCATTTTTGTTTTTGGTTCGGATTTCGAATTTTAGATTTCGGATTCCTTTCGGTTCAGTTGCGGGATGCCTTTGCGCCGACCTTGTTGTAGGTTTCGCGAAAATGCCCGTAGAGTTCCCTGCCCTCGGCGGTGGAGGCGAAAGCGGTGATGCTCTCGGCTTCCGTTTTGCATCCCTTCTCTTTTCCGAAAGCTCGGGCTTTGGCCATGAACTGCTCTTCGGGTTCCAGGCCGGCCGTTGCGACAGCAGTCGAATTGCCAGCCGTGGCCGTGGTGAGACGGGAGTTGCGCAGGCCGGGAAGTTTCGCCATTTGCGCGCAAGCAGTGGCTTCGTCCGCAATGACCATGTTCGTCCACATCTTGATTGTCTTTTCGTCCGCGGGCGGGATCGCGCCGCGGTCGATGTGCGGCTGAATCTTCGCCATGGCGGCTGCCGTGGTGGTCCGTTCGTCCATTTTCTCCAGTCGCTCGGAGAACGGTTTCATCGCGGCCTGAACGGCAGCGGTGATGGCCGCGTTCGGATCGGTAGCCGTGGTCGCTGCCGCTTGTGCCGTGGTTGCGGGTTTCTCCAGCTTGTCGAGCCGGTCGGTCACGGGCTTGAGGGCCGCGGCGACCGCATCAGTGATTTCTTTGTCTGTCATTTGTTTTGGTGGTTTTGGGGTTGCCGCGCTGGCCATGACCGGCGCGTTTTTGGTGAACGCGGACCGAATGACCAGCCCGCCTAAATTCTCGGTGACGTGAGAAAACTCGAACGTCTCAGGGTCCATCTCCCATTGCGGCGAGACTTTCCGGTAGCGCCGGTCCTTGATTCCCTGGCTCGCCGATGCGGTCCAATTGACGCGCATGCGGATGCCGCCCGTTTTTGGATCTTCGCCGCCCCACCAGGCTTCTAGCGGTTCGGCGCTGCGCTCTTCATCCTTATGGTTGAAATCCAGGTAGGGTTCATCGCCCTGACCGTTGCGATACGCCTGCCACATGGCCTGCAGCTTCGCATTTACCTTCGCGGCCATCTCGGGAGTGACCCGTTGCTTGTATGGCTTCTCAGCCGGCACGCCATTGATCAGCGGCCGGATCAGGTGTTCCCCTGGGGCCATCCATTGAATCTCTGTCGGCGGCTCGCCCTGGCCGGTCAATTCTAGGTTGCTGGCAATGGCGCTGCAGGTGATGGAGTTGAGTTCGTTCATTCTGGGCTTTCCTTTTGCAGCAATCGGTTCGCGGTTTTTTGCGCCCGATCCAGCACGCCCTGGCTGAACTCCGTTTCATCGGGCAATGCAGTTGGATCGGCTTCCTGGTCCACGCTCGGCGTCAGTATGTATTCGACCTCCAGAAATTTCGAATTGGGATCGATACGCGACGCCAGAAAAGCGTGACCGTTCGCCTGGATGAAGATCAGCTTCAATCCGGTCTCGCGTTCGAACACGCTCGGAGCGCGCCCATAAGCCTCTTCGCTTTCTGGGATCGCAAGGTTCTGAACTCGCTTCGCCGTGATCGTGCCGCCAAACACTTTTTGCGCGATGACGGGGTGGACGATGCTGATCGTTACCCGGCTGTCGCTAGGCTGGACCGGCGCTTGCACACTGCGCATGATTTCCAACCAGAGGTGCGAACGCCGGCTGCTCAGTTTGTTCGCCGAGGTCCGGTCCTTCTGTCGGAAATGTTTCCTCAGGCGGTTCGCTCCTTCGCGCCCGGCCGCGGCCATCACTGGCCGCACAAAGCTAGTATTATCAATGATCAATGCCATCTTCTGTTCGAAGCCATCTTTGGTGATCCAGTAGGAGATCATCGCGCACCTCCTCGTTGCATATACCCCCGAACCGCTCCGTTAATGGCCGCAGCGCCCATGGACCTCTCCATCGCCTGCGCGAGGTGCGAGCGGTCCAGTTTGGCGAATAGCTCCGGGAAACGGTTCTGTGCACGCTCCAGCACAGCGATGAATTGGCGGTCGGTCAGGTCGCCGTTCTTCGCCGCGACAATCAACTCGCGGAACATCGGCTTGACTCCGCTCAGCCACTTCGCCTGCACGCCTGTCAGATTCTCCAGGACGTTATTGGTGAGCTGGTCCATCGCTGCTGCCGCGGCTGCCGTCGCGGTGAAACGGGCGGAAGCGCTTTCGGGATTGGGAACTTCCGGCTTGGGTTCGCTAGGCGGTTTATTGTCCGGAGTCAGGGCATTGACAGGGCCGAGGAAAACTGGTTCGCCTGGAGATGGAACCGGAATGTCGAGTTGCTCGTAGAGATGCTGCGTGCCGATGGGCAAGCCAAAACCGACAACGATCTGGTATTTCTGCGCGACAGCGACCTGGTCTTTGACTTCCTTGGTGGACGGAACGGCGACCGGGCATTCGCGGTCATCCCCAAAGTTCAAACGGCACATGGCCGGCAGGAGCTGATCGTTGACAATGTCTGCGGCGCGGACGCCGGTAGTTTGAACGCGCTCGTTCTCGCCTTCCTTATGGACCTTGCCCAGCGCCTGGCTTCCGCGCTGGCCTTGCGAGGTGGTCAAGGTCTGGCCGAGGATGGTGATGTCCGCGACTTCATCGCAAGCGTCGATCAGGACCTTCTGCGGATTTTCGCGAGCACTCTCCCCGCCTTTTTCGAAGTTGATCTTTGTTCCTTCGGGGAAAACACCATACCCGGACGAACCCATTTGCTGCATCATGCCTTCGATCAGATCCAGCAAGCCGGGTTTTCCGGGGTCATACGTGGCCCATCTGAAACCTCCTCCGAAAATCTGCGCATAGTTGATGAACCATTCCCAGGTGAAGTTCTGCGCGGACCAGAAGAAACCCAATAAGCGCAGCAGCGCGCTGGACAAGGGGTGTCCGGACTTTTGCTTCATAATCGACACGATGAACTTGTTCTCGGGAAACTCGGTCCACATACCGGACTGCTCGGAATAGTCCGCGTTCGAAAATGCGATTTCCTGCGCAAATAGCATCAGCTCGTCCTGCTGCAGTTGAGTCGCGCCGTAACCGTATCCGGGATAACCGTAGTAGCGCGGATGAACCCAGCGCGTCGAACGCGGTGCCCAGACTTTCAGCGCGGAGAGTTGCGAAGCGTTGCCGCTCGTATTGGTCCCTGGTTTCGCAGTGGAGAGGTCCAATTGCATCGGCCGCAATTCCCAATTGATTTCCAGCACTGAGATGCCCTTGCCAATCGCATCCATGATGTCCCGCAGCGTGTTGTCCCAATTATTCTCGTTCTTCTTGACGTCGGGCTTCATCGTCCAAACGACGCTGTTCAAAATGCGACATCGCTTTTCGGCTTCCGGGCTGGGCTTTTGACCTTTGGGCGCAAACGGTTGCAAGTTCCAATCCAGGCCGACCACGCCATCCTTGAGCTTGTTCAGGTTCGTGGTGAGCCGCGGCCAGGTCTGCTCCATCAGATCCATGGCGAGCCATGAAGCGACCAAGTTGCCCGCCATCATCCCGCGGAAGATATTCTCTAGAATCTTCGGCGTGTAATAGTGAACGTAAGAGGCCATCCATCGGTCGCGAGCGCTGGGCAGAACGATTGTGTGGACGGCTTGCTGTTGGGCCGGGCCGCTCGGCGGGACCGTCGGCGCTGGAGGTTCTACGGGCACTGTCGCCGCGGCCTGGATGCGGCCCGGCTGCCAATGCTCCGCGCCGATCCGCGTGGCACGATGGGAAGGAAAGACCGTGCTACGCATGACTACCTCCCCAAAGACACCCTTTTTGACTGTTTGGAACTTCCGGGGGAGAGATTTTAATAGCCACAGCGCGTTGCCGCGCCCGGATTTCTGGCGTCGTAAACGCGAGAGGCGGGGTAGATACCACCCAAATCGTCCTGGGGCATTTTAGGCGTTGTTCGGGAGTTGTCATTTTGGCGTAATAATGAACTCCTTGAACCGTTGCTCGCCGTGCGTCCGGACGTTCACTGATTGGTTTTTCGAGGAAACCGCCTCGATCCGGAAGTCCTTGAACAGTTCCCGGTTGAAATCGCTGCCATCAACCGTCAGGACCCAGTTGCCCTGCAGCTTGTCCAGCCGCTTCCTGAATGCACACATCTGGGCTTCGGTCCATCCGTCGTAAGCTTTGATCTTTGAACCAAGGTAGGGTGGATCGAAAAAGTGAAAGGTATCCTTGGAATCATAGAGGTCCATGCACCGCTCGTAAGGCAGGCTTTCAATCGTGACCCGATCCAGGCGCTTGTGCGCTTCACCGAGCAATGCGGTGTTGCTTTCCCTGGAGAACCCGCCGCCTCCGTTCTTTCTGGATACCGCGAAGCTATCCATGTTACCGCCGAACGAAGTCTTGTTCCGGATCAGGAACCGCGCCGCCCGTTGGATCTCGGTCAAGCCTGGCTGCGCCATGAAATCCTTCAGGCCCTTGCGCGACCCCAGCGCGAAATCAATCTCCCGCAGCAACTCCGGCAGGTGATACTGCACGTTGCGATAGAGCGCAATCAGGTCACCATTGATGTCATTGATAACTTCCGTATTGCTGCGCTCCTTGGCGAGGAGGACTGCCAACCCACCGGCAAACGATTCGACATAACAAACATGCGGCGTAATCAGCGGCAGGATTTTTGGCAGTAGTCGACGCTTGCCTCCAGGCCAACGCAAAATGGGTTTGGTTTTCGTCATGTGAGTCGGTGTGGAACAAACATCTTGACGCGCTGCGAGCTCGTTCCCAGACGAGTTCCCTCGACGGTTTGAATCGCGTCCGACTTCCCGATCAGCGCCTCGACCGCCAGCTTGCCGGCGTCGAACGTATCGCCATGCCGCCCTTCCTCGTCGGGTTCGCAAACGAACTTGCCGCGATCCTTGAGCACCAGGCGATGATCAGTTTTGATGTAAACCGACGCCGGCAGGGTCAAATGATTATCGTCGAGGATGCCCACGTATTGATCTCCCAGGTATTCCTTCCAGTTGGTTGGCTTGTCATTACCTGGCATCATCTCCGGTGTGATGGATTCGCTCGAAACGATCAGCCGGACCGGGACTTCCGAGCGCAGTTCCTTTCGCACTCGTTCAGCGAAATATTTTTCATTCGTTGCATCAATGCACATTGCCTTCACTCGTCCGCCTGGACGGCGGTTCAGCAATTCCACAACGCCCTTGACGCGCTCAATGGCAATGTCCGGATCGCGTGTCTTCCAAACCAGAGCGGCCCGATAAATGAAATCGTTCGCATCGCGCTCAATGATTGAAAGTACGGACGGATTGCTTTTTTCCTTCGTGGTTGTGGCTACGTCGTAACCAAGGCCAATGGCCGCAAATTGCCCGGTGCGGCGCGACAGCCAGGTCAGCGCCTCACGATAGTCGTGGTCATCCTCAACGAGGAACAGTTCGCATTCGCCGACCCCGCGCTGCTGAGCGGTCTGCAACTGAAGGATTCCGCAAGCTGCAGTTCCGCCTAGAATGAACTTGATGCCATAGTTGCGATCCCATCCCTCCTTATTGAAGGAGCGCCGGCGATGCTCCTCTGGCGGCATGGCAACGCCTTTGTCCTGGTCATATACCGGAACGCCATCAGCCCACGCGTCATAGGCATCCACCCGCAAGATCGGGATGTTCATTTCCGAGCGATAAATGTTCCCGCCCGGATTAACCGGAAAAATTGTGCCGGCAGGCGGGACCAGCATCTCGAAACTAAAATGCGTGTCATCGGGCGGAGGAGTGGTCGAGAGCACGCAACGGAAAGTCGGATCGCTCGCAATGATCGGCTCAATGGCTTCCCACACTTCGCGCCAGCTTTTAACCCGGCCGATTTCATCGCACATCAAATCCCCGGTTTCCCCGACTGTGTCGTCACGCAACGCCACGACCTTGGTTCGCGAATAGCTGGAACTTGAATGGTAGTAACGGAACTCCAGCCGCTGCGCTTCGAACAAATCGGCGAAATCATCCTCGGTCAATCTGTCGGGCACCTGGCCATTCTGAGAGTCGGCAATCTCAACCCGCTTGCGATCCGCGACCCTGGCGCGCAGCGCGCCAATGGCCGACTGAATCACCGCGGCTTCCTTGCGGACGATTTCCCGCGCAAGATTGAGCTTGGCGCTGCCGAAAATGACCGTGTGATTTTTGCGCTTCATCATCTTCTTCAGGGCAATGTGGGAAAACACGGTCGTCTTGCCGAATTGCCGTCGCGCCACAAAAGCGCAGATGCGATGCTCCTCCGACAGATCCATGAAGTTGATCTGCGCCTTGCGGAGCGAAAGTGTTGGCGTAGCGCTCACTTCCATTGCTCCTTGAAAATGAGCTGGCCGAGCTGCTCCGTCTTCGCGTCGTTTGAATCGTCCCCCTGCAATATTTCCCTCGCCTTGGCGTCCGCATACCATTTCACAAATAAAGCGCATGTCTCGCGCTGAAATTCCTGTTTCTTGCGATCCTCCGCATCCTTCCTGATTTGGACGGTCTGCACTTTCCTCCAGGTGTCCACGTCCTCTCGTTTGATCGCCAGCATGGAGAAAATCCGTTGACCCAGGCTGAAGGCTTGCGCATCGCTCAAACCGGGCATCTCCTGCTTTAACTCCTCCAACAACGTCTGCGTATCCTCTTCGTCCTGCCGGCAGGCCGAGCGCAACGCATAACGCGAGCGCCATTTGGACAACAGATTTTCCGAGACCAGCAAGCCATCTTTCGCCAAATGCTTTCGCACGGCAGCGTAGCTCTTGTTCTCGGGCGGCTGCATCATGGCGAAGAGCTGCGCCTGCCGATCCTCCGGCAAATTGTCCAGGACAGCGTCGGGTCTGATTTTGCGTTCGATCTTCATTCATGACTCGGCTTCGTTCTTCGCGACGAAGTCGCGGCCTGCGGCTGTGATTCGCCAAGCCGTATTCTCCGGCGACACGGCTTTCGTCGTCTCCTCAATCAAACCTTTATCGACCAGGTAAAGGCACTCGGCGCGGACATCATTGACGGTGACGCGCAATCCCTCATTGCGAACAAAGCTCGTGAGCAGCGGTGCCTGCAGTCCGAACTTCCCCGTGCGCGGCTCAAGATGGCGCAGCAGTGATAGGCGTAGTGTTTCGCGGTCCGCGGCGTTCACGATTGCCTCCAAAGGTTCTTGGTGTTGATGAGTTGGGCAACGATCTCGTTTGGGAGAACACGCAATTTTTCCGTGAGCGCATTTTGATTATCGTCGATCTTTTCCTCCAGGAGCCGGGCCGTTTCTTTCAAATCGATGGCGGCTTTTTCTTTGACCAAATCAACCGCTTCAAAGAGTTCGCCATGCCGTTTTGTGCAATGTTTTTTCTGCTCCTCGAATTCAGACTTCGAGGCGGGATCAAACTCAAATGAGATTACCCGCTGCTCTTTTCTGTTCCGGAGGAGCGCCCAGATCGTGATGATGTTCATCAACAGACCGAGAATGAAGCCAATGACGAGCAGCGATTCACCAAGGCTAGTGGCATTTGGGTTGGTTGGGATTTCGGCGAGCGTGATCATTTTGGAAACGTATAGCCGGAACGAAACTGGCAGACTTGCCCAAGGACGATGATGTTTGTTGCAGTGATCCGGCCGCCCGTCATGGGATATGGCACGGTCAGAATGCGGACCCAATTGGTTGAAGTGATATTGGTCTTTACATCGATGAACGCGAGCAAACCAATGATTGCACTCGGCTCGAAGTAAGCTGACAACAGATTCGTAATTGGTCCGTATGCCGGTGGCAAGACCACCGCAGGCATAGCGCCGGTCCTCTGCAGGACTTCCGCGCCAGGCGGCAGCGGTGGACCAGCCTGTCCAATTGGAAACGGCGTGGCGTTGTGCGCAGAATCATTGCAGCCAGTCAGCAGCAATACCGCGAGCAGGATCACAAACAGAATGCAAATCGCCAGCGGCCGTCTGACCATGACTATGAAGGACGGAGCGCGCAACGTCATCCCAGCCTCCTGACATAATTATCGACGTGATGATCGACCAACTCCTCATCAACACACAGCAGCCGGCGCGAGTGATAAGCGCGGTAGAATCCCTCAGCGTCAGAAGCCAATTTGAACCAGAGTGGCGCATTTTCACGAGGAGCGCCACCGACCGGGAAAAAGATTTCCCTGCCTGCATGACGGTTGCCAACCAGCCACAATGGCAGTCGCGGCACCAGGTCTTCCTCATTGACCATCCGAAATGTGATCTCGCCAAGAAACCGGTTGTAATCAGCGCGGAAGCCAGCGTTGCCAATTCGGGGCTGGCCGAAGGTATAAACGCGATGAATGGGAAGTGACGTGCAGCGATAGGCAAATTCCATTGCAATCGCCCCGCCCAGCGAATGACCGCCGACTATGACCGGGACTGAAGGCAGTGTTTTAATGTAGCTGAGGACGGGAACGTAAATGTCCGTCATGGCTTCATCGAAGCCTTCATGGACGGCAACCACCTCATTTGTCTGCAAAAATCTCGGGACAATCTGCCTGCGGCTAAACTTTAGATCGGTGATCCAATCCCTGATTGATTTGGTTCCGCGAAAGACCAAGAGAATGAACGATAAGCCGCCAATGGTTACTTGCCCTATCAGCGCGTGCGCAAGTGAAGTTTCCACGGTCGCGCCGTTATAAGCCTGAGCACTGGCCTGTGCGCACAGCCTGGCAATAGCCAAATCAAAGGCGACCGGCACCGGGGTCGAGTCGATGCCGGTCGCGGGGACGCCGGCGCTGTATGGGGCAGCGCCGGAAGTGGGAGTTGGGAGCGTTTCGCTCATTTCCGATTACTGTCCGGGCGGGATCTGACTGGCCGGCACGAACGTCGCGTAGTCTTCAGCGGAGACCTTGGCGCGAAGCGCGTCGAAGTCAGCGTCGGTGGGCGCGCCGCTAGCGAACAGGGCTTGCATGTCCGCGACCAGGTTCGGAGCAACCTTGATTGCCTCCTGCACGCCGTCGATTATTTCTTGAATTTCTTCTTGGGTCATAATGATTTGGAGTTTGTTTATTTATTTGGTTTTGGAGCTTGGTGTTTTGCTATTTCGAGATCTTCACACCGAATGATGTCAGCAGCCCAACCAGGTCAGCGAATGCCGCCGAAGCTGCGCTGGTCGCCGCCTGGACCCTTGCCTTGACCATCAGTTGGGCGGTCGCGGCATCAATGGAATTAGTGCCGTCCGAATTGGTCGAGTTCAGGTCGAAGATTCCCTTCGTGGCATCAATGGCCAGGATCTCCGCTGCCTGGTATCGGCGGAACGCGGCGCGCACCTGCAGTTCTTGGGAAACGGGAGGATGGTTCTTGGCCACATAATCGCCCCAAGCCGTCATTGCAGCCGAGACAGTGATGTCGGCTGCTTTTTCGGCTTTGTAGCTGGTGACACATCCAGGCGACAGGCACAGGATGGGTATGGCAATCGTCGTCAGGACGGCTGCGAGGATGAGACGTGTTTTTTTCATGGTATTACTGGGGGTTGAGGTTTACGGTTCGGAGAAGCGGCCGCGCTGGTATTGAAGTGCGTCCGGATGCTGAGTCCAGGGAGCAAACAACAGGAGTTCCAACGCGACCTAAAGTCGCAGGGTTTCTTTTATCCAGACTCAGCATGCGACAGACGCTACGGTGTTCACCCCATGACCGTCTAACGACTGCGCCGGACTATGCGGGACAATGTGGGAAACTTTTTTTGAGAAAAGGGTTTCGCCTTCGAAAGAAGGGGAATGTTCCGATCAGTGAAGCTTCTTGAAGCGTTGTTCCAGGTAGGCAATGACCTCGCGCTTGAACTTCACCTTGCGCTTGCCCTTGTGCAAAATGAACTCCTCTGGAATGTCTCCCGCGGACATCCATCGATACACCGTCTCGCGATCCACCTCGAAGTGCAGCGCCAACTCCTTGGGCCTCAGCGCGCCGTTGGTCACAATTGGTTTGCCCGGCACGACAATGAATGACCCGTCCCCTCGTGGCGTGATGGTGGGCGCGAACGAAAAGGCAAATTGGTCCGGATGGTCTCCGTTACGTTTCACGCGGGTTTACTCCAGGGCGTTCAAAATCTTTCCAGAGCAGCGGCTGATAGATGATCCCGAATTTCAGGGTGTTGCTATCTTCCCGCCTCCATTCCCGTCCGTTCCACCAGCCAATGCAAGTGGTGAAATATCTCCCCCAGGGCCGCGACCGATGATAGATCAAAACCCTCCGGGCAACTTCCGGAGGCTTAGCGCACGGCGTCCATTGTAGATTCAGCGTCATTCTTCAACGTCGAACTTTCCCTCGTCTGTGATGTTGATCTCCGCGCCCAATTCCCGCGCCAGATTGCGGAACATTACGCGCAACACGGCTGGGCTGGTCTTTGCCAATTTGCGCGGCAGCCGGTGGACGTGCCCGGAATAAATGACGTGCGCATCGTCAAACGGCGTTTCCACAGCGACCCGGCCGGCTACGGTCGTGCCGTCTTTGAATGTGAGCGTGCAAGTTGTGGTGATCATACGGTTAAAATAATCCCTGCAGGACGATCTTCATAGTCTCACGAAAATCCGGATCGTTCCACAGGATCGCTTGTTCGGCCGGAGTCATCGTCAGCCATTCCAAATAGCGCGTCGGAATTTCCAGACCTTCCGGGGTGGTTTCAAAATGGTAAATCTTTCCCGCGTAAGGCTCATACCATTTGTCCTTTTTGCCTTTGGCAGCGTAAGGCTTGAGGTTCACGACTTTTTCTCCAGCCGTGCGCGCCTCGAAATGCTTTCGGATCGCGTCGCGGTAAGCCTGGTCGCCCTCGCGGTGCAGCCAATGCGCCAGTTCGTGGAACGCGTTCTTCCGGAACCGGTCCGGATCGTGGGCAAGGAAATCATGACTGAATTGCACCTCGCCCTTCGTGCTGTATTGCCCAATGTAATCCTGCGACTTGGTAACTGAGATTTTCAACGTCGGCAGATGGTGCACCTTCGCGGGCGGAATGAAGTCCAGGAACTCCTGCACGTTCTTGCGGATGTTCGCCTCGGTCAGAGCGCCGGCCGGTTGGTCGCCTTTGATCGATTTAATAACCTGCGCTTGGTTGACTGGGTTTTGTTCCTTGAGCTGCTCACGCAACGCGATCATATCGTCCGCTGTCGCGTTCGCCTTTGCATCCAGGCCAAGTTGCTTTAACACGTCGTCGAGCGTGGCCGGCGCTGCCGGCGTCGAGGGCGCTGCCGGGATTGCGGCCGGCGCAGGCGCAGGCGATGGCGGCGCGGATGAACCTGCCGGCTTGCCCGACCACGCAACCATGTTCTCTTCGTCGTTAAATACCACCTGGTCTCCGAATGCCTGCTTGAGCTTCGCGACCATGTCCTGGTCAAGGCCCTGCGTGCTCGCCTGGAGCTTGTCGTTGAAATCCCTATCCACCGGCTGCACGGTGTCGCCGGGCTTGAGCAGGCCGAGCTGCTCGGCTTCGTCGCGATCCGCGTCCTCGACACCCATCCCGCTGCCGAATCCCCAAGGGCCCCACGGCACGCCAAACCCGCCAATGGCCGGGCTGTTCATCCCCAGCCAAAATTCCAAATCGCTCTTGAGCCGGACCACTCCTTCATTCTGTTGATGAATCGGCCGCGGTTGCTTTACCTCACGTTCGCGGATGAACCGTTGCGCGGGGAACTCGTTCAAAACGTCCGGGTCCATGCCCTGCTTCCAATACCCGTAATCCTCAGCCGACTGCGTCTGCACATCGAAGATCAATCCCAGCCGGCCTTCACTGGTAATGTCTTTGATCGTGCCGGCGTCGTGCGCATCGAGCGGACCCATTCCCTCGGCAATGGCAAAATCCTGCATCTGTTTGATGAACTGCTGACGGCTGCCGGTCGCCAGCGCCTTCTGGCCATCCGGCAGCGTCTCCACCGCGCTCGACAGGAATTCCGTGATCCCATCCCTGGCGCGCTGCAGGAAGCGCACGTTCTCGATCGTACTGGAAAAGAACGCCCGTTCGCGCAGCTCCAGCGGGATCTCCGACCATTCCTCGGAACTCAGCGCCGACCCGATCAGGGATTTCTGCCCGATCTTGTCAATCGCGTCCTGCCAGAGAATGGGTTGGATAAATTGCATTAGACGTTTGCGTGAGGGTCTGTGGCTTCCCAATATTCCGCATTGTCGTCAAGTTCTGCGCTATTAGCCATAACCTGGTCATGGCAATGATCACAGAAACCCGAGCGCCGGAAATCGAAACTGCAGATGCCGCCCCAAAACTGCCCGCAGCAACGGCAATAACCGACCGCGTGCGCATGCTCTCCGCAATAGAATTCATCCGGTTGGCCGGAATAGTTCTCGGGTAGGAAGCAAGCAATGCCTTCGCTGGTGCATCCCTTGTATTGGCATCTACGCAGCTTGCGATAATACCTCTCACGGCGTTTGGCTTTGTAACGCAGGCTCATTTGCTTCGCTCCTTCCTTTCCTGTTCCCACTCCAGCGCGCCCATGCGCCACTCGATGTAGTTCATGACCTTCGGCCATTTGACGATCCAGTCTTGACCGCGCAGCCAGTCCAGGTAGTCGGCCGGCACGTCCATCATCTGTGCACCCTTGTGCTTTCCGAACGGCATGCGGTCGCTATCCGAATAACAATTGGCCGGCTTCGGCCCAGCCAGGCGCAACGTCGGTTGTGTTCTCGGCTCGTGGCAGCGCCGCAGAGGTGGCCGCTCTGGTGCCGGCGCGGCCGCGGCCGGCGTCCGGTCGCGCTCACTGCGAACCGACTGGATGAATTTCAAGCCACCCACTTCCCATTCAAATTGCCACAGCGAACCGCCTTCCATGCATGCGTGCATCAGCAATGAGCGTTTCGCCGGTGTGCCCTTTGGTTCGATCTTATGGACCTCGCGCAAATGCTGCATCATCACCTCGTGTTCGAACTCCGGATTATCCGGGCAATTGGGACAGACCCATGTTTTGGTTTCACTCATGCTTTTTGCGCCCCCTGTGCTTTTTCGCGGCCGTTCCTCTGCCTCAGCCACTCCGCTTCGATTTCATCAGCGCGCCGATCCATCTCCCGCGACTGGCTGCGCAGCCGGTTGCACGTATGCTCCTTCTCGTCTTCCGCCAGGAATTTCGTCAAGCGATACCCACGCTGCCCGCTCGCCACAATGCCGCGGCTCGCCGACGCCAGGTCCCGAATTAACCGATCCGAGAACTGCCCGATTCCCGTTATGCTCTTCAGCCTGGTCGCGATCTCCCCGGCCGTCACCCAGTCCCCGCACCGGTCCAGCAATCCGATCAGCGTGTCAATACGCCTGTCGTCCTGCTCGACGCGTGGGAAAGAAAGTTCGGGTTGGGTGGCGGTGGTCATGTTCAATCAAGACCGCCAGCGCCTTTTATGAGCTTGGCGTAGGTTTGCGTTTCCTTCACTCCCTTGCGCAGTTCCGTATTGCGCCCGGCGATGTAACCCGCCATTGCGGCAGTGTCAGCGATGTCCGGAGCTCCTGAGTTGGTTTCCCTCAATTTCGGGAAGAGCTTTTCAACATAGGTCCGGCGCGAAAGCACCAGCGCGGAAGATGCTGGAGGCGCTTGCTGCTCTTCGAGCTTGGCCCTAATTCCACAGAACATGCCCCAGATAAAGCTCTGCCTGGACCGGCAACGGCCTCGACCGGTCCTCCACGTCCGGGCGAAGTGCCCGCAAAGGAATTGGAAAATGTAGATGGCAATCTCGATTTCAAAGCCTCGACCAATGAAGCAAATGGCATAGCCGGTCATCGGCCAGCCATCCACCAGCCGAGCGTGATGGCGATAAACCACGTCCACGTTGAAATACAGTTCGCAGATTTTGGCGGCATAACGCTGGTCGTAAGGCACGCGGCGCGCAACGTAGGCGTCTTTATGGCCAAGTTCGCTCTTAAGCTTTTCCTCCGGGTCCACCGAGTCGATGTCGATGTCGTGCTTCGCCGCCAGCTCACGCGCCAGCGCCAATGCCGTTTCAATCTCAGCCGGCGTGCCGCCGCGCTTCATGCGCAGCAAATTCTTAATTTTTTCGAGAATCTTTTCGTTCATGTTCTCATATTTCAAAACGGGCATTCAATTCCCGCCAGTTCGGATTTGCGGCCATAGGGACGACGATTCTTGAGAGTCGCCGTCAGTTGCCGCAACTGCCATAGCGGCATGTCCTCGGGATCGCGGCCGTTGAACCGCTCCACCAGCAGCGACCGCGGCGCGCCGTTCCGCCGCACGAACGCCAGATGCCTGCGCCGTTCGCCTGGGTGATCCGGAACCTTCAAGTCGCACTCGATGTCCAGGCGCTTGCATCGGGCGATTTCGGCCATCACCCGGTCAAACTCCTCATACGCCAGGCGGTCCTTCACGGCGTCGAGGTTGTCCGGCCCGATCAGCAAAGCGAAAGCGTTCAGGCACCGGTCGAGGTCCTCATTATCGAATTGCGTCAGCGACTTCAGCTTCCCCAGGGCGAAGAGGTAAGTCCCCTTGCGCAGATGGTCCGGTGCGACCGCTTTGTTTTGCTGATCCGCCAGCATCGTCGCGAAAGCCCACACCTGCGCGTGCCATTGACTGTGATCCTTCCCATTGGCTTCAGCGCTCAACCGGCCGTTTTCCATCCACCAACCGTTGACCGAGCACACCCGTCCCCAGCCATATTGATTGTTCCAGTGCAGAGAGGTTTGAGCTTCAGAGAGTGCCATAGCCTTATGAAAGAAGTTGCTTGCAGTGCGCCGCGGCGAGCTTCACCGGGACGGCGTTTCCGATCTGCCTGATCTGCTCGCCGATGTTTCCCGCGAACTGGTAGCCATCAGCAAAGGACATTGCCGCGGCATATTCGTGTGCCTTGAACATCCGCAGCCGAATATCGAACCGGCCGTCCTTTCTAATCGCTTCCACCAGCGCAAAGCGCGCCTTGGTGGTCACAGTTGGCAGCGGACCAGAAAGTGATGCGGCGTCGGACGAACCATAATACTTGATCAGAAACTCGCAAAGAGCGACGCAGGGAACCGTAGTGATTGTTCTGACCGGTTCGTCAAGCGAGCGCGCCGAATTTTCAATATGGGAATCCTGCGTTCCCTTCAGATGAACGATGAATTGGGCCAGGGCCATTTCACCGCGATGTGCTGTCGTGATGGTGGGCAGCGGACGGTTGAGGGAGCGAACGCGATCTCCACCCGAATGAGTTAGATGCAATACAAACGGTTCGCCGCCGAACTTGCGCAAACCGACTTCAATCCGCCTGAGCGTGTTGCGGCTAAGCGGCCGAGTGCGACCAAAAATGCTCTTGCCCTTAATGGAGAAATCAACGATTTCACGTGCCGGCCGCCAGTTACCCGCGTGAGTCGGATCGGGCCAGGTCACTTTGCGTCCGCGCCGACAAAGAATTAACAGCCTCTCACGCGAAGTGGCATCGCCGAAGTCCGCGGCATTTACGACCCGATCTTCGATTTCATAGTCCAAGGAGCGAAGAGCATTGAGAAAGGCGACGTATGTCTTGCTGCGTCCATTCTTGAGCGGACGACCGCGTTTGCCCAGCGGTCCCCAGGTGCGGAATTCCTTCACGTTCTCGATCAGGATGGACTCGATACGCAACGCCTCTGCCCAGCGGAGGATATGCCAGGCGGTGGCGCGGCTTTGCTCTGCGCATGGCTTGCCGCCGCGGGCGATGGAGTGGTGCGTGCACTCGGGTGAGGCGCACAGAATGTCCAGCCGTCCCGAAGGGATGACTTTGCGCGGGTCAACGTTGTCCAGTGATTCGCACAGATGGCGCAGTTGAGGGTGGTTCCGCGTGTGAGTATCAATGGCGATGTTCCAGTGATTGATTGCCAGAATATCGCACTCGCGCTGCAACTGCTTCACAGCAAGCAAAAGCCCGGAGGTTGTCCCACCTGCGCCACAAAAAAGGTCTGCTCCTTGGATGCGTTTCATTTGCAAGCTTTGTCGTGGTAGTCGTTGCTCAGCCGTGCTTCGATGGCTTTGCAGCGCTCGCAGCGCCAGCCGGCGCTATAATCAGTGGCGGTTCTGCCGCAACCACATCGGTGCCTGGAGGGATTGGAACGGCTGCGTTCTTCGGCGGCTCTGAAGTAGGCGCGCTTCTCTTCCAAGGGCAGCAGGCGTATGGGAATTTTGCCGGTCTGTTTCATGCTGGCGACATCCTCATTTTGCTCTGTCGATCCCGTCCTGGCACAGGAACCAGGCAAGAATCAGAAAAAGGAGAAACAACCATGAATCGCAATTCGAAGGCATTTTCACCCAAAGGCACAGATAGTGCGCAAAGGCGGCGAAGAGGAGAGCGTAGGCAATGGCTTTCATGACGCTTCCATTTCACAAAACGCCAAGCGCACCCCGTTCGGCCTGAGCATGGGTGAACGCTTCTTCTGTTCACTAGCCCATTCACGCTCACAAAAAACCGACTGGAGATTCCAGCGCCGGCACAATTCCGGATCATTGGCAAAACGCTCGCAGAACAGCTTGAGCACACGAATCGTCTGCAGCGTCGTCAATGGCCGATGAACGAGAATCGCCCGTATTCCATAAACATCCGAGATGATCTCGAAATGCGGCTCAAAAATCGGCCTGACCTTATCACCGTTCACCGCCAACTTGACCAGGCCGGCCGGCGCTGGCTGGGCAACCTTGGTCACATCCGTCCAGGCCCGTTTCACGCCGCCTCCTTTTTGGCCTGCACTTCAATGGCCTTGCCCATATCGACGCTGGCTGCTTCCACAGAGAACTTTTCCTCCGTAACCCGCTTGATCCGGAAGCGCGCCAATTCCTCATCATCCAGTTTTGCCAGGGCCTCCAGATCCAGGGACACGACCTTGCGCGTGTAAGTGGCCATGAACTCCTCGTCCTTTTCGCCCTCACGTTCGATCAGCAGGAGCGTGGCCTCCTCGTTCGGCACAACCAACTTCGTCGCTTTGTGGAACTTTACTGCGCCGTAAGGCGTCTTGATGCTCTTCTTCTTGCCGAACCATTCGGGATGCTTCAACCCGAGCTTTTCGAGCGCAGCCTCCGCCTGGTTCAACTTTTCCTGGAGCATGGCGTATTCGGGCTTGTGTTCGTCGATGCACTCCATGAAGTCCCGGTTGGCTTGGGTCTGCAGCTCCTCCAGACGGTTGGTCGCTTCCGAATACACGGCCAGCAGATCGACCATGTTCTTGTAATCCGCGGAAGCCTGGTCCGCGGCTGTGGCTGTGTTGTCCTTCGCTTGCTTGCTCATTATGGTTTCCTTTGGTTATTTGCGGTTTTGGTCCTCACCTCTTCCGCCGTCAAATTCAGTTAAAACGCACGTGGACGATTTGCTCGGGTTCCTGATCTTGCGCCTTGGGCGCTTTGCTGCGGTTAAACAGCCAGTGCCAGGCCATCACCGGCAGGATCACGAATGCGACCGCGGCCGCTGCGACCGCCAGGCCGAACCACGATAGATGCGCGGCATCGTCGCGGCCGGCCTGAGTCTCGGGATCAATTGGTTTGAATGGGTTGGGTTTCATGGATTGAACTTCTCCAGGGTGTATCCGCCTTCCTTAATCTGATACTTGGCTGCGGTTTCTCGTGCCTGCTGTTCAGTGTCGAACCGCGTGCCGTTCTCGGGTGCCGTGACTTCCCAAATCAAGCGGGCATCGGTCGGGTCGCAAAACTTCACGGCATGGACACCGCGGTAATAAACCACCAGCTTCGGCTGCCGCTTCTTCAACGCCACGCACGCCTTGCAATTCGCGTCTTCGAAGTCTGTCTCGAACTGTGAAGTCTTCGCGCCATTGCCGCCGCCGCACAGCGGCTTGCCCTTCGGCCCTGCAATGTGGCGAACGTGATTTAGCGAGCGGCTGATCGTGTTCATGTTAGGTCCCCTTGACGTGCGTGATGCAACCGTCCTTATCGGGCGGGTTCCACTTCCGCGCCTTGTTCACGGCCAACTTCGCGGACGCAGCCAGCATCAGTTGATCGGCCGTAAACCCGCACAGACGGTTGATGTCCAAAAGCAGGAGCAGAACGTCCGCGTGTTCGACCAGGTCTTTCGGGTCTTTCAACATCTCCCTCACCTCGCGCATCAAATGCCTGATCTTCGCCTTTATTGGCTGGCCCTTCATGACCACGTCGGACCAGGCACCCTGCTCGTTCTGCAGGTGCAGGAGCGTAAACATCACCGGCCAACCCTTTTTCGGGACGTTCCCCGTGGAACATTTCTTCGTTGATTTTTTCATATCCTGGTTCTCCTTCCTCTCGATCGTGAAAGTGTGACCAGCACATGTGCAGCGTGACTGCGTTCATCGACTTTGTGCGACCGGTCTTTGAAAACCTTCATCGATGGATGATTGGCGAGTTCTTGTTCGCAGGCGTCGCAAAGCATTGTATCCCTCAGCTTTTTGCCGCCACATGGGCAATTTGTGTCCTCGTAACTCATCAATCCTCCCCGAGCGCAGCGCGCAAATGATCGATGGTGAGTTTCTCGCCATTGGCCAGTTGTTTCGCACTCTGAAACGACTGAAAATACACACGGATGCGTCCCGGCCTGGTGGCAATGTCCGTCAGGTATTTTGCGTGCTTTTCGGCCTCCAGCAGACCGAATGCATCCGCGATCTGCAGCGCGTCTTGCCGAGGCGTATAAGGCGGCAATTCAAGGAACTCGTTCTCGCCACCGCATCGGCCGACAAACTGCTCGAAATAGCCCTTATCAACGCCGCTGATGAATTTGCCCTTGAAGTCCGGCGTTGCGCTAAAGATCACAGTGCAATCGGTCTCGTCCTGCAGCTTCTGGGTATAGCCGAAAATCTCCTGGTTCCCGCCGTCCGCGGCCCGATACAACCGCTGCACGTTGTCGATGATGATGGTCCGGCTCGCATTGACGCATTCGCGGATGCGGGTCATTTTCTTGGCCAGCGTCCAGGAAGTGCTGATGCCGTAGCAGTGCGCCAAATCGGTAACGAACTGGCTGAAGCTGGGACGGGAAGGCGATTCCATCCAGACGCAGCAGCCGTGATTGTTCACCGCTGAGTAGTGCTGGAAGCACGCGGTCTTCTGCGCGCCGGTCGGCCCTGTGATGAAGCCAAACTTGCAAACGCGCTCAGCAGAGCGGCGCACGTCGATATAATCCTTGATCGCAAACCAAGTGTCCGTCTCCACAAAGGCGATCTTTCCGGCCAGCTTCGTGATGCGGCTCAACTCGCGCAACTTCTCCACGATTTCCAGAAAGTTGTTGAGCTTCATTACCGGCGCGTCGAGTGCTTTGCCGTTCGCGTCCTTGTTCCACCGTCCGCGCAAAATCTTGCTGAAAGTGTCCGCGGTGGTGGTGAATTTCAGATCCTTGACTCGCTTCTCCAGAATGTCGAGGTTTCGCGAGCATTCATGCAGGACATAGCCTCCGAGCCAAATCAACGGCTCGCGCATCTGCTCCGGATAGGTTTGGGACACCTCTTCCAATTTTGACGTTTCCAACTGAAGGATTCTGTGCCCTCCATTGTTCACTCGGCCATCTACTTTATTTTCCATGGGTTTATTGCGGTTTGGGTTGAACGTGTTCGAACCTTGTTGATGAATTCAGCGGCCCGGTTGATTATTCGGATGCTTCGGCGGAAAGTCGCCGATGCC
Source organism: Verrucomicrobiota bacterium (assembly GCA_021325145.1). Lineage (GTDB taxonomy): Bacteria > Verrucomicrobiota > Verrucomicrobiia > Limisphaerales > Pedosphaeraceae > JAJPHR01. The sequence goes on along the minus strand of JAJPHR010000070.1, from coordinate 80,804 downwards.
CAGGCTGTTCCAATCACAGCCAGTCAGCGCCGTCAGCGCGAGCGACAGAAAGAGGATGGGAAGAGCACGCTTCCTGGACTTTGAACGTGGAAACCGTCCCACTGCAAAGCCCGGAACGATTGGCGTGATTCGTGGCCATTGTGGCGGCAGAGTCCGACTTTCCGTCTTCGGGGCTCGGGCTTCCGGCCTCGGATTTTGTTTCGTTTTCATCAGTTTCTCCTGTTGTTGTTTTGTTTTTTCTACTCCGAAATCAGCATGAGCTTGCGTGCCTGCGCGGCCTGCCTGGCCAGGCGCTCGCGCTGGCGCTGCATGGCGTTGCCAGCGTCCGGAATGATGGGCGCGGCTTCAGGCTCGGGACTGGCCGGCACTCGCGGCGCGACCACGCTCGACGCTTGACGCTCTTCACGCTTCAGTGCCTTGGCGTGTTCCCTGCGCGCCTTGATTTCCTCCGGCACTTGCCGGCTGGGCGCGTGCTTCACAATCGTGCCGTATCCCTGCATGACCGCACCTTTCCATAGCTTGTGCACATCATGTCCGCTCTTATCCCCACCCAGGAACGTCCCGCGCCGGTCCTCATACTTGGCCTCGCAGAGCCATTCTCCGGTCCGGGCGAGGATGATTTGCGCAGGTTGTTCGAAATTCTGTTTGTCGTAATAAACGAAGACCTCCTGCCCCTCGACATCATGCCGCGCAAAAACCGTGGGGTTTGTGTAGAACAAAGAGTAGCGCAAGTTGGTCAGTTCATCCGTCAGACGCACCCGCGCCCATCCTTGCGTAATCGTGACTTTGCGCCAGTCCCGCTTGTAAAGCCAGGCGCTCTCCTCGGGGAGCTGCAGCAGCGGATACTCCGCTCGGGCCTGCTCAAATATCTTCTGCGGAATTCCCGCGAACACTTCACCCTCCATTGGCTCGTTGTTGAGGTATTCGAATAGCCCGTTCAGCCTCGTCATCATTTCCGTCTGCGACAGGAAATGGTCTCGCGGATCGACCTTCGAGCGTTCGCGCCGGCATTGCTCATATAGCCTCTTCGCTTTCTCGAACGGCTTGCGCATCTGATCACGGCCCAGGCAACCCCAGAGCGTTCCTTCCAGCGTCTGGCTGCGATTGAAAAATGCCTCAATGCTCTTGGTCTTTGGCAGGTAGGAAGTCCACGTCTGCAGCGTCTTTGGAAAACAATGTTCCACACCGAGCTTCTCACGATGCCAGGCTGTGATGTTCGTTGGCAATTGCCTCAGCCCGCCAACCCTCCGCGACATTGTGGCTTCGCCTTCCTGATACTCGACCGGCATGCCGGCAATCAGGTTCGCTTCCCAACTCCCACGTTCCAATTGAAAGCCCAGCCGAGGCAAACCGACCGTATCAAACACATGCCCGAACAAAGCCCAGATGTCACAGGCCCGATAGGAACCCGCCTCGCGGCATATCAGCGCGTAGGCAATCGCGGCCTGGCTCGCCACATCGATGACCGGCAGAAGCTGGCCCTGCAGCAGCTTTACGCCGAAGGGGTATTCCTCGCACTCATGCCATGGTGTCCACCAAGCCCAGATTGGGGTTGTGTCGTCGCTGCAAAAAATGTCCCCCGGCAAAATATCCAATTTCCGTGGAATCCAAATCCCGCCGAGGTTCAACGCCCGCTGGCCCTGGTGCGCCAGCTTCTCGTTGCGGCTTACCATCACCGCCCGGCGCAACGAAGGCGGCAACGCATGCTTGCTGCAACGGTTCGGGTCGAGGATGACGGCCGCGAGCTGCTCGGGACACTTGTCCGTCTGCGCGAACAAGCGCAGCGCCGTCGTGGTGGAGTTCGTATCGAGGTTCAGCCCGCGGATCTGATTGATCGTCTCCTGATCGATGCCCAGCTTCTTCAGCGTGGATGGCCGGCCGCATTTGTCCGTCTCCGGCAAAAGACCGTTAAACCCATCCTCCGCGAACGCCTTGCGCCAGCGCCAGATGGTGGTCACCGACTCGCCCACTTCCTTCGCGGCCTGCTTCTTGGACTTGCCCTGTTCATGCACCAGCGCGTTATAGGTTTCAAGAATGGCATGCCGGCGATTCGCCTCATTGACGCGATACTCTTCCGAACGCGTCAGCGCGGCCGCCGTCTGCTGGACTGCATCGGCTTCTGCGCGAGTTTCCAACCCGGTTGATCCCTCCGGGCGGTCCATAGCTGACCCCGCGCTTAAATCCTGTTGAGGAAATCCAATCGGCGCGATCATCGCTGTTCCTCCCTGATACGCTTGGCAATGCGGCGCTTGAGCGCGTTCGAATCCACACGAACGACTTGCAGCTTCGGTTCAACCTGCCAGTTCCTGAGCGTCGAAGCAGGGATACCAAGCAACCGCGCAGCGCGAGCGCGAGGCACGCCTTCCACGCGCAGTTCTTGGTATCGGGCGACAATCTCCTGTTTGGTATTCACGCTTTTACCTCCTTCTTGCTCGCAGCCAGCCGCAGCGCGTCCGCCATTTCCTCGCGCAAATCCTGCGGCATCGCCGCCACCTGGTTGCGCAGCGCCGCAGTTCGTTCGTCCTGCGGTAACTTCTGCCAGCGAATCACGAGCGAGCAAACCGCATCCTCGAACAAATCAAGCTGCCGCCGATCCACGCGAATCTTGTCCTTGTTCCCGCGACCGCCCCAGCCGGCCACCACGGCACCCAAACCAACTGGCCGCTTAGACTCATGTTCCCCACCGATGGGTTGCGCCAAAATGCGGGGTTCCATTTGAGCCTTGTATTCGGGGTCTTGGCGGAAGATTTCATGGACGCGCCTGGCCTCAAGATAGAGCCGGCAGGACACGCCAATTTTGTCGGCAAAGTCCTCCACCCTTTTCCCGAACTGCACTCCCTGCACTTCGGGAGTTTGTTGGCCTTTTCGCAGGTTTTGCAGGCGACGACGCACCGCCTCATCGTGGGCAATCGACATTAACGGATAGGCCAAATACGCCAGCGCTGACTTCGTGAAATGCCCTCTTTGGATCAGGCAGGAAAGAATCACTCCAGCAACCTCGTTTTCAGCCACCGGTTGCCAGGGAAGCTGGCCCATTCCGAGCTGCTTCGCGGCCCGCCAGCGCTTGCGGCCATCCACGATCAAACGCCGAGTGCGCCCTTGCTCCTCGATCTCGACGATCAGCAACGGATATAAAATCCCGCGCTGGTGAACATCATCCACCAGGGCCACAAATCGCGGATCATCCTTGCTCAGTTCTGGTTCCGTTTTCCTCATGGGATGGACAGTCAAGTCTTGTGGGTCGGCTAAGTTCTGCGCGGTCAGATGGGGCATGGTTAGGCTCGGTTTGTTGGTTGAAAGCAGTGCTTGCACTCACAGAAATTCTCAGCGTCTCCACGTTGTTTAGTGGCTGGTTCATTGGCCGTTTCCATCTCCTTCGCGAGGGACACTCACCATCGCTTCGAACTTGAGCTGCTGCCTTTCCGCCTCTTCGTAAGTCCACGCGGTTCGTTCGGCTTCGAACTTTTCCGCGGGAGGAAGCAGCAGGCTCAAAGCGCGGAACAAACGCGCACGCTCGGTGAGAGGTTTGGCCTCGGCTAATTCCATCACCGCGTGCGCGATGATCTTGGTTGCCTGGTCCTTGCTCATAGGTTCAACTCCTTGCTGATCAGATCTTGGACACCGCGAAATTCACCGCGGTTAATGGCGCGGCTTGTCGCATTGCGACTTTTTTTGATCTGCCGAGCCAGCCCACAAACCGTCAAACCCCTCAGAGCCAGGCGACCCTTCACCAGAGACATGAATTGCCTTGCCTTCGGAGTTAGACTTTTGTTAGTGTGCATCTGTTTACTTGAAAAGTTAGATGAAAGTTAGAGCAAGTCAACAAGAAAGTGAGACTTTTTCTAACCTCCCGGAAAGGCTGAAAACTCTGCGCTTTAGGCTAAGATCGACGCAGGATGAAATGGCCGAGCGCCTGGGGGTTTCAGGAAACTACGTGTATTTGGTCGAATCGGGCAAGAAGCCGCCCACGTTCAAGCTGTTGCGGAAGGTGGAGGAAATTGAGCGTTCGCTTCAAACGTATCCAACCTCCGAAGAAGCCGCTTACGGAACGGAGTCGAACGAGGTGAAAGCCGCGGCCAAGCAATTGGAGGAAATCCGCGAATCTTCTCCCGAGCGGTTCATGGTTGTGCGTGATGTCATCCAGACATATCACGCGGCCAGGCTCAAAAAGCCTAGTTTAACCGAAGCAGAGAAGCTTGCAGTTGCTTCAGCCCCCAGTGCAGAAAAGGCCGCTGGTATTTCATCAACATCGCCTGCTTCACCCGGAGCTGGCGAGCCCACCGCTCATAAACCGCAGCCAGTTCCCCACATTGGTAAGCGTTCAGATCGCCGGCGCGTTCCTCCAACAGAGGTTCCAGAATGATTACTTTCTTCTCAATGTTCATAGTCAGTCGTTCTTCCATATCCGTGAACGCCGACTACCATACAACTGACGGTGGGACATCCATGGGGAAGTCCGTAATATTTGGGATGAAGAAGTTACTCACATAGTTATTCACATGCATGGTGTCCTCGTAAAAAGCGCGTTCTTTTTGTTGCCCCTTGTTCTTTGCGGCTGTGTTGGAATGAATGCCCGCCAGACAGCCTCCTATGACCGTTTTACCGATACAAAAATCAATGCCACCGAGTCCAATACTCTGCCCAATCACTTCCCAGAGCAGTTCGACATCACGCTTGATATGAGGCAGCAGATACAGGGCGGCGTCACAAATTACTTTCTGACCGTGGGATGTGTTTCAGCATCAGGGGTCAAGTTCTTCCCGGCAATCGGACAGAGCCTTTTCGTGTTGGCAGATGACAGTCGCTATGCTTTTCAGATTGGAGCCATGCCGCAAAGTGGGGCATTTGCGAACTTCCATTTCTATCCTGCCAGTGAAGATCAAATCCGGCACATCGCATCGGCCAAGAGCGTGGAAGTCCGCTTGGTGAGTATTACCGGAAAAAACTGGGAACGGAAACTGGCCGAAAAGAACTTGTCCGTGTTCCGTGGTTTTTTAGAGAAGTATTTACCTCAGTGAGTCCTTCCCACATCAGATACCAGGAACGGGCCAAGTGGGCCTATTCGCTTCGCCAACAAGGCAAGAGCTTTCGCCAGATCGCTGAGTGGTTTGGCAAGCCGGGCACGTCCTATGCGCGTGACCTTGTGGAGCGCGGCCGGCGTATCCGCCAGGCTGAAGCTGCCGAGCTGCAGCCCTGACGCGGCAGCGCCGCGCTAGTTCCGCGCCGGTCCTGCCAGAGTCTTCCAAAACACCAGGGCTGCATCATTAGCGATGCACCACGTCAACGCATCGTGGGGGTTGTTGAACCGCTTGCGCCGGGATCTGAACCGGTCGCCGGTTCGGGTCACGATGATTCCCTCTTTCCCTGGCGATGGCAGAAACACGGTTTTGGGTTGCGAAAAAGGATCAACCCCCAATAATTCGAGCGGCAGATGGGCCATAGTTCTTTACGGTTCATGGTCTGTTTGCTAGGGGTCGGCTGTCTCAAGCAGCCGGCCCCACTTCGCTTTAAAGGTGTCTCTTTTCCGCGCCTGGTCAAGCAGTTTAAGGCTTTTCAACCTTAACTCTCGCGCCCCGCGCCCGTTTTAGAAAAGCTTGGAAAGGTCCCTCCGTAAGTCGTTGATTCAAACTGTCCTAACGCATTCTAACCACATTTCATCCTTTTCTCTCGTCCGTGCTGGCACAGTGGGGGCCTCCTTCATGCGGCGAGGAATTAAGCCGAATTAAAGTAAATTAAACCAAATTAAGCCTCCTTTTTTCGGCGCCCAGGAGGGCTGGCGGCAAGGAAATCAGCGCAAGTGGCTGATGGACTGTGGGTTGAGGTGGAAATGAGGTGCGGGAGTGAAGGGTGAGCGAATCGAGGACGACGACGAGGACGAGCACGATTGGGGAGGGCTAAGGTACAAGCCAATCCTTTGTGGCAATCCATGGGTAGTTCCCTGTTCCGTTGGACCTGCTCACGGACCAGGAACGGTTCTATTATACACGCGTCATTAATGAATGCGCCTGGGCCGCGGCGGCGCGCACAGGAGTGCGCGCCCTACCGGCCACGGTGGTAGGGCGGGCAGTCCTCTGCACGCCATCCCCCGAAACGAGTTGGGGTGTTCCGAATAGGTATGGTTGATCTTCAATGAGCTACAAAACAGTTCATGGAAAGGGCCTTCCGCCCTGAGTGGAGTGCAGGCAGGGTTGGATTCCTGGGTGCATATACTCGCTTATTCGGCAAAATATCCTGGATAGCCAATAGCTATTCGCAAGCGATTGTTTATTTTAGAGCTTCGGCTTGCGAAGTCTGGGCGGGCAAAGGAACGGGGGTGGCTCGGCTCAGAACCTCCACGGCTTTGCGGTCATCGAATTCCTTTTCCCAGCGGGCGATGACGATGGTGGCGGTGCCGTTGCCGATCAGATTGGTGGAGGCGCGGGCGGAAGCGAGCAGTTGGTCAACACCGATGATGAGCGCCATGCCTTCGACGGGGATGGTGCCCATGGCGGAAAGGGTCGCCGCCAGCGCGATAAAGGCGCTGCCAAGCACGGCGGCCGCACCTTTGGAGGTGACGATGGCCACGGCCACCACCGCCAGTTCCTGCCAAAAGGTCAGGTGCGTGTTGGTTGCCTGGGCGATGTATAACGCGGCGATGGTGAGGTAGATCGACGAGCCATCCAGGTTGAAGGAGTAACCAGCGGGCAGGACCAGGCCCACGACCGGTTTGGAACAGCCCAGCGATTCCATCTTCCCCAGCATGCGTGGAAAGACGGATTCGGATGATCCGGTGCCGAGCACGATGAAAATTTCTTCGCGGATGTAGCGCAGGAATTTCCAGAGGCTGATTCCGTTGGCCTTCAGCAACAGTCCAAGGGCAACGATGATGAACGCAATGGAAGTGAGATAGGCGCAGGCGAGCAACTTCCCCAATGAGATGATCACGGGCAGGCCGAATCGAGAGATGGTGAAGGCGATGGATGCGAACGCGGCCAGGGGCGCGAATCGGATGATGATGGCGATCATTTTCATCAGCGCGTTGTTCACCTGTTCGAGCGTGTGGATGACCGGTTTGTTGGCTTCGCCGAGCGAGGCCAGGGCGAAACCGAAAAACACCGAGATGAAGAGCACCTGGATTATTTCGCCGTCGGCGAAAGCGCCGGCCATGGTTTTGGGAATGATGTTCAGGAAAAAGCCGGACACGGTTTGGTCGTGGGCCTTGGTGATGTAACCGGCGACATCCCTGGTATCCAATTTGGAAGCGTCCGCGTTGACGCCAGCGCCGGGATGGAACGCCTTGACGACCAGGAAGCCGAGAATCAGCGCCAGCGTGGTCATGACTTCGAAGTAGATGAATGATTTGAGTCCGATTCGCCCGACGCGTTTGAGGTTGCCCAGCCCGGCGAGACCGAGGACCACGGAAGTGAAGATGATCGGCGCGACCATCATGCGGATAAGCTTGATGAAACCGTCGGCGACGATTTTTACCTGAAGGCCGAACGTGGGAAATAAAGAGCCGACGACGATGCCCAGGACAATGCCCAACAGGACTTGAACGTAAAGCAGGCGGAAAATCGTTTTTTGCATCACGCGGTGCGATGATTTTGGGCTGGCGGACAGATTATACCCGGCGAGTCCGAGAGGCAATGGCTGAAAAGGAACATTGCATGGCCGGTGCAGGTGCGGTTTCGGTTTGGCTTGTGGCTGAGCCCGGGTATTCGGTGCCGCGGAGCCAAATTATGGCATCAGAACAGCTATCAATCACGGGAGCGGCTTGCAGTCTGGGGCAGGCCGCAAGCACCATGGGAAACTGGGCTCATATGTGGACGACCCGAACCGCGCGGAGGTATCGCCGCGCTTCGATGTCCGCAGCCCTGTGGGCACTGTCCAGCAAATGGACATTTTTGAATTTCCTACGTTCCGTTGAAGCTGTGTCCGTTACCAAATCACCATGAACCCGACCGAACTATCCGACAACGATCTCTCGTCTCCCCGCCAACCGTTCACACCCGAATCCGAGGCCAGCGGAGCTGACTTCTCCTCCCTGGGGCGCAATCGCAGGGTGTTGGTAGTGGATGACAACGTGGTCGTTCTGAAAGCCTTCGAGACCAAGCTGAAAAGCAGCGGCTTTCAAGTCGTGCTGGCGCGCGACCCGGCTTCGGCGGTTGCCGTTGCGCGGACGCAAAAACCTGATCTGATCGTTCTCGACATCAACTTTGCTCCCGACGAGAGCTTCACCAGTTTGCAGTGGAACGGCCTGACCGTGTTGCAATGGCTTAAACGGCTGGAGGAGCTGGAGAAAATTCCAGTTGTAGTCATAAGTGCGGACGATCCCGCGAAGCACAAGAGCAAAGCCATGGCGGCGGGTGCGGTCGCTTATTTCCAAAAGCCCATGGACTTCAAGGAATTCGCCGCGGCGCTTCAACCTTTGCTTGATCGCCGACCCAGCGTGGCAATCAATCACGAGATATAAGCGGTCGGGGCAGCTTCGAGCCGCGCGGAAATCTTAAAGGATCAAGAACCAGGAACGCCTGCTCCTTTTGCGTGAGGCAGCGGCCGCTTTGATGAAGGCCTTGCAGTTGATCAAAGACTCGCCAGCGGCGTTACCAGGGCTTGCAAGCGCTTTTGGTCCGAAACCGCTGAATCCATGGCTTCGCGATAGGTGAGATAATTACGAAGTGCCCCGCCGTCAGTGAACAAAACCCGCTTGGTTTCCTGGTCATATTTCCACTGACCCCAACTGGAATCCAGCACCTCAATGATCCCCAGCATGGCGTCGCCTTTGCGTTGGTCCGCCCCCCGAATCTTCAAGGCCAGCAGGTTCTTTTCCTGAGACGACCGTCGATAGGCATCAACCGTCGCCTCCACTTTTTCCGGAGTGCAATGGGCCAGTTGCAGTTCCTTGCGATAAACATCGTCGCTGTTTGCGACGAAGGCTTCGAGTTTCTCATTGATGGCGAGAAATTTTTTGACCAGTTCTTTTTTGGCGATCAACTGCTCGCGCCGCGCCACGGTGCTCATGTTGAGGATGGGCGGGTCTTCCAGGGCGCGAACCGCACTGGTGTAATTCGTCGTGAGCCCGAGTATTTTTTGCAGGTAGGCGCTGGTGGCTTTCGAAACCACCGCGTCGTCGGGCGTTGCCGCCGGCGCCGCCACTAACGAAGGGTCGGGAACGAGCGGGACCGGCGCGGCTGGCTGGGGTTGGGCTGGGGCCGCCGGCGCTGGTTTTTCTTCCGGCTTCTCCGTCGTATTTTCCTGTGCGTCCGTGCGCGCCCGGACGGCAGTGGCCCGCATTGCAAGCAACGTCCTGCGGTTCTCGATTCCAAGGCGGACGACGCTCACCACAGCCGACGTGAAGAGGCCCATGACGATGAGACTGCCAACGACGCTTCTGAGGCCACGCCAAAGAAGTCCCTCGGGTCCGTACTCTCGAACTCCGGACAGGGCAATGACGCCCATGACGAGACTGCCCAATTCCACCAGGATGAACACTGCCACGAGAGCAAGCCTGCCCAGGAGGCCCACGGTTCCAGTCACACCTTCCAGGGCATTGTTGCCGCCATAGATGAGCAACCCCCCGATGATGGGCATCCAAACGGCCAATCTGGCCGCCCGATAACAAAACGGCCGCGAGGGTTCCTGGGCGATGTGTATCTCGTTGCGTGAGGCCGCGAACGGGTCGCGCCCTGCCTGAAGATCTTCCAAAGCTTTGTTCATAGCCAAGCCGATAAAGTAAGCAGAACCGGTGCCATGGAACCCGTTATGAATCAGAATCTTGGTCGTGATTGTGCCCGGAAATCAGCGACCGGCGAATACTATTGAACTCGGAGGCGCAACGCGCTGGGGAGGACCGGGTTCAACTGATATTGCGGTGGCGTTTGCTTAGACTGCGGCCAGCACGCCGCGCATGTATCCCACGGATTCCAGGACGCCGGGCAGTGGGTCCTCGCGGTTGGCTTCGTACTCCAATCCCACGTGGCCGGGGAACTTGATATCAATGAGCGCCTTCAAAACGCCCACGATGTCGATGACGCCGCGTCCTACTTCGGTCGGCTTGCCTTCTTTCGCGGGGAGTGTCTCGTCCTTGATATGGAAATCATACAGCCGGGAGGCGCAATCGTGGATTGCCGCCACCGGGTCTTCGCCAATGCGCACGGTGTGTCCGACGTCCATGCAAATTCCCATGCGCTGATCGCGGTCCTTCACCAGTTTGAGCACGTCGCGCGGCGAGGGATATTTTTTATCGGTCGGACCATGATTGTGGATGGCGATGCGCAGATCGTATTCCTTCGCCATCTTCTCGACGGTATCGAGGGCTTCAGGATCGGGGCTGCAAACGATGGTCGGCATGCCCGCATCCTTCGCGTATTCGAAGACGCTGTGGATTTCAGCCTCGTTGTTTTTCATGTAGATGACGCCGCCACCCATGAGGGTTAATCCCGCGTCCACGATTTTTTTGTGCGCCTCCTGCCGTTCGGCAGGGGTGCTTTTCATCGCAAGATGAAAGTCCTTCAGGTTGATGTATTTCAAACCCGTCTGCTTCGTCATGCTGATGGCCTGGTCCAGCGTGAATTTCTGAAAGCTGTAGGAGGCCATGCCCAATTTCAAGCCGCGGAGCGGATCGCCTGCGGGCTTGGTCAAGGCGGCCGGAGCAGAGGCGGGCAGGGCGGCCACGGCCAGCGCGGTGGAGCCCAGCAGCCCGGTTTGGAGGAAGTTGCGGCGGTTGATTCCCTCGGTGCGTTTCATGGTTTTTGTTTGGAGTGAAAAGTTGCGCGTATTTCAACTCCGCCCAGACTTTCGCGCAAGCAGAATAGTCGCTGGAAGGTGAGCCTGTGGCCTGCTCAATGAAACAACCTGAAGAACCCTGCCGACGCGGAATTGTTGTTTGTCATATAAATCACCCCGCTATTGGTGGTAAAAGGTCCAATGAGGTTGCTCCAACTGTTGCTCTTGAGCAGTGGCGCAAATTGCAAGGTGTAACAGTTATACGAATTGCTCCAGGACACCACGACCTTCCCTCCTCCCCACACGACGTTCAATCGTGGCTCCGGACCGGGCTGCACCGTGACAGTGAAGCTGCAGGTATTCGTGCCCGCCGAATTGGCTGCGGTGACGTTTACTACATTGGTACCGATTGGAAAAACGGTCGGCGACGTAATGGCGCTCGCACCGAGCTTATAGGTAATTCCCGGCGCGGGAAACCCAGCCGCAGTCGCGGCGAAGGAAACGGACGGCAAAAGGCAGACCCCTCCCAATGCATTCGTGACCATGCTCGCCGGACAATTCACGGTCGGCGCTTGATTCACCGTCAACGTGAAATTCTGCGTATTGGTGCCGGCAGCATTGGCGGCGGTGAACACCAGCGGATATATTCCGCCGGAGGCAACTCCGTTTGTGCCGCTCAGAATTCCCGTGGCTGGAACGAAGGTGACCCCGCTGGGGAGCGTCCCACTTTCACTCAAAACCGGCACGGGGAAACCGGTCGCGCCAATTTTGAAGCTGCCCGAAGTGCCGGCGACAAACGTGGTGCTGTTGGCGTTGGTGATGGCGGGCGGTTGATTGACAGTAAGCGTAAAGCTCTGCGTGTTCGTGCCGGCTGCGCTCATGGCCGTAAAAATCACCGGATACGTTCCCCCCGTGCCAGCCGCGGGGGGGCCGCTCAGCACGTCGTTGGATGAAGTAAACGTGACTCCGGAAGGGAGCGTACCGGTCTCACTCACGGACGGAACGGGAACGCCCGCGCGGGTCACTTGAAACGAACCGTTGCTGCCCACCAGGAAAGTAGCGGTGTTGGCACTGGTAATCGCCGGCGGTTGGTTGACCTGGATGGGTGTGTTTAAGGATTGAGCGTCCACGCTGGCAACGGCGTTTCCGGAACCGCCGATGGAACCGGCCGTGAAAGTTGAAGTTGCAGTTCCGCCCGCAAATGTCGTGCTGGCGGGCGAGTCGGTTCCCAGCGTTCCGCCAAAAGTTATTGGCGTGCCATTGGGGACGGTGAAGCCCGTCCCGTTGGCTGAGTTTTTGGTAATCGTGGCGGTAAGCGTCGAGTTTTGGCCTGTGAGGATGGTGGAGGCCGATGCCGTCAAACCCAGAACCAGCCAGGTGTTGGTGATCAACACACCACCACCCGAACCCAGCGTGTTCCGCACAACTGTGTCCGCTCCTCCGATGCCCGGTCCCCCGTTGTTGCCCCACCAATTGTTGATCGCTATGGCGTTGCCAGCGTTGTTGTCCTTGGAGAGGCCACTGCCGGAGTTGGCTATGTTGCCATAGATTCGACAATCAACCACGGTGGCGTTCGTGGTGAGAGTGGAACCACCCGGGCCTGGTATCGTTAGACCGGACAGGGAAATGCCGCCACCGCCTCTCTGGTCAGCCGAACTTGTGCTCACCACGTTCGCGACGAAGACGCAGTTGGAAATGAGGTCCGGGCCGCTGGAAATATAGACCCCACCGCCAGAAGCCGCGAGTTGAGTCGGCCCGGTTCCGGTTCCCTGGGCGGTGGTAATCACACTGCCCAGCGAGCTGTTGTTGGTGAAGAGGGTGCCCTGGTCGATCGTAAGATTGTTGGCGAGGCTATAAATACCTCCACCATAGCCCCCGGCGGCATTGCCCGAAAACACGCAATTGTGTATCGCATAAGCAGGATTGCCGCCCTCAAAGACAATCGCTCCCCCGGCGCCGGTCAGGGCCTGATTGTTCACAAAGGTGCAGTTGGATATCGTAATGGCGCCCGGGTTTACTGTCGTATTGCCAATAACCATGGCGCCACCCGAGCCCGAGCTGAAAAGATCACTGTTCGCGTTATTGTTCGTAAAAATGCAGTTAACGTAGGTCTGCGTTCCGCCATCAAACGTGCCAATCGCGCCACCAGCCCAGTGGGACATGCACGAATTAAAGACACAGTTGGAAACCAGCAGCGAACCAGGTGTGATGCCTGCCCCGTTGTTATAGCCCGCATCAAAACTGATGGCGCCGCCCACGTAATTGCCGCTTTGGGTATTCGTATTGAAGCACTTGCCGTACTGGAAAGTAATGCCGCTAATAACGGCCTTGAAATTATTGACCACGGCGCTTTGGCCGGTTGACCAATAGTACGCATTCAAAACCAAAATCTGATCGATGGAATTGGCCAGGCTCGTACCGGCCTGGATGATCGTGTTCCCCGGCCCAGCCCCTTGAATGGTCACGGAGGCCAGCACGCTCAGCGTGCCCACAGTTGGATCCGGGTCCACGTTCCCTTCATTGACGCCCCCGTGCATGGTGATCTGGTAGGTGCCGGCCGGAATAATGATGGTCGAGCCCGCATTGGCGTTGGCGGCAATGACCGCCGAACGCAGGGTGATTTGCCCGTTGCCGGCGCCTCCTGAAATCACACCTGTCGCGGTGTTCACGCTGCTCCCGCCGCTGACCGGGAAATCGCTGGTGCTGCTCACGGTGAAGGTATTGGCGCGGACGCCTGGCGCGGCGCTGAACAGAATCAAGGCCCAAATGGACAGTCTGGTCTTGATGAGCATGGGGTTGAGTAGTTTCGGAATAACGCTATTCGCGAGTGTCATCACCGGAGTCGATGTTTTTAAGTTAGTTAGGTTTTAGTGCACCCGCAATACAGGAGCGCAGGAGCTAAGAGGCGCGCGATTGCATTTTGTTCCAGAATTTCCAATGATTTTTGAACCTGCGCTATTCTGTCACTATTATGTCGAAAAGTGGCTAATTCGAGAAAGTTCGTGGCCTGGTTCGCAACCAGGGGTCGAACCACGCGGGAGTGTGCCAAGGTTCGCTGATTCAGTAAGCCTGAATTCCGCCTGCCGCCCCTATTTCAATCGGTGTTTCCGCGCTGCTGCCAAGTCCTCAGGCGTATTGATATTGGCCAGGTTTTCCCTCTGTCCCCGCGACGGCTTTAGCATTCGGGCTCGCAGAACCTTCGCCAGTTTGCGAAGCGAGAGATCCTTCCGTTCGATCTGTTCCAGCACGATCGGCAAACACGCGTCCCGCCGCAGCAATAAGGGAAAGCCCACCCGGCTGTTCTGGGCGGCAAACACCGCCCGGTCCTGACGGCGCAACGTTTTAATCATTTTCCGCAGAAACTCTTCGGAAACGAACGGCATGTCGCAGGCCAGGAACAACACGCAGTCCGCACGGCTGCTCTCGAGCGCTGTGGCAATCCCACCCATGGGTCCGCACCGTTCCACCGAATCCCGCCGAATCGATCGCACCTTGAAACCAAGCAATTGTGCTGTCTTCTCGATGTGACCCATCAGCGTACGCTGCCCGAGGCGCAGGTGGCTCTTGTCCCGTCCCATGCGCGAACTGAGTCCGCCCGCCAGGATGCAGGCTTCAATCAAGTCCGGAGCACAGAGCTCCATTTTCAGATCAGCGCCATCTGGCATTTGAACAAACGTCGGCAGGGCACCACCTTCCGCCTTAATTAACGAACGTTAACTCATTCGTCTCAAGCAGCACCTGCGCGAGCTTTTCCCACGAATTCATTCTCCGCGTCTGCGCATCGCCGACGAAATCCCGTTGCGCGTTCCAGTCCATGACACATTCCTTGGGCATGTTTGGCGCGGGCAGCATCTTGATGTGGGGCGCCCATTTGAAAGCGTCGTTGTTAGGATTCGTCCGGCAATCGACGATGAAGTCAATCATTTCGCCTCGCTTGACCTCGACGCGAGGCAGCGCAGTGGCCGCCTGGCTCTTGAAGGCAACCCATGCTCCCAATTCACCCAACCGGCTGGAAACAATCCGGCCTTGAACTCCATCGCCATCGCCGCCCGGATGATTGAGAGTGCCGTCGATGGCAATCGCTCCATCGCGCGGCGCAATCCAGCGGCGAATGACGGGAAAGAGTTTGTTCGGGGTGCCGCCATCCGGCGTAAGCACGAGGCCATTGAGGCGAGGGTCAGGCTTGGTGCCCCCGGGCTTCCAGGCGCGATTCGCGAAATTCCCGAAAGGTACAAAGAGCTTTGTATGATGAGCGGCTGCGTCATATTGCCCGTAGCCATATTCCCACGCGGATGCCGCGTTCGTCTGCCATTCCGTGGCCACGTCGGAACGCAGGTAATCTAGCGCAAGCTTCATTTCCACATCGGTGGGACTGCGCTGATAAATCAGCTTGTAGAGCAAATCGAGCTTCGCCTTGGCGTCGGCCTGGGTCTTGAAATCCGTGCGGCGGACGACATTGCGCGCCTGTTCGACCACCAGCGGATTGTTCATCATGAACAGCGCCTGTTGGGGAACGACGGTTGATTCACGCTTGCCGGTGGTGAGGTCCGGGCTCGCGAAATCAAATGCCTGAAACATGTTCGGCACATTGCGGCGATCGACGTAGCCGTAGATGCTGCGCCGAAGCGAATAAGGTTCCGCGTCCAATTTCACCGGACGCCCGCCCATCGTGAGATCGAGATCGCCGCCGATGGCCAGAAGGGTGTCGCGCAAAGCTTCGAAGTCCAGCCGGCGGCGATTCATATGCCAAAGCCAATGATTATCAGGATCGATCTGCTGGTAACGGGGATTTTCGTCGCTGCTTTGTTGATAAACACTGGAGAGCAGGATGAGCCGATGCAGTTTTTTGATGGACCAGCCTTCATCCATGAAGCGCCACGCGAGATAATCGAGCAGCTCCGGGTGAGAGGGCATGTCGCCGCGTGTGCCGAAATCATCCGGGGTGCGGACAATGCCCTCGCCAAAATGATTCAACCAGACGCGATTCACGAACACGCGGGCGGTAAGCGGATTGTCCTTGCTGGCGATGGCGCGCGCCAGTTCGAGCCGCCCGCTGCCCTCCTTGAACACCGGCGGATTATCGCCCGCAAGGATCGTCAGGAAGTGCCGCGGGACGACCGGGCCGCGATTGCCGACATTGCCCTTGATGAAAACGTAGGAGTCCTTCGGTTTTTCCGCATCCTCCAACACCGGCGCGCGCGCGGGTGAACCGGGATGAGTGATGACCAATTCGGTGACCGCTTTTTCGAGGTCGGCAAGCTTGTTCCGCAGCTTGTTGTCGCGATTGATGAAATTGTTCAGGCGCTGCTCATCCAGGAGCATGGGCGAATTGTTGGCGTACATGAACTGCCGCACCTGTTCCTGCGCCGGGTCGGGCAGGCTCTTGGGTTCATCAACGGCGTTGGTGGTGGATTTTTTCGCCTCGTAAGGCGCGATCATCTCCGACCAGTGGCGCTCCACGTCGGTGAAGATGGCCGTGTAACGCGCGGCCAGTTGGGCCATTGAAGCCGGCGGCGTCTCCAACGCATGGGCCACCAAAGCGTTGATTGGCTTGCCCTTCTCCGGAGACGACGAAAATTTTTCCGACAATTCGCGGGCGCGGGCGGGAAATTCCTCGGGAGACAGCTTTGCAAACGCGACCCAGGGCGCAAAAATCGGGTTGTGCCGGTTTTCCCAGTTCTTGATGTGATTGTCCCAGATGGCGGCAATTTGCTGATTGAGCCCTGCTTTCTGAATGAAAGCGCCGCGCGAGAGGTTGGTGCCCGCGCGTTTGAAGTCGTATAGCGCCAACATGTAATTACCCGACTTGCCGACCATCTCCGCTTTGAACAACAAACCTTCCTCGTGCCGGAATTGCTCGACGGCGCTGACGCGGGCGGCGTACTCGATTTGAAAATCCCGGTAGCTGGGCGTGCCGGGCGGCGGTCCGAGCAGCGGCTCCTCCTTCGGTTCCATGGAGCTGTTGAAAACGCCATGCAGCGCGTAGTAATCCTTCGTGGGAATGGGATCAAATTTGTGATCGTGGCACCGGGCGCAGCCGAGCGTCAACGCCATCGTGCCTTTGCCGATGATGTCGATCCGGTCGTCGATGATATCGTTGATCTGATTGTTGAAGCGATTGCCGAGCGTCAGGAAGCCCATCGCGGCCAGCGGCCGTTTGTCGTCGCCGAGCGGCAATTTGTCCGCGGCGATTTGTTGCAGTAGAAACTGGTCGTAAGGCAGATCTTCGTTGAAAGCGCGAATGACGTAATCCCGGTAAATGTATGAGTAGGGATAGCGCTCATCGCGGTTATTCCCGAGCGTGCCGCGGGTATCGGCAAAATGGGCGAGGTCGAGCCAATGCCGGCCCCAACGTTCGCCATAGTGCGGCGAAGCCAGCAGGCGGTCCACGACGGTCTCCAATGCATTGGGAGAAGTGTCCGCCACAAAATCATCCACTTCCTTGGGTGTGGGCGGCAGCCCGATAAGATCGAACGTGACGCGGCGAAGCAAGGTCACCTTGTCCGCACGCGGCGCGGGGGTCAGGCCCTTGGCGGACAGTGTGGCCAGGATAAAATTGTCAATGGGCGTCTGCACCCAATGCTGCGGATCGTCCGGCTGGGGAATGGCCGGTTTGACGACGGGTTGAAACGCCCAATGCTTTTTAGCCTTGTCGAAATCGACCACATATTTGTGGTCGCTTGCGCTGGGAGCATCGCGCGGGTCGGGCGCGCCCATTTTCACCCAGGTTTCCAGGTCAGCGACCTGTTCCGGCGCGAGCGGCCGATCGTTGGGCGGCATTTGCAGGTCCTTGTCCTTGTACCGGACGGCCTTGATCATCAAACTTTTCTCGGGATCGCCGGGCACGATCGCCGGCCCGGTGTCGCCGCCCTTGAGCACGCCGTCACGCGTGTCGAGCAGCAGGCCGCCTTTGATTTTCTCGCTCTCCTGACTGTGGCACTTGTAACAATTCTCGGAAAAAATGGGCCGAATTTTTTTTTCAAAAAAATCGAGTTGCTCCGGTGTCAGTTTGACGTCTGCCGCGAGAACTGAGTGCGAAAGGCAAATGGCGAGGACGCTTGCTGCCAGCCAAATCGCGGACGAGGTCTCACGCGACCTGTAGCAGCCGGCGTAACGAGGCGTCAACTTTTCCGAAAATGAAATTGGAGCCTCCTGGCGTCGACTGCTGCGATTCATCGAGTTCATCCTTCCAGCGGTGCTCAAGCGCAGTTTGGAGTTTGAGGCTTGTGATCTCTCTGGCGCTTGGATGTTGGCGCTTGGAACTTGCATCCGCCACTCACTCACGCCATGACCTCTTTTACGACATTCCCATAAACGTCCGTAGGCCGGAAATCACGTCCGTTATAGCGGTAGGTAAGCTTCGTGTGATCGAAACCAAGGAGCCAGAGCATCGTCGCATGCAAGTCATGGACATGAACCTTGTTCTCAATGGCGCGCGAACCGAATTCATCGGTCGAACCATAAACCATGCCGCCTTTGACGCCGCCGCCGGCGAGCCAGACGCTGAAGGCCTTGTTGTTGTGCGTGCGACCCGGCGTGCCGCCGGCCACGTTGCCGTCGGCTGTGGGTGAACGGCCAAACTCACCGCCCCAAAGAATCAACGTGTCCTTCAGCATGTCGCGTTGCTTAAGATCGGTGAGCAGCGCCGCAATCGGTTTGTCGATTTCCTCGGCTTTCTTGGAAAGACCAGTTTCCAGATTATTATGGTGGTCCCAGCCGCCGTGCCAGACTTGGACGAAGCGCACGCCTTTTTCGAGCAACCGCCGGGCGATCAGCATTTGACGGCCGGTTTGGGAGTTGTCGCCATACATCGCGCGGGTGGCGGGCGTCTCCTTGCTGATGTCGAAGGCGTCGGTCGCTTCCAACTGCATCTGGTAGGCCAGTTCGTAAGCCTGCAAACGCGCCTCCAACTGGGCATCCTTGCGCAGGTTCTGGCTGTGGACCTCGTTGAGTTCGTGGAGGAGATCGAGTTGTTTGCGTTGCTCGGGCAGGGAGGTGTACTTGTTCTTGATGTTCTCGATCAACTTGTCGATGGCGGTGTTCTGCGTGTTCACCGCCGTGCCCTGATACGCGCCGGGCAAAAAGGCGGACCGCAAATTCTGCGCGCTCACGCCACCGGGAGCCAGCGCGATGAACGCCGGCAAATTCTGGTTCTCACTGCCCAACCCATAAGTCACCCACGAACCGAAACTCGGCTTCGGCAGCCGCGTCGAACCCGTGTTCAACATCAGGCTCGCCGCGATGTGGTCCGGGATGTCCGTGTACATCGACCGCACCACGGCAATGTCATCGATGTGCTCGCCGATCATCGGGAAAACCTCGCTGACCTCGATGCCGCTTTGGCCCATTTTCCTGAACTTGAACGGCGAGGCGAACACCGTGCCGTTCTTGTCATCGGGCATTGGTTGCTGGTCGAGCTTCTCCAGCGCCGGTTTCGGATCCCACGTATCGATGTGCGACGGCGCGCCAGAGGCAAAGATATGCAGCACCCGCTTGGCGCGGGGCGTGAACTGCGGGGCTTTGGGGGCAAAAGGCGAGAAGTCCTCCGCGCGGGCGCCTGGCGGGTCGAGCAAGCCCATGCCGACCAGGCTGGTGAGACTGAGCGCGCCGAAACCCATGCCGAGCCGGTTCAGAAATTGGCGGCGGGTGAAAATGCAATCCTCGGGGCGATGTTCGTGATCCTGACAGGTTTGTTCGATCATATAAGCACGCAAATTAGACTTTTTCCCCTTTCGGGAAATTCATCAGCTTTGCACCACTTAGCATGCCATATCTCGTTCTGGTTTCAAGATTTACGGGGCATTCTGAGAGCTTGGGATAAGGTAGAAGTTTAGCTTAATCTGCGGTGTTTGGTGCTGGAAGAATTCGTTTTGCTTACTGAGCGTTGGATAAGTTGTTAAAGCTTTTCAGCACTTGCAGAAAATGGCGGGCCGAAAAGCATCCATATCTGATTGATTTTTGGGTGGTTACAGAAAAATCCATGAACATGGTTAAGCTTAGGAACTATTGCATCGCTCAGTAAGCTTCCTTCGCCCGGTCGCCCGCCGAATTGACTAACCGCCCACCTCGTGCTACGAACCTTTATGGTTAAACTTCGCCATTGGATTGCCGCATTCTCCTTCGCTCTCGCCTTGACCGTCCGCGCGGGTGAATTTCCCGACGATTGGACCTGGGACAGCGACGCTAAAACTCGCGCTCCGCATGCCGCTCTGGAGGGCAAGCCCATGCCCCCGATCGACGTCACCGGTTGGGCGAACGGCCAGGTCAAACCCGAGGACATGAAGGGCAAGGTCGTCATTGTGGATTTTTACGCCACTTGGTGCGGCCCCTGCATGGCCGCCATTCCTCACAACAACGAATTGCTCAAAAAATATCAGGACAAGGGCCTGGTCATTGTCGGGGTTTGCACTTCCAAGAACGGCCAGGAGAAGATGGACGAAACGGTTAAAAACAAGGGTATCCAATATCCGACCGCCCGTGATCCCAAGCTCAAATCGGAGAAGGCCTGGGCGGTCCACTATTATCCCACTTACGCTATTGTTGACCGCAAAGGCATCGTCCGCGTCGTCGGCTTGCAACCCGAATACGTTGAGAGGGTCGTCAAGAAATTGCTCGACGAAGCGCCTGCTCCATGAAGTTCCCAAGCTAAGTCTCAAGTCGGACGGCGGAAAGTTGGAAGCCGTCCATTAAATGAGGCCGACCATGCCACTTCGAATTTCGCTCATGCGAATCAATGTCCCAGCCTGCCTTGCTGGCCTGATTTTGATTGGCGCTTTCGCTGGATGTCTTTGCCCGCGTAATTCGGCTGGAGCGCAAACTGCGTCGATAACCATACCTCCCTCACCGCCGTACCGCCCCGATCAGATCCTGGTGAAACCGAAGCCGGGCGTCAGCCTCAGTGCGCTGGCCGGCTTTCATTCCGTTCAAGGGACGGTGGTATTGCAAACGTTCCAGGGCATCGGTGGCATCGAGGTTTTGCGCCTGCCGCCCGGAGGATCCGTGCCGGATTTCGTCGCGCGCTACGAGCAAAGCGGCTTGGTCGAATTCGCCGAGCCGGACTACGAGGCGCACACGTTCACCACCTCGCCCAATGATCCCAAGTTCACCGACGGCACCCTCTGGGGTTTGAACAACTTCGGTCAAAACGGCGGCACGCCTCACGCGGACATCGACGCGCCGGATGGCTGGGACATCCGCACCTCGGCCAGCAACATCGTGGTGGCTGTGCTGGATACGGGCGTGTGGTACACACACGAAGATTTGGCTTCGAACATGTGGGTTAATCCGCACGATGGCAATCACGGTACCAATGCACTGCCTGGAGCAATAGACCTGACCGGAAACGATGACAGTGGCCACGGAACCATGATCGCAGGCGTGCTTGGGGCGCTCGGCAATAACGGCAAGGGCGTGGCGGGAGTCGCATGGCAGGTGCAGATCATGGCCTGCAAGTGTTTCAACAATTTCGGCGTGGGCAATTCCTCCGCGATCCTCGCCTGCCTGGCTTATGCCCAGACCAACGGCGCTCAGATTATAAACGCAAGCTGGGGCGGGAACAATTCCCTCGCCTTGTCAAACGCCGTCGCCAGCACACGCGACGCTGGCATCATCTTCGTCCAGGCTTGTGGCAATAGCGGCACAAACATAGATGTCGCTCCGGTTTATCCAGCCAGTTGGCATTTCGATAACGTCGTCGCCGTGGCGTGGACCACGCGCAATGATACTTTGGCCAGCCTTTCCAACTACGGCGCAACCACCGTTCATTTGGCTGCGCCTGGCGACAATATCTATTCGACCTTTGCCGGCTCGGATAATGGCTATTTTTCCAATTCCGGCACTTCTTTTTCAGCGCCGTATGTCACAGGGGCGCTGGCGCTGGTGATGGCTCGCTATCCCACCGAAACGTACCAGCAAATCATCGCCCGCGTGTTGAACGGTGTCGATCTGCTCCCCGCGCTCGCCGGCAAATGCGTGACTGGTGGCCGGTTGAACCTGCGCAAGGCCCTCAGCCCGCCCATCTCGCTGACGTCGCTTCCGTCCGCAGGCGGCGGAGCTTTCGCGATGCGCGTGTCCGGCGGCGCGAACCGGACGTGTGTGGTCCAGGTCTCGACCAATCTTGCCGCCTGGTTTCCCGTATTCACAAACACCACCTCAGCCGACGGCACATTTGATTTCGCCGACAATCCGTCCACCAACTCCACCCGGCGGTTTTATCGGGCGATTTCAACGCCGTGAATCTTCTAAATTTGTAGTTGCAAATGTTGGTATCTTAGTGTATTAATTACACTAACGACTATGGCTATAAATTTGTGAAGGCAATGACTGACAAACCTCCGATAAAGGTCATCATTCTGGGAGCCGGGTGTTCGGCAGATTACGGTTATCCACTCGGCAGCGAGTTTTTCACACAACTTCAAGGGCTCTTGCCCACTTTATCCGACAAGGCAAGGCGGATTCGTGAATGCATTGAGGGAACTTTACACTTTCTCAAGCACACGCGCGCGGAAACGATTGACGAACTGGCCAATCTGATCCTCGACGGCAAATGTGACGAGATCCTTGCCAACGGCCATGCTCCGATTGCCGACCGCTTTAGTGCTGTCAAGAGCGCCAAGATTGCCGCTTCGGCACTTTTTCTAAGCAAAGAAGCGAATGCAAGAGAACTAGGGTTACGCGCATACAAGGTATTGATAGAAAAGATGTTTCCGGGAAGTGATTCGTGGCGGACAAAATTAGATCGGTCCGAATACAGGCTCCTCACGTTTAACTATGACAGGCTTTTTGAAATGGCCTTTCTTGACAGATTCAACGTGGGCATTGGACAAAACCCGCTGTACTGGACGACCGTTTTGAATTCCGGCTTCCCTCCCCTTTCAGACGAACCCGTTGAGATCAGTCCAGACAGGTTTTGCTTTCTGAAACTACATGGATCGATTGGAGTAATGGCTTCAAACTGGTTGGGTCTTCAACGCGTGTTTCATGACAGTGCAGGGCCAATCCGTGGCCAGGAAAAAGGCCTTGTTGACGAACATTTCTTCTCGCAGGCCGGAGACGCACGTGAACCCTTAATAATTTTTCCTTGGGAAAAGCATTTCATTCAGAGTCAGCGAAAGAATAGTTTTCCCGCAAGGGATTATATCATCCCAGTTTGGAAACACGCGGCCAAAGTCATTGCCGAAGCATCCGAAATCCGAGTCATCGGCTATTCGTTTCACCACATTGACGCTCATTCTTTGATAGCGATGCTTGCGAATGCCGTGAATTGCAAGCGCCTGATTATACAAAATCTCGAAGGCGAGTGTGCGCGTATCGAAACCATGTTACGCGTGGAATACCCTGAAGTTCGAGCAGAGATCGATCGGTATCCACTTCGATTTTAGGCGGTGATTTGTCGGAACTGTTAGTGGTCTTTTTGGCGACATGCGAAGGCCCGCCGTGTAACCGCAAGGGATCCTCATCCGTATCCTTTATTGAAGCCGGACGCACGGTGTGTCGGGCGGGAACGGAAATCGGAAAACGACGATGGCAAGATTATGAAATTGACTCTTTTGAAAAATGTGGCGCTGGGTGTTTGCCTGGCGGGGACAAGCCTGACGGCCTGGGCGGGGCCGTTGCAACGCGCGGATGTGCCGGCGGAACCGGTCTGGGTGCTGCACCTGGATTGTGACGCTTTGCGAGCTACCACGGTTGGACAATATATTCAGGCCGAGATGGCCAAGCCCGAAGCCCAGGCGAAGCTGGAGGTGTTCCACGCCCTGTTCAAGTTGGATCTTCGGACGCAATTGCATGGCTTGACGTTGTACGCCACCGGCCCGAAGCCCGCGGATGGCGTCCTGCTGATGTATGCAGACGTGGATGCCCAGTGGCTGGTCACACTGGCCAAGAGTGCCAAGGATCATCAAAGCACCACGCACAACCAGCACCAAATCCACAGTTGGATCGAAGACAAGCGGGCGCGGGGACACAGCGGCTACGGGATGCCACGCGTTTATGGGGCCGTTCTTGACAACCGAATCGTCATTTTCGGCCAGCTTGAAGCGCGGGTGGCCGAGACGCTGGATGTCCTGGACCACACTGCCGCAAGCCTGGCGAGCACAACCAACTTTGCGCAATTGGGCGCGGTTTCCGACGCGACATTCATTCAAGCCGCCGCGCGCAAGCTGGACTTGCCGGACTCTGCTCCGAATGCCGAGCTGTTCCGATTGACCAAACAAATCCGCCTGCAACTGGGCGAGTCCAGCCAGCAGGTCAAGGGAACCTTAAGTCTGGACGCCAATGACCAGGAGGTTGCGAACCAAATGGCCTCCATCCTGCAAGGGCTGATTGCGCTGATGAAATTGCAAAAGGACAATCCGGCAGCGCCCAAGCTTGCGGCGGCGCTCTCGGTCAAGCAGGATGGCGCGAGTGTGACGGTGCAACTGGCCCTGCCTGCCAACGACGCCACCGATTTGATGAAAGCCGATGCCGACCGCAAGGCGAAGGCACGGGCGGGCGAGGAGTCGGGGAAGCAATGAACGCGAGCGGCGGAGCGCAGAGCTCCAGCTCTGCGTGGTAACACCCTGTCATGTTCGAGCAGAGCGGGAACGCGCGCTCCGTCAAGGACGGGGAAGCGCCGACTGAATGGCCGAAGAATTAAAATCATGCTCGGATGAAGAACTGGCCCGGCAGAGCCAGACCGGCTCGCTCGCGGCATTTGAGGAACTGGTGCGGCGTTATGAGCATCGTGTTTACGCGTTCGCCTGCCAGCTGTGCCCGGGTGAAGTGGACGCGCGCGAGCTGACCCAGGATGCTTTCGTTCAGGCTTTCCTCTCACTCCGGCAATTCGATTCGCGCCGCAGCTTCGCTCCCTGGCTCTTCACGATTGCCCGGCGCAAGGGCATCGACCGCCACCGCCACCGTTCCACGCTTCGCTGGACGGACGAAGCAGCGCCAGAGTTGCCGGATGTGCGCGATCCCGCGGCGTTGCTGGAGGAGAGCGAGTTGCGGCGGGATTTGTGGCAACGGGCACGGCGCTGTTTGCCACCCGTCCAATTCCAGGCGCTGTGGCTGCGCTATGCCGAAGACATGGAGGTGGCCGACATCGCCCGGGTGCTCGGCAAAAGCCGGGTTCATGCCAAGGTGCTGCTGTTCCGCGCGCGCCGGGCTTTGCTGCGCGAACTGTCCCCGGTTCAGATGGCAACGAAAGCCAAAGCCGCCTCCCGCCCAAACCCGGAGGCGCGCGCTGGCTCCGCCCTCAAATTTTTTTGTTTGCTCATGCTCTAGAAGAAAGGCTTTCCATGATTTCATGGCTCAAGAAATTCAGAATTTCCACCGCGCTCGATGAGAACAGGCGAGCGCCGCGAAGCGCGCCATTGAATGACGCATCCAACGGGGAACTCAGGCAATTCGGCGAGACACTTTCGGCTTTGGACAGGTCGCTGAAAGACTCTGTAGCTCGTCCTGAGATTCCGTCCGGCCTGCACGAATCCATTATGAGCGCGGTTCAGAACGCCGAGCCATTGCCGGGCGATGTCTCCGCCCGTAACCAATCCTTGATTGGCAGGGGCGCGCGGCAGCGCATCCCTGCCGATCGTACGCTTGTTTGGCATTGGCTGGCTGCGCCGGGTGCCGCGGCACTTGTGCTCCTGGGTGCGTGGTTGCTTTGGCGCAATCCCGCGCGGCCTGAGTCCGCGCCCGGCGATCTCGCCACGCTTACCTCTGCCGTGTCTGTGCTGCAAGCCGGCGATGATTTAAAACGTGATTTGCCGGCGGCCGCCATCGCACCGCTGGCGAATGAATGGAACCGCATCCAGCAGGACCTCGATAACACAGAGACCTTTCTGCTCGCCAGCGTGCCCTGAAAGAAGGGGGTGGTTCATCTTCCATGGATGTCTCTGAATCTGCGGGGCAGCCCGCACAACCATCATTGCATTTACGGCGGAAATTAATATGCTCGCCGCATGATAAAAACGGACAAACCGCCGGTGGACCCGGAATTGAAACGGCGGATCCAGGAACTGATTGCTTACAAGGGTGGAGGACACAACCCGGAAGTTGTCGAAGACATCATTGAAAACGCGCTGAAGTTGCTCACCGATCTCGAGGACAGCGGGGACGTGCGGGTCATTCAAACGGCCATGCGGGAATTGCGCTATGCCTTCCGGATGTTCGCCCCCTACGCGCACAAGCGCAAGGTGACGATCTTCGGTTCGGCGCGCACGCAGCCAAGCCGGGTGGAGTATCAGCAGGCTGTTGAATTCGGCCGCAAAATCGTCGAGGCGGGCTTCATGGTCATCACCGGCGCGGGCGGCGGCATCATGCACGCGGGCCATGAAGGCGCCGGGTTGGAGAACAGTTTCGGCGCGAACATCCGCCTGCCCTGGGAGCAAAGCGCCAACCCGGTCATCCAGCACGACAAAAAGCTGATCACCTTCAAATATTTTTTCACGCGCAAACTGATTTTTGTGCGGCACTCGGACGCCATCGCGCTGTTCCCCGGCGGGTTCGGCACCATGGACGAAGGTTATGAAGCGCTGACGCTCATGCAGACGGGCAAAAGTCAGTTGATGCCACTGGTGCTGATTGATCGTCCGGGCGGCACCTATTGGAAGACGTGGGACAAACACGTGCGCGAACATCTTCTCCGCGACCAGTTGATCTCCCCGGACGACCTCAATTTGTATCAAATCACGGACGATACGGACCACGCGGTCAAGCTGATCACCCGGTTTTATCGCAACTTCCAATCCAGCCGCTTCGTGAAGGACTTGTTTGTCATCCGTTTGAAACATGCGCCCACCGAATCGGCCATCGAGGCGTTGAACGAAGATTTCGCGGACCTGATCAACGGGCCCAAAATCAAAGCCATCGAAGCGACGCCGGAGGAGCGTGCCGACAATGACATGGTGGACGCGCCGCGGATCGCTTTCGGATTCAACCGCCGGGACTACGGACGCTTGCGCCAGTTGATCGAAGTGCTCAACGGGCTGTAAGGGATTCAAGAAACCATAGTCGGCCTCGCCGTTCAAAACACCAGGCGGCTCTCGCCTGGCTTTCTCCTGGACAAATTCCGCTTCAGGGTAATACCCCATGGATTGCGGAGTGAGTAAGGGTATCTTACGGAGGTCACGAAACCGAAGAAATATCTATGCAAATCAAGCCGAGACAACTCCTGCTGGCCGTCTGTGTCAGCGCCACCGTAGCACTCACTGGACTCACCGGATGCCACACCGAAGGCGAACGCACTCAGGGCCGGGCTTTGGACGACCGCATGGTGGAACATCGCGTGAAAAAAGCCCTTGCCGATGATCCATTGTACAAGTTCCCCGATGTCAAAGTCCAAACTTTCGCCGGTGTTGTGCAATTGTCCGGGTTTGTGGACTCGCAGGAGCAGAAACAAATGGCCGCGCAAATCACGCAGCATGTGGAAGGTGTTCACGAAGTCATCAACGGCTTGGTGCTCAAGCCGCAGGCGGCAAGGCAAGCCCCGCCGGGCACTCCCACACCAACGGGATATCCCACGGGCCAGCGCATCGACGCGGACACCGCTCCTCCCGTGAATGCGATCACGAACACCCCTCCTGCACCAGTCACAACTCCTGAGAACGCTCCGCAAACGAATCCCAATCAGAAGAATCAGCCCTGAGGGGCAGGAATCCAGCTTTGATTGGCAGGGGCGCGGCAGCGGGTCCCTGCCAACTGCAATTATGAGTTGAACGTGGACATCGCAGCGCGATGTCCTTGCTCGGCGGGATCTGTCACAGTGCCCCACTCGCATCCCCCGTTTGTGTAATTGGCATTTCGAACTGTTTCGCGTAACTTCGGGCTGAACATTCAATATGGTCGGCCCGAATGCGATTTTCGCTCATTAAACTTGCGTCAGTAGTTTGCCTGGTGGGTTGCTTCAGTGGCATTGGCATCGCAGCCCTTACGCCCGAGCAGGTGGCGCAGTTGCCGCCTCCAGCAGCTCATCCCGTCGATTTCGCGAAAGAGATCAAACCAATCTTCGAAGCGAGTTGCATCAAGTGCCACGGACGCGGCAGGGACAAAGGCGGTTTTCGTTTGGACTCCCGCGCCACATTGCTTCAGGGCGGCGATTCCGGCCCGGCAGTCATCCCCGGCAAAAGTGCCGAAAGCGAGCTCATCACCCTGGTTCAGGGTGTGGATCCGGATAACGTGATGCCGAAAAAAGGCTCGCGCCTCACGCCCGAACAGATCGGGTTGCTGCGGGCGTGGATCGATCAGGGGCTTCCGTGGGACCAGTCCATCAGCCTTGGCCGTCAGGAACCGCTCAACCTCAAACCGCACCGCCCGGAAATTCCCTCCGGCCCAAGTGAAGCCAATCCCATCGACCGCTTTCTGGCGCCCTACTTCGCCACGAATCACTTCAAGCCGCCAACGACGGTAAACGACCGCTTGTTTGCGCGGCGCGCCTGGTTGGATGTCGTGGGATTGCTTCCGCCGCCCGAAGCCCTGGAAACGTTCGTGGCCGATCGCCATCCAGACAAGCGCCGGCAGCTTGTCCTCAGCCTGCTGGCGGACAGTAAAAACTACGCGGAACATTGGCTGACGTTTTGGAATGATGCGTTGCGCAATGATTATCGCGGCACCGGTTACATCGACGGCGGACGCAAACAAATCACCAGCTGGCTCTACTCGGCGCTCGCGACAAACCTGCCCTACGATCGTTTTGTGGCGGAACTGATCGACCCCAAACCCGCGTCGGAAGGTTTCAGCAAAGGAATTGTGTGGCGCGGCGTGGTCAACGCCAGCCAGACGCCGCAGATGCAGGCGGCACAAAACATTTCCCAGGTGTTCATGGGCGTGAATCTCAAATGCGCTTCCTGCCACGACAGTTTCGTCAACGATTTTACGCTCGCGGACGCCTACGGGCTCGCGGGCATCTATGCCGATGCCCCGCTGGAAATGGTACTGTGCGACAAGCCCACCGGAAAAAAAGCCGCGCTGAAGTTTATCTATCCGGAGTTGGGGGCCATCGATTCCCAGGCCGACAAACCCGCCCGGCTCAAGCAGCTTGCCCAGTGCATTGCCGGCGCACAGGATGGCCGGCTCACCCGCACGTTGGTTAATCGGTTCTGGGGAAAGCTCATGGGGCGCGCGCTGGTCGAACCGGTGGATGAAATGGAACAACGCGCCTGGAATCCGGACCTGCTCGACTGGCTGGCGGAGGATTTTGCCGCGCACAATTACGACCTCAAACACCTGCTTGAACAAATCATGACCTCGCGCGCTTATCAATTGCCCGCCGTTGATTTGGGTGAGAAGACCGGATCGGATTATGTTTTCCACGGCCCGGGCGTGCGCCGGCTTTCTGCCGAGCAATTTCGTGACGCGCTTACGTCGCTTACCGGCATCGGGTACTCCTCGCCCGTGGCAGAAGTCGTCCCCAGTGAATCCGAGCAGAAAAAATTTGCGGTGCCCATTCCCGTGAAGTGGGTTTGGAACGACGCGCAGGCGGCGGAGAAAGCCAAAGCCGGGCATGTGTACTTTCGCAAAACGATTCAAATCTCAACGCCGCCCGCCGACGCGACCGCCGTCGTGATGTGCGACAATAGCTTCACCCTCTTCGTCAACGGGCAAAAGGTCGGCTCCGGAAACGAGTTCAAGAATGTGTACTTGTTCGATCTCCGGCCTTTCTTGAAGCCGGGCGAAAATCTCCTGGCGGTTGATGCCGTAAACAATCTTCCGGACAACAGCCCGCCCACGCCGGAAAAAACCGTGCCCGGCACCGAGAACCCGGCCGGTTTTCTGTTCTACGCCCGCATGCGTCAAAGTGAACCAGGGGCGAAGCAAACCAATGACTTCGCATCGGACAAATCGTGGCTGGCCTCCGATACAAAGCAGGACGGTTGGCAAAAACCGCAGTTTGCCGCGGACGGCTGGCAACCGGCCGTCGTGCTGGGTGATACTGGAATGTCTCCCTGGCGCGTCAACAAAGCTTCCCTGGCCACGAAACTCGCCACCGCCTATCCGGGCAAGGTCCGCGCGTCGATGGTTGCGGCGGATCCTTTGATGGTGGCACTCGGGCGGCCCAATCGCGAGCAGGTCGTGACCACGCGGCCCAGCGCGGCCACCACCTTGCAGGCCCTCGAAATGACAAACGGCGGAACACTGGCCGATATTTTGAAGCGCGGCGCGGAAAAGCTGCTGGCCGACCCTGCGGCGGCGAACGACAAACTGATTCCCAGGCTCTACGAGAAAGCCCTCGGCCGCAAACCGACGGAACGTGAATTGGCCCTGGCGCGTGGAGTCGTCGGGCAGCCGCCGCAAGCGTCGGGAGTGGAGGATTTGCTCTGGGCAGTAACCATGCTGCCGGAGTTTCAACTGATTTATTGAACCGAGCCCGCACACTGCCTGCTCCGATGAAGACAAGCGCATCATCTGAATTTCACCTGTTCACACCGCGTCTGAGGTATGGCGTCCCGCCTTTGGGCGGCAAGGCGCGCGCGGGCGCCGCTGGTCGGAATATTTCCAAAGCGTCCGAACCGCCGATCGCCCTGCCAGCGAAAGCCGGGACTCCGAACCTTCCGCACTCGATATGAAAACGATTGTCTGCCGCTCGCCCCGTCACGGATCGGACGTTTTGAATCGTCGCGACTTTCTCAAAACCGCCAGCGCCGCCACGCTCTCGGCGCTGGCCGCCGGCTATGCGCGCCCGTTGCTGGCTGCGACCGAGGAGAAAATCAAACCGACCGCCGATACGGTCATCGTCCTCTGGATGGCTGGCGGCATGGCCCATACTGAGACTTTCGATCCGAAGCTCTACACGCCCTTCAAGGCCGGCCTGAAACCCGACGAAGTTTTGAGCACCTTCCCGCAGATTGATACGGTGGTCGATCACATCAAGCTCACCCAGGGGCTCGAACATCTGGCTCAGGTGATGGATCGTGCCACGTTGATCCGCTCCTACACCGCGGGCGATCTCGGATTCATTCTGCACTCGCGCCACCAATATCAATGGCACACCGGATACGCGCCGCCGCAAACGGTGGCCGCGCCGCACATCGGCTCCGTCATTGCGCGCGCACTTGGGCCGTTGAATCCCGCCATGCCGGCGTTCATCGACATCGGCCAGCGGTTTGACTTGGGCGAAGGCGAGGAACTCAAGGCCTTTCACACCGCCGGCTTCCTCGGCAGCGAACACGGCCCGTTCATCATCTCCAATCCCGAGCAGGCGGTCGAAAGCGTCCGCCCACCCGCCGGCATGAGCCCGTCGCGTTTCGAGAGTCGCGACAAATTTTACCGGGAGCTGGCGGCGAATAGTCCGATTGGCCAATACGGCAGTGATTTTCAGCAACAATCCCTGCTCCGCTCGCTCGATAATGCCCATCGCCTGCTCAGTTCGCCCGCCGCGAAGGCGTTTGATCTCGCGCTCGAACCCAAGGCCAGCTACGACAAATATAATACCGGCAAGTTTGGTTTGGGTTGCCTGCTGGCGCGGCGGTTGACGGAAGCCGGCGCGCGTTTCATCGAAGTCACTTCGGAATACATCCCGTTTCAGTATTGGGACACGCACGAGAACGGCCACACGCGGATGGTCGATCTCAAAAAATCGATCGACGCGCCCGTCGCTCAACTCGTGCTCGATCTCGAAGAACGGGGTTTGCTCAATCGGACCCTGATCGTGCTCGCCAGCGAGTTCAGCCGAGACATGATGATCGAAGGCAAGCCGGACAAGAAGGTCAAAGACCAGGTGACCGTGCCCGAAGTTATCAACGACCTCAAATACTACGGCATGCACCGGCACTTCACTGACGCCGGCAGCGTGTTGATGTTCGGCGGTGGTGTGAAAAAGGGCTATCTGCATGGCCGCACGGCGGACGAGCGTCCTTGCAAGACTCTCGAAAAGCGCGTGATCATCGAGGACCTCCACGCGTCCATCTACCGCGCGCTGGGGATTTCGCCCAAGCTCAGCTACGAAATCGAAAAGCGCCCCTTCTACGTCACGCGCGACGGCCTTGGCCAGCCGATCCAGGAGCTCTTTGCGTGAATGCGGCGGTGCCATTATAGTCAGGAATTATCCAACTTCACCCAGCGTTGCGACGCTCCAAGTCGCTTAGAACCTATCCCGGTGGGGCGGGCAGTCCTCTGCCCGCGGTCGGTGCGCACGGAGTGACGCGCCCTACCGAGATAGGCTCTTAACTTAATGGCGTGGTGATGCATTCCACCAGGATGGGCTTTTAGGCGAGGCGTTCGAGTTGCCGCCGCAAGTCGGCGCGATAGGCCGAAAATGCGCGCTGGGAACGCGCGCGCTCCGGCGGATCGTCAGCACAGGCGTCGGCGCAGAGCGAAGCTTGTCCCATGCGGAAAGCAGCGTAGGCGAGCCGAAAAAAAGGCAGGGCTTCAGGACGGAGCGCAATCCCGGTCGCGCGCATCGCCGCAAGCAATCGCGAACAGGTCGATAACTTCCACTCCACCATTGCGGCGGCAATATCCCAATACACCGGCTGCCGGCCGATGATGGTGTGATCGGTGTCGTGTCCACCGGTGCTAGGCTTGATGACATAACCTGCCTGGGTGCGAACCCATTCGTATGGCGCCAGGCGTCCGTCACCATACGCCGGACACGAGCCCAGGTTGCGAAGCTTCCGAGCGGTGCGCAGGGCTCGTTCGGCCAGGGTGTCGCCCAGGGCTTCCTTCGTGTTCCAGAAGAGCATCTGTTCCAAACGCGCGAGAGAGGCGGCTTGTTCGCCTGGCGGTAAGGGTGGTTTTGAGACTGCAGCCACGTAATGGCTGATATGGTTGAGGATGTCCGGATCGCGGCCATCTTTGTACGAAAGCCTTTTTCCATTAATCCAGGGCAGCGCGATAAAACCGCGGAACCAACCGAGCGGCTGTGGCGACCAGCTTTGGTTCGAATTATCGGCTGATTGCCAGACGGTTCCTGTCGCTTCCTGACGCAGGGAGCCCAATCCCGCAAACTTCCACAGGATCGGGACGGTGTCTGAGATTGAGCAACGATATTTCATCCGTTCGAAGGGGATGGCGGCCCAAGGCCACGTCGAAGGAGTTGAAAAGATGGCTTTACGCCAGAGGCCGGCACTGAAATCTTCGAGGTGAACGGATTGGCCGGCTTCCGGTGCTTCCAAAAAGTAAATGGACCTCTCACCCCAGGCTCTTTCCCCTTGGGAAGGAGAGAGGGAGAATGGCTTTGGCGGCAACTCGAATCCGGGTTGGTTTGTGAAGCCAAGGCACGGAACTTCGTTCGGAGAATTCTCACCCACAAGTTCGCAGGATTTCTTCCTTAACGTTTCGGTGAGGCTCAGCCCATTCCAGCGCACATCTTCCAACGCGGTCACGTAGCGGGGGATATTCGTCCACCACGAACGAACTTCCGCTGAAGCAGCGGGACCGGGTTCTCCGGCGTGCCCGGGCAGGAAGGAAATTTGTGGTCTCGCAAATCCCGATTTAACGAGTGCCCGGGCGACGGCCGCCATCGAGGAACCGGACAGGCCCGGACCTTCGTCCACGACCAGCGCGAATTGGGCGTTGCTGCGAACAGAACTGGGAAGTTCAAGCGTTCTGGCGAATGGAGGCCCGGACGGTCGCACGGTTATCCGGTTGGTTCGCCAGCCAGTGGCTTCCAGGGTCGCAGCCACGAGTGCGGATAAGGTGGTTCCAATGCTGCGAATTCCGACAATCAGCACAGTGCGATCGCGGTTGGAGCAGGGATTGTGACGGCTCCAGGAGAGAGCGGAGAGACAATATTGCTCGGGATAGAGTGCATAAAACTCGAACCCCTCCGGAATTTTCACTGTCACGTGCTCACTTGAAAATCCATTTGCGTCGCGCAATATCTGGCGCAGTTCTTCCAAAGCGCTGTTCGTATTCCTGAGTGGATCCAGTTCCGGCTGGCAGGCACTCCAGGCAGCATGGAAAGCAACCGCGGCCAAACCGGTGATTTTTCTGGCCAGTGCAGTGGATGCCTGATGGGCGGGACTGTCTTCGATCGCCTGCTCCAACTGGCCGGCGTGAATCAGCAATGAGCGAAGTTCATCGATATCCTCTTCGCGGGTTGAAAAAAGCCGTTCACAAACTGCCTTCAGCAAATCAGCGGCGCCGATTTTGAACTGCGGATCGCCATAGACGATCATCAGCCATCATACCTGCCACTCTGGCTGGGGGACAATGGGGCACAAACCAGCAGTTCACCCCATTGAGGACGGGTGGCCCCCAGGCGGAAGCTCTTGGCGAAAGGACAAAACCTATGGCTCATCGCACGCAAACCCAATCAAAAGCAAGTCCACCCGCAATCCAGAAAGCTTTGAAAGGCATGAATTATCCCGCGGGAAAGGACAAGCTGATCCAGCATGCGCGTGAACACGGCGCGGGCGGAGATGTCCTGTCGGTGCTCGAACGCTTGCCTGAGGAACGGTGGAACAGTCCCGCCGATCTGATGAAAGCGGTCGGCAAAATCGAATAGGCGGGCCAACCGGAACGCGAAAAGATCAGGGCGGGCATTCGTAAACTTTCAGTTCGCCGGGGCGCAGAGTGATGGTCAAACTTTTTTCGTCCCCGGCAACCTTCCGCAAAGAGGCTGTGGACTGGCGATTGCCCAATGCATTATAAACGTAAACCTGGGAGGCGCGGGGTTTCGGCAGAAGTATGTCCAGCTTTTCGTGCCGTCGATCCACGCCAGCGCCAGGCGGAGTCAACCAATCGACGCTGTTTAGCCAGGCAGTAATGAAGGACTCTCCATCCCGCTTTTCAAAGACGTGCACGCTGCCATCGGACCGAATGAGCCGGGTTTCCCGCGTGATGGAATCCAGGCAACGAAAGTCACCGGCGAAGATGAATTGGAAAAATGCGATGGCCCGCAAAACCGGCTTGGGACGGCCCTGGACATCCACCACTCCCAGACGGCGGTTGTTGTCATCGCCAATCACCCGCGTGGCGGGCGGGAGGTCGTGAATGCGATACCAGGCAATCAGTTGGACGCGCCCGGTAGCCAGGGCGGAGGCAAACATGCGCCCGAGGCTCTCCGCTTGAAACTCCGGCGTGTGCTCGTAATCGAAGCGCGCCTTGTAAGCGCCGGAAACAGACGCACCGCGACGGTAATCGCTATAGCCAACTTCCGCCAGCCAGATGGGTTGCCGGCTGCCGTATTCCCGGATGATCGAGTCCGCGCGCAGGACATGATCGCCAATTTGTTCGATGGGATCAGGCGACCAGGTTTCGTAATAGTTGTGAAGATTGACGACGTCAATTTCGGGACTGATTTGATACCGGGCCAAGAGGTCTCGAAGAAAGTCAAGATTCCACGCGATGCCGCCAAGGACGACCCTTGCGCCGGGATCGGCCTCGCGCACCGCGCGGCTGCCGGTCTTCAGCAAATTGGCGTACTGCTCCGTCGAGCCTTCCCAGTATTCGGGATTGTCCGGCTCGTTCCAAATTTCCCAGGAATGAATGCGGCTCCGATAGCGGGCCACAATGGTTCTGACAAACTCGGCAAAGCGCGCGTTGTCCCGCGACGGCTGCCGCCAGAAATTGGTGGCGTTGCCGGTGGAAGCCCAGCGCGGCGTGTAGCAAACGTAAGGGATGAGTTGCAGCCCATACTCATCGGTGGCGATCCGCACGAAATCATCCCAAAAGCTCCAGTCATATTTGTCGGGAGCGGTTTCAAGGGCATCCCAGGGAAAGGCAATTCGCAGCACGCGGATGCCATTGGTTTTCAGCAACTCAAAGTCCTGCCGCGCCGAAGCCAGAGACCGGGTTTCCCGGGGATAATCCTCGCATAGACCGATTTGGACGCGTTGAAACGGAATGGCCCGTTCTTTCTGTGCGGCAGGCGCAGTCCTGGATGAAACGCACCCTGGACAACCCGCCCAGGCGATCAAGAGCGCGAGAACACAGCCAATTTTCCAACGGTTAACCATCGTGTCCTGGATTACGTCATACCGTGGTTTTGGAGATCCTTCCACTGGGGTGTTAATCACTTGCCTCAGCGGACAAGGCCGAAAATGATGTGGAATTGGGAAACTGGCGCCGGCGGAAAAACTGTCTCCTTTCACCGGCAAGCCATTTGGCCGAGGGAAACGACCGCCTTATTTTCCTTCAACCAAGTCAAGGTCAAAGCAGGCAGAATTATTGCCCGCGTTATATTCAAAGGTCAGCAGTTGAAGTCCAGCCTAGCGAAAAGTGACGGTTCCCACTTGCGCCCGGTCATCCCTTCCCCGGGGAAAATTGCTATTGTTTTGACAAGTTCCCATGGGGAGATAAGCTCGTCTGGTTCCCCGCACCCGCGCATGCGTTTTCATGGGGTGTAGAGGCGATGTTCCTATGGCGTTTCTTATGTTATTGATTCAGGCTCGGAGAACCCCCGTCCGAAAAATCGCGTTCAACGCCTTTATCTCAATCGCAATCATGGGAGCAATTCGCGCCCAAGCCGCGTCCCTTTATTCGAACGCGGTGATGGCTGCCAATCCGGTTGGTTATTGGCGGTTGAACGAAACGAACAGCACCGCCGGTGGCACTTTGACAGCCGTGGACGTCACCGGGAACCACAACGCCGTTTACGGCGCGGCGGTAACGGACGGCGTGGGAGGGCCGGCCCCTGTAAACGGTTTTTTGGGACTGGAGTCGTCGAATTCCGCGGCGCAGTTCACGGGCGGCATCGCCAAGTCTTTTGTCAACATTCCGGCTTTGAATCTGAACACGAACACCGTGACCATTGCGGCATGGATTTATCCCAGCGGCACTCCGTCCTCTTTTTGCGGGATCGTTTTTTGCCGGCCCGGGGGCGATGCCTCGGGATTCAACTTCACCATGGGCGGGCAATTGGGCTACACTTGGAACCAGAATGATTCGGCGACGTACCGGTTCAATTCCGGGCTGGTGCCTCCGTTGCAGCAATGGTCGTTCATCGCGCTGGTGATTTCTCCATCGAGCGCCATCATTTACTTGTGCAACACCAACGGAGTCCAGTCCGCCACCAATGCCATCGCTCACACAGCCGAGGCGTTCAATGCCAAAACGTTGATTGGTGACGACAGCAACGATGGCGGCAACGGCGGGCGCAGTTTTAACGGCCTCATGGACGAGGTCGCCATTTTTGCTTCTTCACTGAGCCAAAGCCAGGTGTTCAATCTCTACTTCAGCGCCGTCTCCGGCGCGCCCCAGGCCACCGTGCCGGCCGCCTCCCCTTCCACAAATCTGTATGTGGGAAATACCCTGGTGCTCACCGAAACGGCTCTCGGCGTGTCGCCTTTTCAATATCAATGGCGAACCAATGGCACCCTGCTCGCGGGCGCGACAAACAGCTCCCTGACCGTGAGCAACGTGACGCAGGCCAATTCGGGCGATTACTCCGTCATCGTCAGCAACAGCCTGGGCGCGTCCACCAGCGCGCCCGTCACCATTTCAGTGACGGTGGACACAACGCCGCCGGTTGTTTTAGGCGCGTTCAACCTCGGCGCTTCGAATGTTGAGCTGGATTTTTCCAAGACTCTGGCGCCCACAAACGCGACGAATGCGGCCAATTACGTCTTCACCAACGGTCCTGCCATCACGGCAGCCTCGCTCAGTTCCAACCAGACTTCCGTGCTGCTTGCCACCGCCGCGCCGCTGATTTATGGAAGCAACTACACGGTCATCATCAATCACCTTCAGGACCAGGCCATTCCGCCCAATACCATTGCCACCAATACGACGATCCATTTCACCGCCTCGCCCATGGTGCCAGTTGATATTGGCATTTCCCCGGACGCCTCGTCTTTCGTTGTCCTTTCGAACGGATTGGGCATGACGGCGACAGGCAGTGACATTGGCGGGTCGAGCGATCAGTTCAGTTTGGAATATCAAACACGCTCTGGTGACTTTGATGTCA
Source organism: Verrucomicrobiota bacterium (assembly GCA_021325145.1). Taxonomy (GTDB): domain Bacteria; phylum Verrucomicrobiota; class Verrucomicrobiia; order Limisphaerales; family Pedosphaeraceae; genus JAJPHR01. Next base: position 43,276 of record JAJPHR010000070.1, on the reverse strand, counting down.
GCGTGCGCGTGGCCGGGCTGTCGCCGTCCGACGTTTGGGCAAAGGGGGCATTGATGGCGCGGGAATCGCTCGCCGCGGACGGTCGTTTCGCAGCCTCAGTTGCCACTCCGGCAATGAACGGCTGTTTTTTTGAGTGGCGCGATCCGGCCACCACACCCAGCAGTTCGAGCGGAGCATTTCCAGCCAATTATCCCAATACCTGGCTGCGCCTCAAACGGGCCGGGAGCATTTTTACCGGTTTTGCCGGTTACGACGGGCAGACCTGGGCGCAACTCGGCAGTATTGCCATCAACATGTCGAACCAGGTCTATCTCGGCTTCGCACTTACGAGCCACAATACCAATCAACCCGCCAGTGCGCAGTTCCTGGACGAGGCGGACGTGGGCACCAACAACGGCGTTGCAGTTGTCACCAACCCGCACGAACCACCGGGCCCGTCCAGCCGCAAGTCCGGCATCATCATCTCGGAAATCATGTACAAGCCCGCCCCGCGCGCAGACGGCAACAACGTGGAATTTCTGGAAATCTACAATTCGAATCCCTGGTTTCATGACATCAGCGGATATCAGATTGTCTGCGCGGACATGAATTACACATTCCCGCCGAACACCCTGATTCCGGGCGGCGCGTTCTTCGTCGTGGCTGCTTCGCCACCAGGATTGCAAAACGTGTACGGGCCGATGACCAATGTTTTCGGGCCGTACAGCGGCAGCCTCAAAAAATCAGAAACGCTGCAATTGCTGGATGAACAAGGCGCGGTGTTGCTGGAGATTCCCTACTCGGACGTCTATCCGTGGCCGGTTGCAGCCGATGGCGCCGGGCATTCCATTGTGCTCGCCAATCCGACCTATGGCGAAGGCGATCCGCGCGCCTGGGATATCAGTGACATGGTGGGCGGCTCGCCCGGGCAGATGGATGCCTTCCGGCCCAGCCCGCTGCGCAACGTTGTCATCAATGAAATCCTGCCGCATTCCGAAAGCCCGGCCGTGCCGCAGTTCATCGAACTTTATAATCACAGTACGAACACCGTTGATCTTTCAGGCTGCATCCTGACTGACAACGCGGCCACGAACAAATTTGTGATTCCCGGCGGAACGCTGGTTGGCCCGGGTGGGTTTGTTTCGTTCACGCAGTCGCAATTCGGCTTTGCCCTGAATGGCGCGGGGGAAACGCTCTTTTTCATCAAGCCGGATGGCAGCCGGATTCTCGATGCGGTGCAGTTCGAGGCCCAGGCGGACGGGGTTTCGTTTGGACGCTGGCCGGACGGCGCGAACGATTTTTACGCGCTCACCTCGCGCACGCCCGGCACCAACAACAGCTCAATTCTAATCGGCAACGTGGTCATCAATGAATTGATGTACAAGCCCATCAGTGGCAATGATGATGACCAATACATCGAGCTTTATAATCAGGGGACGAACACCGCCAACCTTTCCGGCTGGCAGTTTACGGCGGGCGTGACGTTCAACTTTCCCGCCAACACAACCATTCCCTCGCACGGTTATCTTGTCGTAGCCCGAAACCTGACGAACCTGTTCGCCAAATACACGAACCTCAACGCGGGCAATGTCATCGGCAATTACGGCGGCAAACTTTCCCACAACGGCGAGCGCGTGGCGCTGGCAATGCCGCAAACTTTGTCCGGCTCCAACACTATTTACGTCGTCGAGGACGAGGTGACTTATGGCGTGGGCGGGCGCTGGGGCCAATGGTCTTCGGGCGGCGGCAGCAGCCTCGAACTCATTGATCCGCATGCCAATCATCGTCTTGTGGCCAACTGGGCCGACAGCGATGAAACCCGGAAATCCGTCTGGACGAACATCGAATATACCGGCGTCCTCGACCTGGGCGCGAACTATGAATCCGGCATCATGCACGCGCAAATCGGCCTGCTCGACGCCGGCGAATGCCTGGTGGACAACATCGAGGTGAATTTCAACGGCACTAATTATATTTCCAACCCGGATTTCGAAACCGGGACGAACGGCTGGTCATTTCAAGGCTGCCTGTCGCGTTCGAGCCTTGAAAACAGCGGTTATGGTGGCAGCAGTAATTCGCTGCACATCCGCTGCGGCGACCGCATCTGGACCGGTGTCAATTCCTGCCAGGTGAATTTGAACACGAATACTTTGGCCGCCGGACAAACGAACACGCTTCGTTTCAAGGCGCGCTGGTTGCGCGGCTGGCCGGAGGCGCTGTTGCGCCTTAACGGCAACTGGCTCGAAGCCACCGGCGCGATGCCAGTCCCCGGGAATCTCGGCACTCCCGGCCTGCCCAACAGCCGTTACGTCACCAACGCCGGCCCGGCTATTTATCAAGTTACCCACACGCCGTCATTGCCGCTGGCGGGCCAGAACGCAGTCGTCACCGCGCGGGTCCATGATCCTGATGGCGTGAAAACTCTGACGCTCAATTATCGCATTGATCCCGCGACCAATTTCACCAGTGTGCTCATGAAGGATGACGGGACCGGCGGCGACGCCATCGCGCAGGACGGCATTTTTAGCGCCACCATTCCGGGGCAAAGCGCGAATACGATTGTCGCCTTTTACCTTTCGGCAACGGACAGCAATTCCGTCCCGACCATTTTCCCGGCGGCGTTGAACGACAATTCCCCCGCGCGCGCATGTCTCGTCATGTTCGGCGATGGCAATCCCGGCGGCAGTTTCGGCGTCTATCATCTCTGGATCAGCCAGACGAACGTGACGCGCTGGGCGAGCCTGTCCGATTTGAGCAACGAGGAAAATGATTTCACCTTTGTCACCGGCAATCGCGTCATCTACAACGCCCTCGGACGATATGCGGGCAGTCCGTACCACCAGGATTTCGACACCCCCAATGGAAGTCTTTGCCATTACAAATGGGTTTTCCCCGATGACGACATGCTGCTGGGCGCCACGGATTTCAACAAGATTCACCAACCCGGCAACGGTGCGGGCGACGACGGCACCTTGCAGCGCGAGCAAACCGCCTACACTTTTCTGCGCGCGCTCGGCGAGCCATGGCTGTATCGCCGTTATGTTGCTGTCTATGTGAACGGCAATCGGCGCGGCACATTGATGGAAGACACGCAGGTGCCCACGGGCGACATGGTGAAGGAATATTTTCCGAACGATTCCGATGGCTACCTTTACAAAATGCAGCCGTGGTTCGAATTCCCTCCGTTCCCGTCCGGCAGCACGATTGGCTACACGGAAGAGGAATGGGTCACGCTCAATTCCTACACCACCACCGGGGGCGCGAAAAAAACCGCGCGCTATCGCTACAACTATGAAATCCGCCGCACGCCGGACTCGGCGAATGATTTCGCGGTCGTCTATGCGCTGGTGGATGCCGCCAACTCATACGGCACTCCGGGCTACGTCGGGAACATGGAAAACCTGGCGGACATGGAGAACTGGATGCGCGTGTTTGCCGCCAATCATGCCGCTGCGAATCGCGACAGTTTCGGCGCCACGACCGAACAGAACCTTTACGGTTACAGCGGCACCCTGGGCACAAAATATTCGCTGTTGATGTTTGATTTTAATATTTGTCTCGACCACGGCGCATGGGGGCCGGGACAGAATTTGTTCCTCGTCAATCCGGACGATCCGTACGTCACGGACATTTACAGCGAACCCACTTTCCAGCGCATGTATTGGCGCGCCTTGCAGGAATTGGTGAATGGACCGCTCAATCTCACCAACACCACGCCTCTTTGCAACGCCAAGTACAATGCCTTCGTCGCCAATGGCCTGAGCGTGGAGGCCCCGAGCGCCGGCATGCTGCCTTGGATTGCCCAGGCAGGAAGTAGCATCGCCGCGCAAATTGCCGCCGTGAACGCCGCCACTTTCACCGTCAACCCGAACGCCGCCATCAGCAACAATCTCGCCCTCCTCACCGGCCAGGCGCCCTTCAACGTGAGCACCATCTTCATCAATGGCGCGGCCTATCCGCTCACGTGGACTTCCTTGACCAACTGGACTGTCATGGTGCCGTTGGTCCCGGGGACCAACCAACTCAACGTGGTCGGCGTTGGCAGAAACAACCAGCCCATCGCCGGCGCGAGCAACACGGTGAGCGTCGTTTTCAATTCCGCCAGCGCTTCTCCGATCGGCCAGATTGTTCTTAACGAAATCATGTACGCCCCGGCGGCCGCCAACGCGCAATTCATCGAACTGTACAACAACTCCACCAATACCGCTTTTGACCTGTCGGGCTGGCAAGTCCAGGGTTTGTCCTACACCTTCCCGAACGGCTCGATTATCGGACCTTCCAGTTTTTTGGTCCTGGCGGCCGACCGTACATCTTTCGCCGAGGCTTACGGCGCGACGGTCCCGGTTTTTGACACCTTTAGTAATACTCTTCCCAGCAGCGGAACTCTCGCCCTGCTCACAGCCGGCAACCTGACCGTCACCACAGTCAAATATGACAGCCGCCAACCGTGGCCAACCAATGCCAATGGCACCGGCGCTTCCTTGCAGCTCATCGATCCCAAACAGGACAATTGGCGCGTGGGCAATTGGGCGGCCACGTCTTCCACGAACCCTCCCTCGCCGCAATGGGTTTATGTGACCGCGACCGGAACCGCCTCATCGTCGCTCTTTTACATCTATCTGCAATCGGCCGGGGATGTTTATGTGGATGACATCAAGCTCGTGGCGGGCACGGTTCCGGAAGCGGGAACGAACATGCTGGTGGACGGCGATTTTGAATCCGGCTTTCCGGGGCCGTGGACTGCTTCGCCGAATTTGTCACAGTCCGTCGCCAGCACTGCAATCAAACGTTCCGGCAACGCCAGCCTTCACGTGATTTCAACGGCCGTGGGAAGCACGCAGAGCAGCGCCATCTGGCAGACAATGTCACCGGGATTGACGCCGAACGCGACCTACACGCTGAGCTTCTGGTATTTGCAAAGCACCAATGGCGGCCCGCTCACGTTGCGCCTGTCGGGTTCCGGCATCGTCGCAACCGTCTCTCCAGCCCCGCCCGCCAACGCCATCGCCGCCGCCACTCCGGGTGCCTCGAACAGCGTTGCAGCCGCGCTTGCGCCTTTTCCGCCGCTTTGGCTCAACGAACTGCAACCCAACAATGTGAGCGGGATCACCAACAGCGCCGGCCAGCACACTCCCTGGGTGGAGCTTTACAATCCCGGTTCCAATGTCGTTTCGCTGAACGGGCTTTATTTGGCCAATAATTATTCCAACCTTCTGCAATGGCCCTTCCCCAGTAATGCCGTCATCAACCCGGGACAGTTCAAGGTGATCTTCACCGACGGCCAGACCAATCTTTCAACCACTAATGAATTGCACGCCGGCTTCAGCGCGCCGGGCGGCACCGGTTCGATCGCGTTGACCCGGCTTGCCACCAACGTGCTGCAACAAGTGCTGGATTACGTCGAGTATCAGAACGTCATCCCCAACGACTCCTACGGCTCGCTCCCCGATGGCCAAAGTTTTCTCCGGCAGGAATTTTTTCAGGCCACGCCCGGCGCGTCCAATAATGGCGTGGCCATTCCGCCACCCTCGTTTATCTATTACAGCGTGCCGGGCGCTGTTTATTCTCAAAATTTCGATTCCCTGCCCGCGCCCACAACCAGTTCCGTCAATAGCGACAACCCCGTCACCATTAACGGCCTCACTTATGCGCTTGCCAATCCGTTTGATTTCGCTTTTCCCGTTGCCCACAGCGGCAGTGGCGGGTTGGGCCTTGGCGCCATGGCCGGCTGGTATGGGTTTGGCGTGGCCGGTTCCAAATTCGGCGCGACTGATGGCGACCAGACCACCGGCGGGCAAATAGCCTTTGGTTTGACGGGCAGCACCAATCGCGCCCTCGGATTGCTCGCCACCAGTTCCACTGGCGGCACCGCCTTTGGCGTAAGATTTATCAACGGAACAGCCACGGCATTGAGCCGCCTGAACCTTCAATTCACCGGTGAAGTATGGCGCCAATCGGACAAGTCCAAGACCTTGCAATTTTATTACTCGATTGATCCGTCCGCCGTGAATGGCTTCCCCGTCGCTGCGACCGCATTTTTACCCGCACTGAACGTAAGTTTCCCCACCGTCGCGGCCGATGCCGGTGGTGTGGCCGTCAACGGCACGCTCCCGCAGTATCAGACCAACCTTGCTGTCTTCAACCAACTCATCACCAACTGGCCTCCCGGCGCTGCCTTGTGGCTCGTCTGGCAAATGACCGACTCCACCGGCAAAGCCCAGGGCCTGGGCGTGGACAATTTGAGTTTCTCCGCCAATGTCCAGCCTCCGCCGGCGCCTTTGGCGATCCAGACCGCCGGCGCGAACATCCTCTTGAACTGGCTCGCTTCGTCCAACCAGTCCTATCAGCTTGAATACAAGGACAATCTCGCCGCGCCCGCGTGGACTCCGCTGGGCAGTCCGGTCATGGGAAACGGCCAGTCTTTGACCCTCACCAACAGCGTCACCAACGCCAGCCGCTTTTTCCGCCTGCGGTTGGTGAATTGAAGTCCGATTTGCTTGAGAAAATGATGGCGGGAGTGGCGGGGCTCGAACCCGTAACCTCTGCCGTGACAGGGCAGCGCTCTAACCAATTGAGCTACACCCCCGCTTAGGGGGAGCGTGGACGTTACGGCAGCCGCCGTTTCGCGTCAAGCCAAAGCAGAAAGAAATTCGGGCAGCAGACGCCAAGGAGGTGGGGGTGGGGAACCCCGCTGAAGAAACGTGCTGCTACCCGAACAAGCTTAGTCTAGAACTGTCCGGCCGTTTGTCAATAGGGACCCCGCTACTTAGGGACCCGCACTTCATGCCACCTGGACTCAGTTCTGGCGTTGCCAACCGGCCTGCACCCGCCTAGGATTCCTCTTCCCGGCCAATGTCCGCCGGGTGACGCGAATGTCTGATTATAAGGTCAAATTTGAGGTCTTTGAAGGACCGCTCGATTTGTTGCTCTACCTGATCAAAAAGGAGGAGGTGGACATTTACGAAGTCAACCTCACGCAATTGGCCACGGAGTTCATTCGCTACATCGAGGTGATGCGCCTGCTCGATTTGGAAATCGCCGGCGAATTTCTCGTGATGGCTTCCACGCTCATGTACATCAAGAGCCGCGAATTGCTCCCGCTCGACCAGCAGGTGCAAACCGAGGGCGAAGATGAGGGCGAAGATCCACGTTGGGAACTCATCCGCCAGCTTGTCGAGTACAAAAAATTCAAGGACGCCGCCGCCCAGCTTCAAACGCTCGAAGCCCGCCAGGAGAACATCTTCCCCCGGCTGCCCGCCAAACCGGAATTCGAGGCCGAAGCTCCGGGCAAACCGGAGGTCTCCCTGTTCGACCTCGTCAACGCCGTCACCGCCATCCTCAAGCGGGTCACTCAGCAGCCGGATTCGCGCGACGTTTTCGAAGACAAATGGACCGTCAGCGAGAAGATCGAGGTCATGATCAAGGCGATTTCGGAACGGTCGCGCTTGAAGTTCTCCGAGTTGTTTGCGGGCGCCATGAGTCGCACGGAAGTCGTGGTCACCTTCCTGGCGCTGCTCGAATTGATTCGCCTCAAGCAATTGGTCGCGATGCAGAACGAACCGTTCAGCGAGATCGAGATTTGCCGCGCCGAACCCGCCGCGCCCGCCCCGGCGGCGCCATCCGCCCCGGAAGCGGCAGCCACCGTTTGAGTTCGTTTGATTTACTTTACCCATGGAATTGAAATTCATTTTGGAATCGCTGCTGTTCTCGGCCCAAAAACCGATGAGCACCAAGGAACTCCGCGATGTCCTGACGGACGCCGCCGCTCATGCGGAAGGCGACGAAACGGTCCGCTCCTTCAAGAAGGTCAAGGAGGACGCCTTGACCGCCGCGCTGGAGGAATTGGCCGCCGCGCACGAAGCCGCCGCGCGCAGCTACCGGTTGGTGTGCGTGGCCGGTTCCTGGCAATTCGTCAGCCAGCCTGAATACGCGCCCTGGCTCAAGGCCCTCGTCGGCCATAAGTCGCGTCCACCACGACTCTCGCAACCGGCCCTGGAAACGCTGGCCATCATTGCGTATCGGCAGCCGATCACCCGCGCCGAGATCGAGCAAGTCCGCGGCGTCGCCGTCGATGGCGTCATGCAAACGCTCCTGGAGCGTGGCCTGGTGGAACAAGTGGGCCGCGCGGAAGTCGTCGGCCGGCCCATGACCTACGGCACCACGCCAGTCTTTCTGGAATATTTCGGCCTGCGCGCGCTCGAAGACCTGCCGGCCGCCGATGAACTCCGTCGCATCCCCGTCGTGAAACCGGAATCCCTGCTCACCGCCGATCCCGGCCTCGCCACCGTGCCGCCCGACCAGCTTCAATTGCCCGCCACCGAAACCGCTGAAAGCGCGAGCGAAGCGCCAGCTCCCGCGGAACCAAACGAAAAGCCGGGTACGGGGCAGGCGTCGAAGTGAGGCTGCAAGGAGGGAAAGCAGCACCATTCGTGTGCATTCGTGGTTGAACTGCGCTTTCAGTTCGTCGCTTTGTTGCCTTTGCTCCAGGATTTAGCTTGATTCCGTCGAGGCCATCCTGTATAAACTCCTGCACTGGACGGCCATCAAACCGCATCGAAAGGGAAAGGAACAAACCGTGCAGTTCTGCAAGGGGATTGAATATTGGAGCCGGGTTCTCGCCATCGTAACCTTGCTGGGATTCTGGAGTGCCGTGCCACCTTTCGCCCGGGCCGACACGAACATCGTGTGGAGCGACGAATTCAACGGCGCCACGCTCGATACGAACAAGTGGATCTATGAGATCGGCAACGGCATCAACGGGTGGGGCGAAGGCGAACTGGAGTATTATTCCAGCAGCCCGCAGAATGTGTACGTTACGAACGGCTTTTTGCACCTTGTGGCGCAGCGGCAGAATACCAACGGATTTTCCTATACCTCGGGCAAGATCATGACGCAGGGGCTTTTCTACAAGGCTTACGGGCGCTTTGATTTTCGCGCCAAATTGCCGCCGGGCGCGGGTCTCTGGCCGGCGTTCTGGATGCTGTCGCAAAATTCGCCTTACGGCGGTGAACCGAACGACGGCGAAATCGACGTGATGGAAAGTCTGGGCAATCATACCGACCGCGTCACGGGCACAATTCATTACGGCGGGCAAAACGGCCAGGATATCCAAACCGGCCAAACCTACATCTTCCCCGCGGGGCAGGTGACCACGGATTTCCATGTCTATTCCCTAAACTGGCAAAGCAATAAGTTCCAATGGCTCATCGACGGCATTTTGTACGAAAACGTGACCAATTGGTACGCGAACATCGGAACCTCGTCCGCCAAATATCCTTACCCGGCGCCGTTTGACACGCCGTTTTTCATCATCCTGCAAGTGGCGGTCGGCGGCGGTTACACCGGAATCTTCAACACCAACACCATCAACGCCAGCCTGCCCGCGGAAATGGTGGTCGACTATGTGCGGGTTTATGACGTGACGCCGCCGTTGAAGATAACTGCGGTGGCCACCAATGGGGGACTGTCCTTGAGCTGGCCGACGAACATCGCGTGCCGTCTGCAATCGCAGACGAATTCACCGGGCTTGTCAGCCGCGACGAATTGGTTCGACGTGCCCGGCGCGACGAATCCGCAGTTGGTCGTTCCCAGCCAGGGCGGCGCCTTCTTCCGGCTGGTTTCACCGTAGCCAATCGGGGTGGGGACGGCTCGTCCCCACTTGGAAGGTAGGTACCTCACACTGCGATGTCCCCGCCCGCGTTCCAGCGGGCGGAACACCGTCGCCTGACGCTGCGCTTCCGCCTTCGCTCGGAAGCTACGGCGGGACAAGCAGCGACGGGACGGCACAGCGCGCCATCCCTACCAAGACAGGGTAACAGTGTTAAAATACATCCCCCTCACATTTTCCACGCGCTTTTTCTCCTGCCCATCTTCGCCGGCTTCGGCTAGCTTGAGGGGATGAACATTCCTGAGCATCGGAAGGCAATTGATAAACTGGACGCGCAGATCGTCAAGTTGCTGAACGAACGCACGCGGCATGTTCTGGAAATCGGGGACATCAAGCTCAAGGCGGGCGAGGAGATCTATGCGCCGCATCGCGAGCGCGCGGTCCTGCAGCGCATTTGCAGGCTCAACGCCGGCCCCATCACCAACGAATCGCTCCGCGCCATTTATCGGGAAATCATGTCGAGCGCGCTCTCATTGGAGAAGTCGATGACGATTGCCTACCTGGGGCCGGAAGCGACGTTCACGCACCAGGCGGCCATCCAGCGCTTCGGCGCGAGCCTGCGTTACTCGGCGCAAAAGACCATCGCGGACGTTTTCGCCGAAGTCTCGCGCAACCGCGCCGAATACGGCGTGGTGCCGGTCGAGAATTCCACGGAAGGCGTGGTCACGCACACGCTGGATATGTTCGTGGACAGCGAGTTGAAAATCGTCGCGCAAATCATTCTGCCCATCCAGCATTGCCTCGTGAGCAACTGCAAGCGGGAGGAGATTCAGAAGTTGTACGCCCATCCGCAAACCCTGGCGCAATGCCGCGGTTGGGTGCAGAACTATCTGCCCAATGCCGAGATCATTGAGACGTCCTCCAACGCGCGTTCCGCCGAACTGGCGGCGCGCGAAAAAAAGTCCGCCGCCATCGCCGGTTCTCTCGCCGCCGAACGCTACTCTCTGCGCATTCTGGAAAGCGACATTCAGGACAACTCAGCCAATGCCACGCGGTTTCTCGTGTTGGGCCGCCAATGCAGTCCCGCCACGGGAAACGACCGCACCAGCTTCATGCTGAGCATCCACCACAAGGTGGGCGCGCTCCACGAGGCCCTGGCTCCGTTTCGCCGTTACCGGTTGAACATGACCAAGATCGAATCCCGGCCGAGCAAACGCAAAGCCTGGGAATACTACTTCTTCGTCGATTGTGAAGGCCACATCCACGACCGCAAAGTGGTCAAGGCCATCGAACAGCTTCAAAAGCAGTGCAACCTCGTCAAAATCCTCGGTTCTTATCCGAACGGGGAGTAAGTGCCGCGACTCACACCGGATTTTGGGATGGCGAAGTCGCAGCCAGGGGAGTGCGGCATTCATGCCGCTTGAACGTGTTTACCGGCAAGGGTTACCGAACTCCTTTTGCGCGTCATCAGTTGGGAGACAGTGAAGCGGCATAAATGCCACGTTCCTCCACGTCGTGAGATTTCTTCACAGACCGCGAGAATGTCCACCAATAGTATTATAATAAGGGCCCGCGCCACCCGGCGCGGGCCCAGCCGATATGATAACTAACCTAACAAAAATGAGAGGCCCGCCCCGCTGATTTGTTCCCAGGAAAATGTTTGTGGAAAACACCCCGCATCCGCGTCATTTTGGCTTCACCTTGTCGAACGCGGCGCGCACTTCACAAATCCATTTAGCCAGCCGGACGGCGTGGCTTAGGGACAGGCCCAGGCAAATCCCCACCACGATGACCTTGGCCCAAAGTATGAACGTGCCGCTGGTTCCATCCAAATCCGGTGCCAGATAAAACAGCCAGGCCGCCAGAAGCAGGTTGCACGCAATTCTCATAACGGAAGTCTCACGGTTTCACCGGCCGCATCACTTGCGAATCCCTTAGCGCAAAATGTGCCACCGGCTGGCGAATGCCCGCGCCCGCATCTGCACGCGGGTTTGAAGACTCGAGACCGGTGGACTGAGTTTTCCTCGGGCAAATTGCCTGACTTGGGCCGGGGCCGCCTTGCAGTTTGCATCCTGATTTTGGAGTGTAAAAAGTAACCATCCTCGGGCTTGACTGACTTCGGTCGAAGGGTGAGTCTTTCGTTACCGCCAGTCAGGGACCGAGACTGGCGACCAACGAGCAACACAAACACTGCATTCCACTATGAGCACAAAAGTAAAACCCATTCCTGATGAATTCCACAGCTTGACTCCCTACCTGACTGTCAAAGGCGGTGCGCAGGCGATTGATTTCTACAAGCGCGCGTTTGGAGCCGTCGAGCGATTCCGATTTCCCGGGCCCGACGGCAAGACCATTGGCCACGCGGAAATCAAAATTGGCGATTCGATCCTGATGCTGGCTGACGAATCTCCCATGATGGGCAACCGCTCCCCGCAATCGTTTGGCGGAACACCGGTGTCGCTGCTGCTTTACGTGACGGACGTGGATGCGGCGTTCAAGCGTGCGGTCGATGCCGGAGCGAAGGTAAAGATGCCGCTGGAAAACAAGTTCTACGGCGAGCGCGCCGGGAGCCTCGAAGACCCATTCGGCCACTTGTGGACCCTGATGATGCACATCGAAGACGTGTCACCGCAGGAGATGCAAAAGCGCCTGGACGACTTCACTGCCAAGATGGCGAAGTCAGGAAAACCGCACGCCCCTTGAATGAGCCGCAGCTCCGTGAGCGAGGGGACGATAATTCCACACGGAACATCGTGGATTATCTCGGGCGACGGCGCGCAGGCGCGTTCATTGGTGGCGCTGCGTATAGTTTCGGACTGCATTTGACGCGGCGGGAACTCGGTCTGGTTCCGTCAATTTTTTGGAACCTTGGCCGACCGCCGTTCATGCTTCGATCCCCAATCACATAGCGCCGCGAGCACCGGGCGCAATGTGGAACCGTACTTGGTGAGGGAGTATTCGACCTTGGGCGGAATTTGCTCGTACACGCGGCGCGCCACAATTCCGTCACGTTCCAGGGCGCGCAAATCCTCGGTCAACACCTTGCGCGTGATTCCGGGAATGAGCCGCTGCAGTTCTCCAAAGCGCCGCACGCCGTGAAGCAGGTGCCACAGAATCAGCGGCTTCCACTTCCCGCCAAAAATACTGAGGGCTGTTTCCACCGGGCAATGGTTTTGGTCGCGCTCTGCCACTTTTAGGTAACTGCGTTACAAAAAGGTGCCTACTTGCCACCTTGTCTCGAGAGCGTAGTTTACCCGAGGCAAGCGTCATTCACAACTGAATATGAATTATGACAACGAAAGCTAAAACGAAAACGGCGGCGGCGACCGGCAAGACTGGTGTGAGCGGGCCATCTCCCGTCGTCGTCGTCACGGGCGGGAATCGCGGGATCGGGTTTGAAATTTGCCGGCAGTTGGCCCAGCGCGGAGCACAGGTGATTTTGACGGCGCTCCAGGCGCAGGCCGGCCAGGAAGCAGCAAACAAATTGGCCGCGAAGACAGTGCAGTTTCATCCGCTGGACGTGACCAACGCTGCCAGCGTGGACGGGTTGCGGGGATTTGTCGAACGCACGTTCGGCCACCTGGATGCGCTGATTAACAATGCCGGCATCTTTTCCAAAGAGGATGGGCCGGGGCTTGAAGTGAAACTCGAAGTCGTCCGCTCGACCTTCGAGACGAACACGTTGGGACCGTTGCATCTCGCTCAAGTGCTGACGCCGCTGCTCAAACGAAGCGGGGCAGGCCGCATTATCAATGTGTCCAGCGGCATGGGCGCGCTCTCCGAAATGCAGGGCGGTTATGCCGCCTACCGCATTTCCAAGGCGGCATTGAACGCGGTCACCGGCATTCTGGCGGCCGAATTGTCCGGCGCGGTGGCCGTGAATTCGATGTGTCCCGGTTGGGTCAAGACGGACATGGGTGGCCCCAACGCGGAACGCGAAGTGGCTCAGGGAGCGGACACCGCAGTCTGGCTCGCTTTGGACGCGCCGCAAACGCTCACCGGCAAGTTTGTCCGCGACCACAAAGTCATCCCCTGGTGACAAACAAATCCTCTCGACCACAATCAAACCAACTCAACCAACGCTATTATGAAAATCGCAGTCCTCGGTTCCGGCATGGTCGGCAACGCCATCGCGACCAAATTGGTTCGCGTCGGCCACCAGGTAATGATGGGTTCGCGCACCGCCGCCAGCGAAGGCGGGCAGAAATGGGCGAGCGCGGCGGGCAAGAGTGCCCAGTGCGGCACGTTTGCCGACGCGGCGGCATTCGGCGAGCTGGTCTTCAATTGCACTAGCGGCGCTAATTCCCTGGCCGCCTTGCGTCTTGCCGGCGCGCAAAACCTCCGTGGCAAGGTGTTGATCGACGTGGCCAACCCCTTGGACGCCTCGCCGGGAAAAGCGCCGACTCTGACGGTGTGCAACCAGGATTCCCTTGGCGAACAACTGCAGCGCGAATTCCCCGATGCCCGCGTGGTCAAGGCGCTTAACACGATGAATTGCGAAGTCATGGTGCAGCCGTCGCTGGTGTCCGGCGATCACAATCTCTTCCTGTGCGGCAATGATCCAGGCGCGAAACAGCAGGTTGCCAACTGGCTTTGCGAATGGTTCGGCTGGAAACGCGGCAACCTCATCGATCTCGGCGACATCTCGGGTGCGCGTGGAACGGAAATGTTTCTGCCGCTTTGGTTGCGGCTTTGGGGTGTCATGGGCAACCCGCATTTCAACATCCGGGTGGTTCCACGCGCGGAGAAAAGTTGAGCGCAAACGCGACTTTCAACTCGATTAACATTGGAATTGGGGGAATGCAGAGCTCCGGCTCTGCCCGAACACGAGACGTATCATTGAGCCGGGCTGGAGTTCTGCGTTCCGCCTTCATTGAGGCACTGCAACAACTACGCCCTCCACCCTACTTGAACACTTGCCAGGAAGTGCTAAAGTCAACGTGTTGTTGCCGGTGAAGTTCAACAGACGTACTTGGGCCAGGTTGGCCAGGGCGTCCAGTGGCCGGGAACAAAAATTAACAATATATTACTGGAAGGCTAGATGAGTAGAAGTGGAAACAAAGGACAGTTAATCGGGTGCTGGTGTGACGAAAAATTCGTGCGGAGGATTGACCGTGGAGCAGCCAAGGCGGGCGTGGACCGCTCTGAGTTCCTGCGCCGCGCCATTCAAGAAAAGTGCGATGCCGTGCAGGCTCGCTCCGCGGGAAATGGCCGGTGAGTATTGTCAGGCGCTCGTAAGCCCTGGCGTGGTCAGCCTCGAGGCACACGGTTGGTAACGAGTCATTACCAATCGAATCGGGCGTTACTGGCCAACTGGAAATCCGGCGCCACCCTTTATGATCTGGCAAAAGCAGAATCGTCCGGGCAGGATCTTCAAGGAACCGCAAATGTCGTTCCTGATTTTCGCCTGCCCTAAATCCGGCACCACCTGGCTGCAACAGCTTTTGTCCCACCATCCCGACGCCGTTTGCGCGGAGTCGCGTGCGTTTGGCGATTATTATGATTCCAAATCATTGCGCACGCCGCATTTAACCCTGGAAAAATACACCAGCATCCTCAGCCAATACTTTGCCCCGGGTGTTGACGCGCTCAAACCCGAAGCTGCCACGTTTTATCGCACCTTGCTGTTCAATTGGCTGGATACCCTGGCGGTCACCACCAAGGCGGCAGTGAACAAGCGCGTTTACGGCGAGAAGTTCACACCTTACCAGGCGACCGCGGACCACGCGCTCAACATCCTCCGCGAGTACCATCCGGACTTGAAATTCGTGAACCTGACCCGCGACGGCCGGGACGTCATTGTTTCGGGAACCGTGCAATGGCTGAACTTGCGCCTGCGGCAAGCTCCGCCCGACGAACACGAGGCGTTCGAAAAGCCCCTGCGTGAACACACCATCCCGCCGGCGGACTTTAACATGTTTCTGGATTATTGGCTGGATGCGGTGCGGGCCGGGTTGAAGGCACGACGTTTCTTTCGGCATTACCTGCACCTCAGCTACGAGAATTTTATCGAGGCTCCGCTTCATCAAGCTACGAAGTTGCTCGAGTTCCTGGGCCTCGACGCTGATTCCCGGACGGTGGATTCCTGCGTGCAAGCCACCGCTTTCAACAAGCTCAGCGGGGGCCGCCAGCGCGGAGATGAAGACACCCACAGCTTCTTCCGCAAGGGGGTCGTCGGCGACTGGAAGAATTGGCTCAGCCCGGAACAACAGCGGGTTTTCGAGGACCGCGCGGGAGATCTCCTGAAAGCCCTGGGATACTGAAGTCCGGCGACGCCGGCAAATATCCGATTTCTGTCCTAAAGACACTTCCAGGCATTTGTAGGCCGGGTGCTCCCTACCCAGCGCGCAGCCCACCCGGTAATCAGCCCGGAGGGCGAAAGATAATAGCCCACCGATTTATCGGTGGGTGGAATGGAGAAAACCAGAACAAGTCCCGCCAGGGACGAAAGAAGACCCTTCAACATCCCCCACGCCCGGATCTTGCCGAATCACAAGATCACCACATCGCTTTCTTTCGCCCCTTCGGGCTTCGGGCGCTCCCAACCCGCTTCCCACCGATAAATCGGCCATCTCCCATTCGGATTTCGGCCTTCGTATCTCGGATTTGGCTTTCCTCAACCCCCACCCGCTTCCCGCGCAACAAACCACGGCGTCACCGCCAACCCGCCCCAGCTCGCGGGATTATGATTTTCCACGAAAACTTTCCGCAGCGTTTCATCATACGGAACCAGCGCCGTCCACAGCGCTCCGGGTGTGTCCTTCCAGCGCGCCTCCGGTTCGCCGCCGTCGATGCGCCGAAATTTGGCGCCTTTGATCTGCTGGTTCCACATGAAATCGCGGTTCGTGGCGATGAGCCGCTGAATGTCCTCCCGCGTGAAAACCAGGCCGTGCTCGAACGCCGCCACGATGCCTTCCACATCGATCGCATAGTAGCCGCCGTTCGGATGCACGCCCACCCAATGCCGCGTCGCTCCACCGGGCTTGTAATCCCATGGGCCGGCCGGGTCCCAGTAATTCCAGACGAAATATTTCCCGCCCTCCCGCGTCTTCATGCGCGATTTCATCAAGCGAAACCAGTTCTCCGCCCGCTCGCGATAAACCGGCTTCCCGGTCGCGTCGTGCATGGCCAACAGCCAGCGGGCAATGTGATTTTGCTTGTTGTCGGGATTCGAAAAGCCCTCGGTCGTGCGCTGGTCGTAGCCGTCCGTCCAGCCTCCGGTTTTCGCGTCGATGCCAAAGGCGGGCACCACCCACAATCCGCCGTCCTTCACCTCGCGCCAGCAATCGCGCGCGCTCCATTTCTCGAACACCTCGCCCGCGAGTTTAAGCCACGCGTTTGCGTGCGACCCGAACTTCTCCTTCAACGCGGGCGTTCCCTGGATTTCTTTGGCCATTGATACGAGCGGGCGCAGTCCCATCGCCTCGCCGAGCAGGCTGTCCGTGAGCAGTTTCTCCTCCAGCATGCCGCCTGTGCCGCTCTTGGGCCAGCCTATAAAACCGTCCGGTTCCTTCACGCCGCGCTTGATCCACGAGTCCGCCCAATCGGCAAGCTGCTCGATCCATTTCGGATCGCGCGTGGCCAGGTAACCATAATGAAAGCCGTTGAGAAACGGACTGACGAGCCAGCCGATTTCCTCGCCCAGTTCCCGGTCGCAATAGCGGTTGCGGGCGTCACCGAGAATGTTCTTCTCCCACCGCGCCAGCCAGTCCTTCGTGAGGACGGCGTCCGGCGCACCCGAGAGTTCACCATTTGATGGGACGGCGAGCGCTTGTCTGGACAGCGACGCCATTGCGGCGGCGCCAAGAAAAGTTCGTTTGAGAAACGAGCGCCGTTTCACGGTTTCCGTATTTCCCGTGCGGCACCGGGTACCTTGAAGCGAGGCTCGCCTGCCGGCCAGGTTACCCGCGCGTAATGCCGAACGTTTGTTCGAATTCAGCCGAGAACTTGGCCATGGCGGTCGTAATTCTTTGCGGCTGCTCCACCAAAGTTTGGAACATCCGCTCCGCCGTGGCCGGCTTGTGCCGAATGAGTTCCGTGGCGGCCATAATCAAAGCCAGATGCCCGTTTATGTCATGTCTCAGGGTGGAAAGTTTGTGGTTCAATTCTTCAATTTGCCCGGTGTTTAATACCACCGGTTCGGTCGGCATTTGCATGTCCAAACGATGTATCCTGCCCGGTCATATTGCAAGTGGCTTTACAGCCAAAACTGTAATGGAAACTGGAAGGGGGTGCAGAGGCGGGTACGGACAGCGAGACATTAACTCCGGACAGGATTTCGCAGGCCAATGGCCCGTTTCGACACCGCCCCCGATATGTAACAGGACGGATGCTGCTTCGGAGAGCGCCCGTCCTCAGGCGTAGCAAGGTTCGAATTACGACCGCAAATTTTCGCCGATATGCTCGAATATATGCGGCCTGCCGCGGCGGGGGACCCGGTGGGATGCATTTTTGCCATTTGACACAGGCGAGACCTCAAAATACCCTCCACCACCTGACTTAAAACGGACGGTCGGGCGAATCAACGCCCCGGCGTGCTCCGGAGTCTTTCGGAGAGGAAGTGAATAGAGTTGACCGAGATTAGATTGAAAAAAGGCGAGCCGGTTGAGAAGGCCCTGCGGCGATTGAAGAAAAGAGTCGATCGTGAAGGAACCTTGAAAGTGGCGCGCAATCATCGGCATTTTGAGAAGCCCAGCGAACGCCGGCGTCGCAAAATGAAAGTGGCGCGGTTTTCCGCCATGCTGACCGCCCGTTACGCGGATTCATAATCCTTTGAATTCCCATGGCCGAATGTGGTCGAAGGCATGACCGCATTCGGCTTTTGTTTTTATGTATTCTTTGTCCACCTGCTGGAATTCACACCGCCACACCGATGGCCGCGCGATGCTCCGCGAGATCCGCGACCTGGGCTTTGAATACGCCGAACTGAGCCACGGCACGCGCATCAGCCTCCTGCCGGGCGTCCTCGATGCCGTCGCGGCCGGGGAAATGAAAATCTCCAGCCTGCATAATTTCTGTCCCTTGCCCATCGGCGTCAATTATTCCGCGCCGAACCTGTACCGCTTGTCCGCGGAGCGGCCGGCGGAACGCGAAAACGCGCTGCGTTACACCCGCAAAACCATCGAGATGGCAGCGCGGCTCAAAGCGCCCGTCGTGGTCCTGCATTACGGCGCGATCGAGATGAAGGATTACACCGACAAGTTGCTCGAGATGGTGGCGCGCGGCGAAAAGGAAACGCCCAAATATCAGAAGCTGTGCGAGGAAATCATCAAGAAACGGGAAAACCTCAAGGAACATTACATCGAGCGGTCCAATGAATTGATCCGCCGGCTCCTGCCGGAGGTGGAAAATTTCGGTCTCAAGCTGGGCATCGAGAACCGCGAAGCCCTGGAGGAATTGCCGCTCGAAACGGATTACGCGTTTCTGTTCAAGGAGTTATCCAGCCCGGCAATTGTTTACTGGCACGACACCGGCCACGCCCAGATCAAGGAAAACCTCGGATTCATCCACCATGCCATGCACCTTGAGTCGCAACGGGAGCGGCTGTTCGGCTTCCACGTTCACGACGTGCAATTTCCCGGCCGCGACCACTGCGCCCCAGGCACGGGCAACGTCGATTTCGCCGCGCTTGCGCCGCTGGTAAAGCCCGGGCACATCAAGGTCTTCGAATTCGGTCCCTCCATGCCCGTCGAACTGTTGAGGCAAGGCGTGGAACACGTGCAGCGTCTCTGGGGAGCGGAGTAGCCCGGGTGTTTGCCGCGCTCCGAAGCCGCGAACATTTCATCACTTTAGGGTGATGTATTTCGGCATCGAGGAAAGTTCGAGGGACAAATGGTCGCCTTCTCGTTTCGGTGTGTAGTTTGCGCCGTCCCCGTTGATCGCGGTTATCGCAGCGGCGCCTTTATAAGGTAGGTTGATGGTGATTGTGTGGCTGTCGCCCGTCGTCCAAGCCGCCAGTTTGTGGCTGCCGGATGAATCCTCGCAGTCCAGCACATAATCGTCTTCACCCAGGTTGAACCGCTCCTTGATGCGATAACCGGCCAGTTCACGGGTCAGCGCCTGAATCGCAGCGTAGGCCGGCTTGGGCTTTAAATCCGGCCCGACGGTTCCGAAATTGTGTTCGTTTTCCTTTGGGTCCGAGCCGTCATTCTTCCAATCGTACCAGATGGAGAGCGGCACGCCGTCAAGCAGGTTGGATAATTGCTGCCGGGCGAGGAATGCGGCCTGCGTTTCAGGCGATACCCCGCGTTCATGCGAAGAATACCCCCATTCGCCGCAGACGATCGGCACTTTGCGCTGGCGTTCATCATGGCCGCAACTGGCGATCAACTCCCGCAACTTCTGGTAATCCGCCGCCGCGGTTTCCGGCGGTTGCTTCGGACCGCGGTACGGATGCACGCTTACTGCATCCAGGTACTCCAACATGCCGGACTCGAGCACCGTCTTCAGAAATGGCCAATCGAAAGTCGAGCACGCCGGGCCGATGATGCCCGCCCGGGGATCGGCCTCCCGAACCGCCCGGCAAGCAGCCAGCGCGAGGTCCGCGTATTGGCGCGCATTGGGTTTGGGTTTCCAAAACGTGATGTTCGGCTCGTTCCAAATCTCCCAGAGAATCGGCTTGCCGCGAAAATGCTTCGCCGCCGCCGCCGCCCAGTGCGCGAATGCGGCGATGCTCTCTGGATGCTGCGGCGAGGCGATGTCGGATTGCGACTGGTGCGTCAGCGGGTTGATGCTTTCGGCCTGCTCCTCGTAAAGCGGGTTAGAATAATCGAGAATATAAATCGCGTGCATTCCCCGTTTCTCGAGATTGGCGGTCAACGTGTCGTAATCGGACCAATTAAATTCGTTGGTCTTCCGTTCGGTCTGCGCCCAGCCGAAATCCATTCGCACCCACCTGAAACCGGCGGCGGAAATCAGGTCCAGGTCCTGCTCGTGCCCGGTCACAAAATGGATGTTCACGCCCACCCCGGCGGGAAGAACGGTTTCCGGCAATTCGCCGGCGCAAACGGCTGAACCCAGCAGGCAGAGCAGGGCAATTCTTTGCAGGAACATGGCGCGATCAAATCCCAATTAAGCCCAAAATCCAAGCAACTTTCTTTGAACAAAAACCGGGTCACAACCGTCTCATCCCTGTGTGTTTTCATGTAGGTTTGGTAGGGGAGCCCGCACCGAGGGGTGCGGGCTTTTTCTTTTCGTTTTCCGCTAAAACTTACTCACTTACAATGCCTCGGCAACTGGCGAAGCGCAGAGTTGGAGGGTTGCGCTCCGAATACTGAGTTGCATTTTGGCGCGTGGATGGCATTCTTAGCGGCATGAAGATTATCACCTTGATTTTAGCAGGCGCGGGTTTCAGCTTGGGTTTGAGCGCATTAGCGGAGCCGCAGACATTTGATTTCAAGGACCCGAAAGGGGTCAACAACGTGGTGTTCAAGACGGACGCGCCGTTGGAATCGATCAACGGCACAGCGACTGGCGTTTCGGGCAAGGTATTGTTCGATCCCGCTGATCCGGGCGCGGTAAAGGGGAAGATAGTGGTGCAGGCGGCGTCTTTGACAGTGCCGAACACGATGATGCAGGGGCATTTGCGCAGTGACAAATGGCTGGATGTGGCGAAGTACCCGGAGATTACATTTGACGTGGTCAAGGCGGATAACGTCAAGACCAGCGGCAACGTGACGACAGCGGACGTAACGGGAACGATGACGTTGCACGGCGTGGCGCAAAAGGTCACGGTGCCGGTGAAGATGACTTATTTGAAGGACAAGTTGAAGGAGCGGTTTCCGAATTTGCAGGGGGACCTGCTGGTGTTGCGCGCCAGCTTCGGTGTCAAGCGGAGCGATTACGGGATCAACAAGGGGGCGTTCGAGGACAAGGTGTCGGACGACATCGAGTTGAATCTGAGCCTGGCGGGACAATCACCGAAATGAGCGAACGTGTCCCGGGACGGCAGAATCCCGGCGGATTTCGCGGAACTTGAGCCTGTGCCAGTGAACGGCAACGGTCAGCCCATTTTTTTTGAACCGCCCGGTTTGCGGGTGACGGTGGACAAGGTGGTTTATTACAAGGACGCCCGGACCACTTCGGATCGTGCGCATTGCTTCGTCTATTTCATCAGCATTCATAATCACACGGAGCAGGCGGTGACGATCAAGGGCCGCAAGTGGGTGGTGACTAATGAGCGGGGAAAGATCACGGCGGTTGAAGGCGAAGGGGTGGTGGGTGAAACACCGACGATCCGCCCGGGAGAGAGCTTCAGCTACAACAGCTACCATCTGGTGGACACTGAAACCGCCGTGGCCGAGGGGAGTTACCTGGGCGTGGATGCGCAAGGGCAGTTCGTGCTGACACGAATCCCGCGTTTCGAAATGAAGGTGCCGCTGGAGAACCGGGCTGGATCGGGAAATTGAGGCCAGTGGGCCGGCCGGCCGGCAGATGGGCAAGTTTCCGATGGCTCAACTGTGTCGGAAGGTGATGCGGGCTTTGCCGAGGTCGTAGGGGGACATCTGGACATTGACCTTGTCGCCGACGCTGATGCGGATGAAGTGCTTGCGCATTTTGCCGGAGATGTGGGCGAGAACCTCGTGGCCGTTGGGCAGCGCGACACGAAACATGGTGCCAGGCAAGACCTGGGTCACCGACCCCGTGACTTCGATTGGTTCTTCTTTGGCCAAGCGCTCAATCCTGAGTGTTTGTCCCTGCTTCCGTCGCTCCTTGAGAACTTCCACCAACTGGGCGGCGTAAACAAGTTATTTTGAACGTGGAAAATGGGGTCTTTGTCATTCAAAAGCAAGCAAACTTTTTGGCGGCAGCCAAAAAACGCATTGGACAACCCATCTGAAGCGGTTAAAGTCTGCAAATATTATGAAAAACAACCAGTTAGCCCAAATGCTGCTGTTCGTGCTGCTGATCAGCGCGGTCTTTTCAGCCTGGCTTTCGTGGCGATATACCTCCTCGCTGCACACGCTGCAGCGGTTGCAACCACAGGTCATGCAGGTCAACGCATTTAACAACATATTCCAAGCCCTCTACAACGACAGCCAGGAATACGCCAAGCGGAATCCGGATTTGAAGGATGTCATGCAGGCTGTGGGAAAGGCCCACTTGAATGATGCCACCAAACCGGCGGGCAAATAACCGATTATGAACGAATCCGAGACCCATCTGGACGTCGCGCCTGAAACGACCATCCACGCGCTGGAAGAGGAAGTCCAATCGTTGCGCACGCTTTTTATCTGCACGCTGCTCGTGCTCATCGTATTGAGCGCCGCATTGAACATCTTCCTCTTGCGACAAGCTTCGCTGGTCGGCACCCAGGCGGCGGAACAACAGAAAGCCGTGGATCAGTATAACAACGTCAATGCGCCGGTCGCGCGCGAAATGTGGGTTCAACTGCTCAAGTACGCCGAGAAACATCCCGATTTCAAATCCAGCATCATTGCCAAGTATAGCCCTTACCTCGGCATGCCGGCCCCATCCTCAACCCCGCCTCCAGCCGCGGGGGCGCCGAAGAAATAACTCGGAGAACGCTTCGCTCTTGCCGGCAGCTTCCAACCGGCCCGTTCAGGAACCGGCTGGTCGGCTGTCGTGCGCAGCCAGTCTGGCTGCGTCTTCCTGAGTCCCCAGACGGACACCGCATTTCAGGCAGAAGTTCGACTTCGGAGGGCAGATCTGGCCACATGCCGGACATTTCAATTGCGCGTCTTCATGCCGCCGGTGGATGATCAGGTTCCGGACGTACGGAATCCAGTTGAAGGCATAGGAGAAGATGATGACTGAATTGTGCAGGGAAAACAAAGCATACGCCAGCAGCAGCAGCGACCCCAACAAGCTTAACCACCAAAACGCCACCGGCACCACCACCTGTTTGCGTTTCTCCGTCGCATACCATTGCACGAAGAACCGCGCGAAGAACACGAAGTTGCCCAGCCACCCAACCACCTTCCACCAGCCCCACTCGATGCCAATGAAGCGGTCTTGGTTCCAGAACAGCACATGATGCAGCCAATCCATCATCGCGCTGAATTAAGCCGCACTGCGTGGGAGCTTACAATCAATTTGCTTGGCCGCCTTTATTCCGCCAGCAGTTTGGCCACTTTGTCCGCCAGCCCGTCCCGCCCGTCCATGTCTCGCAGGTTGCCCTTTTTGTCCACGAGCCACATGGCCGGAATGCCACGGATGCCATATTGCGTGCCGAACTTATTGCCCCAGCCTTTGCCGTCGAAGTACTGGGGCCACTCCATTTGTTCCTTCGCCACAAATTTCTCCAGCGCGTCCTTGCTTTGGTCGAAACTGATTCCGACGATCTCAAACCCCTTGGGATGAAGCTGCTCGTAGGCCTCCTTCACGTGCGGGATTTCGCCCACACAAGGACCGCACCACGTGGCCCAAAAATCGACCAGCACCACTTTGTCCTTCATCTGCGCCAGATTCACCTCGCGCCCGTCCACCGCGGTGAACTTGATGTCCAGGGGTTTGCCCAGCGCGTCGAGTTGGTTCATCTTTCCCCGCGCCATTTCCTTGATCTCATCCGGCGCATTCCCCTCGGCGATCTCCCGGGCAACCGCTTTGGCCTTGTCGGCTCCCACCTTCTCGGATGCATCCAACAGCGCTTCGTAAGGCATGCCTTCCTTCGGGAATTCCTTCATCATCCCGCGCAGGAGCTTTTCCAGTTCGTCATATGTCTCCGGCAGGCCGCCAAACAATCTGCGCACGTCGCTCATCTTGGCTTGCATGCGCTCCTGCCCAATTCGTGAACGTTCCTCCTCGCTCAGCTTCGGGTCCGTCAACCGCTCCGAGTCCAGCGCGTCCAGGCGTGCCACCTGGTTCGTATCGTTGAAGCGCTGGATCGCGAGGCCCAGGAGATCGTGCTCTTTTTTGCGCGCCTCCGCTGCTTTGGGATGGTTTGGGTAGCGTGTGTAGAAATCCTTAGCCAGGTCCGCTCCCTTGATCAGGAACGGCACAAAGAAAGCCGCCTGTTCCTCGGGCGTCGCCGGCTTCTCCTGCCATTCCACCGGCGGAAAGGGTGCTTGCGAAGCTTTGACCACGGCTTTCCAGGCTTTGTCCGCCTCGGCATTGTTGGTGGCGCCGGCAGCGGTGTCCTGGGCCCGCGCCGTAAAGCAACTGAGCGGGAGCAGCGCGGTTAAACTTACCGCGAGCCAGCCGCTGAGAAATCCGGACTTTGGGTTCAATTTCATAAGTGAGTTTCCTGCACGTGTTTATTCGGATTCAGAATTTCCGGCAAGCTCTGACACCGGTTGAAGCTTTTCCAGGACCAATTGCACGCGCCGCGAGTTTTGGGGCGCGGAAAAATCGGCTTCGCGAACGCCTGGCTCCGGCTGCGCCAGGGCCGCGGCCAGCGCCGCGTGGATGGTCGCCACGTCGCCGGGGGCGAGTTCGAGTTGGACCTTCTCTTGCTGTTCGATCCGCACCGCTTTGCGCGCCAATTCCAGCAACACCGCGCACGGTTCCAGGCATGGAATCAGGCTCTTCCTTCCGTGGACCGGGATGAGGGGTCCGTTTGGCTTCGGTTCATGGTCCCGATGCGTGTCCATGGTTGGACTTGAAGGCTCCGCCGCCGTGTCCGTCGCCAGGCCCGTCACCGTCCAGAGCCGTTGTTTTAGGCAAAAATTCCCGGCGCAACAAGCGCGGATCACCTGCGCCGCCTGCGCGTCATCCAGCTTGGTCGTGATGCGGTACATGCCGGACTGGCGCTCGGTGAACTCGCGAAAATGCGTCACCGGCGGATTCGCCTGCTGCGCTGCATGCCAGTCCGCAATTGCCCCAGGATAAAGCTGGTTCAACGCCGTCTCCAATTCCCCTTCATCCGCCGCTAAAATCCGCCAGCCCATTTGCAAATTCGGCGCTGACTTTAACGGTCGGAACGCTCCCGCCGCCGTGAACTGCGCCAATGCCCGCGCCTGATTCGCCTCCACCAGCCGCAACGCTTCGGACGCCCGGCCTTCGTCCGCCACATGCCGCAACTCGTAACCGCCCGTCGTGCGCCGAATCACCACCTGCGCCAGCGTCAAGCCCTTCCCGATCCGGTCAACGAACCGTTTCAGTATCGGGTTTTCAATCACAGCCATGGAACCTTAATCTAGCCCATCCCGCCCGTTTGGAAACTGAAAAGAAACAGCAACGGGCGGCGCGTGCGGAGATCCCTTAAGGCTTGGGGCAGCGGCGAGAAGCGGAAGCTATGGCAGCGAGGCAACAGATTTTTTGCGCTTTTTGCTCTCGTTTTGCGCTATAAGGAGGAAGAAGATGAAACGCAGATGCCCGATTCTCCTGACCACGAACTAAGCATTTTCAGCGCCGCCCGGCAGTTGCCACCGGAACGGCGGGCGGCATTTCTGGACGAGGCTTGCGCCAGCGAGGCCGCTCTGCGCGAGCGTATTGAAGAACTCCTGCAGACGAGCGAAAAAGCGGCGGCCTTCCTGGAAACTCCAGCGCCAAGCCTTCTAAATCCGCAAATTGCCCCCCGTTCCGCGGCCGTCCCCGCCGAGAAACCCGGGGATCGGATCGGTCACTATCAATTGCTCGAACAAATCGGCGAAGGGGGCTGTGGCGTGGTGTATATGGCCAGCCAGGAACAACCCGTTCGCCGGGATGTGGCGCTCAAAGTCATCAAGCTGGGCATGGATACCAAGAGCGTCATCGCCCGGTTCGAAGCCGAGCGGCACGCGCTGGCCTTGATGGACCACCCCAACATCGCCAAGGTGCTCGATGCCGGTGCAACGGATGCCGGCCGGCCATATTTCGTCATGGAACTGGTGCGCGGTGTGAAAATCACCTCATGTTGCGACCAGAACAATCTCTCCATGCGTGAGCGGCTGGAACTGTTCATACAGGTTTGCCAGGCCATTCAACATGCGCATCAGAAGGGGATCGTTCACCGGGACATCAAACCGTCCAATATTCTCGTCACGCAGCACGATGGTGTGCTCGTGCCCAAAGTGATCGATTTCGGCATCGCCAAGGCAACCCATGGCAAATTAATCGATCAAACCTACTTTACCGCTCTCGATCAATTCATCGGCACGCCCGCCTACATGAGCCCGGAGCAGGCGGAGGCAAGCGCGCTGGATGTTGATACCCGCAGCGATATCTACAGCCTGGGGGTCCTGCTTTACGAACTGTTGACCGGCCAGACGCCTTTTGACGCCAAAGAATTGCTGCAAGCCGGATTGGATGAAATTCGTCGCACCATACGCGAACGGGAACCGGCTCGTCCCTCGAATCGCTTGAGCACCATGCAAGGCCACGTCCTGAACGCGGTCGCACAATCCCGGAAAACCGCAGCGGCCCAACTGGTTCACCGGGTGCGCGGCGATTTGGATTGGATCGTAATGAAGGCGTTGGAGAAAGATCGCGCGCGTCGCTACGAGACGGCCAACGGCCTGGCGGCGGACATTCGCCGCCATCTCCGCAACGAGCCGGTGGCGGCCCGGCCGCCGAGCGCCGTGTATCAGTTTCAGAAATTGGTGCGGCGCCACCGGCTGGCCTTCGCCGCTGCCAGCGCCATCGCGCTGGCCCTGGCTGTCGGAGTGGCCATCTCGGTCCAAGCTTCACGAAAAGCGCAGGCGGAAGCCGTGAAAAGCCGGCAGGTGGCTCAGTTTCTGAAGAACATGCTTAACGGGGTTGGTCCCTCGGTCGCGATGGGTGACGATACCACGCTGCTCAAAAAGATTCTGGACAGCACGGCGAACCAAATCGGAACCGAACTCGCACAGCAACCCGAGGTGGAGGCGGAGTTGCGCTTCACGTTGGGTGAAGTCTATTGGGAACTGGGCGATCTTGAGAAGGCGGAGGCCATGCATCGCCGGGCCCTGGCCATACGCATCAAAGTGCTGGGCGCGAAAGACCCGCAAGTGGCTCAATCCCTGCGACGCCTTGCTCACGTCCTCTGGCGGCGAGGCAGCCTGGATGAAGCCGAGACCATGGCGCGCGACGGCATTGCCATGCAGCGCGGATTGTTTGGCAGCAGGAATTTGGAAGTCGCCCGTTCGCTGGAAGATTTGGCTGCGATCCTCAACACCAAAAACCGGTCGGTGGAAGCTGAGGCCACCCTTCGCGAAGCCATCGCCACCAAGGAAGCGGTGCTCGGAGACAACAATCTGGAAGTGGCGGACTCGTTGGACGATCTGGCTTGGTGGCTCTTTTCCAGGCGGTATAAAAGACCGGAGGCCGAAGCATTGGCTCAAAAAGCCATCGGGATACGTCAGCGCCTCCTGGGCGCTGACAACCTGCTGGTAAGGATAGCGTCCCTCAAACTCCAAGCCAACGAGTTTGACATCCAGGGCAGGTCCAGTGAACAGGAGGCCACCCTGTATAAATTGATCGCGGCACAAAGGGAACTTTTTGGCGCCCAACACCCGAGCCTGGCGCAGTCGCTCAACCTGTTGGCCTCCGTGCTCAGGAATGCGGGCAAATTGGCCGAGGCCGAACCGGTCCGTCGTGAGGCCCTCTCGATGCAACGCAAACTGCTGGGAGAGGAAAATGCCGAAGTGGCCCAGACCTTGTCAAATTTGGGCGAACTTCTCGCCGCCGAAAACAAATTAGCCGAGGCGGAAACCATGTACCGCGCTTCTCTCCTTATCCGCAGGAAAGTACTCGGCGATGACAGCGTTCCGACCTCCGATTCACTGATTGACCTGGGCCGGGTGCTCGAGACGGAGGGCCGATTCGGAGAAGCCCGAAAGCTTTATTTGGAGCAGGCGGGTGGCACTTCCGTTTTGGCCGCTGCCGCGCAGCATTGCCTTGGCCTCATGTGTCTCCACGGCAAAGGCATGCAGCAGGACGAAGCCGCGGGCGCAAAATGGTTCCGCACAGCCGCTGATCTGGGAAATACCCGCGCTCAGATCGACCTGGCCGTCCTGTATTTTGAAGGAAGAGGAGTCCCGAGAGACGAAAGCGAAGCGCTGAATTGGTTTCGCAAGGCCGGGGCGAAGCACACCTTGCTGCTCCTCCATTCCGAAGACGACGGGTTGAAATCGTTTCACAAGTCGGTGGATCAATGCAACGTGCTGGCGATGAAAACGCTGGCGAATTGTTACTGCGCCGCCGGTCGCAGCGGGGAAGCCATCGCTGCACTCAAGGACATCAGCGACTCCCAACCAAAGGACACGGATGCCTTGCTGACGCTGGCCACATGGCAGCTTTGGTTCGGAAAAATGAGCGGCTACGAAACCACCTGCCAGCGCCTTATCCAAATGGCGGAAGGAAAGAATGACGCTTTAATGGCAGAGAGCGCCGCCAAGGCCTTTTGCCTGGCGCCTTCCACCAATGCCGTGCGGCTGGCCAAGGCGCTGGATCTTGCGCGGCTGGGAGTGGAACTCAGGAAAGGCACGCCATGGCTGCCGTGGTATGAACTGAGCCTCGGCCTGGCGGAGTATCGCAACGGCGAGTATGCCAACGCAGAACAGACCCTCGCCGTTGCCGGGCAAACGGCTGGCCAGTACCAGGACATTCCAGGCACGGCGCGCCTTTTTCGCGCGATGAGTCTGTTTCGGCAGGGGCGTGCCGACGAGGCTCGACAGCTCTTCAGTCAGGCCGAGGCGCAAATGCCCCCATTTCCGCAAGACCTGCGCAAGCCGGTGGTCGGGGGAAAAATGGCGTCCCATGACGTAATGATCTGCTGGCTGGCCTGCAGAGAAGCCAAACGCCTGATGAACGGAACCGACTCCAAGCCCTAATCTCCCGGGCATCAAAATAATTTGCGCCTTTTCACCGCGGATTTCGCATTGAAGAACGATGGGTCTGATAAAGCTGCCCCAGACTGAAATTTGTATCATGAAAGACGGCAACGTAATGCGACGCATTCGGCAGCAGCGCGCCCGATGTTCGGGCGTCCTGATCTCAATACGTTAATCGCCAAGCCGTGGGATTTCGAAGGGGGCCCCAGTCCGTTGTCTGGTTGTACTTATGAAAACAAAGAGTTCGCTCCAAAACGTGCGTCGGGGGACGCGCGCTTCCCTGCTTTACGCGTACCTCTGGTCCCTGTGCGTTCATTTTTCAATGCCCGCCCTGGCCCAGTCGATTTATTCAACACCTTACACATTCACAACGCTTGCCGGGAAAGCCGATTCGGACCGTGCCGGCGGCGCGGCTGGTCCGGAGCGGATTTCCCACCCGAGAGGCCTGGCCGTGGACACTGAGGGCAATGTTTACGTGGCAAATACACGGAATCACACGATCTGTCGAATAACGCCGGCGGGAGGCGTAACCACGCTGGCCGGACGGGCGGGCTGCGCCGGCAGTGTGGACGGAACCGGCAGCGAGGCTCGCTTTTGTTACCCGCAAAATCTCGCGGTGGATGAAGCGAACATCCTTTACGTTGCAGACAGCGGGAACAATACCATCCGCCGGGTCACGCCGGCAGGAGCAGTGACCACGCTGGCCGGACTGGCGCGCCATTTTGGAACCGCAGACGGAACGGGAGGTGACGCGCGGTTTAATTATCCGAACAGCGTTGCGGTGGACTGCGCCGGCAACATTTATGTTGCCGACCTGTACAACGCCACAATCCGAAAAGTGACACGGGCAGGCGTCGTGACCACACTCGCCGGGAAAGCGGGCAGTTTCGGAAGCGCGGACGGAAAAGGGAGCGCCGCCCAGTTTAACGTCCCGCTGTGTGTCGCGGTGGACAGCGCCGGCAACGTTTATGTAGCAGATAGCTTCAACAACGCGATCCGCAAGGTGACATCCGCGGGAGAGGTGACGACATTGGTTGGAAAGCTCACGTATAGTTCCGGCAGCGCGGACGCGACGGGGAGCGCCGCGCAATTCTTTAATCCTTGCGGCTTGGTCGTTGACAATGCCACGAATGTCTATGTGGCGGACGGCGGCAATCACACAATCCGCCGGGTAACCGCGGCAGGAACGGTAACCACGCTGGCCGGACTCGCGGGCCATTCCGGAAGCGCGGATGGGACGGGGAGCGCTGCGCGGTTTTGGAATCCGATCAGCATCGCGCTGGATCGAACCGGTAACCTTTATGTGGCGGATTTGGGCAATGCCGCAATCCGAAAGGGAACACTCGCCCGCCTGACATCAACGCCAGCTTCCCGGCCGACGGACGGGAGTTTCTCCTTCACAGCCCCATAGACTCTGGTAATAGTCGATTATTGAGCCAGGCTACCAGCATCATCGAGTCAATTGAACAGGGCGACCCCAAGGCGGCCGAAAAACTATTGCCCTTGGTTTACGGAGAATTGCGCAAACTGGCGGCGTCGAAAATGGCCCATGAAGCGCCCAACCAGACCCTGCAACCCACCGCGCTCGTGCATGAAGCCTGGCTGCGTTTGGTTGGAAAAGACAACCCGCGATACGCCAATCGCGCTCATTTCTTTTCCGCCGCCGCCGAGGCCATGCGCCGTATCCTGATTGAAAGGGCGCGGCACAAGCGCGCCCTTCGTCATGGCGGCGGCCAAAAGCCCGTCGAGCTCGAAGGTTTGGAAATTGCCGCGCCGGGTGGCGATGACGAGATCCTCGATGTTCACGAGGCGCTGGACAAACTCGCCGTTCAAAACAAGGCCGAGGCCGAGTTGGTGAAGTTGCGCTATTTTGTCGGCCTGACCCTCGAAGAAGCCGCGGCAGCTCTGAATATTTCCAACCGCACCGCCGACAACTATTGGGCTCACGCCAAAGCCTGGCTCTTTAAGGAAATCGAACGGAACAGGATCACGTAGGATCGAAGGCGGATTTTAGAGGTTCCCCACCTAATTGTTTAACCAGTTCCGTCAAAACCAGGGTTTTGGCATTGCTTTTTGCGCTGATTCTGGCTAACAGAATGCCTGAATTGCAGATTGATTAACTCGTCGTCCTTTGGCCGAAGGCTTTAATCAGGAATGTGCATTTGGCGGACAACTCAGAAGCTTATCATGAAGAACCTGCCTCGTAGTGGCGTGAATGCCTTTTTACGCGCACTTTTACCGTTCATTGCCTGCATGGCGGCCTTGTTTGGCGCCGGCTCCGCGCGAGCCGGGCTGACTTTTGTGCTCGATCTTTACCGGGAAAGCCAGGGCCAACTGTATGTTTTTTATACTCCGATGACGACCAATGCCACACCGCCAGCCACGCCGCTCGGCACCTATGTTATTTATTCGCCGGGGTGGCCCACGAACGGTTCAGTTCGCGGCTTTGAAATGACCACCAATGGCCTCGTCGATGATTTCAGTTATGACTCGGAATACGGCTACAACGACTTCAATTCTGCCCTTCAACAGATCACCAACGGTACCTGGAAAATCGCCTATTCCAACGCCATCACCACGAACCTGTTTACCTTCACGGTGAGCGCGCCCGGCGCGACCAGCAATGCGGTCCCCGCGACAATTATCGATTCCCCGGCGGATGGCTCCCTTGCCCTCACCAATCAAACCACCTTTACCTGGCGCGGTCCAACCAACTGGCCCGTGATCGGCAGCGCCCAGGTCTATGGAGACAATTATTTTCCAGGAACCAATCTCCCGGCGGCGGCAACCAACTGGATCGTGGACACCTCCTTGCCCCAGGGAACGAACTTCACTTTTAATTTGCACTACCTCACCAATTACACGACGCCGCTTTTCGTCGCGACCACTCCGCTGGACGCCACCGCCCACGCCATTTCCGGATGGTCGTCGTCCAATATTCTTGAAACCGGTTCGTCCGTGAACTTCGGCGTCTTCGTCCCCGGCCCGCCCGATCGCGGCGGCCATGCCCTGGCGGCGTACTTCAGCTTCGAGGACAACAACCTGTTCGCCATACACGATTTTTCCGGATCCCACAATGACGCCAATGGGTACGGCTACTACACAACGCCCCCCTACCTCACCAACGATGCCAAGGCCGGATCTTATGCTTTTGGGGCCAGCGGCGACGGCTGGTTCTTCCCATCCACGAATCTCACCAAAACAATGGAAGGCAGCTTCTCACTTTCGCTCTGGCTGAAGACCACGAACGTTCATGGAAATGATTTTGACAATCAGTACGTCGCTGGAGCCATCGTTTCCGCCATGGGCAGTGATTACAATAGTTCCGTCATGCCCATGGGGCAAACCGGGAGCAAGCTGGCGTTTTACACGGGTGGTTCGTTGCAAAACATCCTGTATTCACACGCCAGCATCAATACCGGCCATTACGTTCATCTGGTCACCACACGCGACCAGAAAACCGGTGAAAAGAGAATTTACGTCAACGGCATTCTGGATTCCGCCGTGTACTCGGACAACGACTTGATGACCGGCCTGGAGTCCGGCGGCGTAGTGAGCATCGGTTACAATAACGGACAGACCCTTAACGGGGAGTTGGACGAAATCCAGTTTTATTCCGGCGTGCTGTCGAGTAATGACGTCGCCTTCCTTTACAGTCATCCGGGCACGAACGTGGCGGACACGAGCGACGTAAGCGCCCCGCTCGTGGCGCGTTACGACTTTGAGAATACGAACGCACCGGGCATCGACACTTCCGGCCACAACATCAATTCCGATTGTTTCACCAGCGGCTCGCAGAACGACATTCCCAGCACCAACGCTGCCGTGGGAACTTATTCCCGGCAATATTTTGGCGACTCGTCCTTTTGCTTTTATGCTTTTGGTTCGGTGTATTCCGGTTTGTCGAATGCGCTGTCCGGAAGTTTTTCGGTGACCGCCTGGGTCAACACCACCAATTCCACCAACTTCGATTTCGCCAATGCGTACTTTGGCCTGCCCATTCTCTTCAACTATAGCGGGAATAGCAACAGCACCGTGCCGCTGAGCATCACGGGCTCCAAAGCCGCCTTTACCGTCACCGACCAAAACGGAAATGGCACCACGCTGCATTCAGCGACCACGGTCAACGATGGCCGGTACCATTTCCTGGCCGTCACCCGCAATCAGACCAACGGACAAATGAACCTCTATGTGGATGGCAACCTCGAGGCGACGGGGACAAACACCACGCAAAAGCTACTTATCGACTCCACAATCTCCATCGCTGGCGGATACTACACCCAATACAAAGGGTTGCTGGACGACGTCCGCATTTACGGCGGCGTGCTGACGCCCGCCGATGTGGTCTACCTTGCCGACGCGGCCCACCTCGGCGGCCCGGACTTCAATGGCGCCCTGAATACGACCGGTCTTCGCTGGATCACGGGCGGCAACAACACTTGGTTTATCGAAACGACGAACACGGCTGATGGCATTTCCGCCGCGCAAAGCGGCAGCGTGACCAATAACCAAACCTCGACTCTGTCAGTAACCGTCACCGGTCCGGGAACGCTCACTTTCCAATGGTCGAGCTTTGCTGAAGACCCCAATCAGGGCTTCGACTACGAATTTGACATCGACGGTAGTGATCAGGACGACCTTTTCGGTGATAACTCATGGAATCAAGACGGTCCGTTCAGCATCGGAGCCGGGTCGCACACGTTCACTTGGACCGTGTTCGCCAATGGCGATACCGACCCCACTCAAGCGGGCTTTCTGGACCAGGTCAGCTTCACGCCCGCACAGGCCGCCCAATCCGTCACCATCCAGAACGCGGTCAACACCGGCAGCAGCTTCCAGTTTCAATTCGTGTCCGAAAGCGGCTTCAACCACGTCGTGCAGTACAAAACTAATTTGACAGCCAGCACCTGGAGCACGTACTCCATCGTCCCCGGCGACGGAACCACAAAAGTCGTGTCCATCCCGCTCTCGGTGTTCAGTCCGTCTAAACAAGGCTTTGTGCGTGTTTCGACGCAATGACGGGATTTGAAATGGCCCGGAGACCAAGATCCAACGAAGGCCGCCTTGTATTCGTTTATTTGAACGCCGCCATGACCGCCGACGGCAAACTCGCCCCGGCGACCCGCCATTTCATTCCGTTCACCAGCGCGCGCGACCAGGCGCACCTGCTCGAACTTCGCACCACCGCCGACGCTGTCATGTCCGGCGCGCGCACCGTCGATCTCTCGCCGGTGAAACTGGGCCCCGGCGGCGCAAAATATCGCCGCGCCCGTCTGCGGCGCGGCCTCACCGAATACAACCTCCGCGTCGTCGTCAGCGGAGCCGGCACCCTCAACCCGCGCGCCGAAATCTTCAAACACCGCTTCTCGCCCATCATCATCCTCACCACCAACCGCGCACGCCCCGCGCAACTCAAACGCCTCCGCGCGCTGGCCGACGAGGTTAAAATCTGCGGCGACCGCGAATTGGACTTCCACTTCGCCCTCCGCTGGCTGCGTGAGAAGTGGAACGTCCGCCGCCTCCTCTGCGAAGGCGGCGGTGAAATCAATGGCGCGCTCTTTCAAGCCGGTCTCGTGGACGAAATCCACCTCACCCTCTGCCCCGTTATCTTCGGCGGCGAACACGCCCCGACTCTCGCCGACGGCGCGGGCTTCCCGTCGCTCTCTGACGCCGCCCGCCTCACCCTCAAATCCCAAAAACGCATCGGCGACGAACTGTTTCTCGTTTACCGCGTTCACCACCGCGCGCGTCCTCGCATCGCCGGTCCGCATCCATCCTTATTAGCCCCTTGACACTCCGGTGCCAATTCAGGCATTCTATTTCTAAAGTTTCCTAATTTATTAGTATGGTTGTCGTTCCGTCCCAAATGGGCCGGCTTAACAAGCGCGCCCTGCTCACGCAGCTTCAGCGCCTCGGGACCGCTTCGCGGGCGGATCTCGCCAAGTCGTTGGGCTTGAGCCAGCCGACCGCGGGGAAGATTGTCGATGAACTGCTGGAACTGGGCGCGTTCGAAGAGGTGGCGGCCACCAATGAAACGCCAGGTGAGAGCCAGGGCGCTGCCGCGAAGCCGGGGCGTCCGGGACGAATGCTCCGTTTGACTCGCTCCCGGGCGCGGTTCCTGGGCATCCAACTGGGCGTCACCCAAACCAGCCTGGCGCCCTTGCCGATCGGCATCGGGGACACGGGCGAAGATTCCTGGCCGATGCAATTTCGGACGCCGCGCACTCCCGGGGATTGGGTTTGGCAGCTTGAGAAGATGGCGGCGCAGATCGAACAAAAATCTTTTTGGGGCATCCTGGTCAGCGCTCCCGGCCTGGTGGACGAGCAAAAAAGCGAAATCCTTTACTCGCCGAACCTGCATTGGACCGAAAAGGCCCGGCTCCCCGCGCTGGTTCGGCAGGTCTGGCGCGCGCCGGTTTTGCTCCTGCAAGAGGAGCGCGCCCTGGCGTTGGGGCATCACGCCAATGATCCCTCCGACGGAGATTTTTTGCTGGTCGATTTTGGCGAAGGCGTGGGCGGCGCAGTGATGTTGGGAGGCAGGCTCTTTGCGCATCCTTTGCCCATCGGCGGCGAATTGGGCCACACACCCGTGCCTGGTAATGAACGGGTTTGCGGCTGCGGTGCCATCGGCTGCCTCGAAACACTCGTTTCAACCCGCGGGCTGGTCAAAAGCCTGGCGGCGGCCTCAGGAAATATGGCGCGCAATTGGGAGGCCCTGGAAAAGCATGTTGCGCAACACGGCGTTGTGCCGTGGCTGGCGCGCTCGCTGGAGGCGACCGCCTCCGTGATTGCCGGCGCGTTGAATGTGCTGGGCCTGCGGCGCGTGGTCGTCACGGGCACGCTCAACGAACTGCCTCCCGCCGTCCTCTCTTATCTCAAGGATGCCGTCAACCGTGGAACGCTCTGGGCGCGGTTCGGCGAGGTGAAAGTGGAGGGCGCACCCCGTCGGCGCAAGGCGGGCCTCGTCGCCGCCGGAATTGATCGTTTCATAGTGCCAGTCGGAGACGCGGAGTTGAATTCTCCGTAAGTAATTTCAATCGTTATCAAGCAGCAAACATGAACACACAAAAAATAACATTAGGCGTCATCGTCGGGAACCGCGGCTTTTTTCCCGCGCATCTCTGCGATTCAGGACGCAAGGAAATTCTCAAGACCCTCGAAAAAGCCGGCATTGGCGTGGTCATTCTCCCCACTACTGCCACGAAGTTTGGCGCGGTCGAGAGCATGTCCGACGCGGAAAAATGCGCCGCGCTCTTCAAGGAAAACGCGGGCCAGATCGATGGCCTGCTCGTGACCCTGCCGAACTTCGGCGATGAACGCGGCGTCGCCAACGCCATCCGCTGGTCCGGCCTGCGCGTGCCCGTGCTCGTACATGCGTTCAACGACGATCCCACGATCATGACCATCAAGGACCGGCGCGACAGCTTTTGCGGCAAAATGTCCGTCTGCAATAATCTGCGGCAATACAATCTGCCGTTCTCGTTGACGCGGCTGCATACGGACGCGCCGGACAGCCGGACGTTCATCCAGGATTTGGCGGACTTTGTCATTACTTGCCGCGTGATTCGGGCGTTGAAGAACCTGCGCATCGGCGCGCTCGGCGCGCGGCCCACCGCCTTCAATACCGTGCGCTACAGCGAAAAATTGCTCGAGCGATCCGGCATCAGCATCGAAACGCTCGACCTCTTTGAACTCTTCGGCTGGGTTAATAAAATGAAAGAAGCCGATGCCGCCGTGGAAGCCAAGCTCCAGGAAATCCAGCAGTACGTCGTTGCGAAAGCCATCCCGCCGATCGCGTTGCTCAAGATGGCGAAGTTCGGCGTCGCGGTGGACAAATGGATGAAGGACACGCGCCTTAACGCCACCGCCATCCAATGCTGGACGGCCATGGAGGAGTTCTTCGGCGTCGTTCCTTGCACGCTGATGAGCATGATGAGCAACATGGGCATGAGCAGCGCGTGTGAAGTTGATATCATGGGCACGGTTGCCATGTATGCCATGGCCCAGGCCAGCGGCCGACCCAGCGCGCTGGTGGATTGGAACAACAACTACGGCGAGGACCCGGACAAAGGCGTGATCTTCCACTGCTCGAACCTGCCCAAGGATTTGTTCGTCGAAAAAGGCGAAGGCTCACCGGTAATGGATTACCAGGAAATCATCGCGGGCACGGTCGGTCGCGAGAATACCTACGGCACCGTGGTCGGCCGCGTGAAAGCCGCGGGCTTTACCTACCTGCGATGCAGCACGGACGATTTCGCCGGCCAGATTCGCGCTTACATCGGAGAAGGCGAGATTACGGACGATGCGCTCAAGACCTTCGGTGGTTATGGCGTCGTGAAAATCCGCAATTTCCAGACCTTGCTGCGCTACATCTGCGAGAACGGCTTTGAGCATCACGTCGCCATAAACCCGACGGGCATCGCCGCCGGCGTGAAGGAAGCCTTGAGCAAGTATTTGGGGTGGGATGTGTATCTGCATGCGTAGTCGCCCGTCAACCGCGATGCCTCAGTTACAAGGGCGAAGCGCAGAGCTTCAGCTCTGCTCGAGGATACTTCCCATGTTCGCGCAGAGCTGGAGTTCTGCGCTCCGAGGACAATTATGAGCACCCATTACACCATCGGCCTTGATTACGGCACCAACTCCGTTCGCGCACTCCTGGTCAACATCGCCGACGGCCGCGAAGTTGCCACCGCCATTTGGGGTTACGCGCATGGCGATGACGGCGTCATCCTGGGCCGCGACCCGAACCTTGCGCGGCAACATCCGGCGGATTACCTCAAGGGCGCCGAGGTCACAATCAAGCAGGTGCTGGCCAATGCGCGCAAGTCCGTGAAAAGCTTTGCTCCGGAACAAGTCATGGGCATCGGCGTCGATACCACCGGCAGCACACCCTTGCCGGTGGACCGCGCCGGCCAGCCCCTGGCGTTCCAGAAACAATTCGAGAAGGAACCAGCCGCGATGGCTTGGCTTTGGAAAGACCACACCGGTGTTCAGGAAGCTGCGGAAATCACCGCGCTCGCGCGCAAACTCCGGCCACAATACCTTGCCAAATGCGGCGGCATTTATTCCAGTGAATGGTTCTTCAGCAAGATTCTGCATTGCCTGCGAACCAATCCCAAGGTCTTCGACGCGGCGCATTCTTGGGTCGAATTGGCGGACTACGTTCCTGCCGCCCTGACGGGCACGGAAGCGCCAGACAATTTGACCATTGGCATTTGCGCCGCCGGACACAAGGCGATGTACCATCCGGCGTGGGGCGGCCATCCGGACGCCGAGTTTCTTTCCCGGCTTCACCCCAAGCTCGGAGCGTTGCGCGAACGCCTGTGTACTCGCGTTCACGCCGTGAATATGCCGGTGGGCGGGTTAACTGCGGCCTGGTCAAAACGGACGGGCTTGCCGGCGGGAATCCCGGTGGCAGTCGGCGCATTCGACGCGCATCTCGGCGCGATTGGCGCAGGGATCGCCACGGGCACCCTGGTGAAGATCATTGGCACCAGCACGTGCGACATCACCGTTTGGCCGGATACCGAACAACTCGCGGACATTCCCGGCCTTTGCGGCATCGTCAATGGCAGCGTGCTGCCCGGCTGTTACGGGCTGGAAGCCGGCCAGTCCGCCGTGGGCGATATTTTCAATTGGTTCGTAAACTACATCCAACCCGGCGGCTCAACCAAAGGATCGCACGAAGCACTGACCAGGGCGGCGGCGAAGCTTCGGCCCGGCGAGTCGGGCCTGCTCGCGCTTGATTGGAACCACGGCAACCGCACAATCCTGGTGGACCAGCGTCTGACGGGCTTGCTCGTGGGCCAGACCCTCTATACGCAACCGGCCGAGATTTACCGCGCCCTGATCGAGGCCACGGCGTTTGGCGCGTTGACCATCATCAACCGTTTCGAGGAATACGGCGTGAAAATCCGCCAAGTCGTAAACTGCGGCGGCATTGCCGAGAAAAATCCTTTGGTGATGCAAATTTACGCGGACGTCACGGGGCGGCCGATGAAAATTTCGAACTCAGCGCAAACCTGTGCGCTCGGCGCCGCCATCGCCGGGGCGGTCGTCTCGGGCGCATACCGGGATTTCGCCTCCGCGCAAAAAGCCATGACCGGTTTGAAATCGACCGTGTTCAAGCCCGATCCCAGGAGCCACAAGGTTTATCGCGAGTTATACACGCTTTATAAAAAATTACACGATGCCTTCGGCACCGAACAATGGAGCGGCAATCTTTACGACATAATGAAGGAGTTGCTCGAGATTCGCAAAACCACAAGAAAATGATGAAATCAAAAAGGGGAGTAACAATTCTGCTCGCGGGCCTGTTCGCCACTTCGGCCTTTGCCCAGACCATCACCACCAATTCGCTCGTGATTCATGCCGACCAGAAAGGCAGCACCATCAGCCGGATGATTTATGGGCAATTTTCAGAGCATCTGGGCCGTTGCATTTACGAAGGCATTTGGGTCGAACCAGACAGCCCGATCCCCAACACCCGCGGCATTCGCAACGACACGGTCGCCGCACTCAAGGCGCTCAAGGTGCCGGTCCTGCGCTGGCCCGGCGGTTGTTTCGCGGATGAGTATCACTGGAAGGACGGCATCGGCCCGCGCGAAAAACGCCCTTCGATTTACAACTCCCACTGGGGCGGCGTGGTGGAGAACAATCATTTCGGCACGCACGAATTTCTCGATCTCTGCGAGCAGGTTGGCTGCGAGCCGTACATCTGCGGCAATCTCGGCAGCGGCTCCGTGCAGGAGATGATGGAATGGGTCGAGTATATGACCGGCGATTCCGACTCACCCATGGCCAACTTGCGCCGCGCCAATGGCCGCAAGGATCCGTGGAAGATAAAATACTTCGGCGTGGGCAACGAAAGCTGGGGTTGCGGCGGCAACATGACGCCCGAATTCTACGCGGACAATTACCGCCGCTATAACACGTTCCTGAAAAATTACGGAAACAACCGGCTCTTTCGCATCGCCTGCGGCCCCAACGATTCGAATTACCGCTGGACGGAAGTTTTGATGAGCGCCGCGGGCCGGCAGATGAACGGGCTTTCACTCCATTACTACACAATTCCAAGTGGCAACTGGAGCCGCAAAGGTTCAGCAACGCAATTCGGCGAGGCGGATTGGCAGGCCACACTCAAGAGCGCGCTCGGAATGGAAACGCTGTTGGAACGCCATTCCGCCATCATGGACAAGACCGATCCCGAAAAGCGGGTCGGCTTGATGGTGGACGAATGGGGCGTTTGGTATGACGTCGAACCGGGCACGAACCCGGGCTTTCTTTACCAACAGAACACCTTGCGAGACGCCCTCGTCGCGGGCGTGACGCTGAACCTCTTCAACCAGCATTGCGATCGCGTGAAGATGGCCAACATCGCGCAGGCCATCAACGTTCTCCAAGCCATGCTTCTTACCGACAAGGAGAAGATGGTCGTCACTCCCACCTACCACGTTTTCCAAATGTACTCCGTGCACCAGGATGCGACCCTGCTGCCGTCCGAACTGAAGTGTGAAGACTATGTGTTGCGCGATCAAAAAATTCCCGGCCTGAGCGTTTCCGCGTCGAGCGACAAGTCGGAAACGATTCACTTGACGCTTTGCAACCTAAACCCAACCTGCCCCGCGATTATCAATGGCCAGATTCAAGGCGTCTCGGCCAAAACCGTTTCCGGGCGCGTGCTCACGGCGGCCGAGATGAACGCGCATAACACGTTCGACCACGCGGACGCAGTCAAGCCGGAGCCGTTCAATGAAGCCCGGATCGCCGCGAATGGCTTCACCGCCAAACTGCCGCCTAAATCCGTGGTCGTGCTGGAACTAAAATAGCCATGGGCAGTTCAAGCGCGCATGTATGCAACATCCGTAACGGAGCGCGGGTCTGTGACCCGCAGCGCGCTTGCCCGCGCGATGCGCTCGGATTTTACCACGCCGATCATGCGCTCCATTGGGGCCAATTTGCGCGTCCTTCATAATTTCCCATGCTTGAACAATTAAAACGCAGCGTCTGCAAGGCCAACCTCGACCTCGTCAAGGAAGGCCTGGTCATCCAAACCTGGGGCAATGCCAGCGGCATTGACCGCGCGCGCGGACTGGTGGCCATCAAACCTTCCGGCGTTCCGTACGATGATATGAAGCCGGAACACATGGTCATCGTTTCGCTCGAGACCGGCGACGTTGTGGAAGGCCGGCTGAAGCCCAGTTCCGATACCGCGACGCACCTCGTGCTTTACCGTGCTTTCAAGCACATCGGCGGCGTCGTGCACACGCACAGTCTTTACGCCACAGCCTGGGCGCAGGCGTGCAAGGGCGTTCCCTCCTACGGGACGACGCAGGCGGATTACTGGCATGGTGATGTTCCTTGCACCCGCCGGCTTACCTCGCGGGAAATCAAGTCGGATTACGAAGTCAACACGGGCAAAGTTATTGTGGAGCGGTTCCGCGGCCTCGAGCCGCGCAAACATTCTGCGGTGCTCGTTGCCAGCCACGGGCCGTTCACGTGGGGAAAAGACGTGAACGATGCTGTGCATAATGCCGCCGTGCTTGAGTTCGTGGCGCGGCTGGCCAGTGAAACGCTTCGGATTAATCCGAGCGTCCGGCCCATGCAATCCGTGTTGCGCGACAAACATTTTCTTCGCAAACACGGCCCAAAAGCGTATTACGGACAGATATAGCCCGATGGCTCGAATCAATCGCATATGAAAATGAACCAATTTCGAAACCTGCTCGTTGCATTCTGCCTTGCCTGCCTCCTGCCGGCCTGCGGCAACAAGGACGCCGGAAGCGCCGGAACATCCTCCGCGGATTCCAGCGCCGCGCCCAAAAGGAAACTCAAGCTCGCCTTTGTTTCGAACAACGCGGCAACTTTCTGGACCATCGCCCGCGCCGGTTGCATGGATGCACAAAAGCAACTCGGCGACGTCGAGGTGGATTTCCGCATCCCTTCGAGCGGCGCAGTGGCCGAACAGCAACAAGTCCTCGATGACCTGCTCGCCAAGGGCGTGGACGGCATCGCGGTCAGTCCCATCGATCCCGCCAATCAGACCACCCTGCTGGATAAGATCGCCAGCCAGGCGCTCCTGGTCACCCAGGACAGCGACGCCCCGGCCAGCAAACGGGTTTGCTACATCGGCACGGACAACACGGCGGCCGGCATCGAAGCCGGCAAACTCATCAAGGAAGCCCTGCCCGACGGCGGCAGGATCATGCTCTTCGTTGGCACGCTCGATGCCCAGAATGCCAAGGACCGTTACGCCGGCATCAAACAGGAACTCCAGGGATCGAAAATCGAAATCATCGATGTGCGCACGGACGAAGCCGATCCCACCCGCGCGCAGCGCAATGCCGAGGACACGCTGGTAAAATATCCCGATGTCGCCTGTCTGGTGGGCCTTTGGAGTTATAACGGCCCGGCGATCCTGAACGCGGTGAAAAGCGCCGGCAAGACCGGCAAGACCAGGATCGTTTGTTTTGACGAGAACGATGAAACCCTGGCGGGCGTGGCTGCCGGCGACATTTACGGGACCGTGGTGCAGCAGCCTTATGAGTTCGGCAAGCAGGCGATTGTGCGCATGGCCGCGTACGTGCGGGGGGACAAGAGCACGCTGGCCGGCGGCAGACAGATCATCCCCACCTTGAGCATCAAGAAAGATTCCGTGGTTGATTTCCAGGCCAGGCTGAAAAAGCTGTTGGGGAAATAAGTCATTAAGAGAATGACCAATGGTCAGGCTCCAAAGAAAATGCCGAACCCCATTTGGCGGGATGTTTGGAATTGAGTGTTGGGTATTCTTTGGGCATTGGGCATTCTAATCCGGCCTTTCATTGGATTCTCAACCATGATTACTCCGCCCCTGCTC
The DNA here is from genome assembly GCA_021325145.1 of Verrucomicrobiota bacterium. Lineage (GTDB taxonomy): Bacteria > Verrucomicrobiota > Verrucomicrobiia > Limisphaerales > Pedosphaeraceae > JAJPHR01. The sequence continues at coordinate 144 of JAJPHR010000070.1, read as the reverse complement.
GAAATGCGCGGGATTAGCAAACGCTTTCCCGGCGTGGTGGCGTTGGACAAAGTGAGTCTCCAGATCGGGCAGTCGGAGGTGGTCGCGCTGGTGGGCGAGAACGGCGCGGGCAAGTCCACGTTGATGAAAATTCTCGGTGGCGTT
>JAJPHR010000079.1 GCA_021325145.1 Verrucomicrobiota bacterium | reverse complement strand
GGCAAAATCCTCAGTCCCTTTCCCAACTGCAATGCAGTAGAAAACCGACCTGCCTTCAGCGGATAAAAACAACGCCTAAAATGAAATCCTACTGCATGGTTACGGCTCAGAGCCTTTATCGAGTCTGAACCAACGGCCGGTGATTACTGCACTCCGTCCAACCGGCTCTGCTCCGGCGTCTCTCCTCCGAATCGCCGGCGAACCCGCATCCAAACCCAGCGGCCAAGAGTCTTGACGTTCGGCAGTCCCAGGTCATCCGCAATCGAACCAAGATAGATGCTCCAAAACATGAACCGGAATTGGTTGTCCCCATACCAGTTCATCCACTCCTGAACGACTCCCGAGGCGCCGGCCCCAACCAGAAGTGCGAACAGGTGAAAAACCCATGCGATCACGGGTTGAATCACCGCGTTCCAAAGCATGGCGCTCCAGGAAAATCGCGATACCATGGAAATCACGAAGGTCGACACCAACGCCCCGATGGCATTGCCCACCATCAAATGAAACCAGTTCTTCGAAACCTTCCGTTCAATCCTGCGCAGCCGTCTGACGAAATTCCGGTGGCGCGCGTCCGGCAAATACCACGCCAGCCGAAACCCGGAAATCGAGACAAAGCAAATGGCCCAGAGGATGCCCAACCGATGGCCCTTCACCGCCGAGGTCCACCCTCCCCAATGGCCCGGCAAAAAGGAAATGCCCGGCCCCTTCGAAGGCGCCATTCCCGACCAGATGGAACCGGCGATTCCCAGTGCAACTTCCCCCAGCACCATGATGAGAAAAGCGCGATAGAGCGACTTGAAGGCGCTGTTCCAAAGAATCGCGACCATCCTGTCCGCGCTCAACTGTCGTCGTGAGGCAAAGGTTTTGCCTGTCAAAGCCAAGGAATCCGGTTCCATAGGGAGTCAAGCCACGGCTGGCAGGATACCTGAAAAAGCCGCCCGTGCCAGTATAAATGGGGCGGTTGGTTGTAATCCGTGTAAGGAGTCGCAAAGCCGCAAAGAAACACTTGAACTGGTTCAGTCTCTTCCTTTGCGCCCCCGCGTCTTTGCGTCTCTGCGTTAATCACCCGGCAGGCCCCGTAGGAACCCTGTCACCAGACGACACGCTTCTCTTTCGCTTGAACTCAGATGCAAAGGACAGCCACCCTAGAGCAATTGCTTGTCTGCAAGCTGCTCCTTGGATTGAACTGCTTCGGGTTGGGACCTTGGAGGCAACATGGTCCGGACAAGCCAGGCAACCGACACCGTAACCACCGTCCCAATCAACGCGTACCAAGGCCAGAACACCTCCGGAAAATGAAGCGCTTTGGTCATCGGCAGCACTTGAATTGCGGTCATCACCAACAGAGATACGGCCATCCCAACCAGCACCGGAGCCGAGCGGCCTTTTTTCCAAAAGACTGCGAGCAGCAGTCCGCCTAGCAACGCACCACTGGTCAGCCCGCGTAGCGCAAACGCCGCGTTTAGGACGAACTCAACCTGCCGGCTTACATACGCCACCAGCACGAGCATGCCCGCCCAAAAGATGGTCGAGACTTTGCTGAAGGTGAGGTAGTAAAGGTCGCTTCGCGTCCGCTGGGAAAGCGCCTTCACGAAATCCATCGTCGAAACCGAGGAAAGCGCCGTCAGGGCGGAACTCACGGATGACATGGCGGCGGAAAGGATGGCCACGATGAGAAAGCCTTTCAGCACATGCGGTACTTCCGTCATCATGAAAATGGGAAAGACAAAATCGTTGGCCTTGATGCCGGGCCGCGATTCCGGCAGCGCCACCTGGAAGGGATGGGCGTGCGGCCCCTGGTAAAAAACCCAGAGCATCGCGCCGGTCAGCAGAAAAATCAGGAACAACGGGAAGATCACCACCGCGCTCAAGGCCAAGGCTTTCCGGCCATCGGCCACGTTTTTGCACGCGAGCACCCGTTGCACGATCAATTGTTCCGCGCCGTGCGAAGACATGACCATGACCGTGCCGCCAATGATGCCCATCCAGATATTGATGGGTGCGCCCAGGGTGAAGGCTGAATTCAACCAATGCAGCTTTCCGCCCGCCGATGCTTCGACCAAAACCTGGCGGATGCCGCCGTCGAAAAACGTGGGGATGTAACACAGCGCAAAGATGCCGCCCGCGAGGAACAAGCCGAACTGCACCGCATCAGTCCAAATGACCGCTTTGACGCCGCCAATGTACGTGTAAAGCAGCGAGAGCGCGACGAACAATACAATCGCTGGCAACACATGAATGCCGAGCATCAGTTGCACGGGAATGCACGCCACATAAACGCGCACTCCGGCGGCGAGCGTTTCGCTCAGCAAGAAAAATCCCCCGGCCATCTGGCGCACCGAGGGACCGAACGCATTCGAGAAAAGTTGATACGGCGAATAAATTTCGCCTTTGAAATAATGCGGCACCATGACCACGGCCAGAATGATTCGCGCGATCACGTACCCCACGATCATTTGCAGGAACGCCATGTTGCCGCCGTAAGCCATCGATGGCACCCCGATGATGGTCAGCGCGCTGGTTTCGGCGGCCACGATGGACATGCCGATGCCCCACCAGGGGATGTTCTTGCTGCCCAGAAAATAATCGCGCGTGTTTTTTTGGTCCTTCCCGAACCAAACCCCAAGAAGAATAATGCCGCCCAGATAAACGAAGATAACCAGCCAATCGGCGGCGCTAAAATAGTTGTTCATGGAGCCAGCGGCTCACATTTCTGAAGCAGTCGCCGATTGATGGCGAGAAAAAACGACCGTGAATCGTGCTCGTCCTCGTTCTCGTCGTCGTCCTCGGGCCCCCATTCCCTTCGAGGTGCATTGAATTGAAGGAATCGAGGACGAGCACGATTGAAGAAGGCAGACTTGGCGAATCAAGCTCCAATACCGGGCCCGAGCAATTCCTCAATCGCCCCAGGAAGCGGCTCGCAAATCTCCTCGAAAACCGCCCGGCCCTCGGCAGCCGAAAAATCCAGGGACCTCGTCGCGGAATGGATGAACCCGCGCGTTGTCTGATGGGCGTAACCGAACAACCCCTGTCGTAGCGGCAACGAATAAACCGCCAGCGTGAGGCCATAAACCAGCGTGTGCCAGCCGTGCGCCTGCCCTTGATCGACCGCCGCCAGGTATCGCTGCACGATGCGTTGATCACGCAACGGGCGCAGCTTCTGCAACTGACCCTGGCCCACCCGCCGGCTCGCGTCCGCGAAGTTGCGAAGGATCGGCTCGGTCGCCAATTGCTGATCAAATGCGACTAGTTCCCGCAATTCGCCACGTCCGGCATGCTGCCAGGCGCGCTGAATGGCGGGCAGTTCGAGCGGGCAAAGGATGCGCGCATGATAATCCCGCAGAAATACCTTCAGAGCGTCCAAATTATCGATCTGTCTGAGGTGCAAGCTCTCGGATGCGCCCGCCAGGGTCACCAAACCCTCGACAGACCCGAGCTGTTCCACGAGGGGATGCAGGTCCCCCAGCAGTTCCAACGCTTCCAGCGGCGCTTTTTGTGTCTGATGCAACATGTCTTCTGCCTAAATTTCGATTCAACTTTTCACTTATCACGGTGCCTTGCTCGCCAGCCTAACGCCAGCAGTAAAAGTGCCACGAAGCAGATTAATAACTTGCATGATTCCCATCTTTCGGCTTAATCTAGCTCCGTTCCATTGCCCGCAAGCACGAAACCACCCACCTGGGCAATCGGAAGGACTAGGAGCAAACGATGGCTAAAGTTGATTTTGCAATCGGAATCGGCGGCGAAGCCGGCCAGGGCATTGCGACCCCCGGCGACATTCTGGCGCGCATCTTCGCGCGACGCGGCCTTAACCTCAACGCCTATAACGCCTACCAATCCCTCACCCGCGGCGGCCACACCTTTCTCACTATCCGCGCCAGCGATGGCCCGGTCCGCAACATGGGGGACAAACTCGATATCCTGATCCCGCTGAACCAGGACACCATGGATCGCCATCTCCGCCTCTTGGGCGCGGGCGCCTGTGTGTTGTTCGACAGCGACAAAATCAAGCCGGGCACGCCGGCAGAAGGCGTGCAGCTTTGCCCGCTGCCAATCAAGCAGTTGACTGCTGGGAACAAACTGGCGGCGAACACGGTGGCGATTGCCGCCACGCTGCAAATGCTCGGCGTCGAGTTCAAGGCGTTGGAGGATGCGCTGGCCCGCATCTTCAAACGCAAGGGTGACGCCGTTGTGGCCGAAAACGTGGGCTTCGCGCGCACGGGCTACGATTACGCCACCAGCAACTTCAAGGCGTTTCCATTCAAAGCGCCGAATCTTGGCAAAGGCAATGCTGTCTTGACGGGGAATATGGCTATCGCCCTGGGTGGCATTGCGGCCGGGGTGAAGTTTTACGCCGCCTATCCCATGAGCCCCTCCACCGGAGTGCTCATGTATATGGCAAGCCATGCCCGACAGTTGGGCATCATGGTGCGCCAGGTCGAAGACGAGATTGGCGTCATGAACATGGTCATCGGAGCCGCCCATGCCGGCTGCCGGGCCATGTGCGCGACGTCCGGCGGCGGGTTTGCACTGATGACCGAAGCCGTCGGCATGGCCGGGATGCTCGAAACGCCGGTCGTTTGCGTGGACGTCCAACGCGCCGGCCCCGCCACCGGTGTGCCCACCAAGACTGAGCAAGGTGACCTTTGGCAGATGCTCGGGGCCGGCCAGGGGGATTTCCCGCGCCTGATCGTTGCGCCAACCAGTGCTCTTGATGCGTTCAAAACCATTCCCGAGTTGTTCAACCTTTGCGACCAGTACCAGTGTCCCGGGCTGGTGCTCTCGGATCTGTTGATCTCCGAGGGAACGACGAGCATTGATCCCAAGGATCTGAATTTCAAACCGAAGATCGAACGCGGCGAAGTCATCTGGCCGAATGGCAACGGGAACGGCAATGGCAACGGCGCCAATCCTTTCGGCGGCGCAACGGACAATTCGTACCTGCGTTACAAGAACACCGAAAGCGGCATCTCACCCCGCGCTGTGCCAGGCGTGCCGGGCCACATCCACGTGGCGGCGTCGGACGAGCACGACGAAGACGGCACGCTGATCAGCGATGAATTTACGAATCCAACCAAGCGCCGAATAATGGTCGAGAAACGGGCGCGCAAGATGGAAACGGTGCTGTCGCAAATCGCTCCGCCGAACCTGGTCGGTCCCGAGACGGCTGAAGTGACCCTGGTGGGCTGGGGTTCGACCGAGGGCGTGATTCGCGAAGCGGTGGAAAAACTGGCAGCGGAGGAGGGGATTGTCGCCAACCAGATTGCCGTGCGTTGGATCGTGCCGTTCCACGCGGACGAAATCAGCCATATGCTCACGCGCAGCAAACGCATCATTATCGTTGAGAACAACCAGAGCGGGCAGTTCGCGCGCTACCTGCGCTCGGAAACCGGCATCGCCGCGCATGGGCATATTCGCAAGTACGACGGCGAACCGTTTATGCCGCACCACATCGTCAATGCCGTTAAAGACCAACTGTCCGGCAAGACCGAATTGTCCGTGCCGGAACATGAGATTTTTGTGTAAAGTAATGGGCAACCTAAAAATCAGACGGCAAGACGTTCGCCCTCACCCGGACCCTCTCTCCCAGGGTGAGGGTCATCCAACCGTTCGCATCCCTTTCCGCCCAAGCCAGCAAGCCAAATTGACCCGTTTATAAACCATATGAGCACAGTAGTTGATCCCTCGCCAGGAACCGTGGCCGCCGCGCCGGCCAGCGCCGAATTGAACAAGGACAGTTTCAAGAACAAGGTCCACCCCGATTGGTGTCCGGGCTGTGGTGACTTCTCCGTCCTCGCGGCATTGCAAACGGCGTTGTTCGAGTTGGGGCTGAAGCCGCACCAAGTGGTGGTGATCAGCGGCATCGGCTGCTCATCGAACCTCCCGGGCTTTATCAACACCTACGGCATGCACACGCTCCATGGGCGTTCCCTGGCCGTGGCCACCGGCGTGAAGCTCGCCAATCACGAACTCAAGATCATCGCCACCGGCGGCGATGGCGACGGCTTCGGCATCGGCGGCAACCATTTCATGCACACCATGCGCCGCAACGTGGACCTGACCTACATCGTCATGGACAACCAGATTTACGGCCTGACCACCGGCCAGACTTCCCCGACCAGCCGCAAGGGCATGAAAACCAAGAGCACGCCGCACGGGAATGTCGAGAACCCGATCAATCCGATTCCCCTCGCGATTGTGGGCGGCGCGACCTATGTGGCCCGCGGCTTCAGCGGAAAGCAGAAGCACCTCGTCGAGTTGCTCAAGGGCGCGATCCAGCACAAGGGCTTTTCGTTCGTCGATGTTTTCAGCCCCTGCGTGACCTACAACAAGGACAACACGTATCAATTCTTCAATCCCAAGGTAAAGGCGCTGGAAGACCTGGGCCATGATCCCTCCGACCTCCACAAAGCCATGGACCGCGGCTATCAATGGGGCGAAGAAATCCCCATTGGCGTGTTCTGGAAGCGCACCGACCTCCCGAGCCTCGAAGAATCCGAGCCCGTGCTGGACGAAGGCGGCCCGCTGGCCTTCCGGCAGTTGGGCATCTCCGACGAGCAAGCCAAGGCGCTGATCGCAGAATTGCTTTAACCGTCTTTTGACGAACGCTTGTCAGAATGCCCGCTAACGGTCATATTTTGGTCGCATGAGCATTGCTGCTGAAAAAGTGGCCGAAGTGCTGGCCTTGCCGGAACAGGATCGGGCGTTCCTCGCCCGCAAACTCATCGCCAGCCTCGACAACACTGTGGACACTGACGCGGAAACGCAGTGGCAGGAAGTCATCGACCGGCGCTCCCACGAAATAGACGAAGGTAAAGTCGCTTGCCGCCCCGCGGAGCAGGTCGTCCAGGATATTCGCCGCAAGCTTAATGCGCGTCGTCAGCCATCCTGAAGCCGATCAGGAATTGGAAGCCGCGGCTATCTGGTATGAAGAACGGCAGCCGGGCTTGGGCGATGACTTCCTCGACGAGTTTGAAAGCACCCTGCGCCGCATCGCTGCCGAGCCAGAACGCTGGCGCATAATCCGGGGTGAAAGTCGCAAACTCAACTTCAACAGGTTCCCTTATGCCATCGTTTACAGTCTGCGCTCCGACGCGATTTATATCAAAGCGGTGATGCACTTGCACCGCCGCCCCTTCTACTGGAAAGGCCGGGTATAAGCTGCTTGGGAAAAGGCGAGGGAAGCGCTCGGACGAGCCATCATCAGTCTGCCAACTCTGATGGAGAGCAGTGGAATATTCTGTTCTGGTGAAAATTTTCCCGCTTCTTGCGTGATGATCGCGCAGCAATCCACTTCGAGGCGCGGATTTCAGGCCGAAACCGGCTCGGCACGGCCTTTGCTTAAGTCCAATCGTAGCCAGTTCTTGATACCGTAGTTTGGTTCCGGGCCACAGGAGGTGGGGTAGGATTAAAGTAGTAGTCGGAGACGGCCGGGGGAGTGGAGCGTCAGAGGTCAGGGCAGAGGTTAGTCTGACCTCTGAGCGCTCGCTTCCACCCCGATGAAGTGTCCCGGGCCAAACTGCGTTCAAGGGCGGTACAGGAGCGCAATCAGATGCAATCCCCCGGGCACAAGCGACATGGGTTCACACTTCTGGAGATGCTGGCAGTCATCGCCATCGTCACCTTTCTCGCGGCGTTGTTGTTGCCGACGCTCGGACGCACCCAGGCCAGGGCGCGGCGCATCCAATGCCTGGCCAACCTGCGGCAAACCGGCCTGGGCTTCCATTCGTTCCTGCACGATCATAACGATAACTTTCCCATGCAGGTTTCCACCAATTCCGGCGGCACAGAGGAGGTATTGCTCGCCGGCTACCGGGCTGGGGTGGACTTTTACATCTCCTACACGCATTTTCAGACGCTTTCCAACGACCTCGCCACCCCGCGAATCTTCGCTTGCCCCGCCGACCAGGCCCGCACGCCCGGAGATGACTTTGAAAAGCTGAGCAACCGGAACGTCAGTTATTTCGTGGGCGCAAACGCGGATTACGAACTGCCCAATTCAATCCTGGCGGGCGACCGCAACGTCGTGAGCGCGGCGTCCGGTTCGTCCCGCACGCTGGTGCGGTTGAACCAAGGTGCACCCGCCAGTTGGACGCGCGAACTGCACGGCTGGAAGGGCAACGAACTGTATGCGGACGGTCACGCCGAACGCGTGAACAGCCGCGCCGTCACGCTGCCCCGCCGCAACGCGCCCGCGGTGATGGACCTGCTGTTGCCGACGATCAAGCCCGCTTCCGCCGCGCCGTCCGCGCTGGCGAGTTTGGAATCGAGTGATCGCTTGCAGATGCCGGGGAAATGGTGAGGATGAAACCATGCGCCGTTCCCAATCGTCCTTGTCCTCGATTCCGAGGGAGTTATCGGACGACTCAAGCTTTCACAGTGCTTGAACTATTGATGCCATAAATGAGACACTTGTAATCATTTTGCCTGGGTGTATATTGGTTTGAAGGTGATTGTTTAGGGTGCGTTCGTCCTCGGGCGCAGCAGGCTGGAGCGAGCGGCGCGCGTGGTAGGTTGCGGCGCCGGGGATTACGTGGAGGCCGCTGCGACCGAGAACGGACACATCCTTCGCAACGCGCTTGACGGCAATCCTTCCACTGGCTTACTCTCCCCGACTCGCCGAATGGCGAAGTCCACACTATATTACGGAACCGGATGGACCGGTGGAGAAATGGAAAGGTTTGCTTGTGAATGTAACCGTTGAAGATTTGGCCCCGTGTAAAAAATTGCTGCGCGTCGAAGTTGAATCGCAGGAAGTCGATGCGGCGTTCGACTCGATGATCAAGGATTTTCAGAAACAGGCGTCGCTGCCGGGTTTTCGACCCGGCAAAGCGCCCCGCGACATGGTCGCCAAGCGTTATGAGAAGGACATCCAGGATGAGGTCAAGCGGAAGCTCATCCCCGATGCCTATCGCAAGGCCGTGGACGAGAAGAAGTTGGAGGTCATCGGAGCGCCGGATATCGAGGAAATCCAATTCGGCCGCGGCCAGGCACTGCAATTTGCCGCCACGCTGGAGACCGCGCCGGAATTTCAATTGCCCGATTACAAAGGCCTGCCCGCCAAGCGCGAAACCACCCAGGTGACCGACGAGGACGTGGAAAAGGCCATCAACCTGTTGCGCGCGAAGCAAACCAAGTTTGAGAAAGTCGATCGGCCCGTTCAGGCCGGCGACGTGGCGGTGGTGAATTACACCGGCACGAGCGAGGGCAAGCCGCTCATCGAAATTGCCCCCACCGCCAAGGGCCTCACCGAACAAAAGGGCTTTTGGATCAACATTGAACCCGGTTCTTTCATTCCGGGCTTCGCCGATCAGCTCATCGGGGCGAAGGCCGGCGACAAGCGGACGGTGAATGTCGATTTCCCGGCTGACTTTGTGACGCCCCAATTGGCCGGCCAAAAAGGGGTTTATGAGGTGGAAGTTGTGGAAGTGAAGGAGAAGGTGCTGCCGCCGTTGGACGAGGAGTTCGCCAAGGCGTATGGTGCCGAGAACCTGGAGAAGCTCCGGGCCGGCGTGCGCACCGACCTCGAGAATGAACTCAATTATAAGAAGAACAAAAGCGTGCGCAACCAACTGATCGATGAGTTGTTGCGCCGTGTTTCGTTCGAGCTTCCCGAATCCGCGGTCGTCCAGGAAACGCGCAACGTCGTTTACGATATCGTTCGTGAGAACCAGCAGCGCGGCGTGCCCAAGGACCTGATCGAACAGCAAAAGGACGCCATTTATTCCGCCGCCAGCGACAGCGCGAAAAATCGAGTGAAGGTCAACTTCCTCTTTCAAAGAATTGCCGAGAAAGAGGACATCAAGGTTTCCAAGGAAGAAGTGGCCCTGCGCATCCAACGGCTGGCGAGCATCTATCAGATTCCGCCCGAGCAGTTCGTCAAAGATTTGCAGAAGCGCGACGGGATCATCGAGATTTACGACCAGGTGGCCACGGAGAAGGTCCTCGAGTTTCTCCAGCAGCATGCGGTGATCGAAGAGGTGCCGCCGGCGCCGGCGGCTGCATAAGCTTGTTTGGACCGCGGGCATTCCTGTCCGCCGAATGCCAACGGCGAGTGCCGAGCTTGGCAATCGTGCCATTCTTTGCGGTCGGGCGTCCAAGCGGACAGAATATCCGCCGTCGCGCTGTTTTTACTGTGTCCGCCCGAACTTCTTCTCGAGCTCGCGGTAATTCATCTCGATCAAAGTGGGCCGCCCATGCGGGCACGTATATGGCATGGCGCAGCGGCGCAAATCGTCCACCAGGTTTTCGAGTTCCTTGCCGGTGAGCGGATCATTAGCTTTCACCGCGTGACGGCAGACTGTCTTGGCAATGGTATGTTCCCCCAAGCGAAGGCTGTTTACCTGTTGTCCGGCGGCCTTCAGTTCGTCCACGAGTTCAAGCACGAACCGCCGTGAATCGGAAACCTTGACGAACGGCGGCAGCGCATCGAGCAGAAACGTTCGGTCGCCAAACTCATTCAAACCCACTCCCATGCGGGTCAGAGCGGGCAGTTGCTCGCGTAAAAAATGGGCGTCCCGGACGGACAATTCCACGGTTTCCGGCAGCAACAATTTTTGTGACCAGGCGCTGCCTTGCTGCTCCAACCGGTTTAGCATCTGCTCGAACAAAATGCGTTCGTGGGCTGCGTGTTGATCCAGCAACACCAGTCCGCGATCCGATTCAAGCACGACGTACAGTCGTCCGATCACTCCCACCATTCGCAACGGCACGTGCAGCAGCGGCACGGGGCCGGTGGTCGTTGCGGGTTGTCGGGCCTGGTTGCTTTCAGCTTCGGCAGGGGAGGGGCTAAGAGCGGGCGCGTGGTTTGCCGGAGCCGTGGGCGGCGTCGATGGCGTGGCGGCAACGGTCCGCGCAGGTTCGACGGGTGGCCGCGCCGGCCAGGGGAGGGTTTGTTTGGGTGGCGCTGGGCGCGTGGACAAAGCGGACGGGAGAAGTTGTGGCAAATCTTCCGTGGCGGGACTTGCGGACGCGCGTATTGGGGCCGAGGAAGGAGCAACAGCAACCGGGTCAGTCCTGGTTTCCGACGAGACGCGCGCGTTCGGAATCTTTGGCCCGGAGGTTACGTCCGGCCCGCCATGGAAAGCCAGGAGCGTTTGCCGCACCGCCTGGGCCACATGCCGGCGCACCACGGACTCCTGATGAAATTTCACTTCGCGCTTGGCGGGATGGATATTCACATCCACTGCCGCCGGATTGATTTCCAGAAACAAGCAGCAGACCGGAAAGCGTCCCTTCATCAATGCCGTGTGGTAGCCTTCCATCAACGCAAAGTTCAGTCCGCGATTTTCCACAGGCCGGCGGTTAACGAACAAGTGCTGGTCCTCACGCGTTGAGCGCGAAACTCCCGGCGCGCCAATCAAACCCCAAATTCGAAACCGCGGTTGTGTTTGTGGCCGTTCGGGCATGGCGGTTTCCCAACTCTCCTCCGGCTCCGCTTCGGCGGGCATGTCCAGGGCGGCTGAGTAATCGACCGCGAGCAGCTTTTGTTCGCCGCTGGCGATGGCCCGCATGCGCTCGCGCAAAGCTGCGAGCTGCCCGGCGGAATCCCCGCCGGAGGACACTGCGGGCAGCTGCCAAACAGTCCGTCCGTCCTTCGAAAACGTAAAGGCGACCTGCGGGTGGGCCAGCGCCGCCAGCGTCAGATAATGCTGGATGTGGGCTGATTCGGTTTCCTCGGTGCGCAGGAATTTTCGCCGCGCCGGCAAATTGAAAAAAATCTGGCGCACCTCCACGCTGGTGCCCGGCGCGCTGCCCGCCGCTTTTACCTCCACGATCTTGCCGCCTTGAATGATGACCTGCGTCGCCTCAGCTGTGTCGCCATCGCGCTCGCGCGTCGTGAGGACGAAGCGGCTCACGCTCGCGATGCTCGGCAGAGCTTCGCCGCGAAATCCCATGGTGGCAATTGCGCTCAGGTCTTCCGCGCGCTGGATCTTGCTTGTCGCATGCCGTTCGAGGCATAACAACGCGTCGTCCCGGCTCATCCCGGTGCCGTCATCCGTCACCCGCACGAGGCTGCGCCCGCCCGCCTGGATTTCCACCGTGATGCGCGCGGCGCCGGCGTCGAGCGCATTTTCGACCAACTCCTTGACCACGCTTGCCGGACGTTCCACGACCTCACCAGCGGCGATCTGGTTGGCGACGTGATCTGGCAGCAAATGGATCCGGTTCATTGATCGATGGGCAAATTCTTTAATCCGTGGCTATCCACGAGCGAAAGCAGGAGAGTGTGCGAAAATCGCGCAGCTTCTCCACGCCCAAACGCGGCAAATGTTTCTCCCTCTCCCCTTCGGAAGTGGAGAGGGAGAAGGAAAGCGCGCCCCCGCCCGGAACGGACAGCGGGCCCAAACTAAACGGCAGTGGAGAGTTGGGGTGAGGGGCTCGAGTTTTCACTGCAATGAGTTCAGTGGACTAACCTTCATGCACTGGCAGCATAAAGGCAAACACGGCACCGCGCCCGGGTTCATTGCGGGCGGAAATTCGCCCGTGGTGGTCTTCCACAATCTTCTTGCAGATCGAGAGCCCCAAGCCGGTCCCATGGGCCTTGCCGTAAGTGGCGAACGCGTCGAACATCCGATCGGCGATCTCCGGCGCAATGCCCGGCCCACTGTCTTCGATCTCCGTAATCACCCCGTTGCCCTCCCGGCGAAACCGCAGCAGGATTTTGCCGCCGCCTGGCATCGCGTCCGTGGCGTTATGAATCAGATTGTAGAAGACGCGGCGCAATCGTTTCGGGTTCAACAGGAGCTTGACCGGCGGCGGCGGCGTTTCCAATTCCATCGTGGCGGACTTGAGGTCCAATTCCGGCCGCATTTCATCCACCAGTTGATTGACGAAGGTCTCGTAATCGGTCTGCGCGAGCACAAAAGCCGTTTGCGATCCCTGGGTGAACTCGAGAATTTCGTTCACCAGTTCGCTGATGCGCTCCACCTGCTTGCTGATCCGCATCCGCGTCAGGCGCCGCAGTTCCGGCGTGCTTTTCTCCATGCCCGCCATCTCCGCGGTGATGCTGATGATATTGAGCGGATTTTTCAGGTCATGCACGATGGACCGCGCGAAGCGGCCGACCAGCGCCAACCGCTCCGTTTGCAGCGCCTCGCGGATGTATTGCTGGTTGAATTCGCGCAACCGGTTGCTGATTTCTCTCAATAAGCCCAACGCAAGCTGCGGCGAACTTCCCACCAACTCCAGCATCGCGTCCCGCCCGATAAAATAAACCGTGGTGGGTTTCCGCGCCACGGCGGTGGCCGAGCGGGGTTTGTTTTCCAGCACGGCCATTTCGCCGAAAATTTCCCCCGGATTGATTTGCGAAAAAACGTGCCTCACATTCTGCCCCACCAGCCCCGAAATTTCCACCAAGCCGTCCTTCACCACATAAACCCCGTCGCCGGTGTCGCCTTCCTTGAAAATGTCCTGGTTGGCAGTGTAACTGCATTCTTTGGCCGCCTGACGCAAAAGTTGCAACTCACCCGGACGCAACGGGCGAAACAGCGGACATGAATCCAGCGGGACCATGCCGGAAGTTTATGCCAAAAAGGGCGTCCGTAAAGAAAACAGATGGTTCCCGGGCACAAGGTCCCGCGTGATTCCGATTCCGGCCCGCAGGCGGCCCTGAGAAAGAACCAACAGAATTGCGCGCTTTTCCTTCACTTCACCGGTTCACCCGCGCCCACGCTCAGGTTGGCCAGGTTTATGAGGTCCTTGTATGCTTCCAAAAATGCGTCGGCGTTGACTTGATCCATGGCATAGGGCGCCAGTTGTTCGATGAGTAACAGGCGGTTCCAAATCAGCGGCAGGTCATCCAGGGTCGGGTGCTTTGGATCTGACAGACCGTCTTCGTTCAAGTCCTCGATGAGGTTCTGGCGTTCCTCAGCCGGAAGGCTTGGGTCGTTGATCGCTCCCATCCAATAGATTTCAGCATCGGGATCAGCCCCCACGAAGCTCAGCGCGGCTCGCGCCATCGGATCCTGGGGCGGGGGATCCTTGGCCGCCAGGCTTTGGACTGGTTGGACATGAACAGGCTCCGGGACCGGCTCGGCTTTCACCTTGATTTCACTTTCAACCGGGGGCGTGTTTTCGGCTGGCGGCACATCAACTACCACCGCTGGAGCGGGACGCGTCTGCTTTGGCTTTTCAACCTTTGCTGGTGGCGCGGGCTGGCGATTGACCGTTGCGAGAATGACAAAACCTGCGACGGCGATTACCGCCACGGTGATAAGTATCGTTTTGGTTTTCATAACATTTCGGTGTCGCGAGTTCACAGCTCAAATGGTTATTCCGAAAATTGGATGCTAATTGGAGCGCTGGTTGCGATTAATCCTGTTGTCTTCCACTTGGCAGTATTCATTGTTTCCTGCTTCTGCTTTTTGCGGTTCATGGTTTTACGTTCGCCTCAGTGGGACCGGACAAAGTCATCGTTAAACACTCATCCCCGTTCAGTGTTGCAGTCAGACTGCAGCCGAGGCTCGTGGCGAAGGCGCGGGCGAGCGGGAGGCCGAGGCCCGAATGTTCGCTGGCCGAGCGCGCGGAGTCTTTGCGCCAGAAACGTTCGAAGAGGTGGGGAACATCCTCGGCATTCAGTTGGTCCACCGGATTGGTAACCTGCAAGGCGAAGTGGCCGTTTTGCGCCTGGCTCTGGATTCGCACGGAACCGCCGGACCGCGAGTATTCAACCGCATTGTCCAGCAGGTTCGTTACAATTGAACGCAGCAGCACCGGGTCGCTCTGGACTTCGAGCGAGGCAGAGACATCGGTCTGAATCGCAAGCTGACGAGACGCCGCTCGTGCTTGCAACGGTTGGCAAACGGCCGCGACCAAAGGAGCCAGGGCGACCCGTTGCGGTTCGACAGCGGTCTGCCCCTGGTTGCTCCGCGCGATGGCCAGCAAGCGGGTGATGATGGCCTCCATTTGTTGGGCAATCGCCAGAACATTGCGGTCGGCGTCGTCGGCGCGGGCATCCGGCCATTTGAGCGACAGTTCGGCGAGGCTGCGAAGTTCGGCGATGGGCGTGCGGAATTCATGCGCGAGGTCGTCGCTGAATTGACGCTCGCGCGTGAAGGAGGTCTGCAACCGCTGCAACAAATCGTTGAGACGCGCGCTGATGGGCGCGAGTTCGGCCGGCAATCCGTCCGTGGGGAAGCGTTCGCCCAACGACTCGGCGCTAATGCGTTGCGCTTGATCCGCAAGGCGGTTCAATGGCGCCAGTTCTCTCCGCAACAGCCACGGCACACCCGCGGCGGTGAGCGTCAGCACCAGCAGGCTTGAACCAGCCAGCACAGCGCCGAGCGTCGCGAGCGCGCGATCCAGATCAGAGCGGCTGGCCGCGACCACGAGCACCGCTTCGAGTGGAGCGGCGGCTTTCTTTTCGTCGGCCGGATGCGGTTTGAAGCGCATGCCCATCGCGCGGGCTTTGACACCGGATGGTACGGTGAGGTCCCAGCCGTTCGGACCGTACCGCTGCGGCAGGTTTTCTCCACGCAGCGAATCCGAGCGCGCAATGGCGTTGCCGTCCATATCCCAGAGTTCGAAAAAAGCGGTGCTGTTCCCGCTGTCGAATTCGTGCATGAATTGATCCCCGAAATCCACCACGAGGCTGCCTTTGTCTTGTTCGATCAGCGTGGTCAACGCCAGGGCCTTGGTATCAAGCGCATTGTCGAATTCACGCGTCAGCGCCGTCCGCGCGATCAGATAGGCAATCCCGGCCCCGGTGAGAAGCAGGAGCGCGCCGCCGAATAACAGCCGTTGAGTGAGGCGCTGGCGGATGGTGCTCAAGGCTTGACTCCTCCGGGGTGGCCGGGCCTTGCCAAGGATTCGCCGGCTTCCATTACATACCCCAGGCCACGCCGCGTATGAATCAGCGGAGCGGGATTTGCTTCACTAATTTTCCGGCGCAGCGAGGAAA
The DNA here is from genome assembly GCA_021325145.1 of Verrucomicrobiota bacterium. Taxonomy (GTDB): domain Bacteria; phylum Verrucomicrobiota; class Verrucomicrobiia; order Limisphaerales; family Pedosphaeraceae; genus JAJPHR01. Next base: position 175,982 of record JAJPHR010000079.1, on the reverse strand, counting down.
GAGTGGCTTCGACGACGTTGCTCATGGGCTCGGCGGCATCGTCGTAGAGGTGCGCTTCGATGTCGGATTGCGAGACGACTTCGCCGGGGCGGTGAGCCAGATATTCGAGGAGTTGATACTCTCGCGGCTTGAGTTTTACGGGCTGACCGGCCCGCCAGACCTTTTTGGCGGCGTTGTCAATTTCGAGATCGCCGAGCACCAGGCGATTCTGTTTGCTGCCATAGGCCCGGCGGCAAAGAGTCTCGACGCGCGCCAGCAGTTCCTCCAGAGCGAAGGGTTTGACGAGGTAATCGTCAGCGCCCGCGCGCAAGCCGCGCACGCGGTCCTGCACGGTGTCCCGCGCGGTCAGCAGCAGCACGTGGGTGGCTTTGCCGGCCTGGCGCAACTGTTGCAGCAGCGACAACCCGTCCCGTTTCGGCAGAAGGATGTCCAGAACGATGACGTCGTAATCATTGTTCTCCGCGCGCCAAAGACCATCCTCACCGTCGCCCGAGACGTCGACCGCGTACCCCGACCGGCGCAACGCAGCGCCGACCGTTTGCCGCAAGCGAGCTGAATCTTCGACCAGTAACACGCGCATACTGGAAGAATATTAGCAAAGAAACCTTAACGGAACCTTATCGTTAAATAAAAAAGGCGTGAGCCTTTCAGCCCACGCCTGTGTGGAAAGATCCTGGCTTAGTAGCGACGGCCATAGCTGCCGCCACCACCACCGCCACCGCCGCGTGAACCGCGATCCCTGCCGCCGCCACCACCACCGCCGGGGCGCTCTTCGCGGGGCCGCGCTTCATTGACCGTCAGATTGCGGCCATCAAGGGACGCGCCGTTCAAAGCGGAAATGGCCTTCTGCGCCTCTTCCGCCGAACCCATGGTGACGAAAGCGAAACCACGCGGTTTGCCGGTGGCGCGATCCATCATCATATTGGCCTCGACCACCGTGCCGTGGGCGGCGAAAGCGTCCTGCAGGTCGTTTTCCGTCGTGTTGAACGAAAGATTCCCGACGAATAATTTTGTGTTCATGTAATGTTTAAAAATGTCCTTAGTTTTACCCTGTTATCCACTGACTGTTCCCGAGCGTCGGGTTTCAAATCATCACTGAACCACGTTCACCTGAAGATTTACCATGTCCTGGAAGCGACAAGCTATCTATTAGACGCCGTTAAAGTGCACTGATTTCTCCAAATAGCAAGTTCTTTTTGAACGTGTTTTCTGAACGGCGGGCCGGGCGCATCTCAGCCTTGGAACCTATCTCGGCAGGGCGGCTCCTCCTCCGCATGGGTGGCAACCTCAGGGGGAGGGGAGGATCTGCCGTTGGCATGTGCTCAGCGCATCCAGTCCTCTGCACGTCGTCGGCGCGCACGGAGTGCCGCGCCCCACTCTTAATAAGATAGCAGTCCTTTAAACACACTCTGCTTTGTCTCTGCTGCTTCGTGCCAACCCTAGCCGTAGCTATTCTGACATATTCTGACATAAAGCTTGCGCGTCGGCGGTGGCGTGCGACAGTAAGGATGTATAAGCAACCATTTACATAGATCGAAGGAGCCAAGTTCCAGTCCTTATTCCCGCATGAATCATCCTCAACGCAGGGAGGCCAAATGAGCCGCCCGTTCCCTTCCCGTTCATTTTCCCGAGAACCTTTGCATCGCCGCAATGGAAAAATTCGCGCCCGCGAGGTCCGGGTGATCGACGACGCCAAACAACAATTGGGAGTCATGCCGCTGAATGAGGCGTTGCGGCTGGCCCAGGGCAAGGGGCTGGATTTGATCGAAATTGCCGCCAACGCCACGCCGCCGGTGTGTCGCATTGTGGATTATGGCAAGTTTCTTTATGAGGAGGCCAAACGAACCAAAGAGACCCACGCGCGCCAATCTGCGGGCCGCATGAAGGAGCTTCAGATCTCTCCCACCATTGATCCGCACGACATGGCCACCAAGCGGAACCATGCCATCCAGTTTCTTTGCGAGGACATGAAAGTGCGGGTGAAACTGCGTTTTCGCGGACGCCAGCGGGCACACAAGGAAATAGGTTTCCAAGTGATCAACAAATTCGTCCAGGACGTGGCTGGCTATGGCCAGGCCGATTCGCCGCCCAAGATGCTGGGTGACCGCGACCTCAACGTGGTGCTAAGCCCGTTGCCCCGTCAGAAGCGGGCCAAAAATCCGCGCGAGGCGCAGGCTTCGGAACCCGCCGTGGCAATGGCAGCCAGCGAAGAGAGCAAGCCGGCCTAGCTTCTCGTCGCCGGACCTTAATCACTCATCGGCATACCGCGCCTTCAGCATCGCTGAAAAGCGGGCGGCCTTTTCCTTCCGGCGCTTTTTCGCACTCGGCTTCTCGAAGCGCCGCCGCAGTCGGAACTGTTGCAGCGTCTGCTCGCGGTCCAGCTTCTTTTTGAGTCGGCGGATGGCTTTTTCCACCGGTTCGCCTTTTTTCAATTTAACTTCGGACATAATTTTCGGTTTCAGCACCGTCCCAGGGATTCAACCCGGACGAAAACCGGCTCTGCGGCTTGAATGAAGCGCGACCCAGTGCCGGTTACAGGACGGCTCCAAGGCTAAAGCTGGGGCGGGGGGAAGTCAACGACGGATGGGCATGGATTACAAGACTGTCATGGGCAATACATTATCGGTTCATAAATCAGTGCTTTATTGGCCCGGTACGTCATTGAGAAGGCGAATTAACACGGGGTTCAGGACGAGCCGCTGGAATCGCTGTCAGCCCAACACCACGGCCTGGAAACGGGGTTGCGCGAGCCGCGACTGCGATTGTTTTGTTCCTGAAGTCCCGCTAACTTCGCCCCATGCGTATGCTCGTGCTTGAAGTTGAATGGAAAAAAGGACTGTGCCGGGGTTCCGGCAGAGCGTGCGTGGTCGTGGTATTGGCTACGCACTAAAGGAACCGGCATGACGATCCGCACCCGGCTGACTTTATGGTATGTGGGAATCATCTTCAGTTCACTGTTGGTGATGGTGGGCCTTTGTTACCATGAATTTGTCATCGAACCGCGCCAGCACGCGCGTCGACACAAGGAACTTGAGTCGGAACAAGAGGAGGCTTTCGAAGCACTCGGCATGCTTCTGTGGTGCGGGGTTCCGGCGGCGTTGCTGGCCATAGGCGGGAGTTGGTGGTTGATGCGCCAGGCGATGCTGCCGGTGGTGGCGATGACCGAGGCGGCGGAACAAGTCAACGAGCGCAACCTGGGCGGTCAGTTGCCGCGCTCGGGCAACGGTGATGAGTTGGACCGCCTGACGGAAGTGTTTAACGCGATGACCGTGCGATTGGACGGCGCGTTCCACCGCATTCGCGAATTCACCCTGCACGCTTCACACGAGCTCAAAACGCCGCTAACCGTCCTGCATGGTGAGATGGAAACCGCGTTGCAGGAACCGGGTCTTTCCGAGGAGCAACGCGAGCGGTACCACAGCCAACTGGATGAAGTGCGCAGATTGAGCAAGATCGTCGATGGCCTTACGTTATTGACGAAAGCGGACGCGGGCCTCATTTCGCTCAAGCTGGAGCCGGTGCAACTTGATGAACTCGTGCGCGACGCCTTCGCGGACGCCCAGATCCTCGCCAAGCCGTTCAAAGTTCAAGTCAGCCTGAGCGCCTGTGAAACAATCACGATACCTGGCGATCGCCACCGCCTGCGCCAGTTGCTGCTTAACCTGACCGACAATGCAGCCAAGTATAATGAACCGGGCGGAACGATGGAGATCGATTTGCGGCGCTCCAGTACAACCACGGCCCAGCTTGGCATCACCAATTCCGGCAAAGGCATTCCGGCCGACCTGTTGCCGCACGTATTTGACCGCTTTTTCCGCGGCGACCCAAGCCACGATAGCACGGTGGAAGGTTGCGGGTTGGGCCTGAGCATCGCCAAATGGATCGTCACCGCGCACAAAGGAACCATCGAGATCGCCTCCCGCCCATCGGAGTTTACACGGGTGGTGGTGACATTTCCAATTGCTTCGTAGAAGCGTCGATTTTTACCGCAATTGCGCTTTCGTAAAATAAAAAACCCCGCCGGTTTACGGCGGGGTTTCTGTTGTCACTTTCTTAATTAAGGTTGCAGCATCCGATAGTAGGCTGCATCCGGGGCCACTCCGCCAAGATCACTGAAGTTATCGACCCATTGGAACGAACTCTGAGGCGCGTTGGTCGTAAACAGTGTCACCCAATTAGCCTGTATCACGTTGCCGACCAGCGCCATGTTAGTGCTACGTTGGAGTTCGTATGTGTAGCCGGGAACACCAGCCAGGCTGATGGTGGCGCCGCCAGGTCCAAGAGTTACGGCCTGAACGTTAACCGGGATGTTGGTGGAAACGATGTTAATTGTGCCCGTCGCTGTCCGGACCGTGTCCTGGGGGCGATAATTGCGCAGGTCTCGGATCGTGTAAGTAAACGCGTCGTCCACGTCGTTGGTATTCGCATAGATGATCGTCGTGGCGTTGGTGGTGATGGTGGCGCCGTTGGTGCTGGCGCCAATCGAGACCAGCGCTACGGGATCACCGTCGGGATCCGACCAGTTTGTAGCCAGGTTTGCAAACGTGAGTTTCAAAGGAGCGCCCAACGGCCGGAGCAGGGTCAGGTTGTTTGCCACGGGTGGGCGATTATTCGTGAAGCTCAGGTTTAGGTTCGAAACACCGGCTTGGATACCGAACTGGCCGCCGGCCAGATCGTTGCTGAAGGAGGAGATGTCCAGGTTGAAAGCCGCGGCGTCGAAATTTGACACGTTGCCGGAGGCGAAGGTCCAGACGTAGCTGGTGTTGTTGTCGAAGTTAGTTACGTTTCCAGGCGACCCGGTTCCATCGAGGGAGGCAAGTTTGATCGTAAAGGTGTTCGAGGCAGAAGCGAAGATGTCCAGATCGCCAGAGGCGCTGAGCAAATCCCAACCCGCACCCGCACCGGCAGTGGCATCCATGACCTCCACCACCTCGGTCCCGCCGCCTTGCAGCAGGATGGAACCCGTGTCGGTCAAGACTCCGACTCCGGATCCGGGCGAAACCGTCGAACCCGAGCCCACCGAGAGCAAGCCGACAACCGTGCCGCTGCCGGTGAGCGTTTGGCCCGAGCTCAGGCTGAGGGAACCATCGGTGCGGCCGGAAGCATTCAAAGTTGCCCCGGCGCTGATGTTGATATTGGGGGAATTGACAATTCCATCGCCCCCGGTCAAAGCCAGCGTGCCGCCGCTGATGGCAGTGTTTCCACTGTAGGTGCTGGAGCCCGCGAGGGTAAGCGTGCCCCCGGCCACTGTCAGGGCCACTTTGTGGGTGCCGCCGCCCAGGACATCCACCAGGTTGCCGCCGTAAGTGGAAGCGCCCGCGCCGTTATAGATCAGGGTGGCATCGGAACTCGTGCTGCTGTTGCCAATGACCTGGTTGCTGGCAGTTCCGGCCGTGGACAGCCCGCCAATCTGCTGGTTGAAACCGGCCAGATCCAGAACTCCGTTGCCCGCCGCGCCCAACTGCACAGTGGTGGAAGAAGGCAGGGCATTATTGGTCCCGAGTTGGAGGGTTCCCTTGGCAATTTGGGAGGTTCCCCAAGTGTTGCCGCTGGAACTCACAGTCCAGGTAACGCCGTCGTTGACCTGGACGGTACTGGTGGCGGCCAGGGTAGCCACGCCCGAAAGCAGGCCGCCGGCACCGCCCGCGCCGCTGCCGTCGCCACGTAATTGCAAGGTGCCGGCATAGGCAGGCGAGTTAATATTCCCGCCGATGGTTAGAAAACCACCGCTCCCCGCAAAAGCAAGCTGATTGCCCGCAGCTCCATCGCCGTTAAGCGTGATTGGGCCATTCCAGCTACTCGCTCCCGCGGCAAAGAGAGTCGAACGAACCGTAGTGCCGACGGAAGGCATGGCGAGCGCGGTGCCTGATGGAACGTTTACACCGGCATTGAGAGTAACGCGGGCGCCGCCCAACGCGCCACCCGTAGTACTGAACAAGGTGACTTGCGGGCTGTTGCCCAAAGCACTGCTGTTTGCCACAATCAATCCGCCATTATTCGGGCCGCTTATGGCGGTTGGGCCACTGTAACTATTGGAGCCACTCAAGGTCAGGGTTCCAGTCGCGTCGTTGGTCAGCACTCCGGTGCCAGCGATAGTGTTCGTGATCGTCCTTGTTCCGGAAGACAGAAGAATGTTGTTGTTCGTGACGTTTCCACCACCGAATGTGCCGACGCCGCTCAGTTGCAGCATCCCGGCGCTGATGGTAGTGGGGCCATAATAGGTGTTCGCGCCGCTCAGCAGGAGCGTGCCATTCCCGATCTTGGTCAGCCCGCCGCCACTGGTGCCGGCGATGGTCCCACTGAGGTTTAGCACCGTGCTGGCGTTGGTTACGTCCAGGGTGCCGCCGCCAATGCCCAGCGTCGCGCCACGGTCGGAACTTGCCGTCGGGCCGGTGTATTGAAAGCTCCCGCCGTCCAGGAGGAAATTAGAGGAGGAACTCGACGCTGCGCCAATCGGACTGGCGATGCCACCGTTGGTCACGACGGCTACGCTTACCGCCCCGCCGCCAATGGAGGTCACACCTGTGTAATCGTTGATGGCGAGCATGGTCAAAACGCCGGAGCCTGTTTTTGTCAACCCAGCGGCACCCGTAATCTTGCCGCCGCCTATCAGCGTGTAGGATGCATTGTTGAAGACGAGCGAACCGGGCTGGACCGCCCCTGAAACAGTCACTGGAACCGAATTGTCCCCAGTATTGTCGAAAGTGACATTGTCTCCCGCCGTAAAGGGCGCGTTCGTGCTCTGAGCGGTATCAAGCCAGTCAATCGAGGCGGTATTCCAGAGATGGTCGGCCGGCGTTGCGAGCCAGGAAAGATTGAGCGGCGTGTGGATCGTGATGGTTGCCGTGGAACTCGTGGCTGTATCCGGACCGGGCGCGCTCCGGCTGTTGGTCACGATACAGTCATAGACGACGCCACTGGCATACGCGGACTGTACATTGGCAATCTGCAGAGTTGGGGTCAAACTGCCGGAGAAATCACCGCCGTCCACGAGACTTACTCCATTGCTGCGCCACTGATAGGAGAGCGGTGCGAAATCTGTGCTGGCAACAACATGGAAGATCGCCGTGCCGCCAGGCGCAACGATTGTGTTCCCGGGATTGGCTGTGATAGTGACGCCGTTCTTGAAAAGCATGTCATTCGCCGCGCGGGCGATTTTGCTGATGCGGACTTCGTCGATCAGCCCCTGGAAGAGTTCTCCGGAACTGTTGCGATTCTCGTTGCCGATGCAAAGCGGTCCCTGTGCGCCGCCCTCGGTGGTGCCAATGGTAGCAGCCGCCGTTTTAATGAGATTGGCCGCGGTGACGGTTGGGTCCACCTTCGTCCAATACAGCCGCACATTGGTTCCGTCGTAAGTGACGGCTACATGGAACCAGGTATTCGGCGTGTAAGCGTGAAAGCCGGTGGTTGGAAGCAGGTTGGTGATGGAACCTCCCTGGGCGATGGAATTGAATTCAATCCCTCCACCGGCGGTGAGGCGGAACAGGAATCCGCGCGCTGAGGCCGAGGAATCCGTGGAGATGATCTCCTGGTTGGCATTGGTGACGGTGGGAAAGATCATTGCTTCCAGGGTAAAAGGAGATTGCCCACCGCTGCCGATGTTCAGAGTATTCATGGTTATGCGGTCGGGGCTGAGCGTCGAACTGCTGACGTCACTCTGAAAAGCGCCTGAGTTGTTGGCATCAAAGCCAATCAACATGCCCGCCGTTGGAAAGGTGGCGGCGTTGCCAAAGCCGGAGAAGGCGGTGGCGCCCATTACAGTGGTGACCAAAGGCGGTGCGGCGGTGCCGTTGCCAGTGGTGCTGTTCTGCACGCTGAACGAGTTGCCGCCCACGCTGCCGCTATTAATAGCGGTCGAAGTGCCTGCGGCTCCATCGAGGTGGAAAAGGTAGGGGGTGTTGGCGTCCGCCGTATAGGGTCCTACAATGACTGCGTGGCAAATGGGCGTGCCAAGCAGCAGTAGTAACACAACGGCCAATTTCTTGATGATTAGCTTTGTTCTCATGGGATTTCGGAGTTTCTGAGATTATTCGTCCGTATATTTACGTCCGTATATTTGCGGAGGCACTAAGTACACTGGCTGGCTCAATTTGTCATGTCTCTTTCTGGTTACGAATTGGCTCTTAAAAAATGGTCGGTCAGGGGAGTCGATAGCCCAACCGGTAAAAAGTGGTATGGGGCAGGGCGGGGAACACCGTCTGCATAAGCCATGAACTGCCCAAATCACTCACACTTTGCGTCGATAGCGGGGTGGCTTCCGTCCAGTTGATCATATCGGTCGAACTGTAGAAATGCCGTTGCACGCCACCCAGGTTCTTGCGCTCCTGGAAGCGAAAGGCCAGCGTGCCCGGCACCGAGGACGCGGGCTTCAGCAACGCCGAGGTTGCATCGACAACCCACGGATTGCCCCCCGTCGCGAACTCCATAAGGTTTGGCACTCCGTCGTGATCCGGGTCGGCCAGGGGCGCTCCAGTCGAGGGATCCGCCAATTGCGCGTCGGAAAATTCCTGCAAAGACCAATCGCCGAAGGTCCCGGGTTGCGCGCGTTCGGCGAAAACCACTTCAACCACTTGAACATTGGGAGGGTTGACCGGATTACCCCGGGCGTAGGAGCTGGTGATCAACAGTTGCGCGTTAGTAGCAGTAATGGGGGGCGAAAGATGAACATCCAGCGTGGTAACCGGCCCCATGCTGCCGGTGTAAACCACGTTTCCATTGAGCAACATTTGCAGGTTCTGCGGTCCGTAGCCGCCATTGGCCGTACGGGGATAAACTTGAAATTCCGACACCGCCACGGAGCGTGGGAAGGTGAACTTCAGCCACTCCGGCTTTGCTGGCGTGGGGCCTTGTCCAGCCAGCGTGCCGGAAGAAACCCAAAAGTCGGAGAAATTGTTATTGACGGCATTGGTTGGCGGAAAGCCAGCCTGAAAAGAAGAAGCCGTGACGGAGGAAACCGACACTTGATAGGGAGGATACGTGGCAGTTACAGCCGGCAACACCACAGTTATCTGCTGCATCACGCCACCCGGACCAGGAAATGACAGCAAGCCGTTCGTCCCGGAAACTGTCCAACCGATGGAAGTCGCATTGCTCATCGTCTGGGTCGCATTTTTAGCAGGAAACCAGACCGCGTAGCGCGGCCCGAGGGAACTCTGCGGCATGAATTGCAGCGTGTCTTCCGCGGCTCCCAGCCGATTGTAGCTGGTGGAAGCTTGATAGTTAAATGATCCGGATGGTCCCGCCGCCATTCCGTAGCGGCCCGCCACACACACCCAATTGTTGCTGATGTTCACCGATGCTCCGCTCCGGTTGGTGACCGTCGCTGAACCGCCCGCCCACTCGATTAACCGAGTGCCTCCGGTCAAAGGATCGTTTTCAATCCCCACGTCAAAACTGCCGGCAATTGAGGCAACAGTACTGGCAACGGGTGAGGGAACTTCAACCATGCCAATCGTTTCACCCGTGCTCTTCACGTAAACCTCGGTGGTGCCGTTCGTGCCATTCTGGAGCGTCAATTCCGCGTCGAAACCATTGGCATTTGTGGCAAAACTGATCAATTGAGCGGAGGTCGGGTTTCCCAGTGCGCCGAGACCCAGGATGCCGGGCAGGCGTGGGGAGGCTATAAACGCATTGGTGGGTACCGACGCGGCCGAGGGCTCAACTACGGCCATGATCCGCGATCCGTAACTCAGCGAGAAAAAGCCAAAGGGGCTCCGATGCGTTATCACGCCGACATCCGGACAATAGGTAACACTGGGAGCGGGAGCGCTCGACGAACCTGTGGGATAGTCCGCGTGCGCCCATAACAACCAGGCGATGGCAGTCCGCCGGGCTTCGACCGCTTCGCGATAAAACCCGCCGCCACTGGGGCCAACGAACGTGCCATCGCCATTGACGGACTGGCGGTAACGCGCCAATTGGGCCAGTTGGCCATCGGTCCGGCGGGCGAGTGGATCATTGAAATGGGCCGCCATCCAGGTGATGTATGAGTTTTGCTCGAAATCATGCAGCTCCCAATCCAGGCCGGCGGGGTAGGCGAAGTCACCCGAATCCATCACCATGTCGCGCAAGTTATTGGTCCAGACGGCCATGATGTTATGCTCCGCAAAGGCTTGCAGTTGCGTCGCCACCGCGGGATTTGCCAATTGGGCCATGAGCAGCGAATCACCCAGCGACATCCCGGCAACCATTTCGTAGGTAGGGTGATAGAAGCCGTGATTTTCCAGCGCGTAACTGGGGTAGAGGTTCACCGTCGTCACCCAATTGGCGAGCGAGTCGCCATTGGTATTCGCAACCGTGTAGCTGTTGACGAGGTATTGCTTCGCTGCATTTAACCAGGTGGCCGCATTTGAATTCGAATTCATCCAGGCAGCGCCCAGTGACAGGATGTTGCTGTCCCAGGCATTTTCCTCGGCCTTGGTGTCACCCACGTAACCACTGGCCGGGGCGATGCCCGCGCGATGCGAGGCCTCGGAAGTGACGACCCGCTGCACCGCCTGTACGGTGGCGGCGGGCAATTGGTTCTGCACCAAAATGCACGCCAACCCCATGGAGCCTGACCATTCCGGGGTTTGCCAATCCGTGCTGCTGGAACTGCTCCAACCCCAAGGATGCCCGTCCACACAATTGTTCGTGCCGCTGACGTGCGTGGCGGTGTCATAGTTAAGCGCCTGCCGGATCCGTGCCAGGCGATTGGATGTTCTTGCGTCACCGGGGATCGCCACGACCAGCACAGCATAGGCAACCGCAATGCCGCTGTTCCCACGAATGCCACCGTTGCCGCTGCTGCCTCCGTCTCCCCAGTAACCGGCATCCGCGGGTGCTCCGGAATAAGCCGCCGTATGCCAGATGGATTCCGCGTAAGTTTCGAAATTCGTCAGGCATTGCAAATACGTTTGCTGCGAATCGGCCCGAGCCGGGTTCGCCAGCGCCAGCAAGGCGAGGCACAACAATAACAATGGTTGCCAGAACCGGCGCCACTGTGGCTGTTTGTTGGGGAGAGCGCCTTCCATATAATCAAAATTGAACCGTCTGTTCCATCGTGGTAACCAGCCGGACCGGACCCAGGAGTCCGGATACCATTAAAGGCGTGCCACGCGACAACTGCCGGATGTTGGTTCGCGTGACCCGCTCGGCCTCGGGAAGGTATAGATCCCCGATGATGCGGTTGGGCCAAAAATTGGTGACGCGGACAATGAGTTGGTTTGAGCCCGGCTTTGCGACGTCCGAAATGTCCACGCGAACCGGCGGCTTCCAAAGGATGCCGAGATTTTGTCCGTTGAGTTCAATCTCGACCAATTCGTGAACCTCGCCAAGGTCCAGCCAGAGCCGTTTGCCATCGCCAAACCGCTCGTCGCCCAGATCAATTTCCCGGGTGTACTTGAGAGTGCCGGAAAAATACTTCAGCTTTGCATCCGGAAATTCCGTCCAGGATTTCAGGCTGTTCAATTGGATTGGCTTGACGGCCAGGCCGGCGAGTTCCTGGAGCGGCGCGTGCAAAGTCCAGGCATTCGTTAGCAGGCAAGGCGGGGGCAGGGGAGGAATCGTCACCTTGCCCACGCGCTTCTGCGTGCTTCTGAGAAAATACTCCCCGGGTTCGCCCGCCTCCAGCACGAGCAGCTTGCCCGGCTGCTCGCGCACTTGAACCGCGTCCGTGAAACTGCCCGCCGAACTGGTGGCGAAGACAGCCTCGCCATTCCGGCTGACATCGGCAATTTGCGCCCGTCCCGACGCGCGAAAAACAACAAATGCCGACCCGTAAGGTTCCAGACGCAACGGAACCTCCACACGCCCTCTCTTTTCCTCGTAAATCGGGCTGCGAACAATTTCACCCGTGTCCGGGAGCCACACTTCGGGAGCCTTGCCCGCGATCCGGAACACGCAGGAGACATTCGCCCCTGAGTTCAATGAATTGACGACGAAATAGATGTCCGTGTCTCCATCGCGCCGGTGGATGTAGTCAAATCCGGAAGGCGAGCCGCCATTGACTTCAAAGTCCGGCGCAACGTTCTCCGCTCGCAGGACTTCACGCGCCGTTTTACCCCAGATGACGCGTCCTTTCCCAAAGGAATGTTCCTTTTTGGTGAGGCCATCGCAGTCCGCCCAAAGTTCATTGGCGCATTGAGTGACCGTTTGATCGCATTGCGGATAATTCTCCAGGCTGGTTGCTTCCCTTGGGCGGGGTCCTATGACCGTTGCGCCCGCTTTCACGAGTTCCTTTACCTTGTTCAGGACGGGCAGTGAAATGCGATTGAAGTTGGGCAGCACCAAAACCCGGTAGCTCATTCCGTCCGGCAGCACGATACGCCCGTCTTTCACACTCATCCGGTTCAACACGATTTCCTCGGTGGCCACGTCGTAATCGTAACCAGGCTGCACTTTCGCAGGATCAGACCTTTTGAGCTGGGCGAAGTTTGGCACGTGATCGCCGTAATAATAGCAGGCGTCGGCCACAAACAACCCCTGCTGCAAAAGAAACTGAGTGCGGTTGATATAAGCCAGAAAGGGGCCGGACTCCGACCACCAGGTCGAATTTGGATTCAGATGTGTGCCTGCGAAATATTGTTGGCCGGGCAGCCCCATCTCGCTGGGCGAGCAAACGAAGGCATGCCAGACCAGCAGGTTCAATCCTTCGCAGGAGGCACGATCGAAAGCCGGCTTCAAGTTGTCCCAAAGGGTTTCCTGCCAATGCATCCCAATGTTGGTAAATCCTTCTCCCAACACCAGGCGCCGGCCATAGGTGTGAGCGGCCGAAGCGGGCTGCTTGATGAAAAACCGGTCCCCATCCGCGACCCGATGACGGCCTGATTGCGCCCAGAACTCAGACATGGGAGCGTCGTCCATCCCCAAGCATTGCAAGGAATCCACGGGAACCGAGTGAGGGCCGCCGGATTCGGGATGAATCTGCATCCCATGCCGGTGCGCTCCGTCACTGAACGGCCGAAAATGATTGTCGATGGCGAGATCACCGATCGTGCGGCGAAAATCATTAAGGAAACGGTCGCTGACCGACCGGCTGTCCACGATGCGTCCCATAATTACCGGGAGGAAGGGCGCCAAATCGTAGCCGCGGCGACGGCGGAATTCCTCTCTCAGGGTGGGTGTCCAGTTGAGCACTTCGACTTCCCAACTGTCCGTATGCAGGTACTTCAGCGTTCGGCCCGCAAGCGGGCCGGCGTCTTGAAGCAGCGGCTCGACCACTTGATCCCAGTAAGACTGAAAGACGCGGCCATCGATCGGGTCCAGAGCATACCCCCTCCATCCCTCGCTGCTGGTGGATATGTGAGCGTGATCATTGAGCGTGTATCCTAGCCGCAGGATTTCCCATCGGCCGGGCGGGACTTTCCAATGCAGCACGCTGGAGTGGTCCACATTTGTCGTAAGCTCCTGCACTTGCGCGGATTCCACCTCTTCCTCGCCGGGTTTGTCCGCGGAATCCCGCAATAATGAACTGCAGTCCGGGGCGGACCAGCCGAGCCCCTGAATCAGCGCTTTTTGTTCCAGCGCCTGGATTTGCTGCGGCGCGCCCGTTGTTGTGTTTAGCGGGTAAGCCAGGACGAACAGGTCACGATATAGTTCGGGCGCATGGGATGGTTCAGACAACTGACGTTCGAACACCGCCGGACCTTCCACTTGGGTTTTGGACCACACCAGCTTCTTGGGCGCATCTTCGGCTTTGATCATGGGTCCGCCAAGATTCCAACCGCTTTGGATGTTCAGGCTCATCTCCAATCCCAGGCGGTCGGCTTCGCGCAGAGTGTGTTTATAAAGCTCCCTCCATTGCGGACTGAAAAACGTCGGACCATGTGGGACGGGCGCGTTTCCGTCCTGCTCCGCGCCGCCGGCATCGCAAATCAGCGCGCCGCCGAATCCCTGTTGTTTCATCTGCTCGAGATCGCGCGTGATTGCCGCCTTGGTTACATTCCCGTTGATCCACCACCAATAGGCGCGCAAACGTGCCTCACGCGGGGGATTGGCAAAGCCGGATTCCAGCGAGCCCGCCCGGGCCACGGCGCAGAACAGACTTAGCGCACTCAGCAGCAGGAACCATTTCCGAGTTTGCATGAAGCAATTTTCAAACGGCCAGTGAACCATTCGGCTGGTCTGGTTTCTGGCGTGTGGACAATGTAGCGGGGTCGTTCTAAAAATCCGCCGGCGTCGGTTTCATTTGGGTAATTTGGCCGGCGGTCAGGTTTCCCAAGTCCTCCTGATAGGCAAAGGCAAACACCCGGCGGGTTCCGGGATTCCAGGAGTTAAGGAAAAGCATGTCTTCGAACTTTACCCATTTGGCGGAGCCATCAACAAACAATTGATTTCCGCCCGCGGGAGCGCCGTCCTTTCGCGGGTGCGGCACGCGCGCAGGAAAGGTCGGGGTCTGGCCATCAAAGCCCCAACCGTTGTTTTGAGTCTGATCGGTGAATCGCGCATTGGATTCAGCCGCCAGCAGCCAGGTCGGTTTGGAAGTGCCCAGTTTTACGGGACTGGGCGGATTCTGAATGGCACCGGCGGGATTGTTCCACACGGTGACGCCGCCAAAGTATTCGTAACCAATCGCAATCTGGCTCGGGGTGGTGGGATCCTGGCGCGGCAAAAACGAACGGGTGGGGCAACTCCAGATGTTGTTCTGATCCGTCGGCTGGGTTTTAAGGACCATTCCGTAGTGGCTCAACGTGTCAGCCAGACTGTAATCCAGCGCCAGCGGATGAAAGCCATTGCCGAATGGCAGTGCCGAAAAAAGACGATCATCATTATCGCCGGCGTACATCATCACGCCCAGGCCCAGTTGCCGAAGGTTGCTCATGTCCTGGGCTCTTTTCGCGCGATCCTTGGCCTTGGCGAGGACCGGCAGCAGAATCGCCGCCAGAATCGTGATGATCGCGATCACGACCAGCAACTCGATCAAGGTGAAAGCGCCGGTTGGAAACCTTTTGCGCCCGGCAGGCTTTCCGGTGAGGCCGGCATCTTTTGAGATATTCACGTTGATGGAAGTTTCAGGATATATGAGCTTCATACGAAAAGGATCTTTCTGGTTGGCCTGAGTGCTGATTTACGGGACCTTGATCGAGTAGAACATGTGCGGCAATTCCGGGTCTATAGGGATGGTGCAAGTGAAATTGCCGCTTGCATCAAACGTATTGGTTGCCACGGGTGTCCAGCGGAATCGCGCCAGAGCGATCCGGGACGAGGCTACGATCACGTAAGTGCCCAAAATGGGGCCATGGGAACCGCTCATGGTGAGGTTGGTGCCTCCCACGACCATGCTGCTGCCCATCACTGGGATTGGGAGAACGCGGAGCGTGCCATCCGTACCGAGAGTTCTCGTATCCCAGGCCAGTCCAGGGCCGGGGGTTGCGGGTGTCAGCGTGGTGAATGCGCCCGAATAAGTCGTGGCATTAAACAGTTTGAACGCTTCACTCCCAACCAGCGGATTACCGCTGAGATCAAGTTTTAACGTGCCACCGTACGTGATTTGCGAGAGACCTTGAATGCTGTCGTTGCTCAAAGTTGCTCCGGACTTGTTCAATTTCAATTCCACGGTGCCGGCCGCGACCAGGCTGCCCACGATGTTGAACGTGCCGTCGCCCTTGAGGGTTTGATTGGCGGCCACGGTCAGACTGCCTCCGGTTCGGGCTGAAACATCCAGCGTTGCTCCCGCGCTGATGTTAATATTGGGGGAATTGGCAATCGCCACCGTTCCGGTCAAGGCAAGCGTGCCGCCACTGATCGTGGTGTCCCCGCTAAAGGTGTTGACGCCTGCCAGGGTCAGCGTGCCGCCAGCTACTGTGAGTGCCATTTTATGAGTGCCGCTGCCCACGACATCAACCAGGTTGCCGCCGTAAGTGGAGGCGCCGCCATTATAGATCAGGGTCGCATCCGAACTTGTGCTGCTGCTGCCAATGGTCTGGTTTGTGGCCGTGCCCGCAGTGGACAACCCGCCAATTTGCTGGCTGAAGCCGCCCAGGTCCAGAATCCCATTGCCGGCCGCACCCAACTGCACCGTGGTATTGACGGGCAGGGCGTTATTGTGCCCGACTTGGAGCGTTCCATTGGCAATCTGGGAGGTTCCCCAAGTGTTGCCCGTGGAACTGACAATCCAAGTGACGCCATCGTTAATTTGCACGACACTGGCGGGTGACAGCGTCATGACGCCCGAAATCGATCCGCCGCCACCGCCGCCGCCGTTACCACGCAATTGCAGGGTGCCAGTAAACGAACTCGAACCGACCGCGCCGCCGACAGAGAGCGGCGAGGTGCCACCAAAGGCGATCGTTCCGTCGCCGTTCAAGTTGATGGGACCGTTCCAACTGCTCGTTCCGTTAGCAAATAGTATCGAACGGGAGTTGGCGGCATTGTCCGATGGCAGCGAGAGCGCGACGCCAGCCGGAATCGCGACGCCAGAGTTCAAGGCGACACGGGTTCCGCCCAGCGCGCCGCCACTGGTGCTGGTTACAATCACCTGCGGGCTGGAGCCGAGCGCGCTGCTGTTGCCCAAGGTGAGAGTGCCCGCGCTCACAGCAGTAACACCCGAGTAGGTGTTGGAGCCACTCAGAGTAACATTTCCGGTTCCGCCATTCGTCAAGCCGCCGGTGCCCGCGATATTATTACTTACGACCAGGGTATCTGTCCGATTAAACAGCAACCCGCCGTTGTTGGTAACGGGCCCCATTCCAAGGCTGCCTCGTGTTCCGCCCACGCCCACTTGAATCGCACCGTTGCCGATCAGGGTAGGCCCGGTATTGCCATTGTTTATGTCAAGAAGCAGCGAGCCTGTCCCTTGCTTGATCAATCCTGAAGCGCCGAAGAGGCCTCCGTTCACAATGGTGGTGAACACGTAATCACTGGCTGAATTGACAACCACCGAGCTGGGATAGACCGGGCTCGCCAACGTGACCGAGGAAAAGCCCGCCCCTGAGTCGTCGAAGGTCACATTGTCGCCATCGGTATAAACGCTGCCGAAGCCGTTGGTATCCGTCCAGGCCGGACTGCTGGCAACGTCCCAGCCATATCCCGATCCAACCCACGTCAAATTATCGGGGGTCCGCAGCGTCAGGCTGACAATCGAGCTGGTGGCCACGCTGGTATTATTGCTCACGATGACGTAGTAATTGCCCGTGTCGCCCACGCTCACTGCCGGAATGGTGTAGACGGCCTGGGTCGCGCCAAGAATCGTCGCATCGTTGTGCTTCCATATATAACGCAGAGGGGGCACGCCTGAAGCTGAGACAACAAAGCTGACAGTTTGCCCCAGGACGGTTACTTGATTGGTAAGATCGACATCGATCGAAATCACCGACGGGATGAATTGCATCTGACTGGCGCTACGAGCCACTTTGCTCATCCGGATCTCGTCAATGAGTCCGAGGAAGTTGGCGTTAACCGGAGTGGTGGTGCTGCCACCCGGACCGCGCCCGGTATTGCCGATGGTGAAATTGGGAGCCACTCCCGTGGCGAGATTCAGGTTCATGGTGGCGGATCCGAGCAAACTCGCAGACGTGCGGTTTGTATCCATAAGCGTCCAGTAAAAATTCAAATTGTTGGCCGTGCCCGGCTGGCCATTGTAAGTGATGGCGACATGATACCAGCCATTTTGAACAATCGCATCAGGGCCGCTGGTGGGAACGAGCATCAGGATATTCTGAACGGAAACTGCCTTGTTCAAGTTGATGAATTCAAGCGCCGGCTGCGTGAGCGGTGAAGTGAAGCCGCCGGCGTTCGGGTTGAAGCCCACGGGATCGAGGCGAAAAGTGAATAGCCGGGTGGCGCTGGAGTTTCCCTCACCGGCAATGATTGTCAGCGGTGTGTTGCGTCCATTGCCGCCCACGGCGGTTGCGCCGAGATTTGCCGCCGGATTGTAGCCAATCTGAACGATGGCTTCGTAGGTAAATGCACCGGAAACAGGATCGGCATAGGTTATCGCGGTGCCATCGTTCGGCAACGCGAGAGGCGATAGCGCCTGGGCTCCCGCGAAGTTGGGGCCGGATCCCAGAGTGCTTAGCGCTGTGCCGAAGCCGGACAGGGAAACATTGGCCAGCGTGGCTCCATTCTGCAACGCCGTGAGGTTCGTGCCGCCACTCGATACCGCATCGATAACCGGCGTGGTGCTTTCATTTATATGCCAGAGATGCAGAGTGCTGGCATCCGGCGCGTAGGGCCCAACCAGGGCTGCGTGGCTGGCGAGTGCCAGAAAGCTTATAAGGAAAACCGCTCCATAATGCCTGGCTCGAATGGTAAACAACTTTTTCATGCGGATTCACAGTGTTGCGGACAAAAAACCGAAAGCAGACAGACCGGACACACACACCGACAAAGCAGCTCGGACATTTCCTAGACGGTGGGAAGGGTCAGCATTCTCCATGCCGCCATTCGGGCGGCCAATAATTAATTAATAAGATTACGTAATTTTCGGCTTCTCTTCTTGTTTGCCCAAGTTGGCAAGCCTTTAGCTGTGCAAGCCCCATAAGATGGGATCTTGCGTGTGAGGCGCAGACAATTAAAAGCCTGATCCTGCTGGGTCCAATGGTTCGTTATGAGAACAACAACCGGTATTTTACGGCTTGCCAACGCACTTTTGCGGTGTGACCGCCCTGTGGTCGAGCGCCTCTCGGCCTTCTCCTCTGTGACATTGCAGCGTCCAGCCTGTGTATCGTTCCTTGACAATGTCCGGAAGCCGAAGACATCCCCAGCCCATTTGATTGATTCAAAAACCGTTCCCGCTCCTCGCCACCAACCTACTATTATGAATCCTAACCTCCAATGCTCCTCCAAAGCCCGAACCTGGAATCTGCCGCAAATCCACCCCCTTGCGATCCGCGCGATGGCCGGCTTAATCGCCGCGGTCTTGTTGCCGGGCGTCATGGTGGCGAAAGCTGAAATCCTGGGGCCTTATACGCCCGACGATCTCACCCTGCATTTGTGGCACATGGATGAGCCCGCCGTTCCGGTCGTTGATGCTGTCACTAATGGACTCGATCTGACCGCCCTGGACAACAACGCGACGCTCGGGAACGAATCCTATCTTGGGCCTAAAGGCTTCGGCACCGCCCTGTGCACCTATACCGGCAATCCAAACGTTCAACCCGGCAGCGCCGGACAGGATGCCTACCTTTCGGCCCTGCCGCTTCAAAACGGCGCGGGTGACAACGTCGCTTTAAACTATGCCGGCCCATCAGGAGCCTTTACCTACGAGGCCATCGTCCGAATCGATTTCGATCCTGCCGTCAGCTACAGCCCGGGCGGCTGGGGCCAGGGACGGAGCTTGTTCATGCAGATCATTTGTGCCGACGCGGACGAAGCCGCCAGTCGCGTATTCCAATTTCGTCTGGTTCCAGTGGAGGCGTTGAATGGCAATACACAACCTCTTCTGGAATTCATTAACCTGAACAAAAACACTGAAATACAGAACCTGACCGCCTCGATTCCCACGGAAGGGCCGGATGCAATCCTGCTCGGCAATTGGTACCATGTGGCGGTCACTTATAACGGTCAACCTGGTGACGCCGACAACCTGCACTTTTATTGGACGCTTGTTTCGCCAGACCGGACAGCCGCCCACCTGATTGGCACCGGGCAAATGAACCACAGCCTGCCGGCCGGATGCCGGCCGGATTTTGCCATCGGCCAGACCGGGCGCCAAAGCCCGGCCACACCCGCTCCCAATAACAACTTTGTTGGTCTGATCGATGAAGTCCGCATCAGCGGCGTGGAACGACCCGCCAACGGGATGCTTTTTGGAAATCGAAACATCATCGTGGCGAAGTCCACCACGCCAGCCGCAACTCCCAGCGCAGTTGTCTCGCAACCGCCACCGGCTCTGATCGAGAAACACCCGGCAACGCCTTCACCGGAACCGGCATTGGTTGCGAGAACAGAAAAGCCGGCAATCACCACGAGCCAAACGGCCGTGCCTCAAAAGGTTTCAATTGCCTCCTCAACGGCTACCCCGGCTTCGGCTGCTTTCCCGGCCCACATCAGTACGGGCAAGGACCTGGGTGGTTCGCCAATCATCGAGGAAGGCGTGATTGTGAGAGGGCCCATCGGCCAGCGCCGGCTTGCCATCCTGTTCAGTTGCCGCGATCTGGATGAAGGCGCCCCGGTCATCATGGAATGCCTGAAGGCGCACCATGCCAAGGCCTCGTTTTTTGTCAGCAGCGGGTTTTTGAAATGGCCCTTGAACTCGGCCTTTGTCCAAACCGCTTCAGCCGAAGGTCACTACGTGGGACCACAATCGGACAGTTGGACTCAATTCGCCAGCGTTGGGTCGTCTCCGGGAACGCAGGATGTGCTCACGCGTTATCCGGACGTGGAAGCGCATCTGAAACGAATGGCCGGCCTTGGCATCGAGAAGACCGGCCGGTTCTTCCTTCCCACGGCGGACCAGGCAAACAGTGAGGTTGCAAACCGTGGACGCAATCTTGGATTGATCATGGTTGGCGGCACTCCGGGAACGCTCTCCTTTGCGACCGCCACGGTTGAAGGCACGAAGGAGTTTGCTTCATCCCAAGAGATTTTGAACAGCATTCTTGGTTGCGAACACAGGGATGTCAATGGCCTGAACGGGTTCCTGATGTTATTCCCGCTTGATTCCGGACCAAAACGTAAGGACCGGTTTTATGCTCATTTTGACCAACTGCTCAGCGAGCTTCAAAACCGCGGCTATGAGTTCGTCCGCGTGGATGAGCTGTTGGATTCCGGCTCGGCCGAGACTCCCAAAATGCTGAGCCTTGGAACCGTCCGGTAAACATTCTTAAACCAACATAAAGAATTTACCAGCCATGAAAAATCCAGAGCCCATTTCGAGGCGGTGCAGGCCATTTAAAGTGCGCTCGTATTTCACGCTCCTCAGACTCCCGGCGGCGGTTTTCCCGCTTTTGTTGCTGATCCTGGAGGCGAACGTTGCGTCGGCGACGATCCTCGGTCCCTACACGCCCGATGCCGACACCTTGCACCTATGGCACATGAACGATCAGACTGTGCCGGTCATTGACCTCGGGAGCGACGGACTGCATCTGACCGCATTACGAAACGGCGCGACCCTGGGCAACGCTTCGTACAAAGGTTTTGGCACGGCCTTGAGCACCTATGATGGCGGACCGGACGCCGTCACGGATGTGGGACGCGATGCTTACTTGTCGGCGCGGCCATTGGTAAATGGCCTCAGCGACAATGTGACGATGACCTACGCCGGAGTCTCAAATGCGTTTACCTACGAGGCGATTGTCCGGGTTGACTTTGATCCGCAGGCCAATTTCGGCACCAACGGCACCGGCAATGGCCGAGGCACGTTCATGCAAATCATCAATTTGGATGCCGATGAAAGCACGAACCGCGTGTGCCAGTTCCGCTTCGTTCCGGTTGGGGTGCTCAAGGGCAACACCGAGCCAATGCTGGAATTTATCAATCTTAACAAAGACAAATCCCTCCAAAGCCTTACCGCGCCGGTTCCCACCAATGGAGCTGACGCGATCAACTTCGGCGGCTGGTACCACGTTGCCGTGACGTACAGTGGAGAACCCAACCGGCCGGATAATCTTAAGTTTTATTGGACGCTTTTGGATCCAGGCCGCACGGTGGCCAACCTGATCGGGACCGGTCAGATGTTAAACAATCTGGCTTCCGGCTGCGCGCCCGATTTCGCCATCGGCCAGACCGGGCGCCAAAGCCCCGTTACCCCATACCCGAACAACAATTTTGTCGGACTGATTGATGAAGTGCGCTTGAGCGGCATCGCGAGGTCGCCTTCACAAATGCTTTTCGGCGGCCCGGTAATGGTGGCTGCCGCGCCCCCCACAACGCCTCCGGCGAATCCGCCTCCCGTTTCCTCTGCGCAGCCCTCCTCTTCAAAAGCGCCCGATGTCATTGAAGTGGTTCATGACAAAACCAACGAGAGATCGAGTGCGGTAACGTGGTTGATTGCCGGCGCGCTCTTGATCATTGCGGTTTTTCTGGGCTGGCTGGCCTTTGCCATCAAACGCCTGCTCCCCTCCGGGTCGGGCAACACCCAAAGCGTGGTTAGTCACGCGGTCGAGACCCAATTTCCGGCGCGAATCACTTTGACCTCCGCGGAAGGGGCAGCCTCGGCACAACACGAAAGGACAATTTCAAACGGCCACGCAAGGCAACAGCCTGAGTTCGCTCCGCAAATGGCAGCCAGCCTGCCGCCTTCGACTGTGAAGCAGCCCGAGAACGGAACTAGTTTTCGAAATCGATCTCCGCGCGAGACGCCGGAGCTCCAGGCCCGCACGCAACTTCAGGGGGCTTTGGATGACGAACCGGCCGAGGACGCTGCTGAATCGAAGGAAGGCGCGGAAGCGCCTGCCGAGGTGGGCTTTCGCGGTGTCTTGAGAAAGGTGGGACTGCAAGACCTGATTCAGATGGAATGTTTGAACCGTAAGTCCTCCATTCTGGAAATCAGTAATTCGAATCTTCACGGACACATTTGTATCGAGCAAGGCGAAATTATCCACGCCGCTGCTGTCCACGCCGTTGCCGGGGAGTGCACGGGTGAGGAAGCCTTTATCAGGTTACTTTCCTTGAGGGGCGGAAAGTTCAGCCTCAAACCATTTGAAGCGCAGGAAAAGCGCACCATCTCCGTGCCGTGGATACAATTGCTGATGGATGCGGCCCGCCGGCGCGATGAAGATACGGAGACATTCCAGCGCTCTCGCAGCAGTGGCATTTCGTTTACCCGTTCGAACACAACCAGCGCAGATGACATTTTGACCATGGCGGGAATTTTGGCGGACCATCCGCAGGTGAAGGAGATTCTCGTCTGTTCGGGCGAAGGCAAGCAATTGTATAGCTCCAGATGTGAGAATCCCGCCGGGCGCGAGCAAATGTGCGCAGCCCTTTCGAGTGCCGCCAAAACGTTGTCGGAATTGTTGCCCGTGGGGGAATTCGTGAGCCTGGAAATTGTCAGGTCGGACTCCAAAACCATATTGCAGAAGGAACAAGGATGTCACTTGTTGATCGACCTTGAACACAACCTCGCCACCGTGTCCTGATGAACGTTCTTATGAAAGCCATCACGCCAAACTGGCTGGATAATCCCCGACTTTCGCACGTCCAAGCCTGTTGTGTGCGCCTGCCCAGTGGGGAATGCAATGTGCAAATCGCGGGTACCGAACCTGCCAATGAAGACTTTTGCCGCGCAATGAAACACATTTCGGACCTGGTTCCCCTCATGGTCCAGCAGCGGCTTTTGCCCGGGCAAATCGTTTGGACCTTTGTCGGTGGCAAACTCTACTACGCAGTGCGGAATGATGGGGTTGCATTAGGACTGTGCTGCAAAGCCGGTTCCGAAACCGAGTCTGCCGCAGTATCCGATTTCATCGTCGATTTTCTCCATCCTAATTCAACCCTATCTCAAGGATCCAAATGTTCGCCTACCTAAAGAGCCTGTTTGGCGGCCGCATCGATCATGCTGCTACGCCCCAATCGTCCATCGCACTCGTCGCGCCCCGTCCCGGCTACCAGCCGAGGATTCCCCAGGCGGAACGTTTAAGACCCGCGCCAGCAAAACCGCAGCCTGCCAGTCCGCCGCCATCCAGTTCAAACGGCCAGGAGGTTAACGTGTCTTTGCAGGCGGTATTGAACGATTTTCCGGCGGAACTCGCGGACCGGATTTTGCGACGGGACGTTCGTGGCGCAACGTTGACCATTTCCGTTCAACGCGCCCTCTCTCAACTGCCCCATGGAGCGGTGACACTTTCCTATGGCGAACTTCGACAAGCCGCCCCTCAACTTTTCACGCCCGATAGCGATTGTGACCATGTGCCGGTGAATCTGCCTCTCAATGAAATTCTTGCTCAAATCGATCCCACTTTGATTGCCCGGGCGCAAACTCAGAAACCTGCCGCGGTGCCGCAAGTCAACAGTCCCTTTGAGGAAGTGAGGCCAAATGCCAGGCAATCCGCCGCTGCTCCATCCCGGCCGATGGCGCCGGTTCGGCAGAGCGAGGCTCCCAGACCAGTGCCCGCAACCCCAATACCAGCCAATATTCCCGCTTTTGCGTCGACCGGAACTGAAGTTATTCAGAGCTCCTTGCAGCCCGTTCAAGCGCCGTCGCAGGCCAAACTCGCCGAGGAGACGGCATTCCTCGTCACGCCGCTTGCTTCCCTCGTTGAAGCATGGCCGGAAGCATTGCGGACTGAAATCGCCCATTTGAACCTGGCTGAAGCCAAAGTGGAACTGCCCGTGACCACGGTTCAGGAAGGATTGAAACGCGGCAAAGTTGTTCTTCCCTGGAAGATGATTCGCTCGTGGGTCAAGCCCGCTCCCCAACCGGTGGCGTCGGCCTACGACAATGCCGCGCTTGAGTTGCCGCTGGAAGTGCTTACGCCGCTTTTCATTTTGCGCCAAAGGAAGGCCCCGAAGACACAGCAGAAACTCGCCGTTGACGAGGCTATTCCCGATCTTTTCTCAGGTCCACCGCGCGCGGAGTCCGCACCGCAGCAACCGGCTGGTGGTGACACGGCGGTAATGGCCCGGTCCGGCGCTGCCGGTGCAAAGTCGTTAAACGGCAGCCATTCCGTCACCAAGGGCGCCGAGGTGTTTTCGAGGGCGGATCAAGCCAGGCCCGTGGAGCCCGTCCTGGCCACCGGTGAAACCACGCCAAATGAAATCGTCGCCCGAGCGGCGGCGTTGGAGGGCGTTGCGGGCGCGCTGGTTGCGCTGCCGGATGGATTGGTCGTCGCGAGCAAACTTTCGCCAGGCTTGAACGGGGAGGCATTGGCCGCATTCCTGCCGCAGTTTTTTGGCAGAATCAGCCGGGGCGCGAAAGAACTCGGCATGGGCGAAGTGAATAATCTCAATTTTACCGTGGACAACGTTCCCTGGAAAATCTCCCGCGTGAACTCAGTTTTCTTCGCGGCTTTTGGCCGTCTCAATCAGGCGCTGCCCGCCACCCAACTCGCCGCCCTCGCGGCGCAATTGGACCAAAAACACTGATCAATTTATGGCGATGCTCAATCCGGCAACCCGAGAGTTGCAGCTTAAGATCGTTTACTACGGTCCGGCCATGTGCGGCAAAACGACGAACCTGGTGCAGGTGCACGACCAGGTGCAGGCGGCGGCCGGCACCAAAGGCAAACTCGTTTCGCTGGCCACCAGTTCTGACCGCACCTTGTTCTTCGACTTTTTACCGATCGAAGCCATGTCGATCAAGGGATTCAAAACCAAGTTTCAACTCTATACCGTCCCGGGGCAGGTGATTTACAACGCCACCCGCCAGCTCGTGTTGCGTGGGGTGGATGGCGTCGTGTTTGTGGCGGATTCCCAATACTCGAAGATGGCCGAAAACGTGGAAAGCTTCGAGAATCTGGAGCAAAACCTGAGTTCGCTCAAGTTGAGCCTGACGGACGTCCCCTACATCCTGCAATACAACAAGCGGGACCTGCGCAATGCGGCGCCGATCGAATACATGGATTTCCTGCTGAATAATCGCGACGTCCAGGTCCCCTCATTCCCAGCCGCGGCCCACAAATGCGAAGGCGTCTTCGAATCACTCAACATGATCACCCGCCTGTTGCTCAATAAATTTATCAATCAGGGAACTCCGCAGTATACATGATATGACTACTCTGCCCCAACTTCTTGAGGAAGACATGCAGCAAGTCGATGACGCCTTGTGTGATTTGTTGAAGCAGGCTGAAGCCACCACCGCCCTGGTCATCGACAAAGGCGGTTTTCTCATCGCTCACCAGGGAGATTCCCGGCGGTTCGACCTCACGACCATCGCGGCGCTGGCCTCCGGCGCTTACATGGCAAACCAGACGATCGCCAATTTGATCCATGAAAACAATTTCGACAGCGTTTATCAACAGGGCGAAACCTTCAGCATGTTCGTTCTTTGCATCGATGAAAACTGCCTTCTGGTGGTGATCTTTGCGGCGCGGCTGGGGGTGGGAATCGTCAAATATTTTGCGACGCCGGCTGCACGAAAGATCGCCGTCCAAATCCAGCGCGCCCATGACCGCGACCCCGAGGCAGGGTTTGACCTCTCAGAGCTTAACGTTGCTGATACGGAAAGCCTGTTTCGCAAGAAGCGGAACTAGGAACAGCCAGAGTCCGGCCTTTCGCTGGCTTCTTCCAGAGGCGGGATCCCTTTGGCTAAGCTGATTGTGAAGAATGGCAAATATGGCGGAAGGGGTGGGATTCGAACCCACGGTAGGGTTGCCCCTACTCCTGATTTCGAGTCAGGTGCCTTTAACCACTCAGCCACCCTTCCACTCGCATTGACTTATTCGTGAAATCGCATCGCCGCGATTTGGACGCGTGCGTTTAACGTGTTGCCGAAACGCGCCCGTGGCAAGTCTCGCTTGCCCCACTCAATCAGGCAAGCATTCTGCCTGAATTCGCGCCTGCGGCAAGCTCATTTGGAAGGGGACCTCACCGCGAGAATCGGGCAGGGGAACCGCCTTGACTCGGGCGCTTGCGCTTCGGTTCGTTGAAACACCTCACAGGCGGTTCAATGCGGCTTGTGGTTCCCTTTGTTCTGCACAAGATAGCAGAAGAACGACCACAGCCCGGAGAAGCGGTAGCCCGGGTCCACGTAATGTTCGATGACGTAGAAGGCGAAATAATAGAACCGGCAGAAACACCAGACACAAATCGCCAGCAACACGCCTATCTTAAGGGTTGGAGCTTCAAGGACCAGCAGGATCGCGGAGATCAGGCCGATGACCAGGAACAGGATGCCTTTGAGTTTGATCATGCGGGGATCGGTGAGGTCTTTCATGCCCGGTAAAGTTGGGGTGCGACCCTGACTTGGGCAAGCGCGAAGTGCTTTCAACCAGGATTCATTCTCGCGCTGTTGGCCTGATTGGTTGTGCGCTGGATTCGAAGAATTCTTTTTCGAGGTTGACCGGGGATCGACGATCCTTCAGTCCAGGCGTGACTTTCGCGGCGGTCTGGCGCACATTCGGCGTCGAATAGAGCATGAAAAATAACTCTCCTGTTTCGCGCAGTGGACGCTTCGCCGGCGGTCCCGGTTCGGATGTGGCGCAGTTCACGGAATCGATTTCCTTCGATTGGCGGTTGTGGCGCCAGGACATCGTGGGTTCGATGGCCCACGCTGCGATGCTGCACCGGATCGGCGTGCTCAGCCGCGCGGAGTTGAAGGCCATCGTGAATGGCCTGAACAGCATTGGCGAGGAGATTGCCAAAGGGGAGTTTCGCTGGCGGCCGGAGTTGGAGGATGTTCACATGAACATCGAGGCGGAGTTGACGCGCCGCGCGCCGGCTGGGGCGAAGTTGCACACGGGGCGCTCGCGGAACGACCAGGTGGCGCTCGACGTGCGGTTGTGGCTGCGGGATGAAATCGTTTCGTTGATGGAGGAACTCGAGTCGTTGCAACGGGCGCTGGTCGAGTTGAGTGCAAAGAATGCGGAGGTGGTTATCCCGGGTTATACGCATTTGCAGCGAGCCCAACCGGTGTACCTGGCGCATCATCTGCTGGCCTATGTGGAAATGCTGGAGCGGGACGGGCAACGGTTGGCGGATTGTTTCGGGCGCGTCAATGTGTGTCCGCTGGGAAGCGGGGCGATTGCCGGCTCGACGCTGCCGCTGGATCGCGACTTCGTCGCGAAGGAACTTGGGTTTGTGGATGCCAGGGGAAAACCCATAATCACGCAAAACTCGATGGATGCGGTCAGCGACCGGGATTTCGTGGTCGAATTTTGTGGCGCGGGCGCGTTGATTGCGGTGCATCTTTCGCGCTTGGCGGAGGACATCATTTTGTGGGTGAGCAGCGAGTTTGGATTCATCAAGATCGCGGATGCCTACACCACCGGCTCATCGCTGATGCCGCAGAAGAAAAACCCGGACATTGCCGAGTTGACGCGGGGCAAGGCCGGGCGGGTCTTCGGCAACCTGGTGGCGTTGCTCACGCTGCTGAAAGGTTTGCCCATGACTTACAATCGTGATTTGCAGGAGGACAAGGAACGGTTGTTTGACACAGCCGATACGGTGCGTTCGTCGGTCCGGCTCATGGCGGCGATGCTGGGGCACACCACGGTAAATGCGAAGGTCTGCGCAGCGGCGGCGGGTGATCCGGCGTTGCTGGCCACGGATTTGGCGGATTACCTCGTGCGCCAAGGGATGCCGTTCCGGCAGGCACATCATGTGGTCGGCGCGGTGGTGGCGCTGGCGGAGCGGTTGAACAAGCCGTTGAACGGACTCACGCTGGCGGAGTTGCAGTCCGTGGACAAGAGCTTTGGGCCGGACGCGTTGAAGGTGTTTGACCTGAAGCGAGCGCTGGCCCAGCGGAACCTGACGGGCGCGCCGGGCACGAAGGAAGTGCAAAGGCAGTTGGCGCGGTGGCGGAAACGGCTTTCCAAATGACCCGTGCCCAGCGTCAAATGACCAAGGAATGTTCAATGTCCAATGTCCCAGGCGTTTTCGAATGTGGGGCGGTTGGGTCCCGGGTTTTGAGATTTCTTTGGGCATCAGTCATTGGACATTGGTCATTCTCCCGCCGATGAGAGAAGAGGCCATTCTCACATCATTGCTGAAGGAGGTCTCCCGCTCCTTTTACCTGACGATGCGCGTGCTGCCAGCGTCGGTTCGGCCGCAAATTGGATTGGCTTACTTGCTGGCGCGGACGGCGGATACGATTGCTGATACGGGGATTGTGCTAGTCGATCAGCGGTTGCAGGCATTGAAGACGTTGCGCGGGAGATTCCTGGGAGCGACGGATCCGCTGGATTTTGGCGAGCTGGCGCGGCATCAGGGCGTGCCGGCTGAGCGTGTCCTGCTGGAACGATGCGGGGAGGCTCTGGCGATTCTGGAGGGTCTGGCTGAATCCGACCGGCAACTCGTACGCAAAGTCCTGGCGGTCATCACAAGCGGACAGGAACTTGACCTGCGGCGATTCGCCGACGCATCGGCCGAGCGCATTGTTGCTTTGGAAACGGAGGAGGAATTGGATGATTACACCTATCGTGTAGCGGGATGCGTGGGGGAGTTCTGGACGAAAATGTGCCGGGCGCATGTGTTTCCAACCGCGCGATTGGATGACAACTTTTTGCTGGAAAACGGGGTGCGCTTTGGCAAGGGGTTGCAACTGGTCAATATCCTCCGCGATATCCCGGTCGATGTGCGCCACGGGCGTTGTTACATGCCCGCGAGTACATTGAAGGCTGCGGGGCTGACTCCGGCAGATTTGCTGGTACCAAAGTACGAGCCAGGCTTTCGCCCCGTTTACACGCATTTCCTGGCCCAGGCCGAGGAGCATCTAAAAGCGGGGTGGGCGTACACGAACGCGCTGCCCTGGCGCTGCGTTCGCGTGCGACTGGCTTGTGCCTGGCCGGCTTTGATCGGGATAAAAACGCTGGGAAAGTTGCGGATGGCCAATGTCCTTGACCCGGAGCAACGGATCAAGATCAGCCGCAAAGAGGTGAGAAAGCTGATACTGCGATCGGTCGTTTGCTATCCATGGCCGCCAGCGTGGAGGAGGTTGTTTTCGGCGGAATGATTGCTGGTTAGGTGCGGAGCGTGCTCCGTTTTTCTGGAGCTCCAAGGACGCCATGAATTCGGGGGGTATCGAACTGGATCTCTTTGGCCTTTACCTGTTTTTGCTTTGCAGTTTAGTCTTGGGAATGCGCTTCTCGACTAATCTTTGCTGCTTATTCTACTGCATTCTCGCGACTCTACTGGGCATTTCGGGCGCGCTGGCAGCGGGCGAGGATAACTTTTACAAGCTGGGGCCGGATTCGTTGCCGCAGGAGGGAGTGCCGAACGGCAGGCTGGTTGGGCCAGCCACCTTGCCGTGTGAAGTTTTTCCGGGTACGCAGCACACTTATTGGGTTTATGTGCCGGCGCAGTATGATCCCAAACAGCCGGCGGCGCTGATGATTTTCAACGACGGGCAGGCGATGATCGACACGAACGGCAGTGTGCGCGCGCAGAACGTGATCGACAATCTGACGTGGCGGCGGGAAATCCCGGTGATGATCACGGTGTTCATCAATCCGGGCCGGACGCCGGAGCAACCGGAACCGAACCCTCGCGATTGGGGCGACCGCAACACGAACCGGCCGGAGGAATACAATCGGCTTAACGACAAGTATGCGCGGGTGATCGTGGATGAACTGATGCCGGTGCTGACGAAGCAGTACAACATTTCTAAGGATCCCGATATGCACGCGATTGCCGGGGCGAGTTCGGGGGCGATTGCGGCGTTTACCGTGGCATGGGAACGGCCGGAGCAATTTCACAAGGTCATCAGCATTGTGGGGAGTTTTGTGAATTTGCGGGGCGGACACGTTTATCCCGAGAAGGTGTTGGAGAGCGAACGCAAACCGATCCGGGTGTTCCTGGTGGATGGCGTGAATGACAACCGGGCGTTGCGCGATGGCACTTACAACCAGGAGCGGGACTGGCATTATCAGAATGTGCGGCTGATGGAGGCGCTGACGAAGAAGGGGTACGATGTGAATTACACGTGGGGCATCGGGTTGCACGGACAGAAGCAGGGCGGGGCGGCCCTGCCGGAAATGATGCGGTGGCTGTGGCGCGATTATCCGAGGTCGTACGACGCGCATGACATGGTGGAGCGGTCGTTTCGGGGAGCGGTGACAAATGCGGTGACTGCCGAGGCGAAGTGACGAGGTCGGTGATTTTGAAAAGGTCGTCGGTTTGGATGTCCGTTCCTTCTGGTAACCTGCCCAGCGGGATAGGCGGGCCGCCGGTGCCACCCAGGCCTGATTTTCCGACCCGCTGGCCAATCTCCCCCTTTCTCCCCACTTTTAGTCACTCCCCTTGCTAAATTCCACTGTATTTTTCTTTTGACAAGGAGGGGCGGGTCTGCCATGGTGCTGGCACCGGCCGCGTGGCCGGTGTTTGGCGGGATCGCAAGGTCCGCCAGAGGCGTTCTTTGACATCGTTAAAACCAGCCCAAGGTCCAAGGGGCCAAAGTCCAAAGCCGAAATCGGACGAAGCCTCCCCGGGCCTGACTCTGGCCGCCGACGGGTAAAGCGGGCAGCTTTGCCGGTTGGGAGCAATTAATGTAAATTAAACCAAATTAAAGTAAATTAAGCCTGAATTTTCCCGAGCCCGGGCGGCCTCGTGCCGGTTCCGCAGACCAGAAATCTCGGCAAGTGCCTGACGGACAATGGGTTAATGGAAACCGGACCAAAAACGGGCCGGAACAAGGTGAAACAAACCAGAACAAAGTAAAACAAAGTAGTTTCGCGCGAAATGTTCGCATATTTTCGCGTATTTTCGGCTAATGCCCCGCGCCCGGCAGTCAGCCTGTCGCGTTCTTTATTTCTGGTCGGCGGGCCGTCCGTGCTTCCCGGAAAGGATTCTGGCTTGTGGGTTAAAACCCGCATTCGGGCACTCAGAAGACCCCAAGCACAATACCCTACAGCGCGGCCCCGATCTTCTCTCTACCATGTGGGGCCATGAATATCCTGGACTTGCACCGGTTTTCAGAAACTCCGCTCGAATGCAAACCATTCGATTATTTGGTCATCCCGAAATTTATCCGCCCGGAGGCGCTTCCCGCCATCAATGCGGATTATCCGGCCATTGACCGGCCGGGAAGTTTCCCGCTGTCCGAGGTGCGGCCAGGCCCGGCGTTTCAGGCGCTGGCGGAGGAACTGAACGCCCCGGCATTCCGGGCGGCCATCGAGCGCAAGTTCAGCATCGACCTGCGCGACAAGGCGACCATCACCACTGTGCGCGGGCAATGCGGCCGGCGGGACGGGCGCATCCACACCGACTCCGCCACCAAAATCATCACCGTGCTGCTGTACATGAACCCGGCCTGGGAAGCCTCGGGCGGACGATTGCGCCTGCTGCGCTCGGCGAAGGATCTGGACGATGTGGTGGTGGAGGTTCCGCCTGTGGAAGGAACGCTGCTGGCGTTTCGGCGCAGCAACAATTCCTGGCACGGGCACAAACCCTTCATCGGGCCGCGACGTGTAATTCAGTTTAACTGGATCACCAGCCAGGAGGCCGCTCAACGCCAGCTCAACCGGCATTGCTTCACCGCCTGGCTTAAAAATCTTTGGAGCCGCCTCCACCGGCCCCAGCCCGCGATGTGAGCCAGGCCGATAGTAGAAGCGTCCCGCCGCTTAAAGTTCATCCGGACGCAACTCGCAAAGTTAGGCATCCAGGCACAGCCAACAATTCCACGTGGGCTGCCGAATCCCTTCTGCAGCGCGACTTCGAGCGGATTTTGTTGATCAAGCCCTCCGCGCTCGGTGATGTTATCCACACGATTCCCGTGCTCGTGAAGTTGCGCGCACGCTATCCGCGGGCGCGCATTGACTGGCTGCTCACGCCGGAGAATGCGGAAATCGTTCGTCCTCATCCCGCGCTCTCGAATGCGCTGCTTTTTCCAAGAAGACGCTTGTCGGCGAACCGGTTTATTCGGCTGCTGATGCAATTGCGCCAACCGGCCTATGACCTGGTCATCGATTTGCACGGGCAGTTGCGCTCCGCTTTCTTCGCGTTGATCAGCGGTGCGCCGGTGCGCATCGGTTTTGAACGGCCGGACCCGCATAAGCGAAGTGCGATGCGGCACGGCTGGACCGGGGCGCGAGAAGGTTCGTGGCTTGCCTACACCCATCGCATCGGCATCCCGACCCTGGACGTCCATGCGATCGACCGGTACTTGTGGCTCGGCAATCTCCTCGGGTTCGATGAAAACGAGCCTGACGCGGCCATTTATATTCCCACGGAAGCGAAGAAAAAAATTGACGCCTGGCTCGGCAGAACTCAGCCACCCAGCCGGCCGCTCGCGGTGCTGGTGCCGGGAACGATTTGGGAAACGAAGCATTGGCTGGCTTCCCGTTTTGCGGAAGTGGCCTTGGGATTGCAAAGCGAAGGATTCCTGGTTGCCCTGGCCGGCGTCGTGCGTGATCGCGCCCGCTGTCAGCTTATCACGTCTGTCGCGCCCGATGCACTCGACCTTTGCGGAAAAACATCATCGGCCGATCTGGCGGCGCTGATTCAACGAGCGACGATATGCGTCACGAACGATTCCGGCTCGATGCATCTGGCCGTGGCGCTGAATCGTCCGGTCGTCAGCGTATTCGGCCCGACGAACCCGGTTCACATCGGCCCGTACGGATACCCAGAATCAGTCGTGCGCCTCGGGCTCGAATGCTCGCCGTGCAATCTTCGCAAACTTCGCCAATGTCCCCATGATCAGGCGTGCCTGCGCGGCATTTCCAGCGCGATGGTCCTCGAACGCGTGTGGCAATTGCTGGGGCGCGAGGCGACTTCAACGGTGGCTACTTCGCCTGAAAGCGATAAAATAGCTGCCCGCTTCCGCTGACGGGCACGCTGACGTTCTGCGGCAGGCCGTTGCCCGGGAGCGATTCCAGCGTTTGCCACGCGGTGTCGTTCAAATTGGTTTTGTATTGGATGAAGTAGAGGCGGTTGGTCACGGTATTGATCGAGAAGGTAAACTGATTGCCATGGAAGGCGGGGTTGACAATGGCCGGGTTGCCCACGGGCGGCAGGCATTGAGAATCCGTGATGGATACAGCGCCAATAAACCAGCCGCCGTTGGTCAAACCGGTCGCGCTGGCGAAATGCCAACGGAGTTGCACCGGCTGGCCGGCTGCGGAGGGAGGCAAATTGACCAGCACGGGCAGGTAGCCGCCGGAATCGCCGGACCAGGCGTGGCGCGGTCCGAGCGGGTTGCGGTCGTTGAGCGTGGTGTTGTAGCCTGCCTGCACAAACGAACCGCCAGCCGATAGAATATCCTGAAAGCCTTGCGAGCCGATGGAGATTTCGAGGGTGCAACCGTCGAGGTTGTTCGAGACCAGAAAGGCCTGGCGAAAGTAAAGCTGGGCCTGGGTGCCGTTGATGGGAAACGGCGGCGTGGTCAAAAAGCTGACGCCTTGGCCCGACGAAGCGGGCGTGAACACGCTGAACACCGGCGGACCGTTCGTGTCGGGCTCGTCATCCGGACCGTCGGGTGGATTGGCCGGCGGTTCGTTCGGCGGAGTATTGATGGTGACCGCCCAGGGCAAATCCGCGCCCGAAGCGGCGCTGGTCCAGCCCGGCGGCAAGCCGCCCGGCGGCACTTCATTAAATTCCTCGCCCAACGGGAAGCTGGGCACACCGACACGGAAGGGAATGGAGACCTGCCCGAGGTCGGTCCCCTGATCGGTGAGGTCGAAGGTCACGTTAACCGTCCCGCCGCACACCGCGCCACCGCCGCCGGGGGCGGCGTTCACGCGGAACGAAAACGTCTGCATCCCTGGCGCGCCCTGTCCGGCAAGCGCGCCATAAGTTTGAACGCCATTGATGGGAGTGATGGCCGCGGAGGAGAGCATCGTGGCGACGAGATTCACCGTGTTGATTGGCAGGACGTTTTGAAGCCCGATTTGGACCTGCTCCCAATCGCCGGGATTAACCCAGTTAACCGGCGGACAGGTCAAGCATCCCTTGGGAAGGACAGGGTTCGACAAACGGGCGATGATGTCGATGATAGGAACGGGCGGCTTCAGGGTGAAGGCGCTTCGGCCATGCGTGAATGCCGTCGGATTTCCGATGGAATCTGTCCTCAGGTCGTACACCGCCACATTCGGCATGCCCGAGCTTGGGCCGTAATGAGACCACGAACTGCCGCCGTCGCTGGTCGTCCACACGCCGAGGTCGGTGCCGACGAAAATGTTGTTTGGGGCGATGGGGTTAATGACGAGGCAATTATGCGGCAGGTCCACCGGTGGGCTGATGTCGATCCAGCGCGGCGGTGATGCGAAGGCGTTGGTGGTCTTGAAAAGGTGCCCCGGCTGTCCGGGTGTGCCGAGATTGAAGCCTGAGAGCGTTACGTAAAGAATGTTGGCGTTGGTGGGGCTGAACGCCAGCCCCGTGATATATCGCTGCGGTACGCCGTTGGTCGGGTCGAGGTCAAACCACGAAGCGCCTCCGCTCGAAGTAATCCGCAACTGGCCGTCCTCGGTACCGAAGGCGTAGATCAAGCCGTTCGTATCCGACGGAGCAAAAGCCATTGCACTGATGGGCACCGGTGTGCCGGTTTGATCGAACATGGTCGGGCTATTCGAATACCAAAAGGGCGTCGTGATGCTGCTGAAGAAGTTCGTACAGCGCCAAAGCTGCACCGTGCCGCCAATGAACAAATCGTCGTCGTAGGGCGCTTTTTCAAAATGCACGAAGAATGGTGCATCGGTTGTGTCGATTCCAAACGAGCCGTTATCGGTCGTCATGCCGCCGTCCGTGGTCCGCAGGATATGAATTTCGTTCTCGAGTGTCTCCCAGCAAAACGCCCAGTGCATCTCGCCCGGGATGGAAGCGATGGCCACATCGGCGCCGTCACCGCCGAAAAATCCGGTCCAAAGCAGCGTGCCGGGGTTGAAGGCCGTGCCGTTGTCCTGCA
The DNA here is from genome assembly GCA_021325145.1 of Verrucomicrobiota bacterium. GTDB lineage: Bacteria > Verrucomicrobiota > Verrucomicrobiia > Limisphaerales > Pedosphaeraceae > JAJPHR01. The sequence goes on along the minus strand of JAJPHR010000079.1, from coordinate 140,626 downwards.
TCCCGGCCAGCGCCAATGGATCTTTGGGTGTCGAACTGACCGCGCCTTTGTAGATTTGGCTGATCGCAAGGTTTGCGTTCATCACGCTCCAACTCCCATTGACGGGATATGACCCGCTGAGCCATACGCCCCCGTCGTTGCCCAACAGCATCCGAAACGTATCGAAGTCGAAACCAAAAGGCGTCCAGGCCATGGCATGATTGTCCGGGTGAATGCCTCCGGCCACGTTGATCCAATTGTTTGACGAGTACTTCAGCACGTTATACCCGGCGTAATAAAGCGTGCCCGGATCGTACTCGTCCACCAGCAGGGCAAACGAATACCAAAGGAATGAGCCATTGTCCTCATAGGGCAATTGGTCCCACGTGGGTGTCGGCGCCCAGGCGTTGGCCGTGTGCCAAATGTCGAGCAGTGGCGCACCGCTGTTTGTAGTTCGGGCAGTCGCTATGCCCACATAGAGCGTGTTTGGGTCGGAGGGAGCAAGCGCCAGTGCGATGCGGCCGATGTTCGTGGGATCCGTCGCCGTCCAGGGGCCGGCGATGCGCTGCCAACTGGCCCAGCCGTTGGTCGTGCGGTAAACACCGTTCGTGGGAGCGCCGAGAATCTCTCCGAGGCCGGCGTATTGGTGTTGGAAATGGAGAACATCCGCCGCCACATCGGTGGCCTCGCCGGCGATGGCCAGCGTGAAATTCGTGCCGCCGTTCGTGGAAACGAAGACACCACGCGTCGGAACCAGGGGCGGCAGGTTGGTGGCGCTCGCGTTGATGCCGGCGGTGCCGCGGACGGTCGCAACCGTGACGTTGTTCGTATTATTGTAATCCACTCTGATGCTGCTGATGGAGGATTCGGCGAAGTTGGTGTTGATCATCTGCCAGGTTTTGCCGTCATCGCGCGAAACCAGCAGTCCCTGGCCGGCGTAGGAGTCGCCGGAAAAATTCGCCTCACCTGTGCCGGCGTAAACCAACAGATGCCCGCTCGGCGCAAATGTGATCGCTCCAATAGCGAGCGAGGGCTGGTCGTCCGTCATTGGCGTCCACGAACTGCCGCCGTCCATGGTGGACCAGATTCCTCCCTGTGCCGAGCCGATCAGCCAGTGAGGAGAGTCGATGGGATCAACGGCCACGGCGGTCACCCGGCCGCTGATCGGTCCGGCCAGCAAATCTTTGGTGGAGTCGATGGGCGCGGGGCCAACGGGATACCAGGCGCTGCCGGACGAAGGCAGGCGCGGCTTCGAATCGGCCGCCTGGGTTTGCGCCACTGCCCGCGCCATGGCTCCGGGCGGGATGGCGGCGAGCGGGAAGGCTCGTTTGCGAGACTCCAGTTCCGCGCGACGCACCCGCGTTTTTATATGCTGGGCATGACGGCCACCAGGATCCTCAAGCGCGTCGGAAGGAGTGGCAGCAGCAGCGAGTTGTGAACTGAGGTTGAGCAGGAAGACAATCGTGACGAGCAGAATCGGCGGTTTCATGGCGAATTCAGTTCGAATGACGTTTGCAACGCGTTCACCGGCTCCTGGTGTTCGCGCAAACCAATCGGATTTAATTATTGTTCTCGGAAGCAGCCTGTGCCAGGCAGGTCGGGCATAATTTGAGATAATCGAAAGAATTAGTCAAGCATGATGTGCTAGCGAGGGGACCAATCGTATGGAGGCCCGCCTTCAGTCGGCAGGGTGACCGAATGATGGAGCGGATCGAAATGCTTGAAGTCTTCGTGCCTGCGGCCGCTTACGTTGGCTAAAGCCAAAACTCCGTATGTTGCGCGCGCGACTCAACTCCTCTTCCGCCATTCGACTTTAGGCGGTTCGGGCAAACCTTGCGCGCGCAAGGCGGTGCGGAAATGCAGTTTGGCCACCTGGCCGAGGTTCTCGGCGCCGTGACGATGCACAAATTCCTTGGCCGCCTTGTCCACCGCCGCTGAAGCGCCCTTGGGAAACTCCATCTCGTATTGCTTTTCCATCTTTCCCAACCGGGTAACAAATTCATTCCGCGCCAGGATCGAAGCGGCGGCGACAGCCAGATCCTCTTCGGCCTTGTGCCGCTGCACCAATTCGATGCTGCGGCCAAGACTCATCAAAGCCCCGGCGACGGTTTCCTTGTTTGAGGCGAACTGGTCGCTGATCGCCCGGACGGGCGGCGGGTTCATGCGATGTTTCTGGCCCATCAGGTTTTCGATTACACGCGCATGGCCCCAGGCCAGCAACGTGTTCACGCTGCGCATTTTGATGTAAAGCCGGTTGTACGCTTCGTTCCCGATAGGCACGACCGTCGAAACACATCCCGGCGTGTCGCGAATCAAATCCGCCAATTCCCGGATGCGTTTGTCACTGGAAATGTTTTTCGAATCGCGGATTCCCGCGTCCTCCCAGGCTTTGATGACCTTTTCGTTGATGTAAACGCCCGCCACGCACAGCGGCCCGAAAAAATCGCCTTTGCCGCTTTCGTCCACCCCCAAACGTGGAACCAGCAACTCCGGGTTCAGCACCGCCTCGTAGCCGAGCCGGGCTTCCTGGAGAATTTCCGGTTCCAGCACGAACTCGATGAACTCCTGGGTCCCTTTCCCCTGCAACACCAGCTTGCCGCTCTCGTAAAAAACCGCATTCAGGTCCTTCTTGCCCGCCGCGAAGCGCGCGTAAGGGACCTCGCGAAATTCATAGTCATGTGCGCGGAGATAGTCCTCCAACGCCTTTGCTTTCGCGTCGGTCAACTTGCAGGTATAACTCGTCAACGGTTTCACAAGATAGTTCCACGGTAGGTCCTTGGATTAAACTCCGCAAGCGGGCAAACGCAGCCCGCCTGACAGGGCGCGTCACTCCGTGCGTCGCTCCTGGCCCCAATTTGAACAGCATCCCCCGTTTACGGGATGGTGAAACGGGACCGCATGGATAACATGTTATGGCATTGATGTTCAAAATACTTGGATGGCCTGGTCGGTTTCTTATCTTTTTGGCGGCGTGCCTGACCGGAGCGCCAATTCACGGGGCGATCGCGCCGTACACAGTGGATTCGTCAACTTTGCACCTCTGGCATTTCGATGAATCCGCCACGCCTTGCGTGGATTTTGCGCCCGGCGGGACGAACCTGACCTATTTGATCGGCGGCGCGGCCCTGGGTAATCCGTCTTATTCCAGCAACGCCGTCAGCTTCAGCAACTGCATCAGCTTCGGCACGTTGGCGGCTCCCAACGCCATCATCTTTCCCATCGGGTCGGGCGCCGTTGGTACGCCCATTCCATTTACTTACGCAGGCGCAAACGGCGCGTTCACTTATGAGGCGGTGGTTCACATCGAGTTTAACCCCACCAATTTCGTGCGCAACAACCCCTGTCAAATCATTAACTGCGATGCTGATGGCTCTGGCACACGGGTGTTTCAATTCCGCCTCGATCCGGTCGGTTTCGCCGGAGGCGGTGGCGACATCAATTCTGTGCGGATCGAATTCATCAATGGCACCACCACGGTTGCCATGGTGCCGCTGCCGGCCAGCGGGCCGGACATGATCGCTTCCAACGCCTGGTATCACATCGCCGTGACATACAACGGCATCGTAAACACCACGAGCAACCTCTTGTTTTACTGGACGCTCCTGGACCCGAGCCGCACCAACGCCGACTGCATTTACGCGACCAACATGGTTTCCAACCTGCCCGGCATTAGCAACTCGACCACCATTTTCAGCGTCGGCAACAGCGCGCGAAACCCAAGCGGCGGCAGCGGCCCGGCGGTGGCCAATTTCCTCGGTAAAATTGACGAGGTTCGCATCAGCAGCGTGGCCCGCGCGGTGACGGAAATGCCATTCGCCAGCAGCAACATCCTCCTCGTATCCCAGCCATTTCCGGCAAACCAGATCGCCGGCGCGGGCCAGCCGTTCAGCATTTCGGTCACCGCGAGCGGACAGCAGCCGCTGAATTATCGGTGGCGCAAGAACGGAAGTTTTCTCAGCTCCGCGACCAACAGCCTTTTCACCAACGCGTTCGCCCAGCTTGCTAATTCCGGCAATTACGATGTCGTCATTACCAACCAATTCAGCTCCGTCACCAGCGCCGTCGCCGCGGTTGTGGTAACCAACCTGGCCATTATCACGCAGCCCGCCGGTGCGGCCGCGGGTTATGCCGGCACGGCGACTTTCAATGTCCTCGCCGTCGGCGCCCAACCCTTGGGTTACCAGTGGAGAAAAAATGGCACCGCCATTTCCAGCGCGACTGGCACCACGCTCACGCTCGCGCCGCTCACAGCGGGCGATGCCGCCAATTACGATGTGATCGTTACCAACAGCTTCGGGTCGCTGACCAGCACCATCGCCACCCTCACGGTCGGTGGCCCGCGACTGACCCTCACACAGGTCAACGATGGCAATGTCGCCGCCAGTGGGTATGCTTATGCCGGCAATTCGGCCATCAATGCCGTCGCATTCATCTGTTCAGGATTGATGACCGTGAGCAACCAGCAATTTTTCGCATACTATGGACGACACCAGACCGATCCGGCTTATCCTTTTAACAACACCATCTGGATTGCGCGGCGCACCGTCGGCTCCAATGATTGGCAGGTTTTCCAGACCACTTTCACCGCGAACGACATAACGGACGGACACGACGTGGTGGCCTTCGGGATCGATGGAGAAAACTTCATGCACCTATCGTGGGGCATGCACAATGCCGTGTTACACTACGCGCGAAGCACGGCGCCGGTGACCGGCACCCAGCCCATTACTTTCACCGGCGATTTCGGCACGATGACCGGCACCGAATCGAGTGTCACGTATCCGCAATTTCTTACGCTGCCGAACGGCGATTTGTTTTTTCTCTATCGCGTCGGCGCGTCTGGCGGCGGCGATACCTGGCTGAACCGATGGTCCCCGGCATCGCAAAGCTGGGCGAACGTGAACCTCAGCGGAGGCTCGCCCATCGCGTCCATCAAGGGCAACTGGTCATCGCAGATCAGTTACAATGCCTATCCGAACATGCCGTGCCTGGATGCGAACGGGAATTTCTATCTGGTCTGGACCTGGCGCGAGACGCCAGCCTACGAATCCAATCATGATTTAAATTTTGCCAAATCATTCGATGGTGGCGTGACCTGGCAGCGTTTCAACGGCGTGCCCTATGACTTGCCGATTTCCAAAGCCGGCGAGAGCGGCGACACCAACTCGATCGCCCAAATTATTGTGCCCATTCCACAAAATTACAGCCTCATCAACCAGGCCGGCATGTGCCTCGACGCCTCCAACAATCCCGTCGTGGCCACGTGGTGGGCGCCGGGATCGGGGACGAACAATTTCCGGCGTCAATACATGATCGCGTTTCCCGACACTAATGGCGTGTGGCAGACGCGCCAAATCTCCAATCGCACGAACGATCCGCCCGGCACCATGGAGTTGGATTCAGTCGTCCGTGACCTTGGCCGTCCGGTGGTAGTTTGTGACAAGCAGAACCGGCTGGTGGTGCTTTACCGCGACAACGTTGGCAGTAACGGATTGACCGTGGCCTACACGCCGCCTTACTCGGTTGATCCACAGCGCACGAACTGGACGACCATCGACCTGACCACCGACAACCTGGGCAACTACGAGCCGGTGATTGACCTCGCGCGGTGGCAACGCGACAATGTGCTGGACGTTGTGTACCAGGCGAGCGACGGCGAAGGTTACACGGCCTTGACCAATAATGCTTCGCCCATCGGGGTCTTGGAATGGGACGTCACCGCCTGGTTCAACCATCATCCGATGCTGCAATTGGGCCTCACCAATTCAAACCAGGGTGTCGTGCTTTCGTGGAACTCCCAACCTGGCTGGGGCTATCAAGTCCAGTGGAGCACGGATCTCGTCAATTGGACCGTGGTGGCCACGTTGGCCGGCCTTGGCGGGTACCTGCCCATGCAATACGTGCAGACCAACGGCGTGGCGGGTCCGCAGCGATCCTGGCGGTTGCAAACCCAGCAAGGCGGATTTTAATCGATTTGACGACCCTTCGGCGTTTGGTATACGGCCTTAGGAATTTAAGCGACGGTCGCTCATTTCGTCGGTTGATTCCGAACGCGGATCGGTGAAAGGTTGCGACGAAGGAGGCTGCACCGCTTTCAAACTACCGAGAGCCTCCGCTCTTCCTCCCCACTGTTCCCACTTTAGCGTTTAGTCTTCAGCCTTCAGCCTTTAAGATTCTTCGTATGCCTCTCCATCGTAAGGCAAAACCCGAGGCCGACGCGATTGTGCGCGCCCTTCTGGACTGGTTCGCCCAGGCTGCTCGCAATTTGCCCTGGCGGCGCACGCGCGATCCGTACGCGATCTGGGTCTCCGAAATTATGCTGCAGCAAACGCAGGTCAAGACCGTCATCGCCTACTGGGAACGTTGGATGCGGGAACTCCCGACCATCCAGGCACTGGCCGAAGCAGCCACCGAACGAATCCACAAACTCTGGGAGGGGCTGGGTTATTATACGCGGGTCCGGAATATGCAAAAGGCGGCGCAACAGATCATGGCTGGGCACGGAGGCGATTTTCCGAAGGATTACGAAGCCATCCTTGAGCTGCCGGGGATCGGACGTTACACCGCCGGCGCGATTGCCAGCATCGCTTTCAACGAACCGAAGGCAATCCTGGATGGGAATGTTATTCGCGTGCTGACGCGGCTTTTCGGCATTGCGGAAAATCCGCGAGAGAAGGAGACGAATGAGCGGCTGTGGCGTTTGAGCGGGGAGTTGGTGGAGATGGCGGCGCGGTTTTCGCCGGAGGAAAAAGGGGCGAGAACGAGAACGATGGGAGATGAGGAGCGCTGCTCGCATCTGAATCAGGCGTTGATGGAGTTGGGAGCGCTCGTTTGCACGCCCAAACAGCCGAAGTGCCTCGTGTGTCCTTTGCGTTCAAGGTGCATCGCCGAACGCACAGGAAAAGTCGAGGAACTTCCAAACCTCGGGCCACGGATGATGACGACCTCCAGGAGATTCGTCGCGTTCATCATGGAGAAGGATGGTCGCTTTTTAGTCCGACAACGGCCTGCCGGAGTGGTGAACGCGCACCTATGGGAATTCCCGAATATTGAACTCACCCGCGCAAATGACGGTTCGAACGTGGCCCGGGCAGCGCGGAAAGTCTTTGGCGCGGGTGTCAAGGCTGCTGAAAGATTATGCGTGATCAAACACACTATTACCCGCTATCGCATCACCACGGATGCATATCGTACGGTTGCAACTCGAACCGCGAAATTGTCGGACTCCGCGGGAGAATGGCGCACGTTGGCCCAATTGCATCGCCTTGCCTTCCCCAGCGCCCAGAGGCGAATCTTGCGCCATATCTCCTCGAAGGCCGGCAAGGAACCGTAGCAGCCTCCTCACGTTGGTTGCTACAGGCGCATCCCGCTCCCTTGCCGGATATTTTCCAATTCCTCCCATCGCACAAAAAGTTTTGCAAGCTCCTCCCGAATGGCCGCGATCTGCGCCGTCAACTCCTTCGTTCGCTGACCGTGTTCCTGGTGAAAATTCGGCTGCGAGAAAAGGGCTTCGATGCGCGAAATTTCCGCTTCGCGCTCCATAATTTGCGCTTCCATGCCCTCCAGTTCGCGCGTTTCCTTGAACGTCAGCTTGCGCGGGCGGGCGTTGCCCAGTTCCTTTACGCCCGGCGCGGCGCTCAACGGAGAAACCACGGCGGGTTTTGAATTTTTGACCGAGCTGCTTTCTCGCGCCCGCTTTTCCAGATAGTAATCGTAATCCCCCACGCTATAAGCGATTTTTTCATCCCCTTCGAACGCCAGGATGCCGGTGCAAACTCGATTGAGAAAGTAGCGGTCATGACTGACCACCAGCACGCAACCGGGAAACGCCAGCAGCGCCTCCTCCAAAATGCGCAACGTGGGCAGATCGAGGTCATTCGTTGGCTCATCGAGCACCAGGAAATTCCCGCCGTTCTTTAAAATGCGCGCCAGCAGCAACCGGCTGCGTTCGCCGCCGGAAAGATATTTTACCTGCGTGTTGATGCGGTCGTCCGTGAAAAGAAAACGTTTAAGGTAGGCGCGCAACGAAAGTTTGCCTTCGCCAAAAATGACAAACTCCGTCCCATCGCCCACTTCCTCCAGGACCGTCCGCTCCTCGCGCAACTGCAAGCGGCCTTGATCGATGTAATTGAACCGGGTCAACTGGCCAGCCTTGACCGTGCCTTCGGTGGGCTGCTGTTCGCCAATAATCAGTTTCAGTAATGTCGTCTTCCCCAGGCCATTCCGGCCCGCCACACCGATGCGCATGCCCTGCTCAAAGGTGAAGTCGAAACCACGAAACAATGTCTTGCCGCCGAGTTCCACGCCGGCGTTGCTCAACTCGACCACTCGATTTCCCAATTGCGGCGGCGGCGGAATGACGAGTTCCACGTCGGATTCCACTTCCACCGCTGTTTGGTCGGAAACCTCGTAATAGCGATCCAGGCGGCTTTTGGACTTGGTGGTGCGCGCTTTGGGGCCGCGCCGAACCCATTCGAGTTCGCGCCGCAGAAACATCTGGCGCTTGTGCTCCACCAATTCCTCGGTCGCCTGCCGTTCGGCCCGGGCCACAAGGTAATCGGTGTAATTCCCCTTGTAGGGATGGAAAATGCCGTTCGCCAGTTCCACGATGCTCGAGGTGACACGATCCAGAAAATAACGATCATGCGTGACCACCAGGAACGCGCCGGGAAACTCCCCCAAAAAATCCCCGACCCATTCGATCGATTCCGGGTCAAGATGATTCGTTGGTTCGTCCAAAATTAACAAGTCTGGCCGCGAAATAATCGCCCGGCACATCGCCACGCGACGCTTCTCCCCGCCCGAGAGCGTATCGATCCGTCGCTCGCCATCCGGGACGTTCAAGTGCGACATGGCGGTTTTTATCCGGTGGTCAAGCCCCCAGCCATCCAACGTGCGGATGCGTTCCTCCAATTCGTCGTGCCGCTTGGATTGCGCGGGCAGTTCCTCAAATTCGCGGATCAGATCGAGCACATGACGCGCGCCCGCGCGAACGTTTTCGTAAACATTGATTTGCGGATCCAGCGTGAACTCCTGCGAAAGATATCCGATCACCAGATTCCGCCGACGCGTTGTTGTTCCCACGTCCGGTTGTTGCGTGCCCGCCAGGATGCGCAGAAACGTCGATTTTCCAGAGCCGTTCCGCCCCACCAGACCGATGCGGTCCCCTTCGCAAATCGTAAACGAGGCCTTGTCCAGGACCACCTGTTCGTTATAGCGAACCTGGAGGTCTGCCGCCGTCAGGATTGCAGATTGAGACTCGTTGGACATTTGTATTTCCGGCAAAAGAATAAGTTTAGCATGTTCGGAAGTCCCGACAAGGGCCATCGCCAGCCCCCGAATGGAGAATGGGGCATCTCGCCCTGCTTGCACGTCCCATTTGGGGAGATGTCAATTGGAAGAGGCCTGATCTCGGCCCGAAACCTGCTTTAGCAATATTGCGTGTGGTCCATAAAACAGCCCAAGTGGCAAGCGCTCCGGAACATTTCTGCCGCGCAAGCGCGCGGTGATGTCTCTATCAGGAAGAGCAAATTACTCATGTCGGTTGGACTGTTGGTAATTGGATTTGCCATGGCGGCAATCGCGGGCAACCCGCAGCGCATCGGCCATACGACCCTGGGACCACGTCACTCCAGTCCCGACGACAAGGGGATGTACACCGCGTTCATTGATCCAACGAATGGCTATGCGTACTTCGTCGGCAGCTATCTATACAAACTGGACATCACCGGGAATCTGCCCGTGCAGATCGGCCCGGCTACGAATACCGGCCAGTTCGCCGGCAGCGCGTTTGACCTGGGTGCCGGGTATGTGTATTTCCCGGGAGGAACGCTTAAGCGGTACGGAGTTGGCGCGGGAGCGAATCCGGCGACCAACGCCGGTTCGATCTCCCTGACCGCAGGCAGTGCTGCTGCCGTCGTCGTTGATGACTCTGACCCGAATCCGGCCAACCACTGCGCGTACGTTCTCTGCACAGTTTCGGGGAATCCCGCCAAGGTCGCCAAAGTCGCGCTTTCCAATTTTACGGAACTTGGATCAGTGACCCTCAATGCCGGAGAAACCAATTTTCTGCTGGGCAGCGTCGTGGATGCTCAAAAGGGTTATGCCTATTTCGTGACGGCTCCGAGTTCCAACGCCTCGCCGGTGGTTGTGAAAATCAAAATGACGCCTGGCGCGAATCCGCCGGTGCGCATCGGCGCGCTTAGCCTGAACTCGGTGGGCGCATTCATTGACGGCGCTTCCATTGATACGGTGCATGGTTACGCCTATTACGATACCTATGACTCGGATACGAATACCCCCGGCAAGATTTTCAAGGTGAAACTCGAGGCGGGAGATGTGCCTCCCACCCTCGTTGGCTCCGTCAATCTCCATCCCGGCGAGGGGCGGATGGCTGCCTCGGTCTGTGATCCCGTCAATGGCTTTGTCTATTTTGCGAATGACAATTCCTATCCCGGCGGGGTGTATCAGTTCAGTCTGAATGGAACGAATCTGCCCGTGGAAATCGGCTTCTTGCCATTTCCAGGAGGTCCGGACACACCGCCACCCAGCGGCATGACCACCAACAACACGACTACCAACCTCGACGGCATCCTGCCTTTCGGTGAGGTTTTTTTGCGCTCGGCAGTCATTGACCCGGTGCGCGGATACGCTTATTTTGGCCAGGACAGTCGGCCGAATCAGGTGGTCAAGGTCAAGCTGGCGCAGGTTGATCCATTCCAGTTGAATGCCCCCCAAACGCTGAACAATGGCGCTTTCCAGTTTGCTTTCACGAACGCCGCGGGGGCGAGTTTCTCCGCCTTGGCTGCGACAAATCTGACGCTGCCATTGAGCAACTGGACGGCGCTCGGCAGCGTCACGGAAGTTTCGCCCGGCCAGTTTCAATTCATCGATCTGCAGGCCGCAAACAATCCGCAACGCTTCTATCGCGTACGCTCACCCTAGCCTCTCGCAAAGCCCGGCAGTTTCGTTCGCCAGCAGACGCTTTGCAGTTTGGCTTTCTTGGAGTAACGTAAAGGAGGGTGAAAATTCGTGATGTATGAATGCGAATGAGTTGGAATCAATTGCGCAGGCGCTTGTCGCTCCCGGCAAAGGGATTCTCGCGGCCGATGAAAGCACACCCACCATCACGAAACGTTTTGAAGCGATAAATCTCCCTTCCACGGAAGAACACCGGCGGGCTTATCGTGAGATGCTCTTCACGACGCCAGGCCTGGAAAATTTCATCAGCGCTGTCATTCTGTTCGACGAAACAATTCGGCAAAAAGCCGCTGATGGCACGCCTTTTCCCGAGTTGTTGCGGCAAAAGGGCATTATCCCCGGAATTAAAGTGGACAAAGGCGCGAAGCCGCTGGCCCTTTTTCCCGGCGAGAAGGTAACTGAAGGTTTGGACGGTTTGCGCGGGCGGCTGGCCGAGTATGTCGATTTGGGCGCGCGCTTCACAAAATGGCGCGCGGTCATTCGCATCGATGACGCCATACCGACGCCTGCCTGCCTGGCCGCGAACGCTCATGCGCTGGCCCGTTTTGCGGCCTTGAGTCAGGAGGCTGGACTTGTCCCAATCGTTGAACCCGAGGTGCTGATGGACGGCGACCACACCCTCGAGCGTTGCGAAGAAGTGACCACCGCCACGCAACGCATGGTTTTTCGCGAGCTGGCCGAATATCGAGTTGTCTTTGAACAAATGCTGCTCAAGCCCAACATGGTCACGTCGGGCAAGGATTGCCCGAACCAGGCGAGCGTCCGCGAAGTTGCGGAAGCCACGCTCCGTGTTTTGCGCCACACCGTGCCGGCGGCAGTGCCGGGCATTGTGTTTCTCTCGGGCGGCCAAAGCGATGAATTGGCGACACGGCATTTGAACGCGATGAATCAAATCGACAAGGCGCCCTGGCAATTGAGCTTTTCTTACGGCCGCGCTCTGCAATCAGCCGCGCTGCAAGCGTGGCATGGCAGCGACGTTTTGGCCGGCCAACGGGCGTTGCTGCAACGCGCGCAGTCCAACAGCGCGGCGCGTTATGGCCGCTATCCTGAAGAATCACAGACCGAAAAACTGGCCGCGTAAATTGATGCCGCACGATTTGGTGCGGTCCATGTCGTATGATGAGGAAACTAAAATCAGGCCAATACCGACTCTACTCCCGCAAGCGCAATCCAGCCACGGGCAAACGACGGAACCTGGGAACTTTTCCAACCCTTGCAGCCGCCAAACGCCATGAGCGAGCAGTGCAATTTTTTAAGCGACGGGGTTAAACGGCGGTTCTGAATTGAAATGAAAACAAAATCCAAACGCCGTTATTGGTCCGGCGAAGTGACGCGGAACAGCAATGCCCTTGACCTCGAACCAAAGGTTTTCACCCAAAGCAACCCTCACCGGATTGCGCTGTCGCTGAAACGTTCGGCTGAAAACAGCGCCCGGCGCAAAGCCACGCCCTATCAATCGGCCATGTCCATGCTCAATTTCTACATCAACCGCGCCGGTTCGCATTTGCCCGCAAAACAGAAGGACATTTTGGTTCGCGCCAGGGGTGAATTGCGAAAAGTCTTCCATAGAAACTGAAACCATGGCGTGAAATGTCGTCCGCGAGAAGCTTGGCGATGAGCGGCTACGGCGGGTCGGTAAACGCAACTTCCATTTTTGGTCAATCCACGCCAGGCTAATCCATGCCTAAAATCAGCGCCGGACTTTTGATGTATCGGATTTGCAATCGTGAACTCGAAGTGTTGCTGGTTCACCCCGGCGGTCCTTTCTGGCGTCGTAAGGACGAGGGCGCCTGGTCGATTCCCAAGGGAGAAATCGAATTGAACGAAGACCATCTCCTGGCCGCACAGCGTGAATTTGCGGAAGAAACCGGCATAACGCCACAAGGAACATTCACGCCCCTGGGCAGTGTTGCGCTCAAGTCTGGCAAAATTGTCCATGCCTGGGCTTTTGAAGGTGACTGCAACCCGACGACCATCAAAAGCAACCTGATCACCATCGAATGGCCTCCCAAATCGGGAAAAATGCAACAAATACCGGAGGTTGACCAGGCAGCCTTCCTGTCCCTCGCCCTGTCACGAACCAAAATCAATCCAGCTCAAATCCCGTTCCTGGATCGACTCTCAAAAATCTGCAGGCTTACGAATGACGGTTGTATCATTGCCTCATGAACTGCTGGATTAATTTTGCCATCCCCCATTTCGGGGATGCCCCAATCCCGTGGCTGGGTTGATTATATTTGCGTGATTGTGAATTTGATCGGGAGATGAAAAAATTCATCTTCAGTTGCCGGACTGGTTGAAGATGAAAAGAACACTCTTCTTGCTGGCGGTGGCGCTTTTACTGTTCGACGACACGCGCAAAGTTCTTGCGAGTGTTGGCGCAACAACGCCGTTCATCAGCTACGAGGCGGAAAGCGGGTTTTTGGGTGGCGGCGCCATGATGGTGTCGGTCACCGCCGCACCAGGCACGCAATATTCGAGTCCCGAATTGGAGGCGTCCGGTCATGCTTATGTTCAACTCACGGCCACGGGCCAATATGTGCAATGGACCAATAATACCGGCCAGAGCCTGACGGCCATTAACCTTCGCTCGTGCATCCCGGACGCGCCGACTGGAGGCGGGATTACCTCCACGATTGATTTTTACGTGAATGGCGCATTCCGTCAGGCGTTCGCGGTCAATTCACAGCAAAATTATTGTTACGAAGGGACCAATTATAACGGCCAGACGGATAAGAATCCGGCGGACGGCAGTCCGCGTGGTTTTTGGAATGACACGCATGCATTTATTGCCGGTGCTCCAATCGCGCCGGGGGACACTTTTCGATTCCAAATGGATTCAACGAACACCGCGGCGTTTTACTACCTAGACGTTGTGGACCTTGAAGCTCCGCCCCTGCCATTGGTTCAGCCTGCCAATTCCCTGTCCATTCTCAGTTACGGAGCAGTATCGAACAGCCTCGGTGTGGACAATACCTCGGCGATCAACAATTGCTTCAGTGCCGCGAAATCTCAGGGAAAGATTGCGTGGATTCCGGCGGGGACGTTTTACATCAGCGCCATCCACGGGGGATTGAACGCTTCCGGAATTGCAATCCAGGGCGCGGGGCAGTGGTTCAGCACCATCTATCGCGTGACCCCAACCAACAATTCACAAGGCGTGGACAACATCATCACCACGATTTCATGCACCCTTTCCAATATTTCGCTGGATTGCAATGGATCCAGCCGGGCGGGCAATAACAACAACGGGGCAGTCAATTTCTATGGCACCAACTGGGTGGTGGACAATGTCTGGATTCAACACGTGACTTCCGCGTTTTGGTGCGCCGGCGTGGGCGGGACGGCGCGCAATTGCCGCGTGCTAAGCGTTTGGTCCGATGGCGGCAATTTCAACAACGTGCAGAGCGACGACGGGATTGGGATGAACCTGACGTACTCGAACAACTTTGTCCGTGGCACCGGGGATGATGCGATGGCGATCAATTCGGTGAACTATAACGTGTTCGGCTCGACGACATATTATTACACCCTGATGAGCAACATTGTTTATGTGAATAACACGGCCGTTGCGCCATGGGGTGGCAAGTGCATGGGCATTTATGGGGGAATCAACGATCTGGTGACAAACAATCTGCTTTGTGACACGGCCAGATATATTGGGCTGGGGGTGATGAAGTTCGGCGTGAATGGCTCGGATCTTCTGTCGGCCAAGGTGACCGGAAACACAGTCTTGCGCTGCGGAGGCAATGGTTACAATCAACAGCAACAGGCGTTGATGATTGGCAATGGTGGCGACGGTCAGGGCGTTGGAACGGTGGCCAATGTTTATTGCGCTTCAAATATTATCGTTGATTCGCTGTATGATGCGGTCGGCTTCTCAACCGGCACGAATATTGTTTTCCAGCGGAACACCATCACAAATCCCGGGCTTGATGCGATAGCCATTGGAGCGCCGGATCTTGGCTCGGGGGTCATGGGGAACGCCCTCGTTTATTCCAATAGCGTTTCGGGGCTCAAGGCGGGGCGACTCGTGTTTACCAACAGCTCGGTCGCCTACGCGGGCATTATTCCAACGTCCGCCACGAGCTACGACAATATGCTGGGTATTGTGACGGAGATTTGCGGCGAAGGAGGACAGGACATCGGCAACATTACGACTGGAGCTTGGGCGGCTTACAACAATGTCAATTTAAGCGGCATAAATGCTTTTGTCGCCAGGGTCGCCAGCACAAATTCTGGTGGCAGTGTGGAGATTCACCTTGATGGCACCAATGGAACTCTGATTGGGACGTGCTTGATTCCGAATACTGGCGGAGCGCAAACGTACGCCAACGCGTATTGCGGCATCAGCGGCGCAAGCGGGAGCCACACTATTTACCTGGTATTTTTCAGCGGAAGCGGAATGTTGGGCAAGGTGGAGTATTTCGCTTTTTATTACGCACCCCCGGCGCTTTCGCATCAATTGGCCGTGGGCGACACTTATTCGTTGAACGCGCTCGGCAACGGAAAATACGTCACGGAGGACAGCGGCCACACAAATTTACTGTTTGCTGAGGGAACGGCGATTAACGCTCCACAACAGTTCCAAATCGTGGATGCGGGTGGCGGGAACATTGCGCTTCGGTGCCTGGACAACAATGATTATGTCAGCGCGGACAACAACGGTAATTCTCCGTTGGTTGCCAATCGAACTGGCGTTGGCTTATGGGAAACCTTCACCGAGGTGGATGCCGGCAATGGCAACATCGGCCTACGAGCCATGAACAACGGCAAGTACGTCACGGTGGACAGCCTGAATGGGAATGTCCTGATCGCCAGGGCGACAACAGTTGGGGCGCAGGAATCGTTCGCGGTCGGGTTCGTCAATGGTTTCGCGCCGCCAGCGCCTAGCGGTGTAACCGCGTCACCTGGCGATTCAGAGGCGGTTTTAAGTTGGGCTGCCGCCGCAGGCGCGACCGCGTACAATATTAGGCGCTCCACCACCAATGGCGGACCATACGGGATCGTGGCGCCCAATGTAACGGGGTTGAGTTATACAAACCTCGGCCTGACGAATGCCACGACCTATTATTACGTGATAACCGCGCTCAATCCGGCCGGCGAAAGCACCAATTCCGCGCAGGCCGTCACGATGCCCGGCTCGCTTGACCGCTCCGTTTGGGCGGCCAGCGCTTCTTCCAGCGAATCCGGCGGTTCACCGGCAAATGCGATTGATGGCAATATCAACACCCGGTGGTCCACTGGCACGCCCCAGACCAACGGGCAATGGTTCCAAGTGGACATGAACGGGACCAACACCTTTTACGAGCTGGTGCTGGATGCCGCCGCTTCATCCAGCGATTATCCGCGCGGCTATCAGGTTAATGTTTCGAACGATGGGATCAACTGGGGTTCCCCGGTGGCGACCGGCTCGGGAACTTCTGCTCTGACACTGATTACATTTCCAACTCAAACCGCGCGCTATATCCGGGTGACACAAACCGGAAACGTTTCGGGACTGTGGTGGAGCATTCACGAATTTAACGTGGTGGGCGTGGTTGGCGCTCCGCCATCGGCTCCCAGCGGTCTGGTGGCCATTCCCGGCGATGGTCGGGCATCCCTGGCCTGGAACTCGTCCATCGGCGCCACTGGTTACAATGTGAAGCGCTCCCTCGCTTCAAATGGAGTTTACAAAGTCATCGCCACGAACCTGAATGCCCTCAACTTTACCAACACCGGCCTGACGAATGGGGTGGCGTACTATTTCATCGTGTCAGCCACAAACCTGGCTGGGGAAAGTCCCAACACCGCTTCGGTCAGCGCCCAGCCCGTTTCCATGTCCCCACCGCAACTGAGCTTTGCAGTCGGTGGTACGCAATTGCAACTCGCATGGCCGCAAGATCACCTGGGTTGGATGCTGCAAATGCAGACCAACCAAACCGGCCTCGGCCTGGGCACCAATTGGACAACCATTCAAACTTCGACCGCCACGAACCAAGTCACAATTCTAATCAACCCAACCGGCGGCAGCGTTTTTTTCCGCCTGGCGCATCCATAATAAAGTGCAGGGCGGAGTCGTGTCTGGTTTGCTATCCCCGAAAACGGGGATGCTCAGGAACCCGGCGTATTGATTAACTGAGCTCAATCGTTTTTGGCATCCTGTAAATGGCTTTGAGTTGCAATTTCAATCTGGCAGACCCAAAATGCCGGGATGACCAGCAGTGCCTCCCCCCGCCGCGGCAAATATTGATTACCGCTGAGATGGACCCAAAACGTGGAATCGTCATTTGGATCGTGTGCGTTGGCTGTCTCGTGGCGGGGAGCGAGTTGCCGATTTATTCCGCGACCAATACGCTCGAGATCCAGTCCGTGACAGTAAATGGCAAACCGGCGCCGCTTAGGGGCGATGGAAGCGTGAACTTAGGCTCATTTCCGGAAAACATTTCCTTCAATTTCCGGCCGGGAACCAACTCAACCCGTCCGCCAATCCGGCTGCGGTACAAACTTGAAGGCTTCGACAACGAGTGGCACGAAGGCGGCGGCGAGATGGCCTTGAACATTCGCTTCTACACGGAGTCGGGAGACCAGATAAGCCAGAATATTTTCAACGTGCGAGGCGACAGCGCAGGATGGACGGGTTCGATGGAAAACTCTCCGCTCTCCCATCGGCGCGAAACGCTCGTCGTGCCCCCGCAGGCTTCGCGAGTGTGGGTTGTGATTTCTTCCGCCGGTCCACCCTCGAGTGTTGGCATCTACGTGGTGGCCAATTTGCTCGTGTCGAAGTCCTCCCCGGGCCAGCCGCCGGTAGCGCTGATCCAATCTCCATTTGATTCTCCGCAATATCCTGCCGATGCAAATGGGATTCCCACCGGTTGGACTCCGGACGGCATTCGTCCCAGTATGGCGAAGATTGTCACCTTTGGGCAGGAGCCCGCGATAAAGGCCTTTGCGGTCCTTGATGATGATCCCATCAGTCATGCGGAGTGGCGGACCATCAAGGAATTCGCTCCGGCAGTCAATCCCGGCGATCATCTCGTCGTGGAGTGGAACGAGATGTACAGCATGGGAATCGGCGATTTCCGTTCGGTCAATTATCAGAAGCTGCCGCAGGGAGCATTTGCGCTTCATTTAATGGAAGCCGACGTCATGGGGGTGCCCACAGGGGTGGAAACTTCGCTGAGGGTCCTCGTGTCGCCCCCGTTCTGGCAGAGGTCGTGGTTTTGGAGTGCGGTTTTGATTTCCGTCACTGCCGCCACGGTCGGCGGGGCGCGCTACCTGGGTTGGCAAAAAATGCGGCGCGAAATGTTCCGTCTCAAGGCCCAGCAAACCCTGGAACGCGAGCGGTTGCGCATCGCGCACGACATCCATGACGATTTGGGTGCGCGCGTGACCCAGATTTCCCTGGTCAGCGCCATGTCCCAGGAAAATCCCGCATTTCCCGAAAAAGCGCGCGCGGATTTTGATCGCATTTCCCGGATGTCGCGCGAGTTGGTTTCCGCGCTTTATGAAACGGTTTGGGCGGTGAGCCCGGAAAACGACAACCTCGACGCGCTGGGAAATTATCTTTGCCAGATGGTGAACCAGCTTTGCGAACAAAGCCGGTTTCGCTGCCGTTTTAACATGCTGGATTTGCCCCGCGAAATCCAGGTGTCCAGTCAAATACGCCACAATATCATCATGGCCATAAAGGAAGCCGTTCACAATGTCATCAAGCACGCCCAGGCGTCCGAGGTAACGCTGCGAATGACATTCAGTGAAAATGAAATCAGCGTGCTGGTGCAGGACGACGGCTGCGGATTCGATCCGGCCAGGAGCATGACCGGCCACGGGTTGAGCAACATGAAACGGCGGCTGCAGGACGTCGGCGGAAGCTGCACCATCGAAAGCCAGCTCGGCAAAGGCACCCTGGTGCAGGTGCGGCTGGCACTTAATTTGCCGCCAAAGATTTCCTAAAGCCCAATTGATTATCAGCCAGCAATACGCATGAAAAAAGAACCAGCCGATAAAAGCTTATGAAAAAGACGGTGGTGGTTGTGGAAGACGACGCTGGCTTGCGCGAGCAACTCGTGCAAATCCTTGAGACCGCGCCCGACATCAAATGTCTTGGCGCCTTTCGCTCCGGCGAGGAGGCGTTGCCGCAAATCCTGGAAAAGCGGCCCGACGTCGTGTTGATGGATATCAAGCTCCCGGGCATGTCCGGCATTCAATGCGTGGCCGAAGTAAAAAAGCTCGTCCCGGACATGCAAATCATCATGGTGACGATCTATGAGGACAGCGAGCGCATTTTTCGCGCGCTGAAAGCGGGCGCGAACGGGTATCTGGTAAAATCCGGCCCGCCGGAGCAATTGCTCGAATCCATTCGGGACGTTCACAAAGGCGGCGCGCCCATGTCCAGTCCCATCGCGCGCAAGGTCGTGAAACATTTTCATCTCATTGGCCCGTCCGTCACCGAAACCGAAAATTTGTCGCCGCGCGAAAGGGAAGTCCTGGATTTGCTCGGCCAGGGATTTATTTACAAGGAAATTGCCGATAAACTCAACATCGGCGCAGAGACCGTGCGCACCTACGTCAAGAACATCTGTCAGAAAATGCACGTGCGCGGCCGAATCGAGGCCGTGGCAAAGCATCGGGCCGAGTTTCCATAAGATTTTTTTCAGGACCACAGGAGGCATCCCCGAAAACGGGGATGGTGCGGAATTGCGGTTCTCCGCAGAGTGCTCAACGTCCCCGTAACACCAATTAAATATGGAACAAGAATGGCATTCCCGCGGCTTTGATGTCGTCTCCGTTCTCCAGGTCTCATCCCCGCAAACGGGGATGGTGCCGGAAATGCCTTTGACTCAAATTGCCAGCGTTCCCGGCAAAGCCTATAAAATATGAAGCCAAAAATTCAGTCCCCGCAAATTGCAACAAAAGGAATTCTGACGCCTTTAACCATGGCCCTGGCCATTGTATGCCTGATGCTCGGCGTCGAAAAGTCACGCGGTCAGGCAACCATCAGCAACGTTTTTCCTGATGGCGCGCACTTGTTTGAACCGTCCGGCATACTTTCGTTTAACGCCTCGTCGCCAGCCGGCATTTCCAACATCTCGGTGCAACTCACCGCCGCCAAACTGACTGGCGGGTCGCCTCTTTTAAGGACGCTCACGTCCGGCAACGGTTTGACCATCACGGGCCCGGCCAACAATGAGAGCGTGAGTGCCTCGCTGTCCACCAACCGGCTTTATACCGCCGTCATTCAAGTGACCGACAACAACGGCGGTTCCGCAAGCAAGACGGTGACATTCGACACGATTTCTCCAGCCTATACTTTCGAAGCCGAAGACTATGATTACACCAGCAACAGTGTCAGCGGATTGTTCATAGACGCTCCGCAGACGAATGCCTACGCTACTTTAAGCGCCACGGATGGGATCGATTGTCACCACAACGGCTCAGGGGGCCAAAGCTACCGTCCCAATCCACCGGGGTTGGCCTCCGAAACGGCTGGTGATGTGCCCCGCGTGCAATACATGGGCACGGGCAAGACCGATTACGACATCGGCTTCAACAACGGCGGCGATTTCGGCAATTACACGCGAAGTTACCCGGCGGGGGTCTATAATGTTTTTATGCGGGGTTCTGATGGCAATGGCCCCACTTCCGACAGTGCCAGCATGTCTATTCCATCCGGCAGCGCGACCCTGGACGGCAGTGGGCCATACACATTCGCAGTGCTGCCGCTCGGCGGTTGGCAGGTGTATGGCTGGGTGCCTTTGAAAGATTCGAGCGGCAACCTCGCGCAACTGACAACCGATGGCTCGGCGACGACGCTGCGGGTGACAATAGACGGCGGGAACATGAACGCAAACTTTTACATGCTCCTGCCCGCGGATACAAATGCCGCGGGTGTGGCTGATGCCGTCATCAACAACATCTATCCCGATGGCACCGTTCAGTTCCAGATGACCAACGAGCTTACCTTCAACATCACTTCGTCTTTGGGCGTCAGCACCAGCGATATCACCGTGCAATTGGCCAGCACAAACCTGGCGGGCGCCGGTTCGTCTCATCTTTTGTCCGACGGCAATGGGATGACCGTGACCGGTCCGGCCACAAACAAAAGTGTGAGCATCCCATTGGCCAGCAACCTGGTTTATACGGCATTCATTCAGGTGATTGATGCGAATGGGAACCCGGCGAGCACCAACTTGAGTTTCGATACCATCCAGCCCGCTTATACCTTTGAGTCGGAGGATTTCGACTATGGCGGCGGTCAGTTCATCGATAATCCGCAAATCAACGGTTACACTCACCTGGACGGGATCAGCGGCGTTGATTTTATCAACAACAATCCCTCCGCGCAGGACTATCAACGCGTTGGGTTGAGCACGGAAAACGTTGGTGACACGCCGCGCCTGAGCCACGCTGGTTTTCAAGATTATGACGTGGGATTCAATAACGGAGGCAATTGGGCCAACTACACCAGGACGTTTCCAGCCGGCACATATAATATTTATCTGCGCGCGGCGGACGGGAACGGCAGTTCCTCCGACAGTGCCAGCCTCGCTTTAGTGACCAGTGGCTTAGGCACCAGCAGCCAGACCATCACCAGGCTCGGGACATTTTCTGTTCCCGGCAGCGGTGGCTGGCAAAAATATGAATGGGTTCCGTTGAAGGACATTGCAGGCAATCTCGTGCAATTCACCGGCGGTTCCACGAACACATTGCGGATCACCACCGACAATGGCAATTACAACGCGAATTTCTTCCTGTTGATGCCGGCGGACGTTACGGTGAAAGTCCTGCCGTACGTGGATAATTTCGTGCCGGACGGCTCCGGCATGTTTCAATACACCAATTCACTCAGCTTTATTGCGCATTCCCAAGTTGGACTTGCCACCAGCAACGTCGTTTTGAATTTGGATGGCGCAATAGTTTCCGGTTTGACCTTCAGCGGCCCGGCCACGGCATTGCAGGTCAGTCATCCGGTGCAACCCAATGCATTTCACACCGCTGTGATTACACTGACCGACGCGAATGGAACCATTGCCTATACCAATAGTTTCGGCACCTTTAGTTCAACGAACTATACCTGGGAGGCGGAAGATTATGACTATAATAACGGTCAGTTTCAGGACAATCCACAGGTGGACGCCTACAGCGGTCAGTCCGGCATCCCGGGAGTCGATTTTCTGGAAACCGACCCCAATGGCAGCGAGCAATTCCCTTATCGGGCATTTCCCGCCATGCCAACCAGCCCGGCAGGTGACCAGCCGAGAGACCAGTTTGTGGCAGCGAGTGGCACGGATTATAACATCGGATTTTTCGGCGGGGGCTCGTGGTGCAATTATACCCGGTCGTATCCGCCCGGGACATATAACGTGGTGGGCCGTTTTGCCGAGGGGGCGGCGCCGACCGAAGCCATTCTCTCCCAGGTGACCAGCGGATTGGGCACGACCAATCAGACAAAAAACTTTCTCGGCACGTTCTATGTTCCGGTGGGAGGCTGGTCGAGTTGGGGCTGGCAATCATTGAAGGACGCCAGCGGCAACCTGGTAAAAGTCACACTCACCGGCGCCACCAACACCTTGCAGCTGGGTGGCTCGCCAATCGGCAGCCAACCTGAGGTGAATGTGAACTTCCTGATGTTGGTTTCCACGCCGCCGGATCTGGTGGTGACAATATCGGTCAATGGCACAAACGCCACGATTTCGTTCCCGACGCAAACCGGGGCGAATTACCAGGTGCAATTCAAACATAGTTTAACGGATGCCACCTGGAGCCCGCTGGGCAGTCCTGTCCCGGGCAATAACGCGGTCCGATCGATCAACGGCCCCGCCACCGGCAGCAGCAGCTTCTACCGCGTTCAAGTGCAATAAGTGTTGGTTGGGTAAATCGGGCAAAGCTTCCGGCAGCCAAATCGTAGGGGCTGCCGGAAGCAATTTTAGTTGGATGGTTTTATGTTCCGAGGAGCAAGTTGCAACATATTATCAGCCGGCCAGGGGCAAATTGCACCATTGCGAGAAGCCGCCGCGCGGCCCAAAAGCTCGTAACCCGTTAAACACCAAGGCTCCAGAAAACCAGGCCCGGTCGGCATGACCCAAGCTAGGCAAGCGGGTAACTATGACCAAACCTTCCACTCGTAAGAATCCAACCAGCAAACCGGGCGCAAGTCGTGCCGAATCTGCTCGTAAGTCCCGGAAGCAGGATACCGGTCTCTCTTTCCCTCCTGCCATTGATGAGGCCGGCACGATGCGCGAAATGACAGTGCCGGCCGACCAACAAAGGTTCCATGATTTGGGCGGTGAGATCTACACTCGCGTCATGTGACGCTCATCAATTTGTGTATATAATAAAGCTCGTGTTCCTGACGGTCATTAACCTTGTCAAACAGGCGTGGCTGTTTCCTCAGTCGCTCGTGGTTATGCTCAAGGAAAGGCGACAGCAGCTAACGCTTGACGCAGAGGAAGTCGAGCGGCTCGATCGGATACGGAATCCGTCCAAGTATCTCGGAAAGTGAAGCCGGTTTCGACGCTGATTATGGTATGACCAGTGAGGAACATGAATATCAGCAGTGCGAAATCTCCAGACTGGCGCGGGAACGCCGGAAGGCGGGTCAAAGACGGGATGCCAGAGGTGGGATAGTTTTCCTGCTGCTGGCGCTAACCGTTCTCGCGCTCATTTTCAATCTGTTACACAATTGATCCTGGGAAAGCCAGGTATTTGATGTAACGCCATCACCACCAAATTGCCGAGCTCGCGGACGCGAACTCACGTTGTCGCCAGCCCATCCGCGTAAACGCTTCTTCTCCAACTTCACAGTGGAGATGTGAGTTGCTCCTCCACTTGAATTCACAACGAACAGTTCGACAGCAGGATTGAGCATCGAAACGGAACAACTCCACCGGCACAGCTTGAGTCCCTCACGGTGCAGCGTGCACGATCTCAAGAGCAATAAAGGGGCAAATTGCATCAATCCATCACCGCGCATTTGAGCCTGAACACTCATAACCTGTTGCGTGTTAGGGTGTGCCAACCAAAGGTGTTTCATGGCATGGCTTGCGCTAAAGAGACTGGATTACACCTGCCGAGAAGTGCTCCACGGGAATCACAGAACAAACAGATTAAGAATTGAATTAGAAACAACAAAATCAAATGAAATCAAAGATCACAGTCCTCAGTAGCGCAATCGCCGTGTCCTGCCTGGCACTGCAAGTGAGCGCCGAAGCGCCGCGCCTAGGGCACCTGCAGAAGGCGAACGAAATCATTGGCATGGAAGTCAAAAATCCGCAGGACCAAAAACTGGGCAAAGTCAAGGATCTGGCCATCGACATGGCGAGCGGAAGGATTGTGGAGGTGTTCCTCTCCACCGGGGGATTCATCGGCCTGGGTGACAAGATCGTGGCGGTGCCGCCGGCAGCCTTCACGTGCGATGCCGCGGGCAAGGTGCTCGTGATCAACGCCGACCAGGAAAAGATCAAAACTGCGCCCGAGTTCGAAATGTCCAAATGGGCGGAGTCCATTCGCAACTCCCGGGTCGTGGATGTGTATCACTTCTTCGGGCAAGAGCCTTATTTCGTTGCGGACGATCAAATCCCTGGCAGTCCCAGCCCGGCCACTGAGAACCTCAGTAATGTCGAAAAAGCCAGTGTGCTCATGCGCCTGCCCGTCAAGAACCTCTATGCAGAGAAGCTCGGCAAGGTGGAAAACTTCATCCTCGATCTGGCCAACGGCCGCGTAGCCGAAGTCATTGTTTCGTCCGGTGGCTTTCTGGGCATGGGCGACGAGTTGAGTGTTGTTCCCCCCAAAGCGCTGCACTTGAACCCGGAGCGCGACACGCTTTCGCTCAACGCCACAAAGGAGGCGCTTAAAAACGCGCCGCATTTCAGATCCAGCGAATGGCCGGATCTCAGCCAGCCCACGTATGTGGGCGGAGTATATAGCGCTTATCATATTGAGCCTTACTTCAGCACCGCCGCCACGAGCAAGGCCGACAGCACGGCGCATAATTCCAGCAACCTTCCCGCCAACGCCCTTATCCCGCTTAGCCAGGGCGACAGCGTTGCCGACCAGAACAGAACTGCCCAGATCCGCAAGGAGGTTCTGGCCGGGAAAGGGATGTCCATCAATGCGAGGAGTGTACAAATCGCCACTGTGAACGGCCGGGTCACTTTGCGTGGACCGGTTGACACCGCCGAGGAGAAAAACCTTATCCGCGCCATTGCCGACCGGATCGCCCAGTCCGAGAACGTAGACAACCAAATCGAAGTGAAGAGCCCCCTCAGCCTCAAGTAAGTGAAAGAAATAACCCATCAAATTGGCCCTGTGGCCGCGCCAGGCGGTTACAGGGCAACCAAACCCAACCGCGAATGTCATGAACTCTACTCGTTAATCAACCATTAAAATCTAAAATAAAAAAGTTATGTTCGAAACTCTAATCATACTCTTCATTATCCTCTGGGCGCTCGGTTTAGTGACCTCCTACACGCTGGGCGGCTTTATCCACGTCCTGCTCGTCCTCGCCCTTATCCTCCTCGTGCTGCGTTTAGCGCAAGGTAAGCGTGTCTGACGAAAGGCAAACCAGCAGATGAATTCCGGCTCGCACGCGGCCCCATCTCGCGAGGATAAACTCTCCATATAGGAATAAAGCAAATGAAACAAAACCATAATCATGTCAACAGCAGGAGCGACGAGTCCAAAGCGGAACCGGTTCGATTCGAATTTACCCATCCCACCGCCAGCACCGTTTGCATCGCGGGAACTTTCAACAACTGGCACCCCGAAGCCAAACCCATGCGACTCCTGCCGGGTGGACACTGGGTGAAGGATACGGTCCTGGCGGTGGGCAGTTACGAGTACTGCCTGGTGGTAGACGGCAAATACATGCCCGATCCGCTAGCCAGGGAGAACGTGCCCAATCCCTTCGGTGGGATGAACTCGGTTTTGAAGGTGAGCCAGCACGTCTGAAGCATTCCATTCTGTAACTTTAGGCCGAAACCAGCGAGCCGAATGGGAAAAGAAAGAAAGATCATAATATGAATAAAAATACACACTCTTCCAAGCGCATCCTCATCGAAGACGCCGAGAGCCTGAAATACCTTGGCGCGAATGGCCGGTGGACAAAAAGCCCCGAGGATGGAGCCAGTTTCGAAGCCACCAGAACCGCCTGTGCCGCAGCCAAAACAGAACCGATTGGCAAGTTCAACATCGTGCGGTATTTCCCCAGTACGGAGCAGTTCATTAACATGGATTACGGGATTGGCACGGGCAAGGAAACCGACTCGGTCTAGATCGCAAAATGAACAAATTGAATCGCTTTGGATGGAACAGAACGAATGAAAACCTAATATGAACACACAACCTTCAGGAACGATTGACACAGCAAAGCGCAAGATTGTCGCGGCGGTCAAGGGCGCCGGCGACATCGTCCAGACGACGATGGATGCCGTCGTCCAAATTATTGGCACACCGGTCAAAGAACCAAACGCTTGCCCGTATCAAGCGACAGATGTCGGTCCCAGCCAGCGAATCGGGGAGGATCCCCGATTGCGGCGGGAAGACTTCCGAAGTTATTCCATGTTTCGTGGAAAAGAAACAGAACGAAGGCAAGGGTACGCGGTTCGCCGAATCAAGATCGGGATGGCGCTGGCGCTGTTGACGACCGTCGTGGGCTGTGTGGGTTACGTGGGTGGAGGCTATGGCGGAGTGATCGTGCCTCTGCCACCGCCGCCTGAGGTAGTGCTTTTCGGGGGTGGCTTTGAAAGGGGACACGACGTGCATGAATATAGCCGTCGTGGAGGTGAAAGTCGTGAGAGCGCGCACCATGACGAGGGTGACCACGGGAGAAGGCGCTGAACGCTGCAACTTTCTGAACGAAACAAACCTGACACATTTATGAAATTTCCAAATCAATTGACCCGTTTTTCCAGCTTTTTGACCGTCGCATTGTTGGCGAGCACCTGGGCTGCTTTGCCTGGCCTTCACGCGGCGGAGCAGCCGGAAGCACTCTCGAAACCGATGGTCAAGCAACGATCGTTCGCTTCACCGGATGAAGCCGTCAAAGCCTTGCAGGCGGCCACTGAGGCCCAGGATAAAACGGCGATGCACGAGATTTTCGGCCCGGAGGTAAAGGAGCTTATGACCGGTGACGAAGTGCAGGACGCCAACAATAGGAAGAGGTTCGCCGCCGCCCTGGCGCTGGGCTGCAAGCAGGTGAAAGCGGGGGAGGACAAGGTCGTTCTGGAAGTGGGCACGAATGACTGGCCGATGCCGATTCCGTTGGTGAAAGCGGATGGACAGTGGCATTTCGACACGCCGGCGGGCAAGGAGGAGATCATCAACCGGCATATCGGGAAGGACGAACTCCACGCCATTGGCGTTTGCCGGGCTTACGTGGACGCGCAACGGCAGTATGCGAGCCTGAACCCGGAAGCAGTCGCAGGGGTGATGTATGCGCGCAAATTCAAGAGTTCGACCGGAAAAAAGGACGGCCTCTACTGGCAGTCGGCGGGCAACGAACCGGCCAGCCCGTTTGGGCCTTTGGTGGCCCAAGCGCATGCCGAGGGTTATGTCAGCCATAAGGAGGGCACTGGTCCACACCCGTTTCACGGTTATTATTTTCGGATCCTGACCCGGCAAGGCAAGGATGCGCCCGGCGGGAAAATGAATTACATCAGCCACGGCAATCTGACGGCCGGATTCGCGCTGGTGGCTTATCCGGAGAATTGGGGCCAATCGGGCATCATGACGTTTATCGTCAATCAGGATGGTAAAATCTATCAGCGAAATCTTGGCGAAAAGACGGGCCGGATTGCGGGGGCGATGAGGGAATACAATCCGGATAGCGAATGGACGCCCGTCCTTGATCAGGGAGTGGTGAGCGCGGTGTTGGAGAAGTGAGATGTGGGCGAGGTTGGCTCTCAGTTCAACTCTCGGTTCAATACAGGGCTTGAATAGCGGGTGACCCATCCGCAATGGAGTGTCAGACAGCGCACGGGATCTGCCGGCAGGGCAGATGAATCCATCATAGTCTGTCAGAAAACGCATGTTTTTAAATATACTTATAGTGTTGTTGCTTCTCACGGTGCCTGGCGCGCGCCCCGCACATACTCGCGCCCGGAACTGGGGTCATGGTTCGTGGACCAAGCACTTGATCGGCCGGCTGTCGGTGGTTGTCGCCGGCAGTGTTCTCGCTGCATTGGGCGCGGATATTTCGGCGAACGCAGCGGTCAACGTGACCGAACACCACAACCACGACTCTCGCGATGGCCTTTATGTGGATCCCGCGTTTACGTCCGTGGCGGCCGCCGGCTTGAAGCGCGACCTGACCTTCACCGGCAACATCAAGGGCAACGTCTATGCTCAACCGCTCTACATCGAGGGCGGGCCAGGCGGCAGGGCGATGATCATCGCGGTTACGGAGTCGAATAATGTCTATGCGCTGGACGCAGCCAACGGCAGCGTCATCTGGCAATGCAACGTGGGCGTACCCGTGCCGCTTTCCAAACTGCTGTGCGGCAACGTCGATCCCCTTGGGATCACCGGCACGCCCGTCGTCGATCTTCCCTCGCGCAGCCTGTTCTTTGACGCGATGACTACGCCTGACGGCGGCACAACCAAGCGACACCTCATTTATGCCCTAAACGTGGATACCGGGACCACGAACAGTGGCTGGCCGGTGGATGTGGGCGCCACGGCCCAATCAGGCTCCACGGTCTTCACCTCGTTGGCGCAGGGCGAACGGGGCGCTTTGGTGATTGTGAGCAACATCGTCTATGTGCCATACGGCGGCAACTCCGGCGATTGCTCGACCTATCACGGCTGGCTGGTCGGCGTGCCGCTGAACAATCCTGCCAATGTAATGGCGTGGGCCACTACGGCCAATGGTGGCGGGTCGTGGGGTGTCGGCGGTGTCGCCAGCGATGGAGCGAGCCCGTTCCTCGTGACTGGAAACACCTTCGGCGCCAGCGGGTGGAGTGGCGGCGAGGCGGTTATCCGTTTTCAAATCGGCCCGGTCTTCAGCGGCGTGACCGATGACTATTGGGCTCCCACCAATTGGTCCTCGCTCGACAGCAGCGACCTGGACATCGGCGGTTCAGGGGCCTTGCTCGTAGATGTGCCCGGCGCCACGCCCTCGAAACTGGTTGTTTCGCTCGGCAAGGATGGCAATGCCTATTTGCTCGATCGCACCCATCTGGGTGGCATCCGAGCGCCGTTGGCGCAGGCGCATGTCTCCTCCAGTTCCATTATCCAGGCGGCGGCCACCTACCGGACCACTCTAGGCACCTACGTCGTCTTCTGCGGCAACGGCAGCCAGCTTTCCGCCTTCCGCATCACCGCCACGGCTCCGCCGACGATTACCAGCGTTTGGACCGTGGCGCAGAACGGCAAAGGCTCGCCCTTCGTGACTTCCACCGATGGCACCAACAACGTGATTGTCTGGGGCATCGGCTCCGAGAACGACCAGCGTTTGCATGGTTTCAACGGTGACACGGGCGCGGTCATTTTCTCGGGCGGCGGCACAAACGAGTTGATGGCGGGCACGCGGCGCTTCAATACCGGCATCGCCGCCCGCGGGCGGATATACCTCGCCAACGACAACAAGGTGTACGCCTTCACCGTGCCGGTAGCGCCGATCCTCTTGACGCATCCTAAAATGCAGCCGGGTGATGTTTTCCAATTCGGCTTCACGAACACGCCCGGCATGAGCTTCACCGCGTTTGGCAGCACTAATGCATCCGTGCGGCTCACCAACTGGATCAAATTGGGCAGTGTCATGGAATTCTCACCCGGCCAGTTCCAATTCACCGACGCTCCAGGATCGACGAGTTGGCGGCGTTTCTACCGCGTCAGTTCGCCTTAATGTTGGTCAAACTTGTAAGCCGTCGGCAAGGCATCCGCAGCGTGGGATTCTGCCAGATTGAGTCCGCGCCGGTACGATGCAGCGCGCACGATCTGATGAGGAGTAATGGGGCAAATTGCATCAATTCACCAGCGCGTTATAGAGCCTGCAAGTTCTTAACCCGTTGCCTATCAAGGTGCTCCAACCAAATGAGTTCCATGGCATGGTTTCCGCTAAAAGAGACTGGATTGCACCTGCCGAGAAGCGCTCCAAGGAAATCGCAAGAACAAAACAAATTGAAATCGAATTGGATAGAACAAAACGAAAGAAAACCAAAAATGAACACACAGCCATCCGGAACAACTGATACAGTGAAAGACAAAATTGTTGCCGCAATCAAGGGCGCGGGCGACATCGTCCAGACGACGGTGGATACCGTCGCTCAAATCCTTGGCACAACGATCAAAGATACAGGCAACGTCGGCACAGCCATCACCGATGGCATTTCCCACGTTGTCAGCGGCGCCATCCGTGGGGCAGTGCAAGTCGGCGCTGACCTGGGACGTGCTGCCAAAGGGATCATGCTCGGCATTCTGCGCGGCACCAAAGAGGCAGGCGCGGAGGCTTTGGATACGATCCGCCACACTGCTCATGTTGCCATCCGGGACACTGCAGAAGTCGGCGGTGACGTTGAAGCCGCTGCTACTGGCCTGGTCGCTGGAGCGGTCGAAGGCGCCAAAGAATTGGGAGTCAGTGCCGAGGACGCCGCCGCCGCCGCCGCCGCTGGAGCCCTGAACGCGGCTGGCGAAATAGGTTCAGCGGCCAGTGACGCGGTTCGCAAGGCAGTGACCAAGCCCATCAACGGCGTCAAGGTCGTGTTGAAGGAACCCAAACTGACGGTGGCCGCGTAGGCAGTTAAACGCGGTTGGCTAATGCAAGCGCATCTGCCGGCCTGCCAAAGCCGGCCCACTTCCGCCAGATTGACAAACCCGTAACGCAACCAAAGACAACTATGAAGTTCAATAAACCGATGATCACCCTCCTCTCTGCCGCGCTGTTCGCGGTGGGCTGCAATAAGGAGGAAACCACCTCTCAACAACTCGACAAGGCGCAGGCGAAAACGGAAAAAGCTGCGCAGGATATCAAGGACTACTCCTACGCGCAAAAGGCTGAGTTCGTCGAAAAAATGCAAAGCCAATTGACCGGGTTGAAGAGCGACTTGGACCAACTTGCCGCGAAAATCGAGAAATCCAGCGACGCGGTTAAAGCGGAAGCCAAACCCAAGCTCCAGGCGTTGCGCGACCAAACGGCGCAGTTGGATAAGCAACTCGACGAGGTCAGGAACGCCACCGAGTCCACCTGGGACAGTGTCAAAGGCGGGTTCAAGAAAGCTTATGAATCGTCAAAGGATGGTTTCCAACAAGCACGACAATGGGTGAGTGACAAAATCGCGCCTTGAGGTGTCGGATCAGCGAACAAGCAACCGAACAAATAAACATCGAAAAGAAAGAAAACGTAATGAATACAAAAACTATAATTGCAGTCGTCCTGGTTGTTCTGGGACTCGTGGTGCTGGCCTATTCGGGCCTCAGCTTCACAACCCCGGGAAAGCCTATTGAGTTCCTGGGAATGCACTTTGAGACCACGGTCAGCCATTTTATCTCGCCAGTCGCCGGAGCATTCGCGCTCATTGGTGGAATCGTGTTGTTGCTGGTGAAACCCAGGGGGGTTTGATGCAAGCGAGATTGGTTGGATCTGGTTCGTGTTTCGCGGGAGGCCCCCGATGACATCGTCCACTGACGCCGCGGGGCCAGGTCCGTACGCCAGGAGCGGGATTTCGTTGCCGATCGAAGCTGCGGCGCCGGCCACCGGCGCCGCCAGCGAACCCGTGCCAATTCAACCGGTCGCGCTCAAACTGTCCAAAACGGCCCTTGCCCAAACGGTTTTGATTGTGCTGGGAACAATCACCTTCCTCTACTTCGCCCGGCCGGTGCTCCTGCCGATTTTCCTGGCTTGCGTTGCGGGCATGACGCTGAAACCTCTCATCCGATGGTCGTCTTACTGCCATATTCCACCGGCTGTTTCCGCGGCGATCCTGCTTATGGTCCTGGTGGCGGGCGTCGTTATCGGTTTCACTCAGTTCGGCCGGCCAGCATTGACCTGGGTAAAGGACGCGCCGCAACACATGACGGAGCTGCGGCAACGAGTGCAGAAAATTTTGCCGCCCGGTGCGCCGTTCAGTGAGGCGGTGACGGCGGTTGGCAACTTCGGGGCGACGGAGGAGGAAAAAAAGGAGGAACAAAAGCTAACCCCAACGGTTCAGGTCAAAGACAATCATAGTTCCACCTCGATCATTAACTGGACGGGAGTCTTTCTGGCCGGACTGGGCGAGACGTTTGTGTTGCTCTATCTATTGCTGGCTTCGGGCGACATGTTCCTGCAGAAGCTGGTTCGAGTCATGCCAACGCTGGGGGACAAAAAACGCGCCGTCGAGATCAGTCACGAGATTCAGCAAAACATTTCCAATTACCTGTTCTCGTTGACGCTGATCAATCTTGGCCTGGGCGTCGTTGTCGCGGGCGGCCTCTATTTCATCGGAGTGCCTAACGCCGCGATGTGGGGAGTATTCGTGGCCGTTATGAATTTTGTCCCCTATTTCGGTCCGGTCGCCGGAATCATCCTCCTGGCTGCCGTCGGGTTGCTGACCTTTGAGGCCTCGCTGCTACAGGCGCTGCTTGCGCCCGCCTGGTACCTGTTGCTTCACCTTTTGGAAGCGAACC
The DNA here is from genome assembly GCA_021325145.1 of Verrucomicrobiota bacterium. Classification (GTDB taxonomy): domain Bacteria; phylum Verrucomicrobiota; class Verrucomicrobiia; order Limisphaerales; family Pedosphaeraceae; genus JAJPHR01. The sequence goes on along the minus strand of JAJPHR010000079.1, from coordinate 108,082 downwards.
TCATCACGCCGGCTTTGCTCGGCCGCCGATTCACGCTCAATCCAGTGGTCATTTTTGTTTCCCTGATCTTCTGGACCTGGCTTTGGGGTGTGCCGGGAGCCTTGCTGTCGGTGCCGATCCTGGTTTCGATCAAGGTGGTTAGCGATCGCGTTCCCGCCATGTCGCACATGAGTGAACTGCTCACCAGTTGAGGCAGATCCAATGAATCAGTCTTGCGGAAACAGGATGGGCCGGGCGAGCGCGTGGAGCCGCTATTGCCTTAAAACTCTGGCGGGCGCGGGCAGTTTCGTGCAAGCGCATTGGGATGATCTTCGGCATGCGGCAGCGGTGATCGGAACGGCGCTTGGTAACAGTGTTCGACCGCGATATTGGGCCAAGGCGGCGAGAACAGCATTCCAACGGCAGGTTCTGGCAATCGGCGTCGAACCGGTCGGGTTTGTTTGTGCGTTGGCGGTGTTCGTCGGGATTTCGGTGGTGGTGCAACTTACCTTCTGGGTAGGCGAAGCCGGGCAGTCACAATTGCTCGGACCTTTGCTGGTGGCCGTCGTGGCGCGCGAACTCGGACCGGTGCTGATCAACCTTGTGGTAATCGTTCGCAGTGGAAGTGCGATGACCACCGAACTTGGAGTCCTCAAAATCAACGGCGAAGTGCGTGCGCTCGAAGCGCAGGGAGGCGATCCATTCCTGCACCTCGTAATGCCGCGTATATTGGGCATGGCAATGGCCACGTTTTGCCTGACAATTATTTTTATCCTGGTGGCCTTCGCGAGCGGGTTCTTTTTCGCGGCCTGGATGGGGAAAGGCAGCCGTGATTTGCTTCTATTTGCGAACACCCTTTCCAGCGCGGTTCAACCCAAGGACATTTTCAACATCCTTGCCAAGTGCATCCTGCCCGCGCTGTTTGCGAGCGCTTCCTGTTGTATCGGCGGCCTGGGTGTCGGCAAGTCGGTGACGGATATTCCGCAGGCCACACAACGGGCGCTCACGCGCTCCGTCGCCGGGCTGTTTGTCATCTCCAGCATTGTATCGCTCCTGACTTACCTGTGACCATGAATGAAACGACTGACATCCCTGAAGCCTCACCCCTTGATGAGCGGGGCCAACGGCTGGAGCGGCGCTTTAAATTTCGACACGTCAACGAAATCACCGGCACGTTCGTGCTTGTCGTTATCGCTTTGTTGATCGCCACCCTGGTGTGGACCGGTCGCAGTCAGCGCTGGTTTAGAAGCAATGTCACCCTGAGGATAGTCTTGCCTGAGACCGGTGCGGCAGGAATCCGGCAGGGATCAGAGGTTTACTTTCTGGGCACACTCGTGGGAACCGTCTCCGACGTCGTTGTGGCCGAGACGGGCCGCATGGAAGCCGAGGCAAGCATTCGCCACGATTTCTTCCGGTTCGTGCGCGCGGATTCGTCGGCGGTTGTCAAAAGGAAATTTGGCGTGGCGGGCGATTCGTTTTTTGAAATCACCCGCGGCCAGGGCCGGCCGCTGATGGAAAAGAATGCTTCCATTGTCTGCAACGAGCAGTTTCAAAGCCCGCTGGAATCCGCGATTGAGGAAGTCCGCCGCGAAACCATGCTCGTGTTGAAAAAAACCGGCACTGGGCTGGACACATGGACCCAGTTGGGTGCGGACCTAAGCGAAACCCGGCAGCATCTGGATCAACTCACCGCCCGCATGGAAAATATGGCTGCAGGCATCGAGGCGGGCAAAGGCACGGTTGGCAAGTTGATGACCGACACCGCCGTTGTGGATGAGGCTCAAAATCTCCTGGCGCGGGCGAACGCAACGATGAACGAGTTGCAGGGGATGACGACAAACCTGAATGCTGCGGTTAAAAACGTCCAGAATGGCACGGCGCGACTGCCGGAGATCACCAAGGCCGTGGCCGATGAGGCAAAGGACCTGCCGGGTCTGGTCCAACAAACGCAGACCTCCATGCGCGAATTGGAACGGTTGATCGAAGCCATGCAACGGAACTGGCTGGTCCGTAAATACGTGAACAAGACGAACCCCTCTCCGCTTCATCCGTTGCCCGAGACCGGAGACCCCGAACGGAAGCCGGTGGAAACGTTCAACTCGCCGAGGAATTCGAAGCGCTAAGCGCGATGGCGGACTTTGTGCCTACGCGCCGCAAGCATTGGTACGCCGGGGCAAAACGCACCATGAGGATAGGTTTCCGGTGCAGCTTGCAACATCCTTCCCGCTTCCAAAGCCACGTGAAATTCAATCTCAACCAGCGTAAGTAGCTGTGATTGAATAGATAACAACCGCGAGCGTGCCGTTGGCACTATCCAAGCTGCTACATGCGGAAGAATTGTTATGCGTTATGGCCCAAGCATGATATGCTGATCTCTCCTTCATTGGCCGGACGCGCAGGCGCGCCCGGTGGCGAGGCGGGGAAGCGCATGACTTACCAATTTCGGCGTCGGATTGTTGGGCCATTGATCATCTTTTGGCTGGCCATTACTTTGGCCAGCCTGGTGATGGGAATGGTGGTCTGGAACCGTTTCTCCAATGGGATTGGCGCGTCCTCGGAAGCGCCCGCACACCGGGAAGTGGAGCGGCTGCATGAATTGACCTTGATCGCCGGCCTGCTGGGCGTTGGTGCGGGCCTGTTCTCGATCTACCTTTCGCGGATCGGCTATCGCAAGGAGGGAGAGCAACGCGAATTGCTGGAGGATAAACTGGTAGCGGAAGAGGCCGTCAAGGAGAAGAGCGCATTCCTGGCGAATATGAGCCACGAGATTCGCAGCCCGATGAACGCGATTCTTGGCTTCAGCGAGCTGTTGGAGCCGGAAGGCCTCACGCCCAGGCAATCCCAGTACGTCCGCGCTATTCGGGACAGTGGCGCATCGCTATTGCAGTTGATCAACGATATCCTCGACCTGTCCAAGCTCGAAGCTGGCCGGCTGGAATTGCACCCCGATCCCACGGACATGCGGGATTCCTGTGAATTTCTTCGGACGGTTTTCGCCCAGCAGGCCCTGAAGAAATCCCTCCAATTGCAATTCGATCTGTCACCTGATTTGCCCCGCGCGCTGTTGGTGGATCGCCTCCGACTTAGGCAAGTGCTGATGAATCTCCTGGGGAACGCCATAAAATTCACCGACCAGGGCTGGGTCAAGGTGAGGGTCTCGTGGCAAAAGGAGGCGGAAGGCCGAAACGGGATTCTGGTGATCGACGTGGAGGACACGGGAATCGGCATTCCTCCCAATAAACTGGAGGAGGTATTCAAGCCGTTCGTCCAGGCGGACTCCAGCCGAATCGCAGAGAAGCAAGGCACCGGCATCGGGTTGACCATCGCGAAGCGGCTGACCCAGATTATGAAAGGCACGCTCACCGTCGAAAGCACAGTGGGCAAAGGCACCGTCTTTCATCTCCGGTTCGCAGATGTTCCCATTTCGGTGCGACTGCCGGTAGGGGATCATGCCGAACCCGGGGGAGCAGTGGACTTTAATGACTTTGCGCCGGCCATGCTATTGGTTGTGGATGATAACGAGACCAATCGGGATTTGATGGCCGGCATGTTTGAGAAAACTCATCATGTGGTCCGTCTTGTCGGCAGCGGCAAGGAAGCCTTGGAGAGCCTGGACAAGTTCAGAGCGGATCTGGTGTTGTTGGACATCCGAATGCCGGTGATGGACGGCCGCGCAACGCTCGCTGAGATCCGCAAGCGAGCGGACCTGGTCTCGCTGCCTGTCATTGCGGTGACCGCTTCAAGCTTGTCCAGCGAAGACGCTGAGTTGAAAGCGAAGTTCAGCGGCTACATTCGCAAACCATTCTCCAGACAAACGCTGTTTGTGACCCTGGCGCAATTCCTCCAGCGAGTGCCGCAGAAGGATTTGCTGAAGCCGGGGAATCTCGATGAAGAAACCTCAGCCATTCCGCTTCCGTCGCTCGGCCAGGCGGATGACTGGCGGGCCCTCGCGATCGAATTGCGGCGGCTGCTGAACAGCGAATGGTCTTCACTGCACCAGACCCCGGCCGTCAATAAAGCGAGGGTGTTTGCGCACAAGCTGTTCACACTCGGCCACAAGGCGGAATGCGGGCCGCTCACAAATTATGCGGCAGCGCTCGTGACCTTTGCCGATGCCTACGCCATTGGGGACTTGGAACGGCAACTCGCCTTGTTTCCCGAGCTGCTTCTATCCATCGAAGCTTCTTCGGCCCAGACCGTCCATGCGTAAGGAACCAATGACTGTCCCCATCTCCGGAGCAACCACCGGGTGCCTCCTGGTCGTGGACGATCAGGAAACCAACATCCAGATCATTGGCGCGACTCTGGGCAAACTCGGTTTTGAAATTATTCCGGCCACAAGCGGAGCCCAGGCCCTGGGACGGCTGGCGAACTGCCACCCGGATCTGATTCTGCTCGACCTCTTAATGCCCGACATGGATGGCTTCAAGGTTTGCGAGCGAATCAGAGAAAATCCCGCCTGGGTGGGCATCCCCATCATCTTCCTCTCGTCGGCGGATGACAAAGACCTAATTGTTCGAGCGCTCGAAACCGGAGGGGTGGATTACATCACCAAGCCTTTTAACCATGCCGAACTGATTTCTCGAATCCGCACGCACCTGGCCCTAAAAATCGCCCGTGACGATTTGAAACAGCTCGCGGAAGACAAGGATGAATTGCTGGGCATTCTCACGCATGATTTGAAGAACCACCTGGGCGGCATGAACATGAGCGCCGAGTTGCTCCGTGATCGCAACGGGTTGCAGGACGATCCCAAACAGCGGCTATTGGTTGAGAATATCTCCAATTCGAGCGGCCAGATGCTCTCTTTTGTGAACGAGTTTTTGGCGAACTCTTCGGCCCACCATCAAATGCATATAAAGCTGGAACCCGTCAGTCTCGCGGATGCAGCCTCGCGTGCCATCCGGCAATTTCGCGAGGCGGCCGGACGGAAGAACCTGTCGATGCAGACGTCGCTCCCCGATGAAGACTCCCTGGTGCAGGCTGATTCCAGCGCGCTGAGCCAGGTGCTCGAAAATCTCCTCTCCAACGCGGTGAAGTTTTCGCCACTCGGAAAGCAGATCTCGGTCGCCATCCGCCCGGCTAAGGACTACGTCGAATGTCTCGTGCGGGATCAAGGGGCGGGCTTCACGGTGGAAGATAAGAGCCGGATGTTCCGCCGTTACGGGCGGCTTTCTGCGCGGCCTACGGGCGGTGAATCCTCCGCTGGTCTTGGCCTGAGCATCGTCAAGAAGCTGATGGACGCGATGGGTGGGGAATTGGCGTGCGAAAGCACGGCTGGCAATGGGGCTGCTTTTTGCATTCGTTTCCCGCGAGCCGTTCTCCAACCCTGAATTGAATTACCCATGAACTTTTTGGTCATTGACGACAACAAAATATTCCGGGATGCGACCTGCCTGATGATCGACGGCACCGGTAATTATGCGGAAGGCGCGGATTGTGGTGAAGTGGCTCTGGCCTCGTTAAGGGCGGGAGAATTTAATGCGGTATTGCTGGATCTTCATCTGCGCGAGGAGAACGGCCTTGATCTCCTCGAGCAAATCCTCAAGGACCAGCCCCGTTTGCCGGTGGTCATGTTCACGGCGCAAGGCAATGTAAAAACCGCGGTGGACGCCATGCGGCGGGGCGCCATGGACTTCCTGGAAAAGCCATTCACGCGGGAACAGTTCCACCTCGTACTCGCCCGCGTGCAACGTTTTCATCAATTAAGCCAGAACATTGAGCGGCTGGAACAGGAAGTCCAGGAGAGCAAGGCACAGAGCGTCGATCCGATTCTCGAATTCACCACGCCGGCCATGCGCGAGGTAATGGATGTGTTACTGCGAGCCGCCAAGACGTCGGCCTCCATTCTCATCTGCGGTGAAAACGGCACCGGCAAAAGCATCGCCGCCCGTGCCGTTCATCAGCAAAGCCCGCTATCAGACAAGCCCTTCGTGACCGTGAGCTGCGCCAGCCTGTCCAAGGAATTGCTGGAAAGCGCGTTATTCGGCCACGCCAAAGGATCATTTACCGGGGCGGTTAAGGACCATTGGGGCAAGGTCAAAGCCGCCGCGGGTGGAACTCTCTTTCTGGACGAAATTGGCGACCTGCCGATGGATATTCAACCCAAGCTGCTTCGTCTATTGCAGGAACGCGAATACGAGCGGGTGGGGGAAAACATCACGCGCCACGCTGATATGCGCGTCATCGCCGCCACGAATCGCGACTTAAAAAAGAGCCTGGCCGAAGGTGCCTTTCGGGAAGATCTCTATTTTCGTTTGAACGTCATCACCGTGGTGATGCCCCCGTTGCGCGAGCGACAGGACGATCTGCTTCGCTTTGCCGAGCACTATCTCAAATATTTTGCCGCCCAGTGTGGCCGCCGTCTCAAAGGCTTTTCCAAGGAAGCGATGGCTTGCATTGCGGCCTATCCATGGCCTGGCAACCTTCGCGAACTGCGCAATGCGATTGAACGCGCAGTCATCCTGGCCCGGGGCAACGAACTCGTGGCCGAGGATTTGCCTGCGGAACTGCGCGGTTTACCAACTGCCGGAACAATTGCCAGCGATGGCCAACAGCAAATCGGTTCGGCGATTACCATGCAAAAGATCGAGGAATTGCATTTGCGCAAGGTCCTGGAGCGCACACCGGGCATGACCGAGGCTTCCGAAATTTTGGGGATTGATCGGGCGACACTTTACCGGATGCGCAAGCGGTTTGGAATGGATTGAAGCCCGCCACTCCTTGAGTGCTGCCGTTCTTTGCTGAATGCAGTGCGGTCGGTGATCGAGGACGAAGTTGAGAATATCCGTACCGCCGGAAGCTCGCTCGATTGGGTACCCGCGCGTTCTTAGTCGCTAATTAGTACGGCGAGCCCTGCCCGCCAAAACTGGGGAAATCATCCTGTGACGGCGTAAAAACGGCTCCCATGAGATACCTCCGACCGCCCCATTGCGGAATGGCGAGCGCGGACTCGTTCAAGTTCACTAATTGCTTGGTCGTTGCCTTGATAAAAAAAAGAACGCATGTCTCATTTCGGTTTGGCCGTAAATTCCACATAGCGGCTGTGGTGCAGCGCCAGGGTGAGGTTGATTGTCCTTGTGTTGCCCATCTTTTTAAGGCCAAAGCGATAATCGCCGCCGCCCCATCCCCAGTTCTGGAATTCAACAGGTTGGTTTCGTTCGTCCGTTATTTTTATGATAGTCAGTCGCATGCCTTCCGGTGAAGGGTCTAAATGGATTCGAAAAACTGCTTCTATGTCACCCGTCTGATGGACTTGATCCGGCGCGATTTGAATGATCGGGAACAATTGTATGTGGTGGTCATCGATCGTGGTTTCAGCAATCGGCTGCATTTTCCTGTCGTTACGCCAAAGGTCATTGATATCACCCGGAGTAAGGGAAAGGCCCGAAGGCGACCATATCTCATCACGGTTAAAACCGGACGAGCGCGACATCTCCACGCGTAATTTCCAGGCGGGTTCGTCGGGCCAAAGTCCCCACTGGTAGTTTACCGAATTGTCGCCATTTTCTAACGCAGTGCTCCAAACAAAGTTTACCGTGCGGTTGCCGGTCGCATCGGTGGTTTCGATTTGAACCGGCTGCCAATTGGTGATGGCGCTGCCGTTCTGTTCGGTGTGAAATATCGCCAGGACCGCCTTATTACTGAGATCGCCGGATTTTGTTCGCACGGCTCCGGAATTGTTCAAATCCACGCTGCGGTCCAAACGGGTCAGTGTAACGTCCAGATCGTCAGCCGGCTGTGTATCGGGAAGCGCTGAAGACACCCAGGCGGGAAAACGCTCGCGCCGGGCAGGATTTGGGATGACAAATTCTCCCTTGCTCTGTTCCGGCATTCCGGTTTGCTGAGACCATGCCTGAGCACGGATATGAACCCTCCAGCCACGCCGAGGAAACGCCTCGATTAAAATGCCGGCAAGTTCGGCCTCGCTCCAAAGCGGCCCATTGCCAATGGTGATACCGGAGCTGCTGGCGCAGGAGGTGTTGGCGGCATCATACGCTCGCAATTGATATTGCGGCGTACTATTCGGTTTGTGTTTTTGTTTCACCCAGACGCAAATCGAATTATTCGTCGTATCCAGCGGGTGCCCTCGAATCGTCCGGCCTTTATCATCTTTGGTCTTGAAAGCATGGTGCTTGCCGTACGTAACGCCAAGAAGGGTCAAACGGCTGCCGTCGGCCAAAACTATGGTTTGTGGCCTCCATAGCCACATATACAACCCGCATGCCACCCCGAGGACTAAAACTGAAACCACCGTCCAGAATAGACTTTTATTCTTCACCATTTCTTTTTTGAGGTGGTTCGCCCGTTCACCGGCCATTGTCGCTGTCGGGATAACACCACAGCCGGTTCTTTTTGGGATCAGACTCGGCCTCATACCATTTGTCGAACTTGACGTAGTCAACTGTGCCACTGAAGGAAGCCTGGATGGCACCCTGCAAATGCCGCGCGCTGACGCCTTCGCCGGGATTATTGGCACCATCATTGAAATAATACGGCTCGGTCTCGTCGGTTTCCCAGAACGCGCAATCGTCCGGTTGCAAGCTCGACAGTTTGACCGGTGTGGGAAGTATTTTCATGAAACCGACCACGGCGCCGTTCATCGCGTAGCTGGACAGTTGTTGTGCCCGCTGCTCCACCTGCCCGTCATGGGCGGAGTACACCGCTTTTTCGGGCTTGTCCATGGGACACAGATACAACTTGGGATTGCCCAAGGAGGACCACAGGACTCCGGTTTGCGCTTTGAATCGATTCGTGCCGGTAGCAGTCAAGTCCGGCGTATAAAGCCAGCCCGCATTCGTAAAATCCCCGTAACCGCCTATGTGACCGCCATTGTCCCAGTTCGGTTGCGGTGGGATGTCATTGTTATCCGAAGCAAAGGCGTGAACCGCGATCATGATCTGCCTGAGATTGTTGATGTCGGTCACCTTGCTGGCGGAATTCTTTGCGCGCCCCAACGTCGTTAAAACCAACCCTGCCAAAATGGCAATGATCGCCATTACCACCAATAATTCCACCAAGGTGAACCCGCGAATGCATTTGGTACGGCTGGGAATTGCATGTGTCATATTTGTTAAACGTTTTTCATTTGGAAAAGATCGAGGAAATTTGCGCCAGCAAAAGGGATGGAATTTCATCGAGGCTTCAGGGAATCCAGGAGTCGAGCGCGCGTGTTCTCCGGAAGTGACATCTTAGCGATCACGCTCTGCGCCGCCACCTGATCTGCCGCGGACATTGCCGAGAGCTGTTCTGCGCCTTGGGCTGAATACGCCAGCGAATGAACCATGCTTTCGAAAAACGGCTGACGACGCGGATCCGTCGCTGGAAGGTTGCCCATCCATTGCATCGCGGCGTCGGGTTGCGATTGCTGCCATTCCGCAAAGGCAGCCGCCCCCGCCGTCAGGCCGCGAGCCTCCGGCAGTGTTGCAGCCCAATCCAACGCCGCGACGGGCGTTGTTCGCACCATTTGCCGTGCCAAAATGGAATCGGCATACGCCGGCACCTCGTCATTGGGAGCTAAAGCGAGAAACTTCGCCATGCTGCTTGAATCTGCTCTCGCCCAAGACCATGACACTTGATCAATCACCCGTTTAACGGATTGTGCATCCAATCCGGTCAACCAGGAGAGAGTTTCGGGTTTTACGGGATCCGATGAGCCAAAGGCAGGAAACAATTTTTGGGCGACGACACCGGCCGCTTCAGCACGCGCCTGTGAGGGTTCCATCCCGGCCACCATCGCCGCCGCCGCATCCGGATTCTTTGCCGCCGCACCATTCATCACGCTGGTGACGGCTTGGACAAGCTGCGCCCCGTGGAGATTATCCAAGCTCCACGACAACGCATCAGTCGCGTCCTTGCCGGCCCAGGCTTCCACGAGAGCGGGACTGAGACGATTGCGGATGCGGTCATCTGTGCCGGCAATCCAATCCGATGCCGCTTCGAGATTTTGTCCCGCCCATTCTTTCACGACCGTAGTTGCGAGCCTGGAGCTGAGATCGCCCGGTTGCGAAATCGCAAACTTCAGCGCCGCCTCCGGGTCGGCTTTGGCCCACATCTTGCCGATGGAGTCCATGGCGGATTGCGAGACAAAACCGCTCGGGTGGGCCAAAGTAAATTCCGCGGCGTGCTGCGGGTCGGCCGCTGCCCAAGCATCGATGGCATCCATTCGTGGGCCAATGTTTTCCAGATGCCATTGCGAGAACAATTCCAGCCCGCGTTCAGCATTATTGTCCGTCACGGCGGTGGCCACTTGGATGCGCCACATATCTCGCATGCCCAGGTTTTCCGTAGTGTTCAGGGCCGCGATTGCCGCTTCAGGATCTTGCTTTGGCCATGAATCAAAAAGTGCGCGTCCCAATTCGTCGACCGGCAGATCGCCACCATATTTGGAAATGGATACGAGCGTATCGAAGAGATGACGCGGAGCCATCTCCACCCAACAACTCACCACAAGACGCCAGATGGCCGGATTATTGCGCGCGAGCCTGGCGAGACGGGGAAAATCTCCGGGCTGCGCGCTTTCCAGGGCCTTCATCCAATAAAACCATTTATCCAGTGGGGACGACCTGGACAAATCACGCGACAATTGGGAGGTTAGTGGAGAATCGTCGGGTTGCGAACCAGCACTTTTGCCTTTTGATCTGGCGGTAGAGGACGTTGCTTGAGCGTGGACGATTGGTTCCCCAACGCTGCTTTGGGCATTAGAGACGTGGTGGGATTTCAAGGCATATCCCGTGCCGATGCCGATGATCGCTGAAACCACCACCACACGCAGATTGGAAATTATTCTCATGCGACGTGCTCTGGTTGTTACTGGAGAATTCAATGAGCCCCCGGATTTTGCAGTGCGGAGTAAAGTTTCTGTTTTACGTCCATTGTGAATGGCCCGGAATCAATCCATTGGCGTACGGTGGCCGGATCACGCGCCGCCATGGTTTGAACTACTTGCGTGGCCGCACGATCGCGTTCGGTGGTGTCGGTTATGCTCAAGGCCCATTGCCAGGCTTGTTGCGGATATTGGTTCGCGGCGGCGATGACCAGCGCTTCGGTGCTTTGGTCGCGGCCCGGCCCGGCAGGCATGGCAGAAACCCAGTCGGCTGCCCCCAGCGCGTCCTTGGTGGCCCACCCGTTAACGATGCCTGCAGCGGCCGCCTTTTGCGTTTCGGCGGTTGGCAACGTGCCAGCCCACGCAACGGCGTCGCCAGGTGATTGAGTGGCCCAAGCTTTTGCCAATGACTCGACGCCCTTGGCGCGGTCCGCTTCCGGTAAAAGTTGCAGTTTGGAAATCCACGGCTGAGGGTCAATCAAGTTGTCGGAACTGAGCAAGCTGAAGGCGGACTCTACCAACGGGGTTTGCATGCGGTCCGGCGCGTTGGCAAGCATCTGGTCAACCCGTCCCAACATGCTGCCGCCGTTGAAAATCGTACGCGCAAGATCCTGGACTGCCTTGTTGCCGTCGGCCGTGTCTGGCAGACTGCCGCCCAACTTCAATGCCAACATTGGGTCTTGCCAGGCCGCCGAGTTCAACACCTGCGTCTTCAAAGATTTAACCTCCTCACTTTCCGGCTGATTCTGGAGCCAATCCCAAACCGCCCCGCGTTCGCCGGCCGAACCGTTTAGCAACGCGCTGCCGATGGCCGGCTGTAAGACCTTCAAGGAACCGTCGTTCGCATGAGCCGTCAGGAAGCCTGCGGGATCGGCGTTGAGCCTGCTCGTGACGGGGTCAGCCAGACCCATTAAATCCTCGTTGCCAACCCGGCCTGGATGGCTTGAAAGCCAAGCGACGGTCGCATCGAAATCGGTTTGTGCGGCCTGACTCAAAACCCGCGCGCCCGTGGTGCTGGCAAAATACATCTGCTGACCACCCTCGGGAACGAGATTCACATTGTCCAGTGCGGCGGCCGGGTCCACGCCGGCTTTTCCAACCAACGCATTGCGGATTATCTCATCCCGGTCCGCGCCGTCGGGCAAGCCTTTGGCCCAGTTAATGGCCGCATTCAAATCAGTCCGGCCCCAAGCCTTCGCAACACCAGCCAGCGCCTGGTCGCGATTTGGACCGCTGATACTTTCCGCCGCGAGACGCGCGGACTCCATGCCGCCTTGGGCCAGAACCGCAAAGGCATCGCGCACGGTGTAATCCCAAAAGCTTTCCGCCTTGGGTAATTGTGAGACAATGGCGGGGATTTGATCCGGCACGGCATGAGCAATGTCGCCCAGACAATCATGCGCCAGCCCCAGCCACTCTGCACCCGAGCCCATGAGACCCGTGACCGCCGCATGCGGGTCAATGGAAAGCCATTCCCGGAAGAATTGCTGGCGCTCGTCATTGCCGTGGCCGGGCGAAAGAAAAAATGACAACCCACCCGCCGGATCGACCTGCGCCCATTCCGTCCTCAACGCCGCGCCCAGTGCCTTGCGATGAAATGAATCCTTGAGGTCCTTGACGGCTTTATACAGCAGGGGCATGGCCTGGGCGTTGGTTCCATATTGTTCGTGCAACGCGCGCCACTCCGCGAACAGCGCGCTGCTTTCAAAGCTCGCGGGTGGATTGGTTGGCAAGGCCGGTGTCGCATCCGGCACCGGGGGCAGTTTCGCAACGGGCACGACACTCGAAGTGTTTAATTGATAACCAATCGGAATACAAAGGACGGCGACAATGGCCGTAGCGATCAAGAAACCTTTGGAGGAGCTCATAACGGTGGCCAAAAATGTTTTGATGGCGGAGGTGGTGGCAGACGTGCTGGCGGCGGCGCTCGAGGCGAAAACTGTCGCCGCGACAGCGGCAGGGGCTGTCAGTGCGCCAATCGCCGCAGCTATAGTCATAGTGAGAATTGCGGTCGGCCGTTTGTGCGTCAGCACGGTTTCAATCAGGCCAGAAATCCGGTCGCGGCACATTTCCCGGCCGCGGGCGAGGCGCTGCTTTACCGCGTCTTCACTGATGCCAAGCGTCTCCGCCACAGCCCGGACTGACTGTCCTTCGGTATAATAGAGGACCAGCGGCAAGCGATAGCCCTCGGGCAGCTTGGCAAGCGACTGGCGAACCAACATGGCTTCCTCCTCGGTGGCGGCTGCCTCACTTGGAGTGGGAGACCCATCTGAGAGTTCGAGTCCTTCATCCAGCGGATCATGCGGTTTGCTTGAGCGACGGTGCCCCAAAGCGGCATTGCGCGCAATTTGAGCAAGCCATGCCCTCAGCCGGGCTGGTTCCCTTAATTCATGAATTTTACGCCAAGCGGTTAAAAACGCCTCCTGGCCAACGTCCTCGCTCGCGGCGAAGTCAGCCAGGATTCCCAAAGCGATTCCACATACCATGGCCTGGTGCCGTGCCACGATCTCAACGAATGCTCGCTTGTCACCACGCTGGGCCGCGCGCGCTAGTTCCGCGTCTGGTACCGACTGGCTTCGCGCATCGTGTTCAAGCCTTTGAGTATTCATTTTCGGTCGCCGCAAACAACATTAGCAGCTATCAAGTAGATGCGACCAGTTGCGAAACGGTGACAAATATTTTTGACGTCGCAATCCCCTCACTTATGACAGACGGGGGCGGGTCAAGGCCAGATCAAGGCGGTTCCAGCGCAGCCTGGCGGGACCGGTGCGCGCGTTTTTAAAGGGTCGTATTCGCACGCTACGGGGTTGGGCGCGTTGGAACTCCCAAGGGCGGGCAAAGGAAAAGGGCGCGCCCGGCAACCGTAATACTGAGATAATCCAGCCGCTCCACCCCCGCGCCAGCGGACGGATGGTGGGGGGCTACTGTGGCGCTTGCTCAGCCTTGAGCTGGATGACGTTCGCGGCTCCCGCAGCTTTTGAAGATGCCCGCGAGCAGCGTAACCCTCCTGCCGGTAGCCTCGTAGAAGCGTTGCAGCCGCTGGAGCGCGGCCAAGGCGTCGCTGGCCTGCTCCGGAGACAGCGCCGCAGCTTGAGTTCCCTTTGCGAGGTTGGCAGCCAACTTGTCGCCTTCCTTCTTCGCCGCCGAGTATGTGGAGAAGTCCTTGAACCGACTGCGCGGCTTGCCGTCAACCCGGCGCCCGCCAGTAGAGCCGGTACGGCTGTGGCTGGCCGAGCCGCTTCGGGAAGTTCACTTTCTGCTCACTTTCGGATTGTAACGCCCCCCGGAATGTTGGGGAATCTTTGGGGGCCACTCCAGTTTGCTCATTTTCCTCAGGAAAAGTGGTGCCCCGGCTAGGACTCGAACCTAGGACCAATTGATTAAGAGTCAACTGCTCTACCAACTGAGCTACCGAGGCAACCCGATTTGAACCGGCCACGGACTCAGCAATATCAAAACCCCGACGGGGAATGTCAAGTGCCGGAGGTTGACCGGACGGATTGACTACGCTTTCTCCGCCCTGGCGTCAAGGAGCAAAAGAGGAAATTCGTCATACCTCAGTAAATCCGCAAGCGCAACCCACAAATGCCGTCAGTTGTCGCAAGGTTCAGGCTCGCGAGCATAAAGACGAAGCAGCACTTCAGGGGTCTGGCCGGGGACGTGCGGTCCCCGAGTGTAAGCAATCACAAGCCAATCCTTGTTCTCCGTGGCGTTGAGGCGGCAAAGGACTTCGCCCCACGAAAATTCATGCTGACCGGCGAGGTCGGTGCTGATGACGCCTTCGTGGAAGGCGCGGCGTTCGCTGTCGCCGGGAGTGTTCGGCTTGTAGGATGGATGGGAGTGCGCCAGCAGCAGGATTTGAACGCGATCGTCCTTGTCCGTCAGGGCTTCGACTTCGAACTTGCCGTGATCCGCGCGGTAAATACCAAGCTGATGCCAGCGCCATTCTTTCGCCGAAAGGTCGCGGGATCGGCACCCGACCGGTGAAGGCACGACTTTTTGAGGAGCTACTTTGAGGTCAAAGAAGGTGGCTTCGCCGGTCAAGCGGGAGATCATGGCCGTGGCCCCGAGGAGTGATTGACTATCGCAAGCTGCTGCGTGTGCCATCCACCGATGGCGGTGGCGACTGGGTGGGCAAGGCAGCGCTCGGATGGGCCGTGCCGGCCACAGTCAACGCCGCTCCGGGTGAGGCAGGTTGGCCGGCTTGCTTGAGGTATTCCATCAACTTGCGGATGGGTGACAGGATCAGCGGCAAAACTTCCCCGGGCCGCTGGGCTTCGTGCGCGAACCATGCGCCGACCTTGTCCACCTCCTGAAGCAGGCGCATCGCCTCGGCGCGAACGCTCTCGTCCGTGATGCTCTTCAATTCCGTGCGGATCACTCCGGTCCAGAACGCAAAGACCTGGCCCGTGATGCCTCCCTCGACGATGCTCAGAAATGTCTCCACGTAATAAACCACCGACCGAGGATCCCCCGCAGGATACGCAATCGGCGGAATCGGTGCAGACGGCGGTACAGCGCCCGGTTCGGAGTTCTGTGACTGCTGCATCGCCACCCATTGTGCAACCTTTTAAGCCAACAGGCAACCTTAAAGGAAAACATCCAATTCCAAGCTCTAAACTGGATGGACGCTCACCCAGGCTTGGAGTTTGAAACTTGGTGCTTATCTGGTGTTTGGAGCTTGGAGCTTGGAACTTGGTGTTTCCCAAACCGTCTGCCTTCCCTGCACCTTCACGTCCCCGCGCGCCAGCGCCGCAATCGCCGCCGGATACAACGCCCGCTCCGCCTCCTGAATGCGCGCGTGCAGCGTCGCCGGCGTGTCACCCGCGAGCACCGGCACCGTTTGCTGCGCCAGGATTGGCCCCGTATCAATTCCCTGGTCCACAAAATGGACCGTCACACCAGTGACCTTGACCCCGTAGTCCAGGGCCTGTTTCCAGGCTTCCAACCCGGGAAACGATGGCAACAAAGCCGGATGAATGTTCACGACCCGTTGCGCGAACGTGCGCAGGAATTCGCCCTTCAAAATTCGCATGAACCCCGCCAGTACCACCAAATCCACCCGCGCCTCGCGCAAAGCCGCGATGTATGCCGCCTCCGCCGTTTCATCCAGCTTGGTCCGAAACTTCCCGGGCGGGATGAACCGCGCCGACAACCCGCGTTCCCGCGCCCGTTCCAGAATGAGCGCGTTCTCGACGTCGCTGAGCACGACCGCCACCTCAGCCGGCACCGTGCCCGCCGAACAAGCGTCCGCAATCGCCACAAAATTCGATCCCTTGCCGGAACCCAGCACACCCAGCCGAAATGTTCGTTCGCCGCTCATGAGACTCATTGTAAGGGACCAACCTTCCCCCGCAAAGTCAGAAGCGGGGCTGCGCCTGGGCAGGAAATTAACTCGAGCGACGGTGCCAGTAATTTGTGCGGCACACAATCTTTTCGCGAGAGTTGTCGGTGACGGCGCTCAGGCATGCAGCGGCAAAAGAATCTCAGTGAGTCGGACGGAGCGAGGACGAGGATTTTTTGTTCAAGAGATTTCGGAATGGCTTTGGCTCGACGCGTAAAATCTTCCATTCGTCGCAATTTTGAAAGCGAGTGAAATCTTTCAGCGCTTCCAACAGTGCAGGCTTAAGAGGCTCCGTCACCGCAATGTTTGGTTCGAATACAAGATTATTGACCACAAGTCGCCGGTCGGGGCGGTTTGCCTTGGCGTCCAGCCGGCCGATGAGGCGGTCGCCCCAGAGAATCGGAAGAGCGAAGTAGCCATATTTGCGCTTCCCGGCCGGCATGTAGATTTCAACGGTGTAATCAAAATCGAAGAGCCACTTCAAACGTTTGCGCTGGATCGTTAGATTATCGAAAGGGGAAAGAAAGCGCATGACGTTTTCTCTTAACGGCCAGGTGAGATCCAAAGCTTCTTTAAGCACAAAGACGGCGACCTTGGGAAACTCATTCACCCGGCACTCGACCACTTCACCAGACTTGATGAGGCTGGACAGCCCGTTCTTGACCAGGTCGGCGCGGTCGGCGTCTTGCAGGTAATGGAGTTCCTGAGTGCGCGCCACGCCCAACGCCCGCAGGGCTCGCCGAACGTGAAATTCGGCAGATTCGCGCTTGCCGGGGAAATTCAGTGCAGTGTTTGATGGCAAAACACGATTGGAGAGATCGAAAACCTTTTGAAACCCCCTTCGACTACGAATCATTATCTCGCCTTGCATCCAGAGTTCGTGAAGCGCGCGTCTTTCGATTTTACCAACTGATTCCTCGCCCCATTGCTGAACCCTGGCCTTTGATTCCACATCGCTGATCATCAGCGGGCCACGCTTCCGGACAAGACTCAGCATGCGCCGCATGGAGGCTCGAAGCTCGGGTGTATCATCAAACCAATGCAACTCGCTCCGATGCTTGCGCATCAGGGGAAGCGAAAACCTGTAGTCTTTGGTGGGCAAATACGAAGAGGCGTGATTCCAGTATTCAAAAACCGCAGCATCGGGACTTTGCAGTTCGTGAAGCATCTCCGGTTGATAATCCGGAACGCGCGACCAGATCACATGATGATGCGCTCGTTGGATCACGCTCACAGTGTCCACTTGGACATAGCCCAGATGCTCAATCGCTGCCAGCACAGCCAATTTTCCCGACCCAAACGGCGCAGTTTTATCGGCCAGTCCTTGAGAACGAAGGGAAATTGTCCGGGCTTCCCGAAGAGATAGGGATACGGGATCAGATGATCCTGCTGCAACGCGAACCGATTTGCCCGAATGAGACTTTGTCATACTTTAGGCCCGCGCACCTTCCACGAGCGAAACGACCTGGGTTCCGGCGAAGATGTTGTTCGGTTGATGGGCCATCGGTTGTTTCCAATCTCGGGATTCATGATGGCAGGAATTTGGGCGGCAGACAATCGTGGTGTGGCGGTTGCATCGGACGAGCGCGAAAGGAGAGTCAGACGGATCTGACAGGTAGGACAGGTCTGGCGGGCGAGACGAAAGCGTCGCTACGTTCGAACCCGTTTCGTACGTGTAAAAGCGGTGTGGCCGCTTCGCTTTGCCACCGCACTCCAAAATGCCAACGTGTTCCGGGCCAGCCCTCGAGGTCAGAATTTGAACGTGACGGTCGCGAGGATGGAATTGTCAATGGTTCGGTTGGCCTGGGTTGTGCCAAAGATGTCGTTCCAATCGTGCTTGGTGGTGGCGAGCAGTTTGTAGGCGAGGCCCAAATCGATTCGCGGGTTGAGGCTGTATTTCACGCCAGCGACAAATTGCCCGGCGCCGTTTATGTCGTGCAGGTCATTCAAGCCGGACACGATTCCACCCAGGCCCAGGCCGACGTATGGCTTCACCCGCCAGTTCACCGGCAGCGTGTAAGTCCCATTGACCAGAATCGGGACCTGGTAAAGGCTCCGCGCTCCCGTCTGGGTGGAATTCGAAAAATCAACGGCGTTGTAGATGTAACCCACTTCCATTCCCACCGCCCACGAGTCATCGAATTGGTACCCGCCGTCAAGGTCCAGTCGCACACCGGTCTTGAACGAGAGATGGGTGGTCGTCGGATTGGCGCCAAAAAAACTGGTCGTGGTGTTCAAATTGTTTGCGAATGAAGGTCCGACATCCGCTTTCAAATACCAATTGGAGTCGGCGGCCTGGAGTTGGCTTGTGGCCAGCGTGCAGAAGAACAAGGCGGGAATTACCAAGGTTCTCGAGAATGCGAGTTTTTTCATGGTTTTAGTTGGTTCGTTCTGTGCCGCAAAACTAGGCATCCCAGGCGGTTGATGCAATCCATTAAATGTTCCCAGGGTTTCGTGTGGAGTGGGCTGACGTTGAGGTAGCCAATTACTCGGAATTTTCCCGCAGAGGCGCGAACGATGTGGAGGGGGCCGGAAAATAATTCCGCACTCTGCGCCTCTGCTGGAACCCGATTTCGGAAGATAGCCTCCTGTTACCGGAATTTGGGCTTGGAAAGCAGCTGGACGGTGCCTTTTGGGGCCGAGTTAATGAGGTTTAACGTTAAAGTGATGGGATTAAACCTGGGGCATAAGGCAAACCCACAGGCGAGAGGTAGAATTAAAAAAAATGGCTTGGGACAGGTCTGGGTCTGGTCCAGAGGAGTATATATGAATGCGGAGCGGGAGAGGGGAATGAACGGAGGTTTTCAAGGCATCAGGCCTGAATTCCCTACCGGATACAAAGTTATTGCGGATTGGTAAAAAAACCTATTGACACGTTTTTGGGTTCCGCGTAATTTCGTTATCAGTCATTTGGGCCGTAAATAGACAGAAATCATAGCCCCTGTGCGATTTTCGAGGAAAATGCAAGGGGTAATGGGTTTTTGTCGTTTTGGCGTGTCAGGATTATAGAAATTGGCTATGCCCATGTAGCTCAGTTGGCAGAGCACGTCCTTGGTAAGGACGAGGTCATCAGTTCAATCCTGATCATGGGCTCCATTTTAAACGAAAATAGAAGTTTGCGGCGAAAAAATAAGAAACACGTAAGCAGCAATTAATAACCAACACACTAGGAGAAAGCGTAATGGCAAAAGAAAATTTTCAAAGAACGAAACCGCACGTCAACGTTGGAACCATCGGTCACGTTGACCACGGCAAATCCACCCTGACCGCGGCAATCGTCGAGGTGCAGAACCGCAAGGGTCTGGCGCCAAAGATCTCCTATGCCGAAATCACCAAAGGTGGCACGGTCCGTGACGAAACCAAGACGGTCACGATTGCAGTATCGCACGTGGAATACGAGAGCAACACCCGGCATTATGCCCACGTGGATTGCCCCGGTCACGCGGACTACGTCAAGAACATGATCACCGGCGCCGCCCAGATGGATGGCGCAATCCTGGTGGTCAGCGCGGCGGACGGCCCGATGCCTCAGACCCGCGAGCACATTCTGTTGGCCCGCCAGGTCGGCGTGCCCGCGATTGTGGTGTTCCTGAACAAGGTTGATTTGGTGGATGATCCGGAATTGCTCGATCTCGTTGAGATGGAAATCCGCGATTTGCTGAACAAATACCAGTTCCCGGGCGACAAGACGCCCATTATTCGCGGCAGCGCGACGGCCGCCATGGCTGGCAAGCCGGAAGGCGAAAAAGCCATTCAGGATCTGCTCACGGCCATTGACTCGTTCATTCCGCTGCCGACTCGCGAAGTGGACAAGCCGTTCCTGATGTGCATCGAGGACGTGTTCAACATTGAAGGTCGCGGCACGGTCGTGACCGGTCGTGTGGAACGCGGCGAGTTGAACCGCATGTCTGAAGTGGAAATTGTCGGCTTGGGTGACACCCGTAAGACAACGGCGACCGACATCGAAATGTTCCGCAAGCTGCTCGACAAAGCCAGCGCGGGCGACAACGTGGGCGTGCTGCTGCGCGGCACCAAGAAGGAAGAAGTTGAGCGCGGCATGGTCCTGGCCAAACCCGGTTCCATCACACCGCACACGAAATTTAAGGCCGAGGTGTACGTGCTCTCGAAGGAAGAGGGCGGACGTCATACTCCGTTCTTCAACAAGTATCGTCCCCAGTTCTACTTCCGCACCAGCGATGTCACGGGCAATGTGACCTTGCCGCAGGGCGTGGAAATGGTGATGCCGGGCGACAATGTCTCCGTCGATGTCGAGCTGATCTCGACGGTAGCCATGGAAAAGGGGCAACGGTTCGCGATTCGCGAAGGCGGCCGCACTATTGGCGCCGGTCGCGTGAGCGAAGTGGTTTCCTGATCGAAACCGATGGAAATTTATGGAGTGCGGGGGAAGACTCCCGCCTCCGTTTTTTAGCCTGATGATGGGATAGCCACTCAACAACGGCCCCGCAGGTTTCGGGGCAGGTAGGGCGGTAGCTCAATTGGTAGAGTAGCGGTCTCCAAAACCGTCGGTTGGGGGTTCGAGTCCCTCCCGCCCTGCCAAACCTGGACTGGATGCCGGAGGGGTGGCAGAGTGGTCGATTGCGGCGGTCTTGAAAACCGTTAAGGCCTAACAGCCTTCGGGGGTTCGAATCCCTCCCCCTCCGCCAGGTTTGAAAGCAAGTTAAGTATCGTGAGTAACTATCGTTTATATATCGGGATCGTGCTGGCAGCGGTGGTCTTTGTCGTCCTTTGGCGGCAGGGCCACCTGATGCGGCTGTCGAACTACGTCCGCGAAACCTGGGCGGAAATGGAAAAATGCGCCTGGCCGACGTGGGCTGAACTCAAAGGTTCAACGATAGTCGTGCTCATTTCCATTTTATTGCTGGGCGGGTTTACGGTTCTGGCGGATGCGAGTTTCCTCTTTTTGGTGAACCTCATCACGCCAGGCAAATGAATTTATTTTAGGTCATAGCATGCAAAGCCAGTGGTTTGTCATTCATACGCTTTCCGGCCAGGAACAAAAGGTCAAGGAAAGCATTGAGAAGCGGATCAAAGCCGAAGAAATGGGCGAGTACATCCATGAGGTCCTCGTGCCCATGGAAAAGGTCGTCGAGGTCCGCAACCAGAAGAAGACTGTCTCGACGCGCAAGTTGTGGCCTGGATACGTGTTTGTGGATATGGCGTTGCTGGATGAAAACAAGCGGATCATCGAGAAACCGTGGTATTTCATCAAGGACACCCAGGGCGTCATCGGGTTTGTGGGCGATCCGCCCATGCCGACGCCGGCGGAGGAAGTCGAGTCGATCAAGGCCCAGATTTCGGACTCCGAAGAGCGCGAGAAGCCCAAGGTCAATTTCGAAGTGGGCGAGACCATCAAGATCAACAATGGTCCGTTCCTGAACTTCAGCGGCGTGATCGAGGAAATCGAGCCCGACCGCGGCAAACTGAAGGTGACGGTCAATATTTTCGGCCGGAATACCCCGGTCGAGTTGGAATATTGGCAGGTTGAGAAAGCTTAATTGAGATTTTATGGCGAAGAAGATTACCGGATCGATCAAATTGCAAATTCCCGCCGGCCAGGCGAATCCCGCGCCGCCCGTCGGCCCCGCATTGGGCCAGCACGGCGTGAACATCATGGCCTTCTGCAAGGAATTTAACGCGGCGACCAAGGCCGATACGGGTCTCGTGATTCCCGTGGTGATTACGGTTTACCAGGATAAATCGTTCACGTTCATCACCAAGTCGCCGCCCGCGTCCGTGCTGCTCAAGAAAGCCGCCGGCATCACCTCGGGCTCGAAGACCCCCAACAAGGAAAAGGTCGGCAAGGTGACGCGCAAGCAGGTGTTGGACATCGTTAAGTTGAAAATGAAGGATTTGAACGCGACTTCGGATGAAGCCGGGTTCCGAATCGTGGCCGGGACCGCCCGCAGCATGGGCATCGACGTCACTGGCTAATTAACCAAAACCGCGGGAGAGCCATAAACTCGTTTGCACCGCAATTAAACTGAATGCCAAAGAAACCAAGTAAAAGATACCGCAAGGCGCTGGAACAGGTTGATGGAAAGACCTTTTACCCGCTGAAGAGCGCGGTCGAAGTGCTGGCCAAGTTCCCCAAGGCCAAGTTCAACGAAACAGTTGAAGTCGCTTTCAAACTGGGCGTGGATCCCAAGCAATCAGACCAGATGGTCCGCGGCACGGTTCCGTTGCCCCACGGCAGCGGCAAGACCGTGAAAGTGCTCGTGTTCACCCGGGACGGTCAGGCGGCGGATGCCGCGCGGGCGGCAGGCGCGGAATATGTTGGTTTCGAAGACATGATCAAAAAGTGCGTCGAAGGCTGGTCGGATTTCGACGTCGCCATTGCCACTCCGGAAGCAATGGTGGAAGTACGCAAGCTCGGCAAGGTGCTCGGCCCCCGCGGCTTGATGCCCAATCCCAAGACCGGCACGGTCACGGACGACACGGCTCGGGCCGTGAAAGAAGTCAAAGCGGGCCGGGTTGAATTCAAGCTGGACAAGGCCGGCAACGTGCATGTGCCGGTGGGCAAGGCCTCGTTTACGCCCGCCCAAATCGCGGAGAACGCCCGCGCGGTGATTGAAGCGGTGGCCAAGGCGCGCCCGGCGAGCGTCAAAGGCTCCTATTTGCAGAGTTGCACTTTATCGGCGACCATGAGTCCGCCCGTGCGGATTGATGTGCGCGAGTTCCTGGCAGCCGCTTAATCCTTAAGTTTTAAATTTCGAGATACCATGCGTGCGGAAAAACAGAATCTAAGCAAAGAATACGTCGGCCGGCTGAATGCCTCGCCCTTTTTCATCGTGGTGAATTACAAAGGGTTGAAAGTCGGTCCCATCACGGACTTGCGCAAACGGTTGAACAAGGCCGGAGCGGAGATCCATGTCGTCAAGAACTCGACCTTCCGGATGGCTGCGAAGGAAGCGGGAGTGCCGGATTTGAATGGCGCTTTGACCGGCCAATTGGCGGTCGTGACCGGGCAGCGGGATGTTTCGGCCGCGGCCAAGGTCGTCAAAAATTTCAACGCCGAGTTCGACAAGCTGAAAATTCAGTTCGGTTATTTGAACAATAACCGCCTGGAAGCGTCAGACCTTCTTGCCTTGGCGGATTTGCCGTCCATCGACGTGCTGCGGAGCAAGCTCCTGGGTCTGCTCAAGGCGCCGGCCACCAAACTCGTTGCGCTGCTCAACACGCCGGGCAGCCAGTTGGCGCGGGTGTTGCAAGCGCGCGTGGACAAAGGCGCATAATGATTTCGAGCTGGTCCTTGGGTGGGCCGGTGAGAGTCCGAACGGTTTCGGTCCCGTTTTAAGCGAACGGGAGCGGAAAACAAACAAACATAAAAATAGTAAATCGTCGGCTTGCAGGCCGCAGGCTTAAAGCATCCGTGGCCGCGGATGGCGACGAGACTGAAAGGTAACATGGCAGAATTAGCATCCATCGTAGATCAACTGAGCAAATTAACGGTCATCGAAACCGCAGAACTGGTGAAACAACTGGAAGCCGCCTGGGGTGTGACCGCAGCCGCTCCCGTCGCTGTCACCGGACCTGCTGGCGCCGCTGTCTCCGGGGCTCCGGGGGCCGCTCCGGCTGAAGCCAAGACCGCTTTTGACGTGATTTTGGCGTCGGTCCCCGCGGACAAGAAGATTGCGGTCATCAAGGCCGTTCGTGAAGTGAAGGCCGGCCTCGGCTTGGCCGAAGCCAAGGCGCTGGTGGAAGGCGCTCCCAAGCCCGTGCTCGAAGGCGCTCCCAAGGCGGAGGCGGACACCGCCAAGAAGAAGCTGGAAGAAGCCGGCGCAAAAGTCGAAGTCAAGTAACCAGAGGGTTTTACCCCCGGGTGGTGGGAGGGTTCCACCACCCGGATTCGCTTGCCGTCACCGGTTTGCGAGTGCCACTTGCAAACTGGAACGGAAGAAGCAGATTAAAAGAATTGAAATTAACAAAGCCGCATTAAGCGGCTGTTGTCCGGCAAGTTTCCTGTTGAACACAGGGCACTTGCCTTGTGTCGTTTAATGAAAACAAAAGGCCTGGCGGAGCCGCCGGGCCATGATTAAAGGTCCAAATGCCATCGCGATCAACTGAACGCATTAACTTCGGGAAGATTAAAGAAATCATCGCCCCGCAGAACCTGATCGAATTGCAAACCAATTCGTATGTCGAGTTCCTGCAGGCCGATGTCGCGCAATCCAAGCGCAAAGTCCTCGGACTCCAGGCGGTGTTCAAGGAAGTCTTTCCCATTGCCAGCTATGATGGCAAGAGCGAACTGGACTTTCACTCCTATGAAATTGGCGAGCCAAAGCTCGACTGGCTGGAATGCCTGCGCGAGGGCCTGACCTTTGGCGCTCCGCTCTACGTCACCTTCCAGCTCAAGGAAGAAAAATCCACCAAGGAAGAAAAAGTTTTCATGGGCGAGTTGCCGCTCATGACCCCCCAGGGCACGTTCGTCATCAACGGCGCCGAGCGCGTGATTGTCAGCCAGTTGCATCGGTCGCCCGGCCTCGCGTTTGAGAAAACCATTCATCCCAATGGCAAGGAGCTATTTTCGTTCCGCATCATTCCTGACCGCGGTTCCTGGTACGAAGCGCAGTTTGACACCAGCGATTTGCTTTACGTTTATCTCGACCGCAAAAAACGCCGCCGCAAATTTTTGACCACCACTTTCTTCCGCGCCCTCGGTTACGGCTCGGACGCGGACATTCTCAAGCTGTTCTACGACATCGAAGACCTGAGCGTCAAAGAGGCCGAGAAGCTCGAGGACTTGCAGAACAAAGTCCTCATTGAGGACGCCATGGATGCCGACAAAGGCATTGTTGTCGCGCGCGCTTTCGAGCCGCTCTCCAAGGCTGTGGTGCGTCAAATTGCCGAAGTGGGCATCACCAAGATTCGCGTGGTGGATACCACCGCCGACGAAGGGATCATCATCAAATGCATGAAGAAGGATCCCGCCAAGAACGAAGAAGAGGCGCTCAAGGATATTTATCGCCGGTTGCGCCCGGGCGATCCGCCGACCGCAGCCAATGCGCGCGCGTTGATCAAACGCCTGTTCTTCGATCCGAAGCGTTATGACCTGGGCCGCGTGGGCCGTTACAAGATCAACCAGAAGCTCGGCATCAAGGGCGGCGACTCCCGCATCCTGACCAAGGAAGACCTCGTCGCTGCGACCAAGTATCTGCTGCGCCTGAAGAAGGGTGAAGGCAGCTTGGACGACATCGATCACTTGGGCAGCCGCCGCGTCCGTACGGTGGGCGAATTGCTCGCCAATCAGTGCCGTGTTGGCCTGGCCCGCACCGAACGCCTGGTCAAGGAGCGCATGACGCTGTTCGATCAGGGCATGGAAAGCATGGCGCCCCAAAAGCTCATCAATCCCAAGGCGCTTTCGGCGGTCATCCGTGATTTCTTCGGCCGCAGCCAACTCTCGCAGTTCATGGACCAGATCAATCCGCTGGCGGAACTGACCCACAAGCGCCGCCTTTCGGCCCTCGGGCCAGGCGGGCTCTCGCGCGACCGCGCCGGGTTCGAAGTCCGCGACGTCCATCCGTCCCATTACGGGCGCATCTGCCCGGTCGAAACGCCGGAAGGCCCGAACATTGGGTTGATCGCGTCGCTCGCCACTTTTGCGCGCATCAACGATTTCGGCTTCCTCGAAACGCCATATCGCAAAGTCGAAAATGGCCGCGTGCGCGACCATATCGATTATCTCACCGCTGATCGCGAGGAAACCTTCGTCATCGCGCAGGCCAACGCGGCCATCGACGACAAAGGCCATTTCGCCGGCGATCGCGTCATGTGCCGCGGCAAGGGCGATTTCATCGATGTCGAACCGGCGCGCGTGGATTACATGGATGTCTCGCCCAAGCAGCTTGTCTCCGTGGCGGCGAGCCTCATTCCGTTCCTCGAACATGACGACGCGAACCGCGCGTTGATGGGTTCGAACATGCAACGCCAGGCGGTGCCGCTGCTGGTGACCGAAGCGCCCCTCGTGGCGACCGGTCTTGAGGATCGCGTGGCCCGCGATTCGCGCGCGGTCATCGTGGCCGAGGAAGCCGGCAAGGTCGCCTCGGTGCTCGGCAACCAGATCGTCATCACGCCCGACGGCAAGATGCCGGACTCCAAGAAGAAGCTGAAGCACAGCCCCGAGCATGGGATTTACGTCTATCAAATCCGCAAATTCATGCGCTCCAATGCCGCCACTTGCATCAACCAGAAAATCCTGGTCAGCAAGGGCGAAACGGTGAAGAAGGGGCAGGTCATCGCCGACGGTCCCTGCACCCAGGGTGGAGAACTGGCGCTGGGCCGCAACGTTCTTTGCGCCTTCATGCCCTGGAACGGCTATAACTTCGAAGACGCCATTCTCATCAGCGAGCGGATCGTCAAGGACGACATCTTCACTTCAATTCATATCGATGAGTTTGAAGTTGGCGCCCGCGATACGAAACTTGGTCCCGAAGAAATTACGCGGGACATTCCCAACCTCGGCGACGAGGCGTTGAAAAACCTCGGACCGGACGGCGTCATTCGCGTCGGGGCCGAAGTCAAGCCGGGCGATATTCTCGTGGGCAAAATTACGCCCAAGAGCGAGACCGAACTCGCGCCCGAAGAACGATTGCTGCGGGCCATTTTCGGTGAAAAGGCCGCGGACGTGAAAGACACTTCGCTGAAGGTGCCTTCCGGCACTTACGGCATCGTCATGGACGTGAAGGTTTCCGCCAAGAAGGAAGCCGACGCGAGTTCCAAGGCGGCGGCGACGGAAGAAAAACGGCATTCGAAGGAAGTCGAAGAGGAACATCGGAAAAAGACCGAGGAGTTGCGCGATCAACTGACCGAGGCGCTGAGCAACATCCTGCTCGGTGAAAAAATTCCGCTCGATGTCGTCAATTCGGAAACCGGCGAGATCATCATTCCCGCCAACCGCAAGATCACCAAGACGCTCTTGCGCAAGCTGGCGACGGTCTATGACCGCATCGAAATCGATCCTTCGCCGATTCGCAACAAGATCAACGAGATCATCGGCACCTTTAAAAAGAAGTTCGACGACCTGCAAATGGCGTACGACGAGGAAATCGAGCGCGCCGAGGCCGGTGACACCGTCGATACCGGCATTATCAAGTCGGTGAAGGTTTACATCGCCTCCAAGCGCAAGCTCTCGGTCGGTGACAAGATGGCGGGCCGCCACGGAAACAAGGGTGTGGTCGCCAAGATCGTCGCCGAAGAAGACATGCCGTTCCTCGAGGACGGAACGCCGGTGGACATCGTGCTGAACCCGCTGGGCGTGCCTTCGCGCATGAACGTCGGGCAGGTGCTCGAAACGCACTTGGGCTGGGCTGCCAAGTTGCTCGGCTTGAAGTTCGCGACGCCGGTATTCGACGGCATCAAGGAAAAGGAAATCCGCGGCTATCTCAAGCAGGCCGGGTTGCCGGAGCACGCCAAGATCAAGTTGGTCGACGGCCGCACCGGACAGGCATTCGACCAGGAGATTGTCGTCGGCTATATTTACATGATGAAACTCGGCCATCTTGTGGCCGACAAGATCCATGCCCGCGCAGTTGGTCCTTACTCCCTCGTCACCCAGCAAGCGTTGGGCGGCAAGGCGCAGTACGGCGGCCAGCGGTTCGGCGAGATGGAGGTTTGGGCCATGGAAGCCTATGGCGCGGCGTACACGTTGCAGGAACTCCTCACGGTCAAGTCCGACGACGTGCAGGGCCGCACCCGAATCTACGAGAGCATCGTCAAGGGTGACAACAGCCTGGAGGCTGGCGTGCCGGAATCCTTCAATGTGCTGGTGAAGGAAATGCAATCACTCGGCCTCGATGTGAAGGTCGGCTATTCCAATCCTTTGGACCAGCCGGTCGAACCGCATGCGTTGACAGCCGGTTAAGCAAAGCAAGCAATTAACGACATAAATTCAGGGCGAGACCGCTCGCCACAAATAAGACTAGTATGATTAGCACCAAAGAAAGCGCCCGCGAGTTACTGGGTCTGGACAAGGTCAACCAGGTGGAGTACGTCGCGATTTCGGTCGCGTCGCCCGAAGCCATTCGGTCCTGGTCCAAGGGGGAAGTGAAAAACCCCGAGACCATCAATTATCGCACGTTCAAGCCGGAAAAAGGCGGCTTGTTCTGCGAACGCATTTTCGGTCCCGTCAAGGACTGGGAATGTTCCTGCGGGAAGTATAAACGCATCAAGCATCGTGGGGTCGTCTGCGACCGTTGCGGCGTCGAAGTGACGCTGGCGCGAGTGCGGCGCGAACGCATGGGCCACATCGAACTGGCGGTGCCGGTTTCGCACATCTGGTTTTTCAAGTGCATGCCTGCCCGCATCGGCCTCGTTCTCGACATGACCGCGCGCAATTTGGAGCGCGTCATTTACTACGAGGATTACATGGTGATCGATCCCGGTTCGACGCCCCTCAAGCCGAACCAGCTTTTAAGCGAGCACGAGTATCGCGAAGCCCGCGAGACTTACGGCGCGGATGCATTCGTCGCCAAGATGGGTGCGGAAGCCGTGCGCGAAGCCATGATGCGCGTTGATTTGGCGAAGCAGATTGAGGCGCTCCAGGTCGGCATGACCGAAACCAAGAGCAAGCAGATCCGCAAGAAGATCGCCAAGCGCATCAAGCTGCTCCAAGGCCTGCTTTCCTCGAAAAGCCGTCCGGAGTGGATGATTCTCACGGTGCTGCCGGTTATTCCGCCCGACCTGCGCCCGCTCGTGCCGCTCGAAGGCGGACGGTTCGCCACCTCGGACCTGAATGACTTGTATCGGCGCGTGATCAACCGGAATAACCGGTTGAAAAACCTGCTCCAGCTCAAGACGCCCGAAGTCATCATCCGCAACGAGAAACGCATGTTGCAGGAAGCCGTGGACGCGCTGTTCGACAACGGCCGCCATGGCCGCGCCGTTACCGGCGCGGGAAATCGTTCCCTCAAGTCGCTCAGCGACATGCTCAAGGGCAAGAGCGGACGTTTCCGCCAGAACCTGCTCGGCAAGCGCGTCGATTACTCGGGCCGTTCCGTGATCGTGATCGGGCCCGAACTCAAGCTGCACCAATGCGGTCTGCCCAAGAAGATGGCGCTCGTGCTGTTCGAGCCGTTCATCATCCGCCGGCTCAAGGAACTCGGCTACGTCCATACCGTCCGGTCGGCCAAGAAAATGATCGAACGCCAGACCACGGAAGTCTGGGACATCCTGGAAGAAGTCACCAAGGGCCATTCGGTGCTGCTCAACCGCGCGCCGACGCTTCACCGTCTCTCGGTGCAGGCTTTCGAGCCCATCCTGATCGAAGGCGAAGCCATCCGCATTCACCCGCTCGTTTGTACTGCGTATAATGCGGACTTCGACGGCGACCAGATGGCAGTGCACGTGCCGCTGTCGGTCGAGGCGCAGATGGAAGCGCGCATGCTGATGATGGCGCCCAACAACATCTTCAGCCCTTCGAGCGGCAAGCCGATCATCACGCCCACGCAGGACATCACGCTGGGTTGCTATTACGTCACCGCGGAGCCGCGCGCCAACGCGACGTCAAACGGCTCGATGAAATTGTTTGGTTCGAAGAGCGAAGTGATCTTCGCGTATCACGATGGCGCGGTCACCACGCACGAGCGCATCAAGCTGGCGAATCCGGATTTCGGCACGAAGACCGAATTCGGTGATCCGGACAAGAAGGCGATCGAAACCACCGTCGGCCGCGTGATCTTCAGCGAAATCTGGCCGCCCGAGATGGGCTTCCCGAACAAAGTTGTTGGCAAATCCCAGCTCGGCGACCTCATCTGGAAGTGCTACAAGATTTGCGGCCACGAAAAGACCGTCACGATGCTGGACAAGCTCAAGGAACTGGGCTTCCGCGAGGCCACCCGCGCGGGTGTGTCCATCGGCATCGATGACATGATCATTCCCAAGGAAAAGAGCCAGGAAATCCAGGCGGCGCAGAAACAGATTGCGGACGTCGAGAAGCAATATCGCAAGGGCGTCATCACGCCAGGCGAGCGCTACAACAAAATCGTCGATATCTGGACGCATTGCACGGACCAGATTGCGAACGTCATGCTGCGCACCCTGGAACACAACCAGGGCAAGCAGGAATACAACCCGGTGTCGCTGATGGTGGATTCGGGCGCGCGCGGCAATCGCCAGCAGGTGCGCCAGTTGGCCGGTGTCCGCGGTTTGATGGCCAAGCCTTCCGGCGACATCATCGAAAAACCGATTCTGTCGAACTTCCGCGAAGGGTTGACCGTGCTCGAGTACTTCATCTCGACCCACGGCGCCCGCAAAGGTCTCGCTGACACCGCGCTCAAGACGGCTGACTCCGGCTACATGACCCGCAAGTTGGTGGACGTGGCGCAGGATGTGATCATCCGGGATCGCGATTGCGGCACGACGAACGGCATCTGGGTGCAGGCGATCTACGAGGGTGAGGACGAAGTGGTGAAGCTGAGCGAGCGGCTCGTGGGACGGTTCTCCTGCGACGATATCGCCAACCCTTC
The DNA here is from genome assembly GCA_021325145.1 of Verrucomicrobiota bacterium. Taxonomy (GTDB): domain Bacteria; phylum Verrucomicrobiota; class Verrucomicrobiia; order Limisphaerales; family Pedosphaeraceae; genus JAJPHR01. Next base: position 77,454 of record JAJPHR010000079.1, on the reverse strand, counting down.
CAATCCGAAGGAGACATTGGTCAAGGCCAATGAGGAAATCGACGAGATCAAGGCCAAGAAAATCGACGCCGCCGGCTTCGAGAAGATCAAGATCCGCTCGGTGCTGACCTGCGAGAGCAAGCACGGGGTTTGTGTTCTGTGCTACGGGCGTAACCTGGCCACTGGCGGCCTGGTCAAATTGGGCGAGGCCACCGGCATCATCGCCGCGCAGTCCATCGGTGAACCAGGGACGCAGTTGACGATGCGCACCTTCCATATCGGCGGTGTCTCAACCACACTGTTCAAACAGCCCATCATCAAGCCGAAATTCGACGGCGTCGTTCGTTACAATGAATTGCGCGTCGTTCCGCTCGAAGACGGGAACAACATTGTTCTCAACAAGAACGGTTCGCTCTCGGTATTGGGCGAAGACGGGCGCGAATTGGAAGCCCATAATGTGGTGGTAGGCTCGGTCATCTCGGTGCCCGACAAGGGCCGCGTCAAGAAGGGCGACACCCTGGTGCAATGGGATCCGCACAACGTCCCGATTCTGTCGGAGAAAGCCGGCAAGGTGAAGTTCCATGACATCATCGAAGGAGTTACGATGAAGCAGGAGATGGACGAAACCACCGGCCAGGAAGCCATCGTGGTCATCGAGCATAAGGAAGACTTGCATCCTCAAATCCTGATCACCGACGACAAGGGTGAAGTGTTCGCGAATTACCCGATTCCCAGTGCCGCTCATATCGTCGTCAACGAAGGCGACAAGATCGTTGCCGGCACACTGCTGGCCAAGACGCCGCGCAAAGCCTCGAAGACCAAGGACATCACGGGCGGTCTGCCGCGCGTGGCGGAGTTGTTCGAAGCGCGGCGGCCGAAGGACGCGTCGGAAATTTCGAAGATCGACGGCATTGTCGATTTCGGTCCGAGCGTGCGCGGCAAACGCTGCATCCTGATCAAGGACCAGCAAACCGGCGTGGAAGAGGAACACCTCATCCCAATTGGCAAGCACGTCATCGTGTTCAAGGGCGACTTCGTGAAGAAGGGCCAGCAGTTGACCGAAGGGCCGGTCGATCCGCACGAAATCCTGGACATCTGCGGTCCGCAGGAATTGCAGGAACATCTCGTCAACGAAGTGCAGGAGGTTTACCGTCTGCAAGGCGTGACCATTAATGACAAGCACATCGAGATCATCGTCCGCCAGATGTTGCGCAAGGTGCGCATCGTCGAGCCGGCTGACACCACATTCCTGTGGGGTGAGCAGGTGGACAAGATCGCGTTCGAGGAAGAGAACGCGCGCGTCGAGAAGATGGGCGGCAAGCCCGCCGAAGCGCAACCGGTGCTGCTGGGCATCACGAAAGCTTCGCTGGAAACGGAAAGCTTCCTGAGCGCGGCGTCCTTCCAGGACACCACGCGGGTGTTGACCGAAGCGGCGACGCTGGCGAAGGTGGATTATCTCCACGGCTTCAAGGAAAACGTGATCATGGGTCACATTATTCCGGCGGGGACGGGCTACGATTATCACCGGAAAGTCAAACTCAAACCGCTGGTGGAGATCGAAGAAGAGCCCGAGGCGGAGCCGGTTTTGGCGGTGGAAAACCCGCTGGCGGGCTAGAGTTCGAAAAAGTTCCAAATACTAGTTGCAACCATGTTTTATTTTGATATTATCCGCGCTCCGTTTCCCCGTTTTCGGGAAACCGGGCAAAATTTAAGCTGAAATGCCGACAATCAATCAATTGGTCCGCAAGGGCCGCAGTAAGTTAAAGCGCAAATCCAAGTCGCCTGCCTTGGAAGTGGCGCCCTTTCGCCGGGGCGTGTGCATCCAGGTGATGACGCGCACGCCTAAGAAGCCCAATTCAGCCATGCGCAAGGTGGCCAAAGTGCGGCTGACGAACGGCTTCGAGATCATTGCCTACATCCCGGACGAGGGACATAACCTCCAGGAACACTCGATCGTGCTGGTTCGCGGCGGTCGTGTTAAGGACCTGCCCGGGGTGCGCTATCATATTGTCCGCGGCACGCTCGATGCGGCCGGGGTCGAAAAGCGCCGGGTCAGCCGTTCGAAATACGGGGTGAAACGGCCCAAGGCGGCCAAGGCTGCGGCCGGGGCGGAAGCCAAGAAGTAACGGAAGTTTATGTCACGACGTCGTCAAGCAACGAGAAGGCCGGTAATGAAGGATGCGAAATTCGGCAATACGCTGGTTTCGCGCCTGGTTAACACGGTCATGATCAGCGGCAAGAAGAGCACCGCCCAGCGAATTGTGTACGGTGCCTTCAATCAAATTGCCGACAAAAACCCGGCGTCGAATCCGCTGGAAGTTCTTCAGCGGGCAGTTGACAACGCGAAGCCGAGGCTCGAAGTTAAAGCTCGCCGCGTTGGGGGCGCCACCTATCAGGTGCCGGTGGAAGTGACACCGGATCGGCAGTTCGCGCTGGCGTTGCGCTGGCTGGTTGATTTTGCCGATGCCCGCAAAGGCATCCCGATGAAGGAAGCGCTGGCGGCGGAAATCCTCGAGGCTTACCAGGGACAGGGCAACGCGATACGGAAACGCGATGAGGTGCATAAGATGGCGCAGGCCAACAAGGCCTTTGCGCATTTCCGCTGGTAAATAAACGACAATCAAGCGCGCCCCGAAGGCCGAAATTCTCGGGGCGTTTTTATTCTCTAAAATTTAGATGGAAGCAGCAGTTGACAATCAAAAAACGGTGAATGCGCCGGACCGGCCTTACACGCTGGAACGCACGCGCAACATTGGAATCGCCGCGCACATCGATGCTGGTAAAACAACCACCACCGAGCGCATCCTCTTTTACACCGGCCTGATCCATAAGATTGGCGACGTCGATGACGGCAATACCGTGACCGACTGGATGGAGCAGGAGCGGGAGCGCGGTATTACCATCACGTCCGCGGCAGTCACCTGCTTCTGGACCCAAAAGCAGGGCAAACCCGGCGAAGACGCGATTTATAAGGCGTTCAACAACATTCCTCACCGGGTCAATATCATTGACACTCCGGGTCACGTGGATTTTACCGCGGAAGTCGAGCGCTCCATGCGCGTGCTGGACGGCGCGGTGGCGGTGTTCTGTGGCGTTGCGGGCGTGCAGCCGCAATCCGAAACCGTCTGGCGCCAGGCGACCAAGTACAAGGTGCCGCGCATCGCGTTCGTCAATAAAATGGACCGCACCGGTGCGAACTTTGATAATGCGCTCAATGACATGCGCAACAAACTCAAAGCGTATGCCTTTCCCATTTTCCTGCCCATCGGCGCGGAAGAACGTTTTGAAGGCGTCATTGACGTCGTCAATCAGAAGGCGATCGTTTGGGGCGCGGGCGACATTACCAACGAGGGCCTTAATTACGAAGTAAAGGAAATCGCCCCGGCGGACAAGGATCGCGCGGCGATGGCGCTGGCGGAATTGATCGAGGCGGTTTCCAACAAGGACGATCGCATTGCTGAACTGGTTCTCGAAGAAAAGCCGGTTACACCGCAGGAGCTCAAGGCGGCCATTCGCCGGCTCACTTGCAAGATCGAGTTGGTGCCGGTGTTGTGCGGTTCCGCTTTCAAGAAGAAGGCCGTGCAAGTTTTGATCGACGCGGTGGTGGACTATCTCCCTGGTCCGTTGGACATTCCGCCAGCCGAAGGTATTGAACCGGGCACAGATAACAAGGTTACGGTTGAAGCCAGCGACTTTAATAAATTTTGCTCGCTCGCTTTCAAACTCTGGACGGATCCTTACGCGGGCAAGCTCGTATTTTTCCGCGTTTATTCGGGCCAGCTCAAGAAAGGCGATACCATTTATAATCCGCGCACGCGCAAACGCGAGCGGGTCAGCCGCCTGATGGTCATTCAAGGCAGCGAACGCAAGGACGTGGATCATGTCCATGCGGGCGATATCGCCGCGCTGGTCGGTCTGCGCAATATTACCACGGGTGACACTCTGTGCGACGAGGATTTCGACATCACCCTGGAACCGCCCACGTTCCCCGAACCGGTCATCAGCATGGCCGTCGAACCGAAGACCAAGGCCGATCGCGATAAGATGTCCGAGGGCTTGCAGCGCCTGGCGGAAGAAGATCCGACGTTCCGCTGTTTTACCAACGAAGAGACGAGCCAGCTCATCATTGCGGGCATGGGTGAGTTGCACCTGGAAATCATCATTGATCGCCTGAAGCGCGAATTCAAAGTTGATGCGAACACCGGCGCTCCTCAGATTGCTTATCGCGAAACCATCACCAAGCAGGCGGATGGCGAAGGCAAGTTTATCCGCCAATCCGGTGGACGTGGTCAATATGGCCATGCCCTGGTCAAGGTTTATCCCAACGAGAAGGGCAAGGGCGTCGAGGTCTTGAATAAGATCGTCGGCGGCGCGATTCCCAAGGAATACATCCCGGCGGTGGTGGACGGCGTTGAAGAAGCCATCAAGGGTGGTGTTTACGCCGGTTACCAGGTGATCGACATCAAGGTTGAAATTGTGGACGGCACGTTCCACGAAGTGGATTCGAACGAATTGGCGTTCAAGATGGCGGGTATTTTTGCGCTCAAGGACGCGTTCAAAAAGGCGAATCCGATCCTGCTCGAACCGATCATGAAGGTGGAAGTCACCACGCCGGACGAGTATCAGGGCGACCTGCTGGGCGACATCAACCGGCGCCGGGGCACCATCATCGGCATCGAAGCCAAGAGCGGTCAGACCGTTCTCAATGCCCATGTGCCGCTGGCCGAAATGTTCGGCTACGCGACGGCGATTCGCTCCCTCTCGAAGGGCCGCGCATCCTATTCGATGGAGCCGTTGACTTTTGAACAGGTGCCGAACAGCGTTCTGGCGGCGATCCTGGACAGCGCCAAGTCGAAACCGGCGGCGCGAACCTAAACCAAATTATACAATTGTTCTTTTTATGGCTGGACAACGCATACGGATTCGCTTGAAAGCATTTGACCATCGGGTCATCGATCAGTCGGCCCGCGACATCGCGGACACGGTCAAACGCACCGGGGCGCGCGTGGCGGGTCCGATTCCGCTGCCGACGCGGGTGGAGCGGTTCACCGTGCAGCGTTCCCCGCACTCGGACAAGAAGTCGCAGGAAACCTTCGAGCAGCGCACCCACAAGCGCCTGCTGGACATCATCGAACCCACCGCCAAGACGGTCGATGAACTCAAGAAGCTGAACCTTCCGGCGGGCGTCGATATCACCATCAAGATTTGATTTTATGCTCGGCTTACTAGGAAAAAAATTGGGTCAAACCCGCGTCTATGATGACAAGGGCGTGCTGTATCACGTCACCGTCGTCCTTGTCGGTCCCAACCGGGTGCTGCAATGCAAAACCCAGGAGTCCGACGGTTATAACGCGGTCCAGCTTGGTTTCGATGATCAGAAGGAGCAGCGCGTGACCAAGCCATTGCTCGGCCATATCAAGAAGCACAACGGCGCGGCGGTGAAACGCATCCGCGAGTTCCGTGACTTTTCGCTGCCGGTGAAGCCGGGCGACGTGGTGGGCGCGACGATTTTTGCGAAGGGCGACTATGTGGATGCCATCGGCGTCACCAAGGGTCGCGGGTTCGAGGGCGTCATGAAGCGGCACAACTTTCGCGGCGGCGATGCTTCGCACGGCGCGAAGGGCTGGCGACGCCGGCCCGGCGCGATTGGCCAGCGCTTGTTTCCCGGCACGGTCATGCGCGGGATGCGGATGCCCGGCCACATGGGCCAGGTGAAGCGCACGACCCAGAGCCTGGAGATCATCCAGGTGCGCGAAGCCGAAAACCTCCTGTTGATCCACGGCTCGATTCCGGGGTCCAAGGGTGATTACGTGGTTATTCGCGAGTCCAAGAAACATCCCAAGTCGGCGGCGAAAGAAGCCAAAAAGTAACGAGGCGCGCGAATGAAACTCAAGATTCAAGACATCAAAGGGAACAGCCAGGGCGAACTGGAAGTGAAATTCCCGCTGATCGAGAACGGCAAGGGAACGCAGGCGGTCCATGACACCGTGGTGGCTTATAACGCCGCCCAGCGCATGGGGACGGCCTGCACAAAAAACGCGGGTGAAGTCGCCGGCACAAACAAGAAGCCCTGGCGGCAGAAGGGCACTGGTCGTGCGCGCGCGGGTTCGTTTCAATCACCGCTTTGGCGCGGTGGTGGCGTGGTGTTCGGCCCCAAGCCGCGTGATTTCAGCAAAAAAGTTTCGCGCGCGACGAAGCAACTTGCGTTGCGTAAAGCCCTCTCGGAACGCCTCAGCGCCGGGGATGTGCTGGTGCTGGATGATCTGAAGTTGACCTCCGGCAAAACGAAGGAATTTGTGGGCGTGCTGTCGGCGTTGAAGCTGGACGGCACGGCGCTGATTGTTTCCCACGAACTGGACCAGAACCTGGCGCGAGCCTCGCGGAACGTTGCGAGCGTGCAGTTGACCACGAGTGACACGCTCAATACCTATGAAGTTTTGCGCAGCGACAAGCTCGTGTTCACGCGCGGTGCATTTGAAAAGATCGAGGCGCGTTTGAAGAACGACTGATTTTGCCATGAACTCCTTTGAAATAGTTAAAACCGTGCGCCTGACCGAAAAGGGAACGCGCCAGGGCGAGAAGCTCAACCAATACACCGTGGTGGCCGATCCCCGCGCGAACAAGGTCCAGATCCGCCAGGCCGTGCAGGAGTTGTTCAAGGTCAAGGTCGTCCGCGTCAACACGTTGAACGTGCGCGGCAAGCCGCGCCGGCAGCGCACCAGCCAGGCGGGCGTGACCTCGAACTGGAAAAAGGCCATCGTTACCCTCAAGAAGGGCGACAAGATCACACTGACCTAAACGATTTGATGTTATGCCCGTAAAAGTTTATCGACCACTGACGCCGTCCACGCGATACATCACGATCGCGTCGTACGCCGATATCACCAAGACCAAGCCGGAGAAGAGCCTGGTGTTCACCCGCAAGAAAACGGGCGGGCGCAATTCCTATGGGCGCATCACCAGCCGTGGCATTGGCCGGGGCAACAAGCAGAAGATTCGCAATGTGGATTTCAAGCGGAACAAGCACGGCGTCGAAGCGACGGTGGCGGCCATCGAATACGATCCGCGCCGCACAGCCCGTCTGGCGTTGCTTCAATACAAGGACGGCGAAAAGCGGTATATTATCGCTCCCGTTGGTCTGCAAGTGGGCGCCAAGGTAATGAGTGGCGCGACCGCGCCGCCGGAAACCGGGAACAATATTCCTTTGCGTTTGGTTCCGGTGGGATTGCCCATCCATAACCTCGAGATTTTTCCTGGCCAGGGCGGCAAGATGGTGCGGACGGCCGGTGGAGCGGCGACGCTCATGTCGCGGGACGAAGGTTATGCGCAAATCCGGCTGCCTTCAGGTGAAATCCGCCGGATCAACGAGAACTGCCACGCCACCATCGGGCAGGTGGGCAACACGGAGCACGAGAACGTGGTTCTGGGCAAAGCGGGCCGCAGTCGTCATCGCGGCATTCGCCCGCTGAGCCGCGCGGTGGCAAAGAACCCGGTGGACCATCCGATGGGTGGCGGCGCCGGCAAGACTTCCGGCGGCGGACATCCGGTGACCCCCTGGGGTGTCATCACGAAGGGCAAGAAAACGCGCAACAAGCGCAAGCTGTCGAACCGCTTTATCCTGGTCCGGCGCGATGGCCGGCCAATGAAACACAAATAACGATTTATGGGACGTTCAATTAAGAAGGGTCCGTTTGTCGAGACCCACTTGCTGGAAAAGATAACGAAGCTGAACGCGACCGGCTCGAAGAAGCCGATCAAGACGTGGTCACGCCGTTCGATGATCACGCCGGAATTTGTCGGGCACACGTTCAACGTGCACAACGGCAAGGTGTTCAACCCGGTGTTCGTCACCGAAAACATGGTGGGCCACCGGTTGGGCGAGTTTTCGCTCACGCGCACGTTCAAGAAGCACGGCGCCCACACCGCCAAGGCCGAAGCGAAATAGTTTTATGGAAGTCCAAGCCATCACTCGCAATGTGAACATGTCCGCGCAGAAGATGCGCGAAGTGGTTCGCCAGATTCAGGGCCTGCCGACCGCGCAGGCGGTGGCGGTCCTGGCCGTCGTGCCGAGAAAATCGGCCCGGCACGTCGCCAAGACGCTGAAATCAGCCATGGCGAATGCCGAAGACCTCAAGTTGCACAAGGACGAGTACAAGGGCATGAACACCGACAATCTGTGGGTCAAGTCAGCGGTGGCGGGCACGGCCACGACGCTCAAGCGGTTCACGCCCAAGGCGCGTGGTTCTGCGGGGCCGATCCTGAAACGGACCTGCCACATCAAAATAGTTTTATCAGACGATTAATTGTTATGGGTCAAAAGACTAATCCAATTGGATTTCGCGTGGCCGTCACGAAGGACTGGCGCTCGAAGTGGTATGCCGGCAAGAAGGAATTCGGCAAATTGCTGACCGAAGACCGCGAGATTCGCGACCTGCTCAAGAAAAAGCTCGAGTCCGCGTCGGTGCCCAAGATTTTGATCGAGCGGGCAGCCAGCCGCTGCCGCATTACCATCCTGACTGCGCGGCCTGGCGTGGTCATTGGCCGCAAAGGCGCGGAAATTGACAAGCTCAAGGAAGAATTGAGCAAGATGACCGGCAAGGAAATTTACGTGGACATCCTGGAGATCAAGACTCCGGAACTGGATGCCCAGCTGGTGGCGGAGAATATCGCGCTGCAATTGGAACGGCGTGTGTCGTTCCGGCGCGCGATGAAGAAGGCCTTGCAGACGACGAAGGATTTTGGCGCGGAAGGGATCAAGCTGCGTTGCGCGGGCCGCCTGGGCGGAGCGGAACTGGCGCGCGTCGAGCAGTATCACTGGGGCCGGGTGCCGTTGCACACGCTCCGGGCGGACATTGACTACGGCTTTGCCGAGGCCAAGACGGTTTATGGCAAGCTGGGAGTGAAATGCTGGATTTGCAAGGGTGAAACCAAAATGGACAAGGCGCCCGCCCCCGCCGTCAGCCCCGCCAGCGCGGGCGCTTAATTTGACTGGAAGGATTTTGTTATGCCAATGATGCCGGCAAGAGTGAAGTACCGCAAGATGCACCGCGGCAGCCGTTCGGGGATGGCCTCGCGCGGAATGAGCGTGGCGTTCGGCGAGTACGGATTACAGTCCCTGGAACGGTGCTGGCTGGACACCAAGCAGATCGAAGCCGCCCGCGTGGCGGTCACCCGTTTCATGAAGCGGCGCGGCAAGGTCTGGATTCGGATTTTTCCGGACAAGTCCTTTACCAAAAAGCCGCTGGAAACCCGAATGGGCAAGGGCAAAGGACCGCTGGAGTCGTGGGTGGCGGTGATCCGCCCGGCCAACGTGCTGATCGAGGTCGATGGCGTGACCGAAGCCGTGGCGCGCGAGTCCCTGCGCCTGGCGGCGACGAAGCTGCCGATCAAGACCAAGTTTATTTCCCGGCACAAGCTCGGGTAAGGCAATTTATGAAGATGTCCGATTCGAAAATAAAAGACGCGACGCTGTTCGAGCTGTCGGCGTTGAGCCGCGAGTTGCGGCAGGAAATATTCAACCTGCGCTTGCAGCAGGCGAGCAGCCAGCTTGAGAAGCCGGCGCGTTTGCGGACGTTGCGCAAGGACGTGGCGCGGGTTGAGACCCGGATTTCACAACTGCGGAAGAAAGCGGCATAATTTTGATTTGGTATGGCTGAAACTGAAACGACAACCAGCAACGTGAGCGATGACCGCGGCCGGCGCAAGGAACGCATCGGCGAAGTCATCTCCAACAAGATGACCAAAACCATCATTGTCCGGGTCGAGCGGCGGTTCCCGCATCCCCGGTACAAGAAGGTGGTGACGGGCTACAGCAAGTTCTACGCGCACGACGAGAAGAGCGAAGCGAAGCTGGGCGACCGCGTGCGCATCCAGGAAACGCGCCCGCTCTCGAAGACCAAGAACTGGCGACTGGTGGAAGTCGTGGAGCGGAACACGGAACCCGGAAGGGTGGCAGTCTAGCCGAACGGATATTTTATGTTACAGGTACGTTCCATTTTGGATGTGGCCGACAACAGCGGCGCCAAACGCGCCGCCGCCATCGGGGTCATCGGCCGCAACAAGCGTTATGCGTTGATCGGCGACGTCATCAAGGCGCACATCAAGGAAGCCGCCCCGGACGGCACGGTGAAGAAGGGCGACGTGGTGGACGCGGTGATCGTGCGGACCCGGCAGCCGATCCGGCGTTCGGATGGTTCGTATTTGCGGTTCGACAGCAACGCCATCGTGATCATCGACAAGGAACATAATCCGCGCGGCACGCGAATTTTCGGGCCGGTCGCCCGCGAGTTGCGGGACAAGAAGTTCATGAAGATTGTGTCGCTGGCGCCGGAAGTCATTTGAGTTTATGAAGAAGAGATTTCACGTCAAGAAAGGCGACGAAGTGGTGGTCATCTCCGGCGCGGAGAAAGGCAAGCGCGGGAAGGTGATCGCGGTCGAAGCCAAGAAAGAGCGCGTGATTGTGGAAGGCGTGCGGATGATCAAGAAGCACATGCGCAAGAGCCAGCAGACTCCGCAGGGCTCGATCATCGAGCGCGAGGGAACCATCCACATCTCGAATGTGATGGCGGCGGACCAATTTGACGCGCGCGCGGCGAAACGGAATCCCGAACCGGCAAACGCTTAACGAACCGACAATAAATTAAACGCTCCGGCAAAATCCGGAAAAAAGCGAAATGAAAGCCAGACTCTACGAAAAATTTGTGAATGAAGTGCGGCCCGCTTTGCAGGAAAAGCGGAAGTACAAGAACCTTCACCAGGTGCCGCGCATGGAGAAGATCGTCGTGAACATGGGCGTGAGCGCGTCGCTCGAAAAGGGCGCGGTGGATGACGCCGCGAAGGACCTGGCGATGATCACCGGGCGCAAACCGGTCATCAGCAAGTCACGCAAGAGCATCGCGAATTTCAAGCTGCGTGAAAACCAGCCCATCGGCTGCCGGGTGACCTTGCGGCGGGACGCGATGTATGAGTTTTTTGACCGGCTGGTCGCGGCGGCGCTGCCGCGCATCCGCGATTTTCGCGGGATTTCGACGCGGTCTTTTGATGGGCGCGGGAATTATTCGCTGGGCATCGGTGACCAGACGATTTTCCCGGAGATTGAACTGGACAAGATCAAGCGGCAGCAGGGCATGGACATCACGATTGTGACGAGCGCGCCGACGGACGCGGAAGCGTTGGACCTGTTGAAACTAATGGGCATGCCGTTTGCCGAAGGAAGATAATTTTATGGCCAAGAAAGCATGGAAAGAGCGGAATAAGAAGAAGCAGGAGACGGTGAAGAAATATGCCGCGCTCCGGGCGGAATTGAAAGCCAAGGGCGACTACGCCGGCCTGGCGAAGCTGCCGCGCAACGCCAGCCCGACCCGGGTGGTGAACCGTTGCGCGATGAGTGGACGACGCCGGGGTTATTTGCGCAAGTTCGGCTGCTCGCGCATGACTTTCCGCGAGGCGGCCCTCAACGGCCTGATTCCCGGTGTGACCAAAGCGAGCTGGTAAGCCTATGACTGATACAATTTCCGACATGTTGACCCGTATCCGCAACGCGAGCCGCGTGCAATTGCCGAACGTGGAATTGCCGCACTCGAAGATGAAGGAGAGCATCGCCCACATCCTGAAGAAGGAAGGCTATGTGGCGGACGTGGAGGTCGAGGGCAAGGTGCCCAAGAAGATCAAGCTCAAGCTGAAGTACGATGGCAAGAAATCCGTCATCGAGGGGTTGCGCCGGGTCAGCACGCCCGGTTTGCGCCGTTATGTGGGTTCGACAGACATCCCACGTGTGCGCGGCGGCCTGGGGATTTCGGTGATCTCCACCTCGCAGGGAGTCATGACCGGGACGCAGGCCCGCAAGAACAACCTGGGCGGCGAATTGCTCTGCTACATTTGGTAATTTTTAAACGCAACGTTTTATGTCACGCATTGGAAAACAACCGATTCTCATTCCGCCGAAGGTGAAGGTGAATGTGAACGGCCGTAAAGTATTGGTTGAAGGCCCCAAGGGCAAACTGGACTTGGAACTGAACCGGCGGACCAGCGTCAAGGTCGAAGGCGACAAAGTGGTGGTGAGCCGCGATGGCGACGATGCCGAGGCGAAGGCAATGCACGGCCTGAGCCGCGCGTTGCTCAACAATATGGTTCGGGGCGTGAGCGAAGGATTCGTCAAACGTTTAGGTATCCAGGGGGTGGGTTTCAAGGCGGCGGTGCAGGGCAAGACGGTGAACCTGAGCCTGGGTTACTCGCACCCGGTGCTTTATCCGATTCCCGACCAGATCAAAGTGACTGTGCTGGAAAAGATGAGCCTGGCCGGAGTCGAAACCACTCCACTGACCATTGAAGGCCCGGACAAGCACCTGGTCGGCAAGGTGGCGTCGGAAATTCGCGCCTTCTATCCGCCGGAACCGTACAAGGGCAAGGGCGTGCGCTACGAAGGCGAGAAGGTCGTGCGCAAGGAAGGCAAGACCGTTCAGTAATAGATTTAAAATATTGGTTACGGCCATTCCGTGACCGCCATAACATGAGAACCGAAAAGAAACAAAGACTGGGACAGCTTCGCCACTGGCGCATTCGCAAGAAGGTGGTGGGAACGAAGGATCGTCCGCGCATGAGCGTGTGCTTCAGCAACCAGAACATTCATGTGCAATTCATCGACGACACCGCCGGCGCGACGCTTGCGGCGGCTTCGACGCTGAGCAAGGCAACGCCGAACCGGGAGAAACTGGCGGCGAACGTGAACTCGGCAAAGGCGATCGGGACGCTGGCGGCCGAGGCGGCCAAGAGCAAAGGGATCAAGCAGGTGGTCTTCGACCGCGGCACGGCGCGTTATCATGGCAAGGTGAAGGCGCTGGCCGATGCGGCCCGCGAAGCCGGGCTCCAATTTTAATTAATTTACCAAACTCAACTCATTGATATTGTGGCTGAACTAAACAAAACCGAAGGCGGCGGCGGCGAAGGCCGTGGCGGGCGTGGTCCGGGCCGTGGGCGGCGGGGCCGGCCGCCGGGCGAATCGAGCGAGTTCTCGACGGACGCATCGGGCTCGCAGGAACTGACCGAGAAGGTCGTTTTCATCAACCGCTCCGCGAAAGTGGTGAAAGGCGGACGGCGGTTCAATTTCAGCGCGCTGGTCGTTGTGGGCGACAAGCGCGGGCGCGTGGGCATCGGTTTGGGCAAGGCGGGCGAAGTGGCCGACGCCATTCGCAAGGGCGGCGAACTGGCCCGCGGGCACATGGTGGGAGTTTCGTTGAAGGACGTGACGATTCCGCACGAGGTGTTTTCGCATTATGACGGGGCCAGGGTCCTGTTGCGTCCGGCCTCGCCGGGCACCGGCATTATCGCGGGCAAGACCGTTCGGGCGGTTTTGGAGTCCGCCGGGGTGAGAGACATCCTGACGAAGTCGCTGGGGTCCAAAAACCCGGCCAACGTGGTAAAGGCCACTTTGAAGGCTTTACAACAGCTCAGGTTGCGCGAAGATATTTACCGCAGCCGTGGGCTGGTGGTGAAGAAAGCGGCACCAGTTTTACCGCCAGCGGCGCCAACCGGCCCGGCGGAAGGCAGCGCCATCACAGCTTAAGTTATGCGATTACACGATCTTAAACACCGGCCCGGAGCCAAGCACCGGCGCAAGCGGCTTGGCCAGGGCGAAGGCAGCGGTCATGGCAAAACCAGCGGTCGCGGCGGCAAGGGGCAAACGGCGCGTTCCGGCAGCTCCATTCGCATTGGTTTTGAAGGCGGCCAGATGCCGTTGATTCGGCGCATTCCCAAACGCGGGTTCAATAACGCGCGGCACACGGTGGAGTACATCCCCGTCAACCTGGACGCGTTGAACCGCTTCAATGAAGGCGCGCGTGTGGATGAGGCCGTTCTCCGCGAGGCAGGTTTGGCCAATGGCCGGTTGCCCCGGATCAAGATTCTCGGCTCCGGAGAGCTTACCAAAAAGCTGACCGTGAGCGCCCATGCGTTCAGCGCGTCGGCCCGCGCCAAGATCGAAGCGAAGGGCGGCGCCTGCGAAGTTATCAACGCCAAAGCGCCCGTAGCGGCAAAGTCATAATAAGATGCTTTCGTCCATCGCCAACACATTCAGCAACTGCTTCAAGATACCGGAGCTGAAGTCGCGGATTTTGTTCACGATGCTTGTGCTCGCGGTATGCCGCCTGGCGGCTTACATCCGCATTCCCGGGCTGGACGGAGCGGCGTTGCAGCAGTTCTTTGACGAGTTGGGCAAGACCAGTGGAGGATCGGTCCTGGGCATGTACAGCCTGTTCACCGGCGGGGCGATGGAGAATTGCGCCGTTGGGGCCCTGGGCATCATGCCTTACATCAGCGCCACGATTGTGATCCAGCTTTTGACGGCGGTGGTCCCGCAGTTGAGCAAACTGGCGCGGGAGGAGGGCGGGCGCGTCAAGATCATCAAATACAGCCGGTATCTCACGGTGCTGATTTGCATCGGTCAGGGCACCTTGATGACTCTCGGTTGGGAGCACCCGCAATCAATTCCGGGATTCGGCCAGTTTCATGGCTCGCTGGTAATGTCGCACGATCATCTCTGGTGGTATCGCGTCCAAACGGTGCTGATTTTAACCACCGCAACGCTGCTGTTGATGTGGCTGGGTGAGCAGATTACGGAGCGCGGGATCGGCAACGGCATTTCCCTGATCATTACGGTGGGCATCCTGGCGCGCTTGCCAGCGGCTGGACGCGGCTTGAAGGACATGTTTTTCCCCGCGGGCGGAGAAAGTCAGTTCAATCTCGGCCATGCCATCCTGCTCGTGGGCCTGCTGGCGCTGGTGATTGGAGGGGTGATCGCCGTCACGCAAGCGCAGCGAAAAATTCCGGTCCAGTACGCGCAACGAGCGGTTGGCCGGAAGATCTATTCCGGCGGGACGCAGTTCCTGCCGTTGCGGTTGAATTTTGCGGGTGTAATGCCGATCATCTTTGCCCAGGCGCTTCTAATGTTCCCTCAGCAAATCCTGACCTGGATGGCCACCGCCTCGCCCAAGCTGGCGTTCTTGGGCAAGTGGGCGCAGATGCTGAACGAGGGGGCTCTGTTATACTTGTCGATCTACACCCTTTTTATTCTCTTTTTCTCGTATTTCTGGACTGCAACCCAGTTCAACGAACTTCAAATTGCGGACGATTTGAAAAAGGGTGGTGGTTATATTCCCGGCGTTCGGCCGGGGCAGGCAACGGCGGCGTTTTTGCATCGCGCGATGAGCCGGATTACCCTGGCTGGAGCGGTCTTTTTGACCGTCATCGCAGTGATTCCAATCATTATGAGCCGGGAGATGAGAATCCCCTATCAAGTGTCGGCGTTTTTTGGCGGGACGAGCATGTTGATCATGGTGGGGGTGTTGCTGGATACCATGCGCCAGATGGAATCGCACCTGCTGATGCGGCACTATGACGGATTCCTGAGCGGCGGCAGGGGCGGTCGAAGCGGTCCGCGGCTGCGAGGCCGACTTTGAAGTTTTCCGGGAATGGTTTAATTTAACCACTTGGTGCTTAACCTCGAGCTGGCGGAATGATCATTCTCAAGAGCGAACGTGATTTGGAAGCGATGCGGCCCGCGTGCAACATCGCCGCCTCGGTCCTGGATGAGGTTTCGGCCTTCATTCAACCCGGGGTGACGACCCGCGAAGTCGATGCTTACGCGGCCGTGCGAATGAAACATTACGGTGCTCGCAGCGCGTTTCTGGGTTACCGGAAGTTTCCGTGCCAGATTTGCATTTCGGTGAACGAACAGATCGTTCACGGGCTGGCGGGACCTCGGCGGCTCGAGTTCGGGGACATCGTGAGCCTGGATATAGGCGTGATGTATAACGGTTTTGTGGGCGACACCGCCCGGACAGTGGCGGTGGGCGGTTGCAGCGTGGCGGCGCAGCGGTTGATGGACGTTACGGAACAGTCTCTGGCCGAAGGAATTGCGCAGGCGGTTGAGGGCAACCGAGTGATGGATATTTCCCGCGCCATCCAGAACTACGTGGAAGGCAACGGGTTCAGCGTCGTCCGCGAGTTTGTGGGGCACGGAGTTGGGCGAACGGTCCATGAGGACCCGCAGATACCCAACTTCGTGGATCCGAAGAGCAAGCAGAAGTTGAGGCCGGGGATGACCCTGGCGATTGAGCCGATGGTGAACGCGGGTTCACCGAGCGTAAAAGTGTTAAATGATGGCTGGACAGTGGTGACGCAAGATGGTTCACTATCCGCCCATTTTGAGCATACGGTGCTGGTCACCGAGGCTGAGCCGGAGATTTTGACGTGCCCCGTAGGGACGCCATCGAAGTTGAAGGTGCCGTAGTGGAAGCGTTGCCGCACGCGGTGTACCGGGTCGAGTTGGCCAACGGACACCGGGTGCTCGCCCATTGGCAGGGCAAGGCGCGCCGGAATCCGATAACGTTGATTCCGGGCGACCGGGTGAAATTGGAAATGACGCCGTTCGATTTGTCGAAGGGCGGGATAATTTGGAACGAGAGACAAGTATGAAAGTTCGCGCATCAGTAAAAAAGCTTTGCGAAAATTGCAAAATCGTCCGGCGCAAAGGCGTCATTCGCGTCATTTGCTCGAATGCCCGGCACAAACAACGGCAAGGATAAGATTCACCATTTATGGCACGCATCATTGGAGTGGAGATTCCCGGCGAGAAACGCGTTGATATCGCGTTGCGCTACATCTACGGCATCGGGCCGGTTAACTCGAAGGTGATTTTGGAAAAAGCCAAGATCGACCCGAGCATTCGCGCGAAGGATTTGAGCGAACAGCAGCTTTCCCAGATCGTGCATGCGATTCAGGAAGGCAAATACGTGATCGAAGGCGATCTGCGCCGCGAATTGGGCATGAATCTCAAACGATTGCAGGGCATCAAGTGCTATCGCGGCATTCGGCATCTGCGCAGCCTGCCGGTGCGTGGGCAGCGGACGCAGACGAACGCCCGCACGCGCAAGGGTCCGCGCAAGACCGTGGGCGTGCAGCGGAATCCCAATGCCAAGACCGGCATCCACTAATTTTTGTTATGGCTGAAGAAACGAAGAAGAAAGCAGCGCCTGCCAAGCAGGCCAAACCCGAAGGCGCAACGCAAGCGGAGGAAAAAGCTCCGGCCAAAGCCGCCAAAAAACCGGCGCCCGCCGCCGATGGCGCGGAACCCGTGAAAGCCGCCGTCGTCGAAGGCGCCGCTCCGGCTGCCGCAGTTGCCGCTCCGACCGCCGCTGAACTGTTGGCGGAGGATCCCAACGCCAAGAAGATCATCAAGGCGAAGGGCGCGAAAAACATTTCCACCGGCATCGCCAACATCCTGGCGACGTTCAACAACACCCAGGTGAGCATTACCGATTTGCACGGCAATTTGCTGGGCTGGTCCAGCGCCGGGCGGGTTGGTTTCAAAGGCTCCCGCAAGAGCACGGCCTATGCGGCCCAGCAGGTGGCGCAGGACGCCGCGCGCCAGGCAATGGCCCACGGCATGCGCGAAATCGAAGTGCGGGTGAAGGGGCCGGGTTCCGGCCGCGAATCCGCCATCCGCGCGCTCCAGGCCATTGGCCTCGAAGTTACGGTGATCAAGGACGTGACGCCGATTCCGCACAACGGCTGCCGTCCCCGGAAGAAACGCCGTGTGTAATCTCTCAACCCTCAACTTTTAAGATTTCAAATGGCTCGTTATACAGGTCCCCGCGTTCGCATCAGCCGCCGTTTCGGCGTGCCGATTTTCGGCCCGACAAAATATCTCGAACGGCGCAATTACGGCCCCGGCGTGCACGGTCCGAAGTCGCGCCGCAAGCACACCGATTACGGCCTCGGCCTGATCGAGAAGCAGAAGCTGCGCTACTACTACGGCTTGATGGAACGGCAGTTTCGCGGCGTGTATGAGCGCGCGTTGAAGCGCCGCGGCGTCACGGGCGAGCAGATGTTGCAGATTTTGGAGACGCGGCTGGACAATGTGGTTTATCATCTCGGCTTCGCCAACACCCGGGCCGCCGCCCGTCAATTGGTCGGCCATGGCCACGTGAAGGTCAACGGCCGCAAGGTGAACATCCCTTCGTTCGCGCTCAAGGTGAACGACACGGTCGAGGTCAAGGATTCCAACGTCTCCCGTCAATTGGCCACCAAGAACCTGGAGATCGCCACGAGCCGCGCGGTGCCGGATTGGCTCTCGCTAAATAAAGAAGGCTTCAAAGGCGTGGTGATGCGGATTCCGTCCCGCGACGAAATCCAGCCGATCGCCAACGAGCAGGCCGTTGTTGAATTTTATTCCCGCTAACTGAAACCCGCTCCCGCGAGGGAGCACAAAGGCAAATACACGGGTCCGTCCGCCGGCGGGAAAACAATCAGGCGGAATGACCAGATTAAATTTGCCGGAAAGATAAACATGCCAGTACGTCTAGGACGTTTCGAAATGCCCAAACGGTTGGTCAAGGAAGACTCAACCGCCACTGAAACCTACGCCAAGTTCATCGCCGAACCGTTTGAAACCGGTTACGGCCATACCGTTGGCAATTCCATCCGCCGCGTGCTGCTTTCCTCGTTGGAAGGCGCGGCGATCGCCTCGATCAAAATCGACGGCGCGATGCACGAGTTCACCACAGTCGATGGCGTGGTGGAGGACGTGACAGAAATCGTTTTGAACCTGAAGAAAGTGCTGCTCAAGGCGCACAGCCGCGAACCGCAGACGCTGCTGCTCTCCGTCAACAAGGAAGGCGAAGTGCTCGCGGGCGACATCGAGTTGAACCAGAACGTTGAGCTCGTGAATCCCAAGCAGCATATCTGCACGCTCGACAAAAAGAAAAAGTTCGAGATGGAACTCGAAGTCAAGGTCGGCCGCGGCTTTTGCCCGGGCGATGAAAACAAGAAGCCCAACCAGGCCATTGGCGTGATTGCGATCGACTCGCTCTTTTCGCCCGTGACCCGGGTGCGTTATGCCGTGGAAAACGCGCGTGTCGGCCAGCGCACCGATTATGACCGCTTGATCATGGAAGTCTGGACGGATGGCCGCATTTCCCCGGATGACGCCCTGACCCAGGCCTCGGCCATCCTGCAGCATCACCTCGACGTGTTCGTCGGTTACGACAAGAACGCGGTGGAATTCGAAGAAGTGGTGGACAAGCAGGACGAGGAAAAGACCAAGCTGAAGAAATTGCTGGGCATGAGCGTGAACGAGATCGAATTGAGCGTGCGCGCCGCGAACTGCCTCAACAACGCCAACATCACGACGGTCGGCCAGTTGGCGATGAAGTCCGAAGCCGAGATGCTCAAGTACCGCAACTTCGGCAAGAAGTCGCTGAACGAGATCAAGGAAAAGCTCTCGGCGCTGGGCCTGACCCTGGGCATGACCTTTGACGCGGAGACGCTCGAAGGGCCCAAGGAAGATGGAGCCTCGACTTCTCCAGTGACAACGACCGTGGAGTAACGTTTATATGCGACACCTGAAGCGAACCGCCAAGTTGGGCCGCACCGGCGAACACCGGAACGCGATGCTGGCCAATTTGGTTTGCAGTCTGATCAAGCATCGGCGCGTGACCACCACCCTGGCGAAAGCCAAGGCCGCCCGTTCCGTGGCGGAGAAGATGGTGACCCTGGGCAAGCACGGCACGCTGCACGACCGCCGCCTGGCGGCCGCCCGGTTGCACCAGGAAGATGCCGTCAAAATTCTGTTTAACGAGATCGCCCCGACACAGAAGGACCGGCACGGCGGCTACACCCGCATCGTGAGGCTGAATCAGCGCCAGGGCGACGCCGCACAAAAGGCCATCCTCGAGTGGGTCGATGTGCCCGTGGCCGTCGAACCCGCGCCGGAAGCTGAAGGCGAGAAGAAGGACGCGAAACCGGAGAAGGAAACCGAAGCCGCGAAGGCTTGAGGCAGGGAACGAATTCAATTGAAAACACAAGCCCGCTCGTGAGAGCGGGCTTTTTGTTGCGGCCACGAATCGGCCGGGAATAGCGCAACGATAAACTGCAAAAAACATAACCAAACCATGATTACCTATCGAACAGGGAACGACCTGGATGTGGATGCAGCCATCGAACTGTACCGGGCCTCCACCTTGGGAGAACGCCGGCCGGTTGATGATCGGGAGCGCATGCGGGCGATGTTGAGTAATGCCAATCTCGTTGTGACTGCCTGGGAAAACGACTTGCTCGTTGGAATCGCACGCAGTGTCAGTGATTTCAGTTTTTGCACGTATCTTTCGGATCTGGCGGTGCGGGTTTCACATCAGCGGTTGGGCATCGGCCGGGAACTGATCCGTCGCACCCAATCGGAAGCCAGGTCGGCGATAGTGGTTCTGTTGGCCGCGCCAAAAGCCGTGGAGTACTACCCACGCATTGGATTCGAGCACCATCCGCAGGCTTGGATTCTGAAACCGGAAGCGGAATTGAGTTAAGATCAAGGCGCGTTGGAGTTCGATTTGGGTGAACTGTCACTCGTTGAAGCGGACAAGAATCTGATTATGCGGACGGGCGAGTTCGTTGACCACGGATTTCCTGATGGAGCCATGCCCGGGCATAGGCCCAATGGCGTTTGACGGTCGCGGCGGAGATGCCCAATGCTTCGGCGGCTTCCTCAATCGTCATGCCGACGAAATAGCGCAGCTTCACGAGTTCGGCCTTCTGCTTGTCAATCGCTGTGAATTTCTCCAACGCCTCGTGAACGGCCAGCAATTCGTCGTCACTCGTTGCCTCAGAAATGTCCGTGCCCTGTATCTCAACACGTTGCTGCGCGCCGCCGTGGCGCAGCGCGCGCTTACGACGGGCATTGTCGATGAGGATGCGGCGCATGGCCTCAGCAGCCGCTCCGAAAAAATGAGCGCGATTTGCCCACTGCTTGTTTTCATTGCCGGTGAGCCGCAGCCACGCTTCGTGAACCAGCGCGGTCGGTTGCAACGTCTGGCCCGGGGCTTCGTTGGCCATCTTATGCGCGGCAAGTTGGCGAAGCTCCTGATAGACCAAAGGAAGCAATTCGTCGGCGGCTTTCGCGTCGCCCGATTCAATGGAGTGAAGAATGCGGGTGAGGTCACTCATGTGCAGGGATTATTCGAGCCGGACGAGGAAAGATCCATCATGCGGGGTCACTTTGCCACAGAACTGCCCTGAATCAGCGATACGGCTTCACGCATGAGGGCATGCGCGATGATCCAGTCATTCCACTCTTCACCCAGGCCGTCGTTGAGCTTGCTTAGCGTCCGATCTGCAGTCAGCAGTCCTGCTTCAAGAGTGGCACGCGCCTCGTCCACCTTGTTCAGTTGATACTGAGCCATGGCCAGGACCATGCTGGTTTGGGCGGCCCGATTCCAAAAGCCTTTCTGCGCTGGAATTCCTTTGAGCCACTCTATCGCGTTGGCGAAGTGACCTGCGCGGTATTCTGCGAGTCCCTTGACAAACTGAATGTATCCCCAAGCCACGTTATTGGAGCCTGCGGCTACCGCAGTATTAACCAATTTATTAATCGGCTCCAGATCGGAAGCTGAAGGCGGTAGGATCAGGCAATCTTTCGCCATCCGTTCGGCAACGGCTGGATCAGTAGTGGCCGCGAACTGGTTCAAAATTCGTCCGCAATGGCGCCGGTATGCGTCCACTTCTCCCATTTGCACCAGCAGTGGAGCCAGAAAATGGTAAGCCAGGTGGTCGGACGGGACTAATTTGACGACCAGTTCGTAGTTGGTCGCGGCGACCTTCCAATCCCCGTGGCGGGCGTGGACGAGTCCAAAAACGTCATAGAATGCCACCATGCTCGGATGGGGCGGGACGTCGCTAACGACGCGTTCGGCCTCTGCGTATTGGCCTCGAGTGAGCATGAGTCCGGCCCGGGTGAGTTTATCCGCCCACTCCACCCGCTCTTCGGCGTCGTGGCGCATGCGAGCCTGTTCCTGCTCCGCGGCAACCGCGCGTTGGCGAGCCGCCCGTTCCTGGATGAACAAATAGAGCGAAAGGGCCAACCCCAGAATCAACGCCGCCACGCCGGTCCCCACGGCGGCGAAAACCGTTTTGTTCCTGCGAACCAGCTTTTGAAGCCGATATAGCGTGCTCGGCGGTCTGGCAGCCACCGGTTCGTTGTTCAAATAGCGTTGAACGTCCACGGCCAGGCCGTTTGCGGTTTCGAAGCGGCGCGTGCGGTCTTTCTCCAGCGCCTTCATCACAATCCAATCGACGTCACCGCGTAACAGATGGATGAGCTTCGGCGCATCCGTGCGGCGATGGTCCGCGGCGGTGGTCAGGTCGACGTTAAGCATCGTGCTCAAGCGGGTTGAAGGACGCTCCGGTTCCCGCTCGCGAATAGTGTGGCGCATCGCATCCAACCCAGAGGCCAGCAATTCCTTGGAATCAAAGGGCGTCTTGCCGGTGAGCAATTCGTACAGCAGAACCCCCAGGCTGTAGATGTCGCTGCGCGTGTCGATGTCCAGACCGCTCATTTCGGCTTGTTCCGGGCTCATGTAAGCGGGGGTGCCGATGAACTGTTCGAACGCGGTAAAGAGCGTCTGATCGGTCAGCCGACCTTGCGTCGCCTTCGCAATGCCAAAGTCAATCACCTTGGGCACCGGTACTCCGTCGTGGAGTGTGACCAGGATGTTCGATGGCTTGATGTCGCGATGGATGATCCCTTTTTGGTGGGCATGCTGGATGGCATGGCAAACTTGAATGAACAGCTTCAACCGCTCGTCGGTGGAAAGTTTGTTCTGATCGCAGTACTCGGTAATTTTGATGCCGCGGACCAGTTCCATCACAAAGAAGGGCCGGCCAGTTTCCGTTGCGCCGGCATCCAGCACTTTGGCGATATTCGGATGGTCCATCATCGCGAGCGCCTGGCGTTCCGCCTCGAAGCGGGCAATGACACTTTTGGTATCCATACCCAGCTTGATGACCTTGAGCGCAACGCGGCGACGCACTGGTTCCTCCTGTTCCGCCATATAGACGACTCCGCAGCCCCCTTCGCCGATTTGCTGAAGCAGCTTATAGCGGCCAATTCTGTCGCCCTCTTTTTCGGTGAGCGGCAAGGAAAGCACAATCGTCTTCTTCACGCCCGTTGCGGACGGGGCGCCTTCCAGGAAATCGCCGGCCTC
This sequence comes from Verrucomicrobiota bacterium, assembly GCA_021325145.1. GTDB lineage: Bacteria > Verrucomicrobiota > Verrucomicrobiia > Limisphaerales > Pedosphaeraceae > JAJPHR01. The sequence continues at coordinate 54,448 of JAJPHR010000079.1, read as the reverse complement.
TTCATGCGACTTAAGCAAGGCCCCGATCCGCTCGCGCAACTGGACGTCATCTCCGCAGGCTCCCTGGAGGTAGGCCACCCGTTGCTCAGGCGAGGAAAACTGAAGCGCTGCCTGAAAAATGGCTTCTTCGCGTTGATTCGACTCATTCATGGAATGGCAGAGCGTTTTTTTCTACCAAATAATGCGAGATTCGGGAAGAAAAAGGCTCACCGTGGATTGGTCCAGGTACCATTATATGTGTCGACCCGAAGCCCGCACTTCGCCCTCCCGACTGGTTTTTACCCGTCGAAACCCGGTTGGAGCACCGTTGGAATTCGCAGGCCTGGGACACTTGCTCGCGAATTATCGGAGTTGGACTTCGAGCTTGGAGCTTGGTGTTTTTACTTCTTCTGGTCGGGCTTGGCAGGCCCGGCAGGCGGATTGGCAGGGGCGGATTTTGGTGGCGCCGCATTTCCCGGCGCGACGTGCGTGGCCCAGGTCATGCCGGACTGCGGGTCGAATTGTGCTGTTTTCCCCGGCGCGGCGGGAATTCGGATCAAATGATCACAATGCGGGCACTGGATCTGGCGGCCGGAAAACTGCTCGTCGCATTGGAGGTGTTGATTACAGTGCGGGCATGAGAACTTGAATTCGCTCATAAGTTGTCGGTTTGACCGGTTGGGGCAATCAATCAGCGCATCCGCCTGTCGACAATGCCACAACAACCGCTTGTCGCAATCAAAATCCGAGGGCCCGCCTTAAATCGTAACTGTGCAGTTGAATCGGGGAGCGCACGTGCCGGGCGCGTGTGTTTCCCAATACCAACTGTATGGCTACGGCCTAAACCAAATACTCCGCCCCAGTTCCGAATTGACACGGTGAAGCCGGTCTTATATTCCAACTCCAAGTACCATGAAGAGGCGAATTTCATCCACGCGGTTTGCGCCGGGACTCGGGTGCATTCTATTTTGCTTTTGGCTGGCCACGGCACAAGTACAGCAGGCGCAAACTGGGACCGTTTCATTCACCGATTTGCCTGCGGCGGCGCAAAAGACGGTGCAAGGCCAGTTGCGCGGAGGCAAGGTGGGCGAAATCGAATCGGACGAACAGGACGGTGAACCGTGTTACACGGTGACCATCATCCGAGCCAGCCAGGAGCAGGATGTAACCGTCGCATCGGATGGGCGGTTATTGAGCGTGGAGGTGGAACTGGCGGAAACACCTGTCGCCGTGCAAAAGACAATCCAGACAGAATTGCGCGGAGGGACGCTGGACAGCGTGGAGAAGGCCTTCGAGGATGATGGCGGCTTCCGCTACGAGGTGGACACGACGACGAAGGACGGCGCTGATCGCGCGTTTGCGGTTGCCGCCGACGGAAATTTGGTGAGCATGCAAGTGACTTTGGAGGAGTTGCCCGCGGCCGTGCGGAAGACCATTCAGGAACATGCGGCCAACGGAACGCTGGGCGACATTTATCGCATGTTCGAGGACAGTGAGATTTCCTATACGGTGGAAATGATCAGGAATGGGAAGGATCGCGAATTCAGCGTAACCGCGGATGGCAAGCTCGAAAGCGTGCGGGTGTTCCCGGCCGAGTTGCCGGCTTTGGGTCAGAAGACCTTGCGGGAAATGATCGGAACCGGAAAGCTGATTCGCATCGATAAGACCGTGGACGACTCCATGTTTCATATCGAGAGCCGCAAGGACGGCAAGCCATTCGATTTCAAGATCGGGCCGGGCGGGAGGTTTCGCGGAATGGAAGATTAAGAGATTGAACAAAACGCGTTTGCCGGTCGTCCAATTTGCCGAAGCCGAACAGAAATGGTAACTCCATCATCAATAACATGAAAAAACTAATCCTCAGCCTTACTGTCTCGACCCTTGCCTGCGCCTGCTCGTTGCAGGCCGCGGATGCCGCCAAGCCCAAAGCCGCCGAAAAGAGCAAAGACAAGGCTGCCTGCACGGCCAAGGCCGATGCCAGTTGCTGCCAGACCTCCTGCTGCAAGAGCGCGTCGAAGCAAGCGCTGCCCCCACGCGCCATGGCTCTCTTCGCCAAACCCTCGAACGGCGGCTGAGCTACCGGAGCGCAGAGTTCCTGCTCTGCGTAAACACGGAAAGCACTTCCGAACTGGAACGGAGCTTTGCGCTGGGGCGCAGCTCCACTTTTTTTGCCGAGCGCCTTTCTAATTCGCGGCTCGTGCCGGTTACAACCGCGAAACCAGCAATTCGCGCTGGAAGATCAATTCTTTGGGAAGATGCGCGTACAGCCTGATGAAAAGTTCATCCTGCTGAAGCAGTTCGCGGCGCCAGTCTTCGTAATCGATGGTTTGCGCCTGCTCCAGCCGGCTGGGGGTGTAATTCGGCAGGCCCTCCAGATCAAAATATTCGGCGTAAGGCACCCAGCCGAGCGGAGTTTCCTCGGAGTTGGCCCGCCCGCGGCAGCGGTCAATGATCCACTTGAGCACCCGCATGTTTTCGCCAAACCCGGGCCAGAGATACTGGCCCTGGGCGTCCTTGCGAAACCAGTTGACGTGAAAAATGCGCGGCGGGCGTCGGATTAATCGGCGCATGTTAATCCAGTGGCGGAAGTACTCGCCCATATTGTAGCCGCAAAACGGCAGCATGGCCATGGGATCGCGCCGCACCTGCCCGACCGTCCCGGCGGCGGCGGCCGTCATTTCCGAACCCATCGTGGCGCCGATATAAACGCCGTGGATCCAGTTGAACGCTTGATAGACCAGCGGCATGGTGTCCGCGCGGCGTCCGCCGAAAATAATCGCGCTGAAGGGCACACCCTTGGGATCGTTGACCTCCGTCGCCAGCATTGGATTGTTGACCATGGGCGCGGCAAAGCGGCTGTTGGCATGCGCCGCCTTTTCTTTTGACTCAGGTGTCCATTTGTTGCCTTTCCAATCGAGACATTCCTTCGGCGGCGGCCCGTCCTTGCCTTCCCACCAAACGTCGAGGTCCGGGGTAAGCGCGACATTGGTGTAAATGGTATCGCGCTTGATGCATTCCATCGCGTTCGGGTTGGATTTGTAATTCGTGCCGGGCATCACGCCGAAATAACCGGCTTCCGGATTGATGGCGTAAAGCCGGCCATCGGGTCCGGGCTTCATCCAGGCGATGTCGTCGCCGACCGTCCAAACTTTCCAGCCTTTGAAATGGGGCGGGGGAATCATCATGGCGAAGTTGGTTTTGCCGCAGGCGCTCGGGAAAGCCGCCGCCACGAAGGTCTTTTCGCCGGTGGGCGACTCCACGCCGAGGATGAGCATGTGTTCGGCCATCCAACCCTGCTTGCGGCCGAGGTACGAACCGATGCGCAAAGCGAGGCATTTTTTGCCCAGCAGCGCGTTGCCCCCATACGCAGAATTGACCGAAATAATCGCGTTGTCCTGGGGAAAATGACAGATATAGCGTCGCTCCGGGTTCACATCCAGCGAGCAATGAAGGCCGCGGTTGAAATCATCCCCGTCGCCGAGTTGCTGGTAGGCGACCTGGCCCATGCGCGTCATGATGCGCATGCTGAGCACCACATAAATGGAATCGGTCAATTCGATGCCCACCTTGCTCAACGGCGAACCGGGCGGCCCCATGAGATAAGGGATGACGTACAACGTGCGGCCACGCATGCCGCCGCGGGCGAGGTTATGAAGCTTTTGGTACATCTCAGCGGGTGGCGCCCAGTTGTTGGTAGGGCCGGCTTCCTCCTGGGACTCGGTGCAAACGTAGGTGCATTGTTCAACCCGGGCGACATCGTTGGGGTTCGAGCGGTGATAATAACAACCCGGCAACTTCTCCTGGTTCAGCTTGATCAGAACGCCGCTGGCCACGGCTTCCCCTAAAAGGAACTGCTTCTCATTTTCGGAGCCATCGCACCAAAATACCTGGTCTGGCTGGCACAGTTTGGCTTGCTCTTCAATCCAGGCGACAACAGTCCGATTGTCCGTGTTGCATTTTCCTAAAGTTCCGTTTTCCATAGCTATTGATTGCCTGCTTGTTTCTGGCGGGCTTGCTTTCATCCCAGCCGCTCCAGTGGAAACCTGATTGATTGCACGAATCTTGTCCGAGAGACTCCTCCCTTGCGACTGCGCTCGATTGCAACCCAGCCGCCAACAAAATCCGCCTAAAACTAGCCCCCGAAATTGCCATCAGCAAGTGGCAAAAGAACGCAGTCGGCAGCCCTTGGCCATGGGGCGGAGCGTAGAGCTCCTGCTCATTTGTGTTTGGCGTCATGGCTGCTTCCTGCCTGAGGCATGCCGCGGGTTGGGAACTTTTGGGAAGAAAGTCACGGGTCTGGAAACCGGTCAGGCCGCCAGATCTTGCGTTCGCGCACTTTACCCGGCGTGACGGCCGCCGGTGCGCTTTCCAATCGCCACTTAATGGCGAAATATGGTAATATGCCTTGAGACGCTCATTATGAGTTCTGCAGCCCCAGCGAAACCGAATCCCAGCCTTGCGGAAGCGAAATGCCTCGCCCGCTCGGTGGCGGAAGTGCTGGCAGAAGAGCCCACCCTCGAAGCAGTGACGGTCAACCATGCGAAAAAGACTGTGTCGGTCGCCACGCTTGGGCGGGCGGATGTCGCCCGTTTGACTGACCGCGTGTCGGCAACGATCCAACAGGCTGAATCCGCCAGCGCCGGTCATGCCTGCGGATTGTTGACCGGGGAGAATGATTGCGAAACCTGCGAACGCCCGCTGACCGCACAGGAACGGCAGCGTATCACGGTTCGGCAGGAAGGGAAGGCAACCACGATTGCGCGGGTGACCTGCCCGACAGCCCCGCGATTCTGGCGCTGGCGGGACGTGCCGTGGCCGCGAGTGGTCCAGCGGGACGTTGAATTTTTCGAGCACGCCGGCCACATCGACGAGTGGAAACCGCAACTGGCTGCTGCCGCGTTGTGCGGCTTCTTTGGGTTGGTCGGCTATGGGCTGCTCCGGCTCGGAGAAAGCAGGCTCGCCATCCCAAGTTTTCTGCTGGCGTACCTCGCCGGCGGCTGGTACGCCACGGAGGAGGTTTGGGAACGATTGCGACACCGGGCGATTGATGTTCATTTTTTGATGCTCGCCGTGGCGGTTGGCAGTGCGTGCATTGGCGCGTGGGGGGAAGGGGCGACCTTGCTGTTCCTGTTTTCGTTTTCCGGGGCGCTGGAGCATTTTGCCCTGGGACGAACCCAGCGGGAAATTCAATCCTTGTTCAAGGAAGCGCCCAAGGTTGCCACCGTCTTGGATGAATCCGGACACGAGCGCGAACTGCCCGTGGAGCGCCTGCGACCGGGAATGCGGCTGCTACTCAAGCCGGGCGCTCAGTTTCCCGTGGACGGTGAAATTGTCAAAGGCCAGACCGCAAGCGACGAATCGAATTTGACGGGTGAAGCCACGCCCGTGGATAAAAAAGTCGGCGACAGCGTCCTGGCCGGAACGATCAATCTTTGGGGCGCGGTGGAGGTGTCGGTGCTGCGGGCGGCGAAAGAAAGCTCGCTCCAGAAAATCATCCAACTCATCCAGGAAGCCCAGCGCCAAAAAGCCCCGTCGCAGCAGTTCACGGACAAATTCGGGGCTTGGTACACTTACATTGTGCTCGGGCTTTCGCTCGCCATGTTTTTTGTTTGGTGGCTGGGTTTGGGCCTTTCGGCGTTCACAGCGGCTGGGGGAAAGCAAAGCGCTTTCTATCATGCAATGACGCTGCTGGTGGTGGCTTCGCCCTGCGCGCTGGTTCTGTCCATTCCGTCGGCCGTATTGGCATCGATAGCATGGGGCGCGCGGCACGGCATTCTTTTCCGCGGCGGCGCGGCGGTGGAACGGCTGGCCGGCATCAATGTGGTTGCGCTGGATAAGACCGGAACCTTGACGACCGGCGAACTGCGAGTGGAGCGGGTGGAAAGCTTTCCGCCCGGCCGGGAAGAAGAGGTGGCCCGGCTGGCATTTTCGCTGGAACGGCTTTCGACGCATCCTTTGGCGCGGGCCATTACGCGATACGGCAAGCAGCGCGGTTTGCAATCGATCGAGTTCGAGCATTTTGAATCAGTGACCGGCCAGGGACTTCGAGCACGGCATGGAACAAAGGAATGCCTGCTTGGCCGCCATGAATGGCTGGCGCAGACGGGCAAGGCGCCGGTCGGAATGTCGGCGACTGAAGCAGGGTTTTCAGAAGTCTGGCTGGCAGAGTCCGATTTGATTGGACGAATCGTGTTGCGCGACGACATCCGGCCACAGGCGCGCGATGTGATCGAGGAGTTGCGACGAGAAGGTTTGCGAACGGTGGTGCTCACCGGTGATCGCCAGGCGGCGGCCGAGAATTTGAAAGTTCAGCTCCAATTGGACGATGTGCGGGCGGAGTTAAATCCAGGACAAAAAGTCGAAGCCATTGGGCGGCTCAGCCAAAGCGGGCAGCGCGTGGCCATGATCGGCGATGGGGTCAATGATGCGCCGAGCCTGGCGGCGGCGGATGTTGGCGTGGCGATGGGCGCGCGCGGCTCGGATGCCGCGCTGGAACAAGCGGAGGTGGTCTTGATGCACGACCGGTTGGAAAACTTTCTGGCTGCCTTTCAACTAAGCCAGCGAGCGAGACGCGTGATTCGCCAGAACCTTGTTGTTTCGCTGGGCACAGTGGCGGTGTTGGTGTGCTTCACAATGTTGGGGAGGATTCCACTTACCATCGGCGTGGTCGGCCACGAAGGCAGCACGGTGGTGGTGGTAATGAACAGTTTGCGATTGCTGTTCGGCACGGGGCGGCAGAGGTCGGTCGGAGTGCCTGGCGCATAACGAATCGTTGCGCACTCCGTGAGGCTCACGCAATTTACAGCAGCCGACGCAAGGAGGCTCTGATTTTTTCTCCAAGAGGATTTTAGAGCCTCCTTGCGTCGGCTGCTCCGATCAATTCCCAAGCATTGCTCGATAAAATCGCGCTTTTGTGCCCGCTGGCGGATTGTTGGTATAAACCCAGGCGTTGGCGGAGAGAGTGTTGGTTACGAGAACCTGCCAGGTGAGCAGGTTGGAACTCGTCTGGAGGACGATGGCTTGACCGCTCAGGCCATTAACACCGATCTGCACTTGTGAGGAACTGATGCGTGTGATGTTGAGAACCGGCGGTTGCGAACTCGGAAGCACCAGGACCTTTTCGGGAGCGTAAAGATAACGGGTTTGGCCGCCCGCGCTGATCCTGGCGAAAAGCGAGTGCCAGCCGGGAGGAGCGTTGGTGACGGCGAAGGGGATTGCGAACGTCCCGGCGTTAACTCCCGTGCCACTGGCGCCCGTGCCGGGAAGATTGGTTTGCCAGAGCCAGTTTTGGTTCGTGTTCAGCGGATTCCAATCGTTGTCCAGGTAAACGCTGAGAGTGGCGTTGCTCGTGGCGGGTCGCGCCCATTGATAAAACAGCTTTACAAAAATGCTCTGACCTTGCGCGACAGGATTCGTATCCATCCGGTCGAATTTGATCAGGCTGGGCCAGGTTCCATTGTTCGTCGTTGGCGCGGCGCGGTTGCCGGAAATTCCGGCCCCGAAATCCCACCACTGGTTGAAACCGTCCTTGATCATCGGGAACCCGGGACCAAGTGGCTGATCGGCGCTGAGGCGGTTGCTGCCGCCGATCAAGCTGAATTCGAAGCCGGAGTTGGTTCCGCGCTGTTCGTCCGCGGCCCACCACACCTGTCGTTGCGCGTTGCTGATTGAGACTTCCGTGTCACTCGTCGGCGTTGCCCAGGCAATGGTTCCGTGGTACCACAGGTGGACATCGGAGTGGGCTGCGGCGGGCTCGCTGTATCCTCCACCGTTAAGGTTACTGTTCACGTTGTACAGGTAACGCACATACGCGCCGAAAACTGGTTCGCCGTTCGGGTCGAGGGGACTGGTGCCATAATCCTGCCAAAAATTGTCCGCATAGAGCACGGTCGCGGGCGTATTCGCAGCGGAGGCGTCCGTGGGAGAAGTCGGAAGGTAAGAGCGATCATTGTTTCCATCGTTGTTAAATGGATGAGGATCGAGCGTGGTCAGATGATCGACCCAGACTCCGTTCGTTCCCAGGCGGCGGCTTAGTTCGGAGATGAGCGAGCCGCCACGGCTATGGCCGATGAGATGGATCGGAAACTCTGCCAGCGCATGTCCTCCGAGGTCCGAAATCGAATTGGTTTGCAAGAGCACCGAACTCGCGATCGAGGCGACGGCATAGGTGCTGATATCGTAGATCGAGTGATCGAAGATATTCAATGTGCCAGCCATCTGGCTCCAATCGAGCTTGACGATGATTTCACCCGAGTCGGAGAGCGACGGTGAACCGCCCGCGTCACGCGACCACTGGGAAAAATAGTTGGCCCCATCCGTCGTCAGGGTGATGGTGTAGATTGTGAAATTGGTTCCTGGAAAACGTGAATACGCCGGAATTTGACCAGCCATTCCGGTCACCCAACCCTTCACGTCGCTGTTGAACCCATGCGTGATGACAGTAACTCCAGCGGCATCCGAGTCGTTTGGAGCGATCAGGAGACACACCACAAGTGCGAAGGCAGCGAGGCTTTTCGGAAAGGGTTGGTTCAAGGCGTCACGGGTTGGTTGAGGCGGGCAGTGGACGTATTTTCAAATTGCGGAACCAGATTTCATCGCCGTGATCCTGTATTTGGATGCGGGTTTTGAATTTTGTGCCGAAGCCGGGGAGATCCTTGTATTTGCTGGCCGCGATGAGGCTGCGGAGAGCGGGGCTTTCGAGTTCGTATTCCAGGATCTTTGCCCCATTGAGCCAATGTTCGACGTGTTTGCCCTGGACGAGGATGCGCGATTGGTTGAATTCGCCCGCGGGCTTGAGCCGTTTGGAAGCGTTGGGTGCGATCAACGCATAGAGCGCGCCCGCGCGGTGGGTGGGCTCTTTGGCATCAGGATGTCTTTCGTCGTCGAGCAGTTGGTACTCGTGGCCGACCGGACCGGTGCCGTCGTCGCCGCGGAACATTTTTGGACCGGGCGCGTGCTGGCGTTCCTTCACGAAATAGATGATGCCGCTGTTGCCTCCGGGTGCAATCCGCCACTCGAAGCGAAAATCAAAATCTGTAAATTCGTCAACGGTGAGGATTTCACCGCCGCCGGTTTCCGGGCGTCCATTGCCTTTGACGTTTTTGAGGCAGCTGTTCTCAATGGTCCATTTGATGGGAGCCGCCGGGTCACGATAACCTCGCCAGGAAGTCAGTGTCTTACCATCAAAAAGCAGCTTCCATCCCGCTTTCTGTTCGGCGTCCGAAAGCGTGTTGACGGCGTCCTGCGCCTGCAGAGCGCCAGCCAGGCTCAGGCTGCACAGTGCGAAAAGGGCAAAGATCTTCATGCCGTTGGCTTGGCCTCAACGCCATGGAAACTCACTGATTTCCATGGCCCATTCGCTGCCGTCGGTAACGCGGACAGATTTCTTCTCCTGCTTGTAAACGATTTTCTCCAGATTGACTGACTGGGGAATGACGTTGACGATCACGTCACCCGAATGGAGCGCGACGATGCGGGTCCGTTGCTCGGCTCTGCGAAAAAAGGAGAATTTGACCAGATCGACAGTGTAGATATGGCCGGTCACGCGAGCGAGGCCGTTCTCATAGACATCGACCACGCCAATAAAGTGGCGATGCGGGTCTTTTTCGAAATGCCGACGGTGGATGACGTGAAGTTTTTCGCCTTTCTGCAAGATCATGGCGTAATGTTAAACAGGTGGATGAGAGAGCGCCAGCTTTTTGGGCACTTGAATTGAGGGCTGGTCTCCATTAAAACGACAACGCAAAATGAACGATAACCATGGTTTGCCGTTGATCGGTCCGAGGATTGCGCCAGTTCTGGACGCGCGGTTTCGGCCGGCGGTGCTCGCGAATCGGGCCTTCCAAGGGCAGGTGCGCGCAAGTGGGAATCCCGTCCCGCTTGAGTTGGCAATCGAGCAGGCAGACGGATCTATCTTTCATTTTAAAACGCAACTGTTTCCCGAGAGTCATCCGCTAGCCGCCGGTAACTTTATTTATCTCGAACGGTTGGTGAAGTTTCTCCTTTGGTCGTGGGGCGGGTTCCGCATTCATCTGAAAGGGCCCAGGAAGCTGGGCACGGCCCTGCAAACTCATTATGCCGAGCAACCTACTGGGAAGTTCGATTCGGAAATGGTCGGCGGTCGAATTTATGACCACCCCATCGACGTGATCATCACCCAGCAACTTCCGGCGGCGCGCGCGAGTACTATGCCGCTGGGCCGGCATTTGGACGGGTGCCGAATTGGTTTTGACCTCGGCGGCAGTGATCGGAAAGTTGCAGCGGTGATCGACGGCAAGGTGGTGTTCAGCGAAGAGACGGTTTGGGACCCTTATTTTCAAGCGGACCCGCAATACCATTACGACGGAATCATGGACTCCTTGCGCAAGGCCGCCGCCCAATTGCCGCGCGTGGATGCGATTGGTGGCAGTGCGGCGGGCGTTTATGTGAACAACCGTGTCAGGATGGCTTCGCTTTTTCGGGGAGTACCCATTGATGTGTTCAACCGCCGCGTCAAAGACCTGTTCCTTGAAATCCAAAGAGCCTGGAACGGCGTGCCGTTGGAGGTTGTGAACGACGGCGAAGTCACGGCACTCGCGGGGTCGATGTCGCTCGGCAAAAATGCCATTCTTGGACTGGCGTTCGGCACGAGCACCGCGGCAGGTTATGTTACCCGTGACGGCAACATCATGTCGTGGTTGAATGAAATGGCGTTCGCCCCGGTGGATTATCATCCCGAAGCGCCGCGTGATGAATGGTCGGGAGATTATGGCGTCGGCGCGCAATATTTTTCCCAGCAAGCCGTCGGACGGTTGCTTGAACCCGCCGGAATCAGCGTGGATCCCATAATGCCGTTGCCGGAAAAGCTCAAGCACGTCCAAACGCTCATGGCCAATGGCGACGAGCGGGCCAGGAAGATTTATCAGACCATCGGGACGTATCTAGGTTACGGAATCGCTCATTATACTGATTTTTATGATTTCGATACCGTGCTGGTTCTGGGGCGCGTCATGACGGGGCGGGGCGGAGACGTGATTCTGGCGGGGGCCAGGGAAGTTTTGCGAGCCGAGTTTCCTGAGTTGGCCAGCCGCATTGAATTCCATGTGCCGGATGAAAAGGATAAGCGGCATGGCCAGGCGATTGCGGCGGCGAGCCTGCCCAGAATTCGTTAGATTACATGAATCCTTACCAACGCCTTGTCTCGGAATACGACCGTTTCGCCAGGGAGGGCAAATCCTATCCCCTCGGCACATTCCCGCGGTTTTCCCGCCCGGAAATTGCGTCGAACGCGCCGAAAGTTTTGATCTTTTCGCCACATCCTGATGATGAAGTCATTATTGGCGGACTTGCGTTGCGATTGTTGCGCGAGGCGAAGTGGAATGTGATCAATGTCGCCGTCACGCAAGGGAGCAAGAAGGAGCGGCAGGCGGGGCGGTTGGTGGAGCTAAAAGCCTGCTGCGATTGCATCGGCTTTGGTTTGGCGCAAACCGCACCGGGCGGGCTTGAGAAGGTGAACGTCAAAGCCCGCGCGCAGGAACCGTCGCATTGGGCGCAGTCGGTCAAGAGTATTGCCGGCATCCTCGCGGAGCATCAGCCGCGCGTGATTCTTTTCCCGCACGAAGAGGATTGGAACAGCTCGCACATCGGGACGCATTTTCTCGTGATGGACGCGCTCAAGAGCCTGCCGCCTGAATTTGGCTGTTATGCCGTTGAGACGGAGTTCTGGGGCGCAATGGCCACGCCGAATTTGATGGTGGAAATCATTCCGCAAGACCTGGGCGATCTGATCACGGCATTGACCTTTCATGTCGGTGAAGTCCAACGCAATCCGTATCATCTCTCGCTTCCCGCCTGGATGCAGGATAACGTGCGGCGCGGCGGAGAGTTGGTGGGCGGGCAGGGCGGGGCGGCGCCGGACTTCACGTTTGCGACCTTGTATCGATTGCGCAAGTGGAGCCAGGGCAGGTTGGAAAAGATTTTTGAGGGAGGGCGGCAGCTTTCAGCGGCACAAAATCCAACCGAATTGTTCTCATGAAGAAGGCGTTTATGCAGGAGGCGATTCGTCTCTCGATCCAGATGATGCGTCGCGGCAAAGGCGGACCTTTCGGCGCGGTGGTGGTCCGCAAAAACGAGATTGTGGGGCGTGGTTGCAACAAAGTTACTTCAGCCAATGATCCCACGGCGCACGCCGAGGTGGTGGCGATTCGTGACGCTTGCCGGCGATTGGGCACCTTTCAGTTAAGCGATTGCGAGTTATATACGAGTTGCGAGCCTTGTCCGATGTGTTTGTCGGCGATGTACTGGGCGCGACTGAAAAAGGTGTACTACGCCAACACGCGAAAAGATGCCGCCGACATCGATTTCGACGATGACTTTATTTACACCGAGGTATCGCGCCCGATTGCTGATCGGAAGCTTGTCATGCGGCAGTTGATGCGCAAGGAGGCACTCCTGGCGTTTAACGAGTGGAAAAAGAAGGCGGATAAAATCAAATATTGATTCGGCACCCCGAGCGCAGAGCTCCTGCCCTGTTCGGTGCCATTTCTCATGTTCAAGCAGAGCCGGAGCTCCGGGCTCCGTTCAGTTCTCACCCTGCATTTTCCAGAGGCCGCGCGGAGATTTCCAGCATCCGCTCAATCGGCAGGCGCGCACGGCGGATGATGTCTGCCGGGAGCTCGATCCGGGGAGCAAGATTTTTCATGCAATCGCGTACTTTTTCGAGCGTGTTCATCTTCATGTATTTGCACTCGCTGCAACGGCAGTTGTCCGTCGGCATTTTCATTACATCGAATACGGGCGCGCAGAAAAATTCCTTGTCCGGGCATTCCTTCTTGAGCCGATGAATGATTCCGGATTCGGTAACGATGACGAAACGTTTGGCCAAATTGGTCTTGCAGTAGGCGATCATCTTCTCAGTCGAACAAACTTCATCAGCGAGGTCGCGCACTTCGCGAAGGCTTTCGGGGTGCACCACGATTTTGGCGTCGGGCAATTCCTTCCGGAGACGCAGCAGGTTGTCGCGACGGAACTCAACATGCGCGTAACAGTTTCCGCGCCAGAGCGTCATGGGCTGGCCGGTCTGCTCCATGACCCAGGCACCGAGATTTTCATCGGGCACGAAGAGGAGGTCCCGATCCTTCGGCGAAGCGTTGACAATTTTTACGGCGTTACCGCTGGTGCAAATGACGTCGCTCAACGCTTTCACCTCCGCGCTGCAGTTGATGTAAGTGACCGTATAGAAGTTCGGATTGGTGGCTTGCAGTTTCGCGAGTTTGGGCGCGGGGCAGCTTTGTTCCAAAGAGCAGCCAGCGTCCTTGTCGGGCAGGACCACAATTTTATCCGGGTTCAGGATCTTGGCCGTCTCGGCCATGAAATGAACGCCGCAGAAAACAATCACGTCTGCGTCCGTGCCGGCCGCCTGCTGGGAAAGGCCCAGGGAATCGCCGACGAAATCCGCCACATCCTGGATTTCGGGCACCTGGTAGTTGTGGGCCAGGATGACGGCATTCAACTTTTTTTTGAGCGTGAGAATCTCCTGGGCAAGAGGTTCGGATTGCTCCGGCGGCATGGGTTTGCGCCACGGAAGCCGCGCCAAGCCAGTGGGTTGAACGTCATCAACATCAATCATTAACCAAGATTAATGCCACGAGAGGGGAGCGTCAATGCATGCGGCGTGATCGGCCACTGATGGAAATGCGCACTCCACCTGGCGGGCAGCCATCGTCAGTGACTGCTTATAATTTCCGATGTCTGGCTAGAAAACAAGGATCGGTGCCGGCGAGGTCGGCCCGACGCTGTTGGGCGAGGAGTTGCCCGTAAACGCGCGCATCGCGCAGCATCATTTCCAAACGCTGCTTGAACTGCTCGCCAATGATTTTGCCGCCCTTGACGTCGTGGCCATCGGTGAAGGCGACGGCGTAGGGCAGCGTCCAGGCGTAGCATTGCCGGGCGACGGTGCGCAATTGATCGGTGACGGTCAGGCCTTTTTCGTGGGAAGCAACAATGGTGGCAAAGAGTTTTCCGGCAAACTCGTGCCAGAAGTGATCAAGAAAATTCTTCATCGCGCTGCTGATGCTGCCATGGTAATCCGGCGTGCCGAGCAGAATGACGTCCGCTTTTTCCACGCGAGCGCGCAACGCCGCAAAGGCCGGGCCTTCATGAGCGGTGTCCGGATTGTAGAGGGCCAGGGGTTCCTTTTCGAAATCGAGGATGTCCACGATGCAGCCGTCGGCCTGGAGTTGCTCGGCAGCGTGGTGGATGACAGTTCGAGTCGCAGATTCCCGGTGCAGGCTGCCGATGACAGCGAGAATATTGAGTGATCGATCGGACACGAGATTGAAGTTAGCGCGGTTTACAGTGCATCGCAATGCAACAAAGGCCTGCTTTTATGGGTGAGCCTTCTTCCAATCCTCCAAGCGCCCATGGGGTAACGGCGGTGCTCGTTGAGCGGAGAGCAATATCTAATGACTGCATTCCACTCACTTCTGCGGGCCATAACCCGCCGCCGGAGTGCCATCGTCATTCAAATGCCCCGTGGCCCAAAGAACGCCGCGCGTTACGAGATCAAGGTAACGGGGGTCTTCGACGGTTTCGTTGTTATGACCGATGGTTGTGCTGAAGACGCGGGTTTTCTTGGGACCGTATTCATTAGTCCAGGCGACGACATAATCGTTGGTTTTCTCACCGCCGTCGCGCTGTTTGATGGTCTGTTTACCGTGCGCGATTGGCCGGGCGGATTCGAAAATGTGGATGTTGTTGTAGTGCTCTTCATGGATCGTCGTCCAATCACTCAAACCCCTGGCGATCGGGCTTTCCTTGTCGGTAAACGTGATGGCGATTGGCTCCTGCGGACCGTGGCCGCTGGATTGCAGGCCGAGGTATTCGAACCAAAAGCCGTGCGGCGTGCCGGGTGTGACGGGGCTGTTTGGGTTGCCGATGCGATAGCAGTGCATCGCGCAGTGCAGGTTGACGCCCGGGATGCCGTCGCGGTGCGGTTTGAGCACGCCTTCGACAAGCGTGGGATCGGAGATGTCCGCGGCGCATTCGTCATGAATCACGAGGTCGTAGCCATTGGCGTAATCCGGATGGCCCAGGATGGCCAGCGGCGGATGTGTGCTGGAATCATCGGTGTGGATTTGATCGATGACTACATTTGCGCGCGCTTCGATGCCCTTCTTGAGGATGTCCTTTTGCTTCGCGTAGTCATGGCAGCAACCGCCGGTAATGAGCAGCACACGCAGCGGCTTGGGCGCCGCGGTGGCGCGCAGGGGAACGCCGAATACGAGGAGCGACAGGAAAAATGAACACAGAAGGATGAGATTTCGAAAAGGCAAGCGAGTTGTCATGCAGATGTTTTAGCGGGCCAGCGGTTTAGGCGCAAGGGGAGAACTGCGAGCGCTCAGCCAAGGAGTACGGCAACTGTAAAGGATGTTGCCGGATTGCACTATGTCCTCATCCCCGTAAGTTCTGCGGTGAAACAAGAAGCGGGGACGAGGGCGTCCCCACTCCTATCGGTGAGTGGCAGGCTGCGATCTTACTCAAGGCTTTTGCAGGCGGTAGAATTTGCTGGGCGATGCAATCGTATTCGTGACGCTGAACCGGTTGGTGGTGGCAATGGGCTGGTTGGTCACGATGGCCCAGTTCGTGGGCGAAATAAAAAGCGATGATTCCAGACCGTAGCCGCCCGCTATGGTGGGCCAGCCAATTTGCAACTGCTGGGTGCCCACTTGTGTGGCGCTCAGCATAGGCCGGCAATCGCCGCCGGTCACGCTCAGTGTATAAGGAGTGCCGCAGGTCCCGGAATCCACTTCGGCCACCGTCACAACAAAGACGGAATTTGAAGGCACATTAATGGAATAGGTTTCCGAGCTGCTACCGGAGGTACTAAGACCGCCATCGCCCAGATAGTTTTGAGCGAGATTAGTGGGATTGAAGCTGCCCAAGTAGGCAGCGCTGAACAAGTCGCAGCCGCCGTTTGGTTCAGCCAGGACGACGGTGACGCACGTGTTTGAAAGGCCGTTGTAAAAAGGATAGGCTTCATAGTGTCGCTGGCCGCTGTCACCAATGACTCCCGGGTAAGTCTTGGGGAGGCCACAAGTGTTGACAATGCCGTCGCGAGTTATCCGATCAATTTGAAGCGCGCTGTTGGTGGTCAGCGTATTGGTGATGACCATCGGACACAGGGCGCAAGCGCCACCGCCTGGATTGCAGACGGCCGGGGAGAGAAACAGAGACCAGCAGCGCAAAGCGCCGAGACTGCCCGCAAAGCTATCCGTCACCCGCAATCGCCAGTTTCCGTTGGCGGTGCTGTGAGCTGCCGAGGCCAGGCTGCCCTGGGGGCGAAACGTGCCAATAAAAGGGGGGCTTGCCGCGGTGATGGACGTGGCCGCCGCATCATCAAACGTCGTCCGATTGGCGTCCGGTGAACAGCCGCCGCCAAAATTGGCGCCGCTACCGTTCGCGGCGCTCAATGGAACAGTGACCCCATCCGGTGAAATCAAGCTGATGGTCAAATCCGAATCGATGGGGTGGGTCAGCCATAGGGACACGACCACCTTGAGCAGCGGGCCGGTGAAGCCGCTTACGACATTGGTGGATTCGATGGTGCCGACGTCGGGGATATTCGTAACCACGCTGACATCGTATCGGTTTGGAGCACCGGCAACTCCGGTATGGAGGACCAGGGGAACGCTAAAGGCGCCGTAGGTCAGGCTGCTGATGCCAAGGTTGAGGTTGATGTCGTTTCCGCAGACAAAACTGGGGAGCACGGAAATCTGGAACGGAGTGAGGTTGGTGCCCGTGCCGAAGGCGGGCACGTTGCCGTAGGACGAGTGAGGTTGGGTGATGATCACACTGGGGTTGGTGGTGGAAAGCGTGCCGTTGGCAATCGGCATGGGCGAACTCGTTAGGTTGGTGAAGATGGCGGTGACGCTGCTGCAGGAATTTGGGTCAAGCGAGGGGCCGCCATTGCCAGGCAGAGCCGAGGCGCTGACGCCTGCGCCTGGGATGTTGGTGACGGTGAGCACAAAGTCGTTGCCGCTGCCGCCCGCGTAATTGGCGACGACCGCGAAACCACCGAAAAACAGGGAGGTGCCGTTGGCTACTCCGTTGAAGAGGCCGTTGATGGCGTCCAAGCCGTCGTTGTTGATGAGCGTGAATTGCTGGTTGAGGGGCACCGGGTTTGTGAACAGCTCGGTCACCTGCAGCGTGGCGTTGGAGAGGGCGACATTGCCCCGAACGTTGAGTTGGTTGTAGTTGGCACCGGGAATGGGGCCGTTCAGTTTGGCGATGAGTTTCCCGGTGCCGGTGAAGATGAGATTGCTCGTGGTGAGCATGCCGGTGGTAAGCACGCCGGGATCGGCGCCGGGTGACAGGGTGCCGGAGTTGGTCACGGAGCCAACGGTGCCCGAGCCACCCAGGGTGGCGCTACTTGCCACGGTGACCGAGCTTTGAGGTTGAGATCCGTTTACGCGCAAAACGCCAGCGTCCAGAATGGTCAGACCGGTGTAAGTGTTGTTGCCGTTAAAGACGTTGGTGCTGGAGTTGAACACCTCGACCTGCCCGTTGCCGGAGATGACACCGTCAAATTGATAGGAACCGCTGCCAAACAAGACCAAATCAAACCCCGACACGATAACATTTCCATTACCATTAAGACCACCAATCCCCTCCAAAGATCCGTTTTCATCCAGCAAACCGGAACTGTTGACCGTAACAGTGGCAGTGTTGGCGATTTGGTTGAGGCTTAGCAGCCTGACCACATCCGCGTTCGGCCCACCAGTGCCATCGCCAATGACCAGGGCGTTTTGAATGGCGCGGTCAAACCCAATTTTGCCTAACTGCAAAGTCCCGCTGTTAACTGTGGTAACGCCGGCGTAGTTATTAACGGATGAACCACTGTAAGTGACTGTCCCGGTGCCATTGAAAGTGACGCCGCCCAGCCCGCTGATGCCTCCGCCCAGAGTCAGGTTGTAGGGGGTGAGTGTGTTGATCACGGTGTTTGACGCGAGCGTGATGTCTCCCGGCCAGAAGCTGCTCCCGTTGTTGTCGAGCAGCGCGCCGCCGCCGCCCCAACCGCCGCCGCTCAGGCTCAACGCTTTTGGGGCCATGGTCAGGGTGCCGTTCAGGAAGAGCGTGCCGCCGGAGTTGACCGTGATATTAGTCGAGGCACCCAGGGCGTTTGAACTTTGAAGCCACAGACTGCCATTATTTACAGTTACTGGTCCCGTAAAGGAACTGTTCGTCCCGCCGAGGCTGACCTCCCCATCCCCGGTTTTGATTATGCCGAGTAACCCGCTGCTGCCGATATTCGCGTTGAAGACCAAATCGGGCGAGAAAACATGGCCCGTATTAGTGATGGTGTGAGTGGAGGTGAAGAGTTGGACATTTCCCGAGATCACCGAAGGTCCGAAACTGTTGGAAACGACGGTGATGTCGTCGTTGAGGTAAAGCACGCCAATACCAGTGGTGATCTGCGCGTCCATGATGCTCAAGGGCCCAATCCACTCGCTGTTACCGGCGGTGTCAAAGAGGGAACCGGGATACATCGTTAGCGAGTACGAGCTGGACTTGCTTGGCTGATAGAGCTGCCAACTGTTGAAAAGGCGGACTGTGGCGTTGGTGCTCACCACCAGTGAATTGGGAATGGCTGCGCCGAATGTCCCATTGGTGATGGCTAATTCCAGCGTGCCGCCGCCGGCAACGGTCAGGCCGGCATAGGTGTTGAAATTCGTGCCCTCGAGCCGCACTGTGCCGCCGCCAGGATAGATTTGGCTCAGCCCGCCTGGACCGCTGATGGGGCCGGTGATCCGCAATTTGGCCCCCGGAATGAAAACCCCGAAAGTGCTGTCTGCGTTGAGGGTGATTGGACCGGCCCAAGTGTTCGTATCCCCACTTTCAATGTCCAATGCCGCCCAATTGGGTTCACCGGGTCCGTTGAGAGTCAGGGGCTCGTTCGTAATGCCAATGCCGCCCTCGAGCACGAGTGTCGCCCCGTTACTGACGACTGTCCCGCCATTGGTCGTGCCCAACGCGAGCGAATTCGAGGCCCAGAGCCATCCCTGGCTGAGCGTGGTCAGTCCAGTGTAGCCATTCGAACCCATTAATATCAAATTGCCGGACCCGGTTTTGGTGATGCTGGCGCTGCCAAAGATGCCCGCAGAGATGGCCAAGGTTTCGCCAATGTTCATCGAGCAGGGTCCCGCGCCGAGTTGGAGGAAGCTGTTACCGGAGATCGTCGCCACGCTGAGTCCAGTGGCCGTGATGGTGTTTGGAGCACTCATGGTCAAACCCCCGGAGGCGATGTTCACAGTGGCCGCGCCTATGAGGGTGAGGTTGGTTCCGATGGTGTCGAGTTGATTGTTCAAATCATACTTGGAGCCGTTGTTGACAGTGACATTCGCAGTGTCTGCGATTTGGTTGTTGAAAATGTACTGAACCAGGGCAGTACCGGTGCCGTCGCCGACGAGGAGGTTGCCGGGAATGGCAGTGGCGGTCAGAACGCCTCCGTTCTTGGCAAGTTGAAGCTGTCCGGCAATCGCCGTGGTGGTCCCGCCGTAGGTGTTGGATTGCGGGCCAGCGAGAATCAGTATGCCGAACCCGGTTTTGACCAGGCCGACGCTGCCCGAAAGGATTCCTCCCAGCGTCAACACGGCTCCGCCGCCGACGTCCACCACAAAATCGCCTGTTGTTCCCAGGACGATGTTGTTGGAGATGATATTGCCCACGCCGGAAGTATTCGTGGCCTCAATATTGTTGGTCACAGTAAAACCCTGGCCGGTGATGACGTAACCGCCGCCCACGCCGACGAACCGGATTTGGTTCAGAGTGAGGCCGGGGATATTATTGCTGTTGGCCAGCCGTGGCTGGCCACCCGAGAAAATCAGCGTGTCACCGTTCGTGGGCGTACCTACGAAACCCCAGTTCGCGCTATCGTTCCAGGTGGACCCCGTCGAGCTCCCGCCAGACCAACTCAAGATGGCGGCGGATGCGGAAAGCGAGCCCAGCATGAGCGCAATGCAGGATGACAAGATGACGCCCCTGGCTTTGAACGAACGGCTTGCAGGCACGATGAAGGAGAAGGAACGACCCAGCTTCTGCGTTTCCATAAAAAGGATTACCCGAGGACTCTTTGAGAACGAGCGTTGGTATCATGAGCGCGCTGCCTTTTCAAGGAAAAGTTGGCGGGAATTTTGCTGTGGACACGGCTCAGTTTTAGCCCGTGGCCGAGTCCTTCTCATTGAGCCTTCGTTTTCAACGGGGTTAATGAGCAGGCACTCCCACAACGCGTTTTGTCTTTATCAGCGCTTGAACAGGGTCGAGAGCGCGTAGATTCCGAAGGCGAGGATCAGGCAGCCAGAGAGGCGGTTTATTATCGATGTCCAACCGGAATCAATTCGGGACCGGAACCAGCCGACGCTGCCGCTCAAGATAAACCACCAGAGGGCCGAGCCGGTAAACACACCCAGGACCAGGGCGCCGGCATTCAAATAACTCGAGGACGTGCCGAGGCCGAAACCCGCGAAAACGGCAACGAACGAGAGAATGGTCATGGGATTCGTCAGGGTCAGCAGGAACGTTGAGAAATAGGCAGACGACAGATCGGCGGCCCGGACCGGCGCGGCTTGTTGCGCGGGCTTGCTCGCGAGCGTGCGGACGCCGAGCCAGCAGAGAAAGAGCCCGCCCACAAGCCCAAGCCAAAACTTTTGACCGACGAGAAATCCCGAAACTGCCGTGAGGCCGAAGCCGGCGATGCAACCGTAAACGGCATCGGCTGTGGCCGCACCGAGGCCAGTGACGAAGCCGGGCAGCCGTCCGTCCGTCAACGAGCGGCGAATGCACAGAACTCCAATGGGACCCACGGGAGCGGCGATGGAGAAGCCGATGGCCATGCCTTTAAGAAAAAAACTCAATTTCACTTTACGCCCAGATTGTGAAAGGAGGCTCGATGGATGGTGAAGACCACGGGATTGGTGTCGCTGCCTCTGAGGATCGCCACCTGCACGGAGGTGCCGCGAAATCCCCGGATGCGTTCTACGGCTTGAAGCAGGGGAAGCCCGGCGAGCGACTGGTTATCCGCTTGCAAGATGACGTCGTTTGCCTGCAATCCTCCCAAAGCCGCCGGAGAGCCTGGTATCACGTGTACCACCATCGGAAACCCGTTCGAACCGGCCTTTAATTCAATGCCGATGCCGCCCTTGACGTAGGATTTAGCCTCGACCACCAGACCTGAAACGGCGGTTGGAATTGGCATGGCCAGGCCGTTGGTGTTCCGAGCGACGCTGGCAGGGGTGGAAGTTGGTTTGCGAGAGAGCTGTATTAACAGGATGATGACGACGGAGATGGCGAACAGGAGCATTGCCACCAGGAAAAAATAAGCATATCGCCGCCGCATCAGGGTTTTCCACATTCCGCAGCCAAGTTTGACCATTCACGTGGGAGAGGCAAGGTGAAATCCAAGGATCGGGGAAAGGGGCCAAGCCGTCGGGTGTATCCTCGCTATCCGCTTTAAGAAGACTTTACTGTTGCTCTAACTCAAACTCTAACGTCGTCCGCGTCGCGTTCTCGCGATTGCTCATTTTCAAGTCCTTGACCTCGTAACGGCCGTCGATCTTTTGCACCGCCCCCAGTTCGTATTGTTTCAGCAGTTTCCCATCCGTCCCGTATGCCTCCGCCTCGATTGGCGCGCCGCTCTCCTTGTCGATCCAGCTTACCACTCGCGCGTATTCTCCCGGCTTGGCGTTGGGATTGATGCTCTCCAACACGAAGCAGGAACGGCCCCGCCGCAATTCCCCTTTATGGCGGATTTGCTGCGGCCAGTGGTAAAACTCAAAGCCCAGGTCTGCCAGCCAGAAATCCGAGCCTGCCAGTGGGATGTCCGCCTGCGCGCCCGTCAATACTTTCGGCTCTCCAATCGGCGCGCCGGGCGATGGCGCCCGTGCGAATAAATATTGGTTCGGGCCGTTGGTCGTGTGAACCACCGTCAGTTGCTCCGCGCCACGGTCATTGGTGGCGCTCGCCAGATAGACCATTTTCCACTGCGCCTCCCCGGACACGGGCTGGGCCCTGATCGGAATCTCGGTCACCTTATGGTCGCGCCCGCGGATTTTCAAAATGCCTTTGGCATTTTCCTCCAGCCGCAAATTGCTCAATTCCGCCGCCAACGCCTTCCCCGCCTCGGGCCCCGTCGGTGAAATATCGTTCTCCTGCTCCGTGGACGGCAACGCTTGCGCCCGGGCCCCGTCCGCCGCAACAAAAATGACCAGGGCCAGGCTAAGCGGTAGTGTTACGATAAGGTTTCCAACGCGCATATACTTCTCCAAGCCTCAGTGCTGTCGGACGTTTTCTTTCGCCCTTTTGGGGCCTATTGAACTTCTTACAACCGCCGACCCACCGATAAATCGCCGGGCTATTTTCGGATGTCCCGCCGGACAAGAACCTTGGCTGAATATCCGAATCTGCG
Organism: Verrucomicrobiota bacterium; assembly: GCA_021325145.1. Taxonomy (GTDB): domain Bacteria; phylum Verrucomicrobiota; class Verrucomicrobiia; order Limisphaerales; family Pedosphaeraceae; genus JAJPHR01. Next base: position 32,031 of record JAJPHR010000079.1, on the reverse strand, counting down.
GGCCGGTTTCATTTCTTCAACACCATCGGCACCAACTCGGAAATGTGGCCCACGAAATGCACCTTCATTTTCTTGCGCACTTCCTCCGGCACTTCCTCCCAATCCTGGCGGTTTTGGTCCGGCAATATCACGGTCTTCAATCCGAAACGCGCCGCCGCCAGCACCTTCTCCTTTATGCCGCCCACGCGCAACACCCGGCCTCGGAGGCTGATTTCGCCCGTCATGGCCAGGTCTGACCGCACCCGCCGCTTCATCAGCAGCGATGCCAGCGCCGCCACAATCGTCACACCGGCGCTCGGCCCGTCCTTGGGGGTCGCCCCCGCGGGCACGTGGATGTGAATGTCCCACTTTGCGTAATCGCTCAGATCGATTCCCAACGCCTTGGCCTGGCTGCGCAAATAACTCAACGCCGTCTGCGCGCTCTCCTTCATCACCTCTCCCAACGAGCCCGTCAAAATCAACGCGCCTTTCCCCGGCATCCGGGTCGCTTCGATGAACAGAATCTCGCCGCCCACTGGCGTCCACGCCAGCCCGGTCGCAATCCCGTTTTCCGTGATTTTCTCCGCAGTCTCGGAAAAGTTGCGCACGGGACCGAGATATTCCGAAAGCGATTCCGGCTTCAGCACTAATTGCTTGGCCTCTCCGTTCTGTTTGACGATTTTCAGGGCCGCCTTCCGCATGAGCGCGGCAAGTTCGCGCTCCAACTGTCGCACGCCGGCTTCGCGCGTGAAGTCCTGGATCAACCGGCGGATGGCTGCGTCCGGCATTTTGAAATTCTGCCGGGTCAATCCATTCTCCTCCAACTGGCGCGGCACCAGGTAGCGTTTCGCAATCTCCAACTTCTCGGTTTCCGTATAACCGGGCAACTCGATCACCTCGAGCCGGTCCCGCAAGGCCGGATGAATCGGGTCCAGCCAGTTCGCGGTGGTGATGAACAACACCCGTGAGAGATCGAACGGCAGGTCCAGGTAATGATCGGTGAACGTGTTGTTCTGCGCCGGATCGAGCACTTCCAGCAGCGCCGAGGCCGGATCGCCCCGGAAATCCGAGCCCACCTTGTCAATTTCATCCAGCAGAATCACCGGGTTCTTGCTTTCGGCGCGACGCAAAGCGTAAAGAATTCGCCCCGGCAGCGCGCCCACGTAAGTGCGCCGATGCCCGCGAATCTCCGCTTCATCCCGCATCCCGCCCAGCGCGATGCGCGCGAACTTCCGCCCCAACGCATCCGCCACGCTTTTGCCGAGCGAAGTCTTGCCGACCCCTGGCGGTCCCACCAGGCAGAGAATCGGCCCCTTGATCTGCTTCCTCAATTTGATGACCGCGAGGAACTCGAGCAATCGGTCCTTAACCTTCGTCAGGCCGAAGTGCTGCTCATCCAACACCTTTTTCGCGACGTTCAGATCCAGCTTGTCATCCGTCAACTTGCTCCACGGAAGATTCAGGATCCAATCCAGGTAATGCCGTGTCACACCGTATTCCGCCATGGCCGGCGACATCTGCTGCAAGCGCTCCACTTCCTGCACCGCAACTTTCTTCGCCTCATCCGGCAACTCGGCCTTGTCGATCTGCTCCCGCAAATTCTTGATTTCGGTCGCGGTAATGTCGCCTTCACCCAGCTCCCGTTGAATCGCCCGCATTTGCTCCCGCAAAAAGAAATCCCGCTGGCTCTTGGACATCGAACTGGCGACGTCGGTCTGGATTTTCGAGCTCAACGTCAGCACTTCGTGCTCGCGATTGAGCATCGGCAGGAGGCGGGTCAATCGTTCCCGGACCGAGTTGGTTTCCAGCATTTGCTGGCGCTCCTCCAGGCTCAGATTCAAATTGACCACGATCAAGTCCGTCAGGTGCCCCGGGTCCTCCGTGTTCAACGCCGCAATCTTGACCTGGTCCGCCATCGCCGGCGAAAGCTTGATGATTTCCTGAAACTGCGCGTGAGCGTTGCGTGTCAACGCCGCCAGCTCGATCGTGTCATCCTTGACGTCCTTCCAAACTTCGATCTTCGCCTTCAGGTATGGCGTCTGAGTCTCGTATCCCTTGATCCGAATCCGCCACAAGCCCTCCACCAGCACGCGCACGGTGTTGTCCGGAAACTTCAGCATCTTCAAGACCCGGGCTGCGCAACCCACTTCGTACATGTCCTCCGGCAGCGGATTCTCCACCTCGGGACGGCGTTGCAACGCCACCCCCAACAAACGGTCGCCCCCTACGACGTCGTCGATCAAATGGATGCTCTGGGCGTTCTCGACCAGCAAAGGCGCAACCATCCCTGGAAAAATCACGATGTCGGACAGCCCCAGGATTGGAAGTACGTCCGGCAAAGAGCGTGAGGAAATCCGGGGCGGGGTTGTTTCCCCACCGCCAGATGTTGCTCCTAAAATGCTTATGAATTCGGTATCGGGAGAAGTCATGGTTGCATCATTTCCCATATTAGATGCTGCCCCGCCCCAAAAGATTCAGAAATACTTACTTGGCCGTGACGATCAGCTTGGTGTGTTTCACCGGAGCCGGCGCCAATACCGGCACATCCACCCGCAGGAAGCCGTTCGCGTACGAAGCTTTGGCCTGGCTTAAATCATACCCTGAGGGCACTTCCACTACCTTTTCGAAAGGGCCATAATCGATTTCCATCGCCAAAAAGCTGAATTTTTTCGCCCGGCACCCATCCGGACGCTGGCCGGTAATGCGCAGCCAATTGCCCTCCACGATGATCTGGAGGTTCTCGCTCCGCATCCCCGCCAGTTCCACCTTGATCACCAGCCCGTCATCCGTCGCATATATGTCGGTGTTGGGCACCCAATCAACTTTGGAAGTGGTTTCGTGGGCGCCCATTACTTTGTGACCCACGAAATGCACCGACGCGCTAACTTTGCACATGGCCATGATAAGGGTTGAAATTAACTTAACTTCCGGAGTTCTGCAAGTGCGGCTTCATCGAAATCATCTCATTTTCAGAGTGATCTGGGGTCGCTCTCCGCGCCGCGCTCGGAATACCAGCGAACTTTGCAACGTACTCGGACCAACAGCCGAACAGCCGCAGTGCGTGTCCCGTTGCAGGCTGAACTTCCGCACCCGGAACCTGCCCCATAGCAGGAGCGCGGCGGCCGCCCCAACAATTCCCAAGGAAACCATCTGCTGCCAATCCATATGGCTAACATACCTTCATTCCCCCATGGCGCAACTTTTTGTTTGCGGAATTGATACATATTACAATTCTTTCATTCTCCAAAATCCCATTTCCGAAAGCCAATTTTTGCTTGCCGAACCCCTTGGCCAACAGGCCACTTCCCAATCTCTGCCGCCTTTGGTGACAGAATTGGCGGCCATTCCGCATCAGCACGTTTGGAGTTTTGTTCCTGGAGCTTTTCTGGTGTTTGGAGCTTGGTGTTTGGTGTTTTCCCCGGCACACTCGGCGCGTGGCTGCTCGCAAGTTCGTTCACACGCATCGCGTCACCTACGCCGATTGCACCGTCGGCAATCACATCTATTATTCGCGTTATTTCGATCTCCTCGAAACTGCGCGCGGAGAATTCTTTCGCCACCTGGGCCTTGCCTTTCTGCAATGGCAGCAGCAGGACACCATCTTCCCTGTCATCGAATGCCGCGCCCGCTACAAATCCCCCGCGCGTTATGACGACCTTCTGGCCATCGAGCTCTGGCCCACCGCCGCCGAACGCATTCGGCTCAGTTTTGCGTACCGCATCCGCAACCAGGCCGACACACTGATCCTCGAAGCTGAAACACATCACGTCTGCACCACGATCGACGAAAAACCCAAACGCCTCCCGGAGGAACTGGTCAGATCGCTCCAACCGTATCTCGACTCCGTGGCATAACCACCCCCAATGACGAAGGTGTTTTGGCGCACTGTGTCTCGAGCCCTTCAAGGAATGTCATGAACATCCTCGTTCTCGGAGGCACGCGCTTTCTTGGCCGCCATCTTGTTTCTGATGCGCTCACGCGTGGATATCAGGTCACCTTGTTCAATCGCGGGCAGAGCAACCCGGGATTGTTCCCGGAGGTCGAAAAGCTGCGCGGTGATCGTGCCGGCGATCTTGGCGCGCTCAAAGGCCGCCAGTGGGATGCTATGATTGATACGTGCGGTTACGTATCCCGAGAAGTCCGGGTGACTGCAGCGCTCCTGGCTGGCTCTGTCGAACACTATACCTTCATTTCAAGCATCTCCGTTTACGCCGGTTTCAGTCATTCTGGCCTTGACGAGTCCGCCAAGCTCGCTCTGCTGCCGCACGGCACGAATGAGGATGCAGGCGATCCGGCTACTTATGGCGCGCGCAAGGCGCTCTGCGAAGAATCGGTGGAACAAATCATGCCCAACCGCGTGCTGCACATCCGGCCCGGTTTGATCATCGGCCCTTTTGATCCAACCAATCGATTCAATTACTGGGTTCGGCGCGTCGCCCGGGGTGGGGAAGTGCTGGCGCCGGAGCATCCGGACAAACCGATGCAATTAATCGACGCGCGCGATCTGGCGCGCTGGATCATCACCATGATCGAGGCAAAGCAAACGGGCCGTTTCAACGCCACTGGCCCGGAACGTCCGCTGACTTTTGGACAGATGCTTGATGCCTGCAAATCCGCCAGCGCGAGCGATGCCCGGTTCACTTGGGTTGACGCTCAATTCCTGCTGAATCGCGGCGTCGCCCCTTTTGCCAATTTGCCGCTATGGCTGCCCGAAAGCGAAAAGGAGTATGCCGGTCATTTTTGCATCGACTCCCGCCGAGCGTTCCAGTCCGGCTTGGTTTGCCGGCCACTCGTCGAAACCGTAAGCGACATCCTGCTACCAGACCGGGAACACACTCCGGAAAATACGTCTGTCACCAGCCCACCATCGGGCCTCACCCCCGGGCGTGAGCGGGAACTCTTGCTCGCTTGGATGGAGAAGCTTAAATAGCGGCAGTCAAACGACAGGTTGCTTCCCTGAGCTGCGCCTCCATCCCTGAATGGGCACCGAGTCGATTTTGATTTGTGAGGCTTTATCCTACACGCATTGTAGGGTTTAAACTCATTTAAACTGCTTGCTTTTTTTCGGGTCCGTGGCAGACTCTTTTTTACCAGCCTTCGACCGAGTCAGTCAGCTGGCCTTACCAGGAAGTAGCTCCCGTTTCACGGTGCTTTCTCACCGCCGACGGCTAATGCTCTTTACAATAGCGCTCCCTGGTGAGCTGTAGTGGCAGGTTTTCCCTAACGCCCATCATTTCTTTTTCCGCGGATCCCGAGGAAAAGGCTCACCCGAGTTGTACTCTGCTAAAAATAAGAATAATTGATTATGTGTGTCAGGTGTTCTGCTTTTAATAATGGTGGGCCTTTTCGTCTTCTGGGCGCGCTTGCCTTGTTTCTCCTCGTTTTGTCTGCGGGCGCTGCCACTCCGGTGGTGACTGGCCAGTGGGATTTTCGTTTTGGCGACCTCCGCGCCACCATCGGCGCTGATCTTCAATTCATCGGCGACACAACGAACATTACCACGTTCGGCACTATGAACATCAACGGCCAGCCGGCGACGGTCATGAGTTTCGGCGCCAACTCGGCCACCGAGGGCTTTTACCTGCGCCATGGTGCGAAGCCGAACGGCGGCGGTCACTTCGTGAATCGATACACGCTAATCATGGACATCATGTATCCCGCCGCCAGCAGCAGCAACTGGCGGGCCTTGTTCCAGACCGATCCCTTCAACCATCCGGGCAACGACGCGGAATTCTACGTGGGAGACAATCATACTCTCCCAATGCCCGATGGACTGGGCGCAGATGGCCAATTCGACGGTTCCCTGGCCCCGGACACGTGGTATCGAATCGCCTTTGCTGTGGACCTCACCGCTCCTCCTGGCCAGCAACTCACCAAATACACAAACGGCGTGAAGGCGGCCAGCCAGTCGCTCTCGGGTGGCGTCGATGGCCGCTACGCTCTTGGTCCCACGGCCCAGCTTTTTACCGCCGGGCTCGCTGGAGGAGGTTTTACCCAGCCCGGTTTCGTCAATAGCATCCAGTTCCTCGATGGCTGCCTGCCACCGGAAGCCATCGCCGCGTTGGGCGGGCCTGGCGCTTTTGGAATCGCGCCCGCCAACCTTGGCATGCTGGTTTCCATTACCGGCGCGACGGCTTCCACCGTCACGTTAAGTTGGGTCGGGCGCAACGGTCCGTTTCAAGTTGAAACCACGACTAACTTTGCGGGCCGCGGCTGGCAAAATATCGGCGGCCCAACCACCAATCACTTCATCACGCTCCCGCGAAGCGACGCGTTGTGTCTCTACCGCGTGAAGGAAATCTCTCCTCCAGCCTTCGGTCTGACCCAGCAGATTGGGGGCGAAAGCTTGCTGCCTTCCGGTCAGATCGTCCACCCGGCGGGGCAGATCTATTTCCTCGGTGGGCGTCCCGTGGACCTCGCCTTGTCGCCCGATGGAACGAAAGCCTTTGTTAAAAATGCCCTTTGGGTCCAGGTCGTGGACGTCGCGAGTTGGCGGCTTACGCAAACGCTCAGTTACCCCGCGGACGGCGCTTCGATGCACGGCATCGTGACGAGCAAGGACGGGATGCACCTCTACGTCACCGCCGCCAGGAACCAGCTTTACGATTATTTGATCGCCACCGACGGTACCCTGACGTGGTCGCGGACCATCACCTTGGGCGGCGGTGATCCTTGCGGCGTGGCTGTGTCCGCCGATGGGACCCGCGCCTACCTCTGCCTTGGCCGGGGCAACGCGCTGTCCGTAGTGGATCTCGTCGCAGGAACTGAGCTTGCGGAAATCAATGTTGGCGTGGCTCCCTGGGACGTGGCCTTGTCACCGGATGGAACCATGGCTTACGTTTCGGACTGGGGTGGCCGCCATCCGGTGGCCGGCGATCTCACAGGCAATGCCACCGACACGGCTGTGGTGGTGGACAACCGCGGCGTGGGCGCCAGCGGTGTCGTCTCGTTCGTGGATTTGACTCAAAACCAGGAAGTGGCCCAGGTTCCCACCGGGCTGCATCCTTCCGATCTCGAATTGACTCCCGATGGCGGCACGTTGTACGTCGCCAACGCCAACTCCGACACCGTCACCGTTATCGACACCGCGAGCCGCGCCGTCAAGGAAACCATTCTCGTGCGTCCCGATCCGTCGCTTCCCTTTGGCAGCGACTCCGACGGGCTTGCTCTGAGCAAAGACGGGCAGAAGCTGTTTGTGGCCGCCGCGGGTAACAACGCCATCGCGGTCATCGAATTGCCCAACGCCCGCCACACCAACAGCTTGATCCAGGGCTTTCTTCCCACCGACTGGTATCCGGGAGCGGTGGTGGCTGACAGCAATTGCGTTTACGTCGTCAATGTGAAGGGAGCCGGTTCTTGGTCGGGCGATTTGTTCCATTATCTCGGCACCATCGGGAAAATCCCCATCCCTGAGTCGGAATCCTTGAGCAAATACACCGCCCAGGTCCAGGAGAACTGTCTCCTGCCGCGCGTCCTCCAGACCCAGGCGCCCGCCCGGAACGGCCAATCGCCGTTGCCGGTTCCAAAACGAGTCGGCGAACCTTCGGTCTTTCAGCACGTCCTCTACATCATCAAGGAGAACAAAACCTACGATAACTTTTTCGGCGACCTCCCGCAGGGCAACGGCAACTCGAACCTCTGTCTTTATCCCCAATCGGTTTCTCCCAATCATCACGCCCTCGCCACCCAGTACGTGCTGCTGGATAACTACTACTGTAATGGAGTCCTTTCCGCTGACGGCCATTCCTGGGCTGTGGAGGGCCACAGCACCGACCACATCGAGAAATCGTTCGGCGGCTTTGCCCGCGGTTACAGCCTTGGGACTGAATGCCTCACGTTCTCCTCCTCTGGCTTCGTTTGGAACAACGCGCTGAATCACGGCCTCACCTTTCGCAACTATGGCGAACTGGGCTTTGGCTATCCAACCCCCGGTTCGGCCACCTGGTCGCAAATTTATGCCGACTTCACCAACCACGCCGGCCAAATTCATCTCGCGCAGTATATCATCAGCGCCCTGCTTCCCTACACCTCCACCAACGTTCCCGGTTGGAATCTCGGCATTCCCGATGTGGTCCGCGCCCAGGGCTTCATTGGGGAATTGCATGCCGCTGAATCCAACGGTGTTTGGGCCGCCTTGAATGTTCTTTACCTGCCCAACGACCACACTTCCGGCGCATCGCCCGGATTCCCCACGCCGCTCGCCCAGGTTGCGGACAACGACCTCGCTCTCGGGCAAGTCGTGGAAGCCGTCACCAAAAGCCGCTTCGGCAGCAACACCTGCATCTTTATCATCGAGGACGATCCCCAATACGGTTCCGACCACGTGGACGGTCACCGTTCCATCTGCCTGATTGCCAGCCCCTACACCAAACGCCGCCAAACCGTCAGCACCTTTTACTCGCAGGCCGGCGCGGTCCATACCATCGAACAGATTCTCGGCCTCCCCCCGATGAACCAGCACGACGCCGTTGGCCCGTTGATGAGCGATTGCTTTACCAACGCGCCCGACTTCACCCCCTACACCGCGCTGGCCAACAACATCCCTCTCGATCAGATGAACCCCGGCACCACCGCCGCCCTCGACCGCCAGGACCGTTACTGGGCCAACAAAAGCCGGAAAATGGACCTCAGCAAACCCGACCTCATCAACGAAGACTCCTTCAACCGCATCATCTGGCACTCGGTAAAAGGCAACCTCCGCTACCCCTCCGAATTCTCCGGCCCCCACGGCAAAGGTCTGAAAAGACTCGGCCTCGCCCTCGATCCCACGCAGAAAAAGGACGACGACGATTGAGTCTGGTTGCCGGCGAGAATTCCCCGGAGCGTCCGCATCACGCGCCAGCGGCGACACCGCTCTACCTTTGCCTGCAAAACGAAACCGGCCCCAATCAGTCCAATCATCATGCTTTCGTTCATCGTTCCGGCGCACAACGAGCAATCCGGCCTCGGCAAAACGCTGCAAGCCATCCACGATACTGCCCGCGCCGTCGGCCAGCCTTATGAAATCATTGTGGCGGACGACGCCTCCACCGACGCCACCGCCGAAATCGCCTGTCGGCACAACGCCACCGTCGTGTCCGTCAACCATCGCCAGATCGCCGCCACCCGCAATTCCGGAGGCCGCGCGGCGCATGGTGACCGCCTGTTTTTCGTGGATGCGGACACGACCATCAATTCCCGCGCCGTTGCCTCGGCCCTGCGTTGCCTGGACCAGGGCGCAGTCGGCGGCGGCGCTCCAGCGCGTTTTGAAGGAGATGCGCCGCTTTACGCGCAATTTTTAGTGTTGTGGCTCGGATTGTTCATGAGGTTGGCGGGGATTTCCGGCGGCGCTTTCATGTTTTGCACCCGCGAAGCTTTTCAAGCGGTCGGCGGTTTTGATGAACGGCTTTTCGGAGCGGAGGATGCGGCGCTGTCGCTGGCCTTGCGACAGGAAGGGCGGTTTGTCGTGCTTTGGAAATATGTAGCCACGTCCGGTCGCCGGATGCGCGGAATTCGTGGGCCGCAGATGCTCGCAGCCCTGTTCCGCATGGCCTTTTTTCCAAAAATACTGACCCAACGTTCGTCCGTGAAACAAATCTGGTATGACTCAAATCGCGAGGAGGACGGCAAAATCCCCGGCTCACCGGCCATTCAAGTGTTCAACGCCATCATGCTGTTGCTCGTAATATTGCTGGTGGTCCCGATATTCGCTTTTGTCCCCTGGTCGTTGACACCCCGGGATGCCCCGCTGGGCCAGATCAGAATTGGCATCGCGATATTTGGCTGTCATGTCGCACTGGTCTGTTGGCCCTGCGCCTATTTTCTCCTTCGCAGCCTGCTTCGACAAAGACGCTGGCTGGAGCGGATAAAATTTTTAGCATTGATCGCCTTGTGTTTGTGGTGTGCCTGGGGCGCCACGCCGGTCGTGATTTGGTTTTGGCCGTCGCTTTTCCACTGGCTGGCTCATTTCTACAATGGCTGACGATTCTCGCGACTACCCTTGCGCCAGTGGAAACGTTCAACTGAAGCAAAACAAAAACGCTCGAATTCAGTCCAATCATCATGCTTTCGTTCATCGTTCCGGCGCACAACGAGCAATCCGGCCTCGGCAAAACGCTGCAAGCCATCCACGATACGGCCCGCGCTGTGGAGCAGCCTTATGAAATTATCGTGGTGGACGACGCCTCCACCGACTCGACTGCCGAAATCGCGCGTCAGCACAACGCCACCGTCGTGTCCGTCAACCATCGCCAGATCGCCGCCACCCGCAATTCCGGCGGACGCGCCGCGCGCGGCGAGCGCCTTTTTTTCGTGGACGCGGACACCATCGCCGATCCCCGCGCCGTTGCCGCCGCGCTCCGCTGTCTGGACAAAGGCGCTGTGGGGGGCGGCGCTCCCACCATGTTCGACGGCATCTTGCCGCTTTACGCCCGGCTTTTATCGCTATTCATCGCCGTCGGCGGAAAGCTCGTGGGATTTACCGGCGGCGCCTTTATGTTCTGCACCCGCGAAGCCTTTCACGCGACGGGTGGTTTTGACGAGCGCCTTTATTGCGCCGAGGAAGGCGCGATGGCGTTGGCGCTTAAACGGCAAGGCCGCTTCGTCGTGTTGCGGGAAACGGTTCTCACTTCCGGACGCCGATTCCGCGCCATGTCCGGACTGCAAATTCTGGCCACTCTTGGTCGTCTGGTTTTTTCACCGCTCAAGGGAATCACCCGCCGTGCTTCAGTGGAAAAAATTTGGTACGACTCAAACCGCGATGCCGACGAGATAATGCCCGACTCACTCGGCGTTCGCGTTTCCAATGCCATCTCCTTGTTGATCGTCATTGTGCTGATTACCGGCCCTTTATGGAATTTCGTCCCTCGTTCACTGACGCCTTTGAGCACGCCGCTGGGCAAATTCCGATTGGTTATTGGCACATTCCTCAACCATGTGGGCCTGATCTTTTGGCCAATGTCCATTGTTCTATTGGGCTCGTTGATTCGGAGGAAGTGGTGGACCGAGTGGATCAAGCTGTTTGCCTTGACCGCGCTTTGTTTGTGGCTCGCCTGGGGTTCCACGCAAGGCGTCCTTCAGTTTTGGTCGCGGCTTTTCCGTTGACCGGCGCTTTCTAAACCACCTTGAGCGGCTCGAACTGTTTCCCCAAAATCGGCGCGCTCCTGGTCTTCAACCATTCTTCCAGCACGCCCGCATACACCGACCGGAAATCCACGTTATACTTCATGTCACCGTTCACCAGGTCCGCGGGCGCCAGACTTGGATACTTCCCAAACAACCCCGCCTTCATTTTGTCCGCCACAATGAACATCGGCGCAGCGGCGCCGTGATCGGTTCCCAGGTTCGCGTTTTCCGCGACCCGCCGCCCGAACTCACTGAACGTCAGCAGCAGAACCCGCCCCGAGTTTCCCTGGCCTTTCAGGTCGTCCATGAACGCCTTCACCGAATCACCCAGCTCTTTAAGCAAGCGCTGTTGTGTGTTCGCCTGGTTGGTATGCGTGTCATAGCCGCCTTGCGAAACGTAATACACCCGCGTCGGCAACCCGCCGCCAATTAACCGCGCCACCAGCTTCAACGAATTGGCAAGCTGCCCGCCCGGGTATTCCGCCTTGTTCTGCACCCGCTTGCTGATGGCCAAAATCTTGTCGGAACTCACCTGCGCGTCCAGCGCCGTGCGCTCCAGAAAATCCAGCGCCGACCCGCTGTGCGTTACGCGCCCGCTGATCGACCCTATGCTCGCGCCCGAGTTCTCCTCCGCGCTCTCCGCCATCATCCCTTCCTCCGGCTCATTCAGCTTGCGATACGACGCCTCAGTCACACTTGCTCCATCACGACGATTCCGATCCGATGCCATGAACCGGTAACCTTCCGGATTCTCCAGGCTGACTCCAACGGGATGGGCCGCCGCGAACGCCTGTGGCATCTGCCGCCCAATATTCACCCCGATTGTCGGATCGCAGCCCGAACAAGCATTGTCGAAGTAACGTCCCAGCCAGCCATATTTTTCAACCTTCTCGGCATCACTCGCCGTCTGCCAAATTTCTGTGGAGCGAAAGTGCGACCGATTCGGATTGGGATATCCTATGCCCTGTACAATTGCGAGGCTGCCCGAGTCATATAATTCCTTGAACCCCGTCAAACTTCCGTGCAACGCCACCTCGTCATTCAATTTCAGCACGTCCTTCTCCGCCAAGCCAAGCTGTGGCCGCGCGCGGTGATAATAATCGTTGGCAACCGGCACCACCGTATTCAGCCCGTCATTCCCGCCCGCCATTTGCAGCACCACCAGAATGTTCGCGTCCTTGCCCGTGGCGACTTGCGTTGCCGAATCCGCCGCTTCCGCATGCAGCGCGGAAAACGTGTTTGTCAGGAAAGCGGGCACCGTCCAAGACAACGCCCCGCCCAACATCGTCGTCCGCAAAAACTCCCGCCGCGTTTTCAGTGAAAGGTCAGAATTATTCTTCATAGCTCACGTTAATTGATACTCCGGCGTGCTCATCATCAGCCGGATGGCGTTCCGAATGGTCGCTGTGTCCAAATCCGGCTGTTCATCGAGATAATCGCGCAACGTCTTTTCCTGCCTGGCGCTCAACTTCCCCTGCAACAGGCGTTTTTCCAGCGCGGCCACCAGCTTATCCTTGTCCTTGCGCTCGTCCTCCGTAAGAATTTTGAATACGTCCACCGTTCGCAACCGCACATCCGCCAGCCGGTTTTGAAGCTGCATATTCCCGGCGGCATTGGGCCCCACCGCCAGCCCCCGCAGCACCGACGTGTCCCCCTGCACCAGCAACGCCGCCTCATTGTAACGCGCCAGCAAATTGTTCGTCGTGATCCAACTCAACCCGCCATCCCATCCTTTTACATTGGGCGGCTGGAATAAATCCTGCCCCAGGTTCCGCGTCAGCCCGAAGCAAATGAACGGTGGCGGCAAATTCCGCTCCAGCACCCGCACGCTCCCCACCAGCCATTGCACCGGGCTCTTTACCTGGTTGCGGATGATCGATTCCGCGTAAAATTCCTCGCTCCGGAACATCGCCGTGAGCAGCGGCTTGAAATTGTTTCCCGACTCCCGGAACACCGCCGCCAGCGCTGTGACGAGTTCCTCGGACGGTTCCACGCCTGCAAAAAAGTTCCACAGCCTGGCCGTGATGAACCGCGCCGCCTGCGGTTGCGCCACGATTTGTTCCAGCACGTCCTCGCCGTTCAAATTCCCCGTCTTTCCCAGAAATGTTTTCTCGCCGTCATCATGAAGCCGTGGCCGCTCCACAAATTCCTGGTTCAACCGGTCGAAGCTCCAGCCAGTCAACGCGCGGGCCCCCTCCGTCACATCCTTTTCCGTGTAATGCCCTTCCCCCAGCGTGAACAACTCCATCACCTCGCGCGCGAAATTTTCGTTCGGATGCTGCTTGCGGCTCTGCGCCTGGTCCAGCCAGACCAGCATAGCCGGGTCCTGCGCCACGGCGATGAGCAGCTTCAGCCAGTTCCCCGTCGCCTGCCGTCGAAACAGGTCGTTCTGCTTCCACATTAAATACGCGTCCCGCACCTTCTCCGCGCTCGTCGCAAAATGGCCGTGCCAAAACAACGTCATCTTTTCCTGCAACGGCCTTGGGCCGTCCGCCATCCGCCGCAGCCACCAGCCCTTCAACTCCACGATCCGCTGCCGCTGCTTGCGCTGCTCCTCCTGCAACAGTTTCCGCCGCGTTTGCTCGTCCGCCTGGCGCGCCTCCTTGAACCGCTCCTGCCGGGTCGGGTCCGGCTTCGCCCAATCCGGGTTCTCCCAATCATCCGGGACTTTCTCGTAATCCACGAACTTCGCCACCGCTGCCTCCGGTCCCAACTTGACCAATTCATCAATTTCGGAAGGCGGCCCGCCAAAACCAGCGCGATTCAGCAAATGCGCCGCCGTCGTGAAGGTCCAATTTTCTTTGCTCAACGGCCTCAACATGTTCCCTTAGACGCGAGGCTGCGGCGGAAGGTTTCACATGGTGTCCATGGGAAAACTGTCCTGTGCCAGGTTCAAGGCACTTGCTAGGTACATCATGCTATGGTATCCACGATGTAAATGACGCCCTCCGCGCAAGTTTACCGTTTGTCCTTCGGTACTTCATACCGGCAGTTTTATTTAGTGGATCCCGATTTTGACTATGCCATTGCCAGCCCCGATTTTTTTAAAGGGGCCCTCAAGCGCAGCTTGGCAGTCGGCGCGGGCGTAATTGCAGTATACACAGCATCTTATAACGAGATCCGTTGCTTTTTTCAGCATGCCGATTCGGAGCCAATACTCCCCCTATCCCCGTGGCAGAGAGTGGATGAAGGAAGTATTAGGCTAACCAATGGGCGCTACGCCATTCTCGATTGTCCCGACTCTAATGTGGTGCACGAGGGCACTTGTACTGCCGGAGATTACCGGCTCCGTGTTTACGGGGCATTTCTTGACCAGTTGGTTGAGAATACCCATGGTGACGACTACTTTGATTTTTATTGGCTGGTGCTGTGGCCCGCACCATTTTCGGAAGCACGGAGACTCAAGAGTTACGAGGCTCGCAAAGAGTCAGCCTGACGCTTAATGCACCAACGCACTCACGAATTGGTTCAGTAGTTCTCGTTTCCGACGTACGCAGCAGAATCAAGCCCTTCAGGGCGGCGCCAACTCAAAACATGTCAGCTTCCATCCCTGGTTCAAACCTTCGCGCACGTACAACTTTCCATCCGCATACGCCGGATGGCTCCAGGTCTTTCCGCAAACCTGCAAGCGCGCCCGCCCGGTGTAACGGGCAGAATCGGCTGCGATCAACGTCAGATCGCCCTTATCCGTCTGCACTAACAGGTTGTTTCCCAGCACAATCGTCGCCGCGTAATTCTCCCCGAACCCTTCCTGCCGCCACTGTTGCTTGCCCGTCAGCGCGTCCACGCAAACGTAATCCTTCATCGCGCCCTGGGTGTAAAGGTAATGATCCACCAGCACCGGAGTGGCGAGATTGATCTTGAGATCCTTGTCCGCCCAAAGTTCGCCCGCCGTCAGTCCATCGCCAGCTCGCGAAATCTTGAAGCAGCGCAACCCAATCGTCTGCGAGTTCACCGTCACCGTGTCGTTGAAGATGACCGGCGTGGCCGCGTGCCGTTGCGCGTCGGTGCGGACCGGCACCCGCCAGAGCAGCTTGCCGGTGGTCAGTTCAACGCCCATCAGACCGGTGGCGCTATAGAACACAACCTGCCGGACACCCGCCAGCGTTGCCAGCATCACCGAGGAGTATGCCGCCTCGTCGTCGCCTGCGTGCCAAAGCACCTTGCCCGTGAGCTTGTTAAAGCAAACCAGCGTCGCTCCATGATCGCTGCCCACCGGCACCACCAATCGCTCGCCCTCGATTGCGCCGCAACCGTTGTTCCCGCGCCGGGCCGCAACGCCATGGTCCTGCTTGCTGCCCAGAAATTTCACGCCAAAATCCCGATCAAAGCTTGTTCCCCAAATCACGCTGCCATCGGCAATCCTTAAACAACGAAACTCGCCATTGCACGATTGCACATAAACACGCTCCCCATCCATGATCGGCGTGCTCCGCGGTCCCGGCCCCCATTCGTCTTCAAAGACATCCGCGAACGGAACGTTCCAAGCCTCCTTGCCCGTCTGCGCATCCACCAGGTGCGCAACCTCCTTCCGGTTCTGTGCGTCCAGGTAAACTAATCTGCCGCCCGCAACCACCGGCGATGAAAACCCGCCGCCGATATTCAACCGCCACACCACTTTCGGTTCCGCGGCGAGCGTCTCCGGAACTGGCGCACCCATTGCCGCATGTCCATCCCGCAAGGGCCCGCGCCATTGCGGCCAGTCCGCCGCCTCGCCTGTCAATGGGCAGAGCAGCAACATTGAAAGTGCAAATGCGACGTGTTTGAAAGAATGCGGCTCGGCAACTCCCCGGCATGGAGTTCCGGCTCCAGCCGGCGGAGCGCACGATATATCAATCGCATTGGGCATTCTTACGCTCATGGTTTTGCGGGTGCCTTCCCAAAGGCAGGCTCCTGCCTTTTCAGCTAAACTTGTTCTTCCGGTAAGCGCCAATCTCCGGCGCGTCGGGATTTACTTCAGGCCCGAAATAGCGCAACACGACCAGCGGCTCGACATCGGAAGTGTTTTCAAACATGACGCCGGCCTGGGCGGTTGCCTCGGTGCAAAAAACTTCGTCCTCGGTCAGTTCGTGGAAACGAATCAACTTGGGACAATCCAGCGTGAGCTTGTTCATCTTCCCCTTGCCCTGCACCGTGATAAGACCGTACGCGCCCTTGTCCTTGATGGTGCATTTCGCGCCGGGTTCGACGGTCAATTCCCGCGCGGTGAAAAGCTGCTCTCCCTTCACCTTGCCATAGACAATCCACCGGTCCACGTAACCCTCGCTCCGCGTATCGGCGACCGGCACCGGCTCAAGATAATGGTTGTCCTTGAAATGCGGGTCCACGTTCGCTTCCCAATCGAGTTGTTCGACGATGAAATCAAGGTCGTGATGCTTGTTCCTCGGCATGTCCTTGACCAGCAGTGACCACGGGACTTCGCGGCCTTCCACCAGCGATTGATACATGCCGAACACATCCGAACCCCATTGCGGTTCATAAGTGCAAAGCGAGCCGGGCGCATGAAGAATACTCGGGCCAATGAGCCAGCCAGTGCCGGGCTTGAGGCGGTAAGCCCGCGAAAGATCCAGGATGCCGTTGTCACCACGATTCCAATTTTCGAGGCACCTGCGCACCTGCGCCTTGGTGGTGCCGGGTTCAAGTCCCATGAAGGTGTAAGGGAAATTGTTCCCGACATTATTGTGCTGCGGCGGAAAGTAATAAGACTCCGGTTTTCCTTCCTGCCCCACGAGCCGCGCCTGCCTCTGCGACTGGTGCATGTGGTGCGGAATCGGCCCCATGTTGTCGAAGAACTTCGAATAGACCGGCCAGCGCTTGTACTTGTTCCAAATTTTTTTGCCGATGAGCTCGGCCCCGCATTCATCGACGGCGGTCTGCAGCGTGAAACGATTCTTCCCGGCGACCACATAGCTGAGCCCCTCATCGGGCGTGCGATTTTCATTGGCAGCGGGTGTGGTGGAGGCGAACCAGCGTTCGTCAATGCCGCCGCGGTTCAGTCCGAACGCATACAGATCGTCCGGGTGCAGTTTGAGCCGCTTGCCGGGCTGAAGGAAAGAGCGGGGGACCCAGCATGGAGCGAGCCGCAGGAGACCGCCGCTTGTTTCCAGTGCGTCCTCGACGAGGGCACGGACATTTTTCTTGATGGTTTTTAGTGTGGTGACTGATTTGATGCTCATGATCATGATAAAAGTTCGATTCCTCTGAGTTGTGGCGTGAGTTCGCAGTGGTCATCTTTGCCACTCCCAATCTCTTTGGGATCCTCTGAGAATCCCCTCCGCTCATTTTGACGTTTCCACTTTTGCCGCCGTGGTCGGTTCTGTTTCCTTCTTGAAGGCCGGCAGGTTCTTTTTCCCGCCCGATTCCAAATAGGCCAGCAAATCCAAAATCTCATCCTGCGTAAACGTATTCACCAATCCCTCCGGCATGGGCGAGAGCTTGGAAGTCTCGCGTTTTGCGATGTTGGACTTCAAAACTTCCGTTTTGGTATCCGTCAACGGATTCGTGATCACCACCACCTTCTTGTCGTCCTCTTCGGCAATGCGCCCGACGACATCATCGCCGTCCTTGGTTTCGATGATGGCATTGAAGTATTGGTCCGAAACCACCTTGGAAGGCAGAATGATCGATTCGAGAATATCACGCCGGCCAAAGCGGCTGGAAACCGCCGTCAATTCCGGACCGACCGCGCCGCCCCTATTGCCGAACCGATGGCACAGAACGCACTGCGCTTCGGTAAACGCCTTCTTTCCGTTGGCAAAGTTGCGGCCGTGGCTCGCCTGATCCAGCAACGGCTCCAGGTCTTCCATCGTCCATTCCTTGACGAACTTGCGGTTCATGCCCGTGAGCGCGGGGGCGCGATTGGTGCGTTCCGCCGTAATGGAATCCAATTCCTTGCGCTCCGTTTCGTTCAAAGTCGCCAGCGCGTCCTTCTTAAAATTCGCCATGAATTTGGGAAAGCTCGAGCCGTCCCCGTATTCGCGATCCGCGTCGCTGAACCATTTCAATACCTCGGGCGAATGTGCCGCGCCTTCCTCGTTCGTTTTGCAGCCGGGATAGTAAGTTTGGCCATTCCAATCGGTCGGTTCGCCATCACCGCTGGGAGGATGCGCGTTATACCAGGCAAAATAGTGCGCGCGCTGGTCCATCGTCCAGCCGTTCGTCAGCTTGCGAAGATGAAAGATGTAATGAATCTGCTCCTCCTGCGTGGGTGCGGCGTCGATGAGCGCCAGTGTCTTTTCCACCACATCCGGCGCTTGGAGATAAATCAACAATTCACACAACTCGCGATTCAGCCGTTCGCTCTTCGCGGGATAATGTTGGTCGAGCTTCTCAATCGCGAATTTGGTCATCTCCGCATCCGGGTGTCCCTGGCGAATGAAACTAAGCTCGATCACGCGCAGCTTCTCGAGCTTTTGATCCTCGGTGAGGCCATCCAGCGGGAACTTGGCGAGGGCTTTGAGAAGCGCATTTTGGGTTTCCTTGCCGCCGCAGCGGGCCAGAGCCAGCAAGCCGTTAAGGCCGCCGTTCGTGCGGGTCTCGGAAAGCGCCCGATCCTGCCATTGCGCGACCGGCTGGCTCTCGATCGCGATTCGGGCCGCGTACCGAATAAAGCGATCCTCACTATCCAGGTGCGGCCAGGCGAAGGCCACCGCTTCACGATCCTGATGGCCGTGAAAACTTTCCAGCTTGTGCCGCAACGCGCGCGCGGCGGCGGCTTCTTTCTCCATCGCCAGCTCTTCCTTTGTCTTGGGGGCTTCCTTTACCGGTTCGCCAACATAACTCACGCGATAAAGACCAGACTGCGTTCCGCGTCCACCGGTGATGAAATACATCGCGCCGTCGTGGCCGAATTCAATATCGGTAAGATTGAGCGGCTTGCCCTTGAGAAAAGTTTCGTAGGTTGCGTCGTAACTCGCGCCTTTCGGCGTGAGATGCACGGCAAAGATGCGCCCATACGACCAGTCCAGCGCATAGAGCGCCTTCTTGTACTTGGGCGGAAAGTGGCTCTTGGTGCCAAACTTCATTCCCGTGGGCGAGCCGATGCCAATATCCACCGTGCTGGGCAAACTGTCCGGATAGTATTTGGGCCATTTGCCAGTGCCTTCGCGGAAACCGTAATCGCCCCCTGAAACCAGGTGAAAGATGCGGATTGGCCGATACCACGGCATCCCCCAATCCCATTCCATGTCGCTGTCGAACCCAAGAATCTCCCCCTCCGGGCTGACCGCAAAGTCATAAGTATTGCGCATCCCAGCGGCGTACAGCTCCCATTTTCGTCCTTCGGTGTCGGTGCGCAGCAGAAAGCCGCCCGGCGGCAAGATCTGGTTTCCGAAACCGTTTCCGTCATTGGCGCGCGGCAGCAATTGATCTTCGGCGTAATTCTTGTGCGGTGAATTGGGCGAAAGGTCCTTCGGCAGCTTGGTGAAATTGCCGCTGATGACGTAAAGATGATTATCCTTGCCCTGGACCACAGCGTGCGTGCCGTGCTCGCCGGTCGCGCCGTCAATGTGCTTGAACAGCTTCACCGAATCGTAGCGATCATCGTGGTCGGTGTCGCGCAAGCGGTAAATGCCGGTGCCCTCCGGCCCTTTGCCGTTCACATAAAGGTTGTTATAAGCGCAGAGCAAGCCCATGGCGGAACCGACGGGTTCATCGATCTTCTCGATTTTCCGGACTTTGCCCGCGCTGGACAGGGTCACACGCAACAGATTGTTGGTGCCGTCCTGTGGTGAAATGATCAGGCGTCCGCGTGGATCAATGGTCATGGAAACCCATGAACCTTCGCCCGGCTCGGCTGAGCGCAGGAGCTCGGCCTTGAAGCCGGGCAACAGTGTGAGCGATTCGGCTGCCGTGGCGGGTGGGAGCTTGAACACATCGCCCCACGGCTGGACGCCCAGCTTGCCGCGGCTGTAGGCTTTGGTCCACTTCCCATCGCTCTCGACAAAATCCTTTCCCGACCAACCCGGCAGCTCTTCAGTCGCGGACAACCAGGTGGCGTCAGTAAGAACAAATCGCTTCTCCTTCGACTTGGCCGTGATTTCCAGCATCGCGATCAGGGCCGCGTCGCCACTGACATTGGTGCCGCGAATGGCGATCAGGTTCTCTCCGGTTTGGAGATGCTTGGTAACGTCGGTGCGCACGGGCGTTTCCCAGCCGGAATGCTCGCACACCCTCTGGCCGTTGATGAAAACCTCGAGGTAATCGTCCCCCGATGCTGTGAGCAAGCCTTTGCTCACCTTTCCTTCCATGGTGAATTTCTTCCGGAAATAGCGGATTTCGTTGTCGGCGGGTTTGGCGCCGTGGTTGGCGTTCCAAATCCACTCCGGCAATTCAGCGCGGGCCGTCACCAGGAAGTTGGCAGCCCCGAGCACCAGGGCCAAACGAAGGATATTAAGTCGAGTTTTTAGCATGCGAGTAATCACTTCTGGACACCGCGCCCGGTTGATTTATTCAAAGTATTCTCGGCAGGCGTGAAACGGGCAAGGAGTTTTTGGGGGAACGCTGCCGGGGCGCACAGCTTCGCCGGCGCGCGGGGCGAGCCATGGTTCTGCGCTTCCGCTGTCGGCGAGGCGGCCGTTCCATTGGCGGAGTGCGCCAACTTTGTCGAAAACGACCGCGCACCCCAGCGTCTGTGTCTTGCGATTTAACGCAAATTGCGTTACCCATTGCGCGTGGAACTTGATGACTTTTCGGACGCGGCGCTGGTGCTGGTTGGGCACGGCTCCACCCTCAATGCGGAATCCAGCGCGCCAACTTACCAGCACGCGGACGAACTGCGCCGTCGCCGGATCTTCGCGCAGGTAATCGAATGTTTTTGGAAGCTGGAACCGGGCATTGCCGGGGTATTGCGGGGGATGTTTGCGCCACGAGTCTTCATCGTGCCGCTATTTATCAGTGAAGGATATTTTACCGAGCAGGTAATTCCGCGTGAACTCGGGCTTTGCGGGAACGAGGCCGTTGATTTTCCGCGAATCCAGCAACGCGGCGGGCAGACGTTGCATTACTGCGGCCCAGTGGGGACTCATGAAAGCATGACGGAGGTCATCCTCGCCCGCGCCCGGGAGGTTGTGCGAAAATTTCCGTTCCCGCGCGAACCTGAGTTGAAGGACACCGCGTTGTTCATCGCCGGGCACGGCACCGGCAACAACGAAAACTCGCGCAAGTCCATCGAGCGCCAGGTCGAAATCATCCGCAGCCGCGGTCTCTACCGGGAGGTCCACCCGGTGTTCATGGAGGAGGAACCGCGCATCGGGGATTGTTACAAGCTGGCCTCCGCCAGGAATCTGGTGATGGTTCCGTTCTTCATTAGTGATGGTCTGCACTCGTTCGAGGACATCCCGGCGATGTTGGGCGAACCGAAGGAAGCTGTGGCCGAGCGCTATCGGGCCGGGCAGCCGACCTGGCGCAACCCGACCGAAAGAAAAGGCAAGCTGTTGTGGTACAGCGCGAGCATCGGGAGCGAGCCGGGGATTGCCGAGGTAATCCTGGAAAGGGTCAGGGAGGTGGTAAACACCAGAAAATAATCAAACCTCAAACACCAACCAGCGATGGCGGATGTTGATGTTTGGAATTTGGAATTTTTCTGGTGTTTGGAGCTTGGTGTTTGGTGTTTATTTCCCTTATCATAACGCGATGCACTGGCAGAAAGTCACATTGGTCGGCGTCGGTTTGCTGGGCGGCTCGTTGGGGCTGGCCATCAAGGCGCGCGGGCTCGCGGCCAAGGTTGACGGTTTTGTGCGCCGGTCCGCCAGCATTGCCGAATGCCAGGAGTTGGGCGTGGTGGACCACGCCACGCGAGACTTGGGCCGGGCGGTGGAGGAAGCCGACCTCATCATTCTCTGCACGCCGCTCAGCCGGATGCGCGAGTTGGTGGAAAAGATGCTTCCCTCGCTCAAACGCGGGGCGGTTGTCACGGATGTCGGCAGTGTAAAGGGCAGCGTCGTGGAGGAGTTGGAGCCATTGATCGCGGGAGCCGGCGCGCATTTCGTGGGCAGCCATCCGATGGCAGGCGGAGAAAAGATGGGTGCCTCGGCGGCACGGGCGGACTTATTCGTCCAGGCCATCTGCCTGATCACCCCCACGGCAGCTTCGGACCCAACTGCGGTGCATCAGGTCGAGCAATTCTGGCAAAGAGTCGGCGCGCGGACCTTGAAACTCTCCCCGAGCGCGCACGATGACCTCGTGAGCCGGTCGAGCCACCTGCCACACGTGGTGGCCGCGGAACTGGCCAATTACGTCCTCAGCCCGGTGCATCCACCCGAACAGGCGATTGTTTGTGCCAACGGTTTTCGCGACACAACCCGGATTGCCTCGGGCTCGCCGGAGATGTGGCGGGACATTGCCCTCGCTAATCGCAAGAATCTTAGCCGCGTGCTGGGCGTATTCATCGAAGACCTGGAGGAATTCCGGCTCGCCCTGGAGAGCGAGGATGTAAAAGCGATCGAGGAATTTTTTGAAAAAGGCAAACAGCGGCGTGACACGTGGCGCGCGCAAGCGGACTCCCCGGAGTAGAATCGGGGTGGGTTGCTTTCAACTTTGCGCACTACTAAACCATGCCACTGCCGAGCTTAATCGAGATCGTCCCGCTGACCAGACTGGCGCAAGCCCAAATCACCGTGCCCGGTTCCAAAAGCATCACGAACCGGGTGCTTATTTTGGCGGCGCTGGCGGAAGGAGAAACCACCTTGCGGGGCGCGCTTTGGAGCGAGGACACGCAGGTGATGGTGGAGTGTTTGCAAAAACTCGGGTTCAACGTAAGCGTTGCGCCGGAACCCAATGAATTCTGCAATCGGACCATAACCGTCCGGGGATTGGGAGGCAAAGTGCCTCGGGGTGGCACGACTGCGGAACCGTTGAGTTTGTTTGTGGGCAACGCCGGCACCGCCGCGCGGTTCCTTGCGGCGATGGTTTGTTTGGGCGAAGGCGTTTATCGGCTTCATGGCGTGCCGCGCATGCACGAACGGCCGCAAGCCGCCTTGTTCAAGGCGTTGCGCGGGCTGGGCTATCGCGTTGATTCGGCCAACGACAAGTTGCCCGCGCTCATCTACGGCACTGGACCCAATGCGGGGCGATGCGTGGTAAGCATCGAGGAAAGCTCGCAGTTCGCTTCGGCTTTGATCTTGAGCGCGAACGCAGCCGGCTGGCAGATCACGGATCTCGTGGGTGACGGGGACGCCTCGGAACTTCCGTACGTGGAGATGACCAGCCGATTAGTCGAGGTGTTTCCGCATCGGGGCGGAGTTTTTCAAATCGAGGCCGACAGTTCCAGCGGCAGTTATTTTCAGGCGGCCAACTGGCTGCTCCAGCGGAATGGACCGGCCTCCGCGTCCCTGATCAGCGTCGCCAACTGGCCGGAGTCGAAGCTGCAAATCGATTCCGCCTTTACCCGGCGCTTGCATTATCTTGACCAGGCGAACGGGGATTCCGGCGCTGACCTGATTCTTTCGCGCCGCGACGATCTGGGCGACAGCATCATGACCGCCATCGTGCTCGCGCCTTTTGGACGGCGGACGATAAAATTCGTCCATTTGGGCCGATTGCGCGTGCAGGAATCTGACCGCGTGCTGGCCTTGCATGACGAGTTGCTCAAGTGCGGGGCGAAAGTGGCCATGGTGGACTATGGTGAGACACTCACGGTGACACCGGGCACGAAGTTGCACGGGGCGGAAATCGAAACTTACAATGATCACCGCATCGCAATGTGTTTCGCGATTTTGGGGTTGCACGTCCCGGGAATCAGAATCAAGAATCCCGCGTGCGTGAAGAAAACGTTTCCCAACTTTTTTCAGAAGCTCGCCGCGCCGCCGCCGGCCGGCTTGGGCGCGGTTATTCGTGATGCGAAGACCGGGCGTGAATTGCCGGGAGAAGAGTTGTTTGCCGAATGAGCATTGAAGTTCCCACTGCGGACGTTAAGCTGAATCCTTTGAAGACCAGACCAACTGTCATAGCGATCGATGGCACCAGCGCCAGCGGCAAGAGCACCACCTCCCGGCAAGTGGCCAGGGCTCTAGGCTTTGTTTATGTGGACACCGGCGCAATGTACCGCACGCTGGCCTGGCATTCCCTGCAGCAAAAAGTCGATGTGCACGATGAAAAACAGGTCGCCGCGCTCTGTCGGAAATGGAAAACGTCGCTCGAATGCGCCGACAACGAGGTGCATCTTCTGGTGAACGGATACTATCCGGCACTGGAAATCCGCACAGCGGAAACCAGCGCCGCCGTGCCGCACGTGGCGGCGGTTCCAAAGGTGCGCGAATGGATGAAGAAAAAGCAGCGGGAATGCATCCAGTTCGGGAACCTGGTGATGGAAGGCCGCGACATCGGAACAAATGTCTTCCCCGAAACGGATTTCAAATTTTATCTGGATGCCGCGCTGGACGAAAGATCCAAGCGGCGGGCTGCCGAAGGCGTGCAGGAAAATCTCGCCGCGCGCGATCAGCGCGACAGCCAGCGCGCCGCCGCGCCGTTGATGATCGCGCTCGGCGCCAAAGTCATCAACAATTCCGGGATGACCGTGGCGCAAACCAGCAAGATGGTTCTCGACGAAGTGCAGAGCCGCCTGGCGGCTGCGCTCGTGCAGCGATGAATGGCTCCCGGCCAGCATGAACGCGGTTTATTTCCTTGGATGGAGTTTTTACCGACTCGTGTTCGCCTCCTATTTTCGGTGGCGCGTATTCAACCCTGAACGCGTGCCGTTGAAAGGCCCGGTTATCCTGGCCGCCAACCACGCGAGTTTTCTCGATCCGCCTCTCATAGGTTCGGGATTGCACCGGGACATCAATTATCTCGCGCGCAAATCCCTGTTTCGTTATCCCGTGCTGGGCTGGATTTTGCGAACTGTGAATGCGGTGCCGGTGGATCGCGACGGCGGCGGGGCGGCGGGCTTGAAAGCAATCATGGACCGGTTGCACGCTGGCGGCGCGATTATTCTCTTCCCGGAAGGCACACGCACCGTCGATGGCAAACTCCAACCCGCGCGCTCCGGCATCGGCTTGACTGTGATCAAGTCGGACGCACCGGTGGTTCCAGTGCGAGTCTTTGGCACTTATCAGGCTTGGGGAAGGAGCATTCGCATCCCACGTCCAGTGCCAGTGGCCGTCAAATACGGCGAGCCGATGCACTTCGAAGGGCTTCGCGCGGAGGCCAGGGCTTGCTCGAAAGCAAGGCTCAAAGAAATTTATCAATTGGTCGCCGACGAAATCATGGCCGCAATTGCGCGGTTGGAACCGTTTGAGGACAAGGCGCAGTTTCCGTAGCGCCTATACCTTCGGCTCCCACCCCGGCCGATATTTCCGGCTCCACAACTCCGTCGCGTGACTGTCGCCAACGATCTTCCGGGTCTTCGGATCGAAATCGATGGTGTGCCCGGTCCGATAGGCGATGTTGCCGAGATGGCACAATAACGTACTCTTCGTCCCTTCCTCGATTTCCGAATTCAGCTTCTTTTCCTCGCGGATGGCGTCGAGAAAATTACCGAAGTGGATTTCATCGCTCGTGGGACCTTTTCCTTCGGCGAGCAGTTTGTTGTTCAAATCCAACACGCGATAGGCTTTCTCGGTGATAATCAGCACTCCCTTTTCCCCGTAAAAGGTGACGCCGAACCGGGTGTCCTCGAACCCGTGCGGATCGCAGCTCTGCCCGTCCCACGTGGTGCCCTTGCCGCCGTCAAAATCGAACGTCGTGACGCAGGTGTCCGGAGTCTCCCAATCGTCCTGGTAATGATAACGTCCGCCGCTGCACGTGATGCGCGTGGGATAATCCACGCCGAGCCCCCAGCGGGCGAGGTCGAGCGAATGGATGCCGTTGTTGCCAAGTTCGCCGTTGCCCCAATGCCAGCGCCAGTGCCAGTTATAGTGAATCAGGTTGTCCACATAGGGCCGTTCCGGCGCGGGACCTTGCCACAACGAGTAATCGAGCCAATCCGGGACCGGCACCGTCTTCCCGTGGCCGATGGATGGGCGTGAATTGTTGTACCACGAGCGCGCGAAGCAAACCTTTCCCAATTCGCCGGCTTGAAGCCGGTTGATGGCCTCGATGACCCATGGCCAACTGCGCCGCTGGTTGCCCATTTGCACTGCGCGCTTGTGCTTGCGCGCCGCCGCGACCATCAGTTCGCCCTCATGCGGATTGTGGCAACACGGCTTTTCGACATAAACGTGCTTGCCTGCGCTGCAAGCCAGGATGGTCGCCGGGGCGTGCCAATGATTCGGCGTTGCGATTGACAGCGCATCGACTGACGGATCATCCAGGATTTTGCGAAAGTCCTTCACGCCTTGCGGCGCGCGTGCTTGCTTGCTGCCGACGAGCGCGACGGCTTTCTCGAGTGCCCGCGAATCCACATCGCAGATGTAACCAATCTCGCAATTGGGAAGAGCCAGGTAGCCGGCGACATGCGCCATGCCACGGCTGTTGACGCCCATGATACCGACGACGACCTTGCGATTCGGGCTCTCCGCGGCGCGAGCGCGGCGGAACGTTCCCATTGCCATCAATCCGGCGCTGAAAGTGGAGGTCTTCTTGAGAAATTGGCGGCGATTTAGAGAGTAACGCATGAGGCTTGTTAAATCCCCAGGTTGGACAACGTGTTGCTGATGGAATTAACGATTTGGACCAGCCGGGGATGGGAAGACTCAAATTCCGTAACCGACGAGGTCAGGCCGTCGAGAGACAGTTTCAAAAGATTGGGATTCTGCTGCTCCCGGGTGGCCTCATGGGTTGAAATCTCGGCGAACCCGGCGATGCTTTGCGCCTGTTCCGGCTGCGTCTTGGAGAGCTCCGCGACCTCCGTCTTCAAGGTGGAAATCAACTGCTGAAGTTCCTGCCGCTTGTCCTCTTTGAGGGCATCAGAACCTTGAATCCGGGCTTCAATCTTTGCCAGCGTCTCGTCGATCATTTCGCGCAGCCTTTCCAATGGTCAGAACAGCATAACGCAGTCCCGCGCCAATGGGAAGAAAGGTTTTGCCCGGATTACAAACCGCGCCCTGGGAGCGGAGCTCTGCGCTCCGGTTTTCAAAGCGGCTTGCCTCCGATTCCTTTTCTTGCCTGCCTGCGATTCGCCGCGTACTTTGAAGCCGTGAAGATTCTTTTCATCGGGGACATTGTTGGTGAACCGGGGCGTCGGGCGGTGAAGGAACTCCTGCCACGGGTGCGCCGCCAGCATGCGCCCGATCTCATCATCGCCAATGGCGAAAACTCCGCCGGCGGCTCCGGCATCACGCCCAAGACGGCCGCGGAAATCTTTTCCGCCGGCGTGGACATCATCACCAGCGGCGACCATCTCTGGGACCAAAAGGAAGTGGTGGGATTACTGCAAAATGAATCCCGTTTTCTCCGGCCCTTGAACTATCCGCAAGGCACCCCCGGCCAGGGCAGCGTGGTGTACCAGGCGAACAATCAGCCGCCCATCGCCGTGCTCAACTTGCAAGGGCGGTCTTTCATGGCCGACCTCGACAACCCTTTCATTGCCGCGCGCGCGGAAGTGGAACGCCTGCGGCAAAACACCAACATCATTTTCGTGGACTTTCATGCCGAGGCCACCTCCGAAAAAGCCGCACTGGCCCGGATGCTCGATGGACAGGTCAGCGCGGTCGTTGGCACCCACACGCATGTTCAAACCGCCGACGAACAAATCCTTCCCAACGGCACTGCTTTTCTGACCGACGCCGGTTTCACCGGCCCACACGAAAGTGTGATTGGCCGCGAGATCGATCCTGTCATCAAACGGTTTCTGACGCTCCAACCCCAGCGCTTCACAGTCGCCACGGGCCGCATTATGTTGCAGGGAGCGTTGGTGGAGATCAACCAGGCCACCGGACGCGCCGAGAAAATTCAACGGGTTTCAGAGACGCTCGAAGGAACTTGAAATGAAACCGGCCAAATCACAATGGGACTTCGGCGAGTTGTTTCCCCGGGAAGCCATCGCCAAAGAGCCGGCCCCCGCGCCGAAGGAGCCTGCGCGCAAAGTCCTCACCGTTTCCGAACTCACCTTGCAGGTAAAGCGAATGCTCGAAGGCCACGTGGGACAAATTTGGGTGACGGGCGAGGTGACTAATTTTCGCGCGCAAAGTTCCGGGCACATTTATTTCACGCTCAAGGATTTCGATTCGCAATTAAGTTGCGTGCTGTTTCGCAACGAAGCGCGCGGATCGCGCGCGCTGGTCCAGGAAGGGCGCAAGCTCGTGTTGCAGGGAGACCTGACGGTCTATGAGGCGCGCGGACAATATCAATTGCGGGTGACCGCGGTCGAGTTGGAAGGCGTGGGCGCGCTGCAACAAGCGTTCGAGCGGCTCAAGCAAAAACTGAATGCCGAGGGATTGTTCGCCCAGGAACGCAAGCGCCCGTTGCCCCGTTTTCCCCAGCGCATCGGCATCGTGACCTCGCCGACAGGTGCGGCGATTCGCGACGTCCTGCATGTGGTGCAGCGACGCAACCCCGGCCTCGAAATCATCCTCGCGCCCTGCCGCGTGCAAGGGCAGGGGGCTGGCGAAGAAGTTGCCGCCGCCATTCGCCTGCTTAACCAATTCAACCTTGGCAGCAGCCGGCGTGAGGAAGCTCCAACTGGCCTTGATCTAATTCTGGTGACGCGCGGCGGCGGCAGCCTGGAAGACCTTTGGGCCTTCAACGAGGAAGTCGTGGCGCGGGCAATCTTTGATTCGCAGCTGCCGGTCGTCTCTGCGGTCGGACATGAGATCGATTCCACCATCAGCGACTTTGTTGCGGACGTGCGCGCGGCGACGCCGAGCGCCGCGGCCGAGATCATCACCGAAGGCGTGTTCTCGAGTTGCGAATTTTTAACCGCGGCGGCGGAAAGAATGCGCCGGTTATGCCGGCAGCAGTTGGAGGATAAAAGGTACGAAACGGCGCAACTGTTTCAACGCCTCGCGCGCCTGCACCCCCGCAAGCGATTCAATGAATGGTTGCAGCGCCTGGATGATTTGCAGGCGAGCGCAGCGCGCTGCCTCCGGCAGGGAGTTCGCCAACACCATCTCGTCTGGCGCAACTTGCGCGACCGCCTGCTTCGCGTGCGGCCGCGCCAGTTTTTGGAGCAGCGCCGTGACTTGCTCGCTTTGGAAGAGCGGCGGTTGCGCGAACAGATGCGCCATCAAATGAGGGCCATCCAAATCCGATTCGAAAAGCTTGAAACACAATTGCGCCTGCTCGGCCCGGAGCAAGTGCTGGCTCGCGGCTATTCCATTACCATGGATGCGGCGACGGGCCGCGTGATCCGGTCGGCAACCGAAGTGAAGACTGGCCAGCGCTTGCGAACCCGTCTTAAGACTGGCGAAATCAAGAGCAAAGCGGAGGGCGGGTAAGGCAGCGCAGAGCTCGAGATTGGTGCAAACATATAAATGGCCGAACCGTTTCTAAAGTAATGGCACTTCGACATTCCTGCCCCCGGCCTCTTTGAAGCGCAGCACCTGGCCGTCGGGCTTCGTCTCGATCTTGCAGGAGCGCGCCAGCGTTGAGGTCTCTTTCGACGCGGCCTCGACAAAAAAGACAGCTACGCGACGCGCCACTTCCTCGCCCGCCTTGAACTGTTTGGAGTGATCGGAATAGGAGCCATAAAGAAGATCCGAACATACGGAGATCCCGCGCGAATATCCCGGGGCCTGCGCATAAGCCATGCCCGCTCCGGTCACCATGACGACGCCCAATCTGTCATCCACATTGACCCACGACCCCGGAAAGTCAATAGGCTGCCGTGGTTTTTGCCGGTCAAAAACTGTTTGACCACCCTGGTCGCATACCAGCCGCGTGCCTCCGGTAATCTCGTCGTTTTCGATGCCAACCGGCACGCCCCGCTCTCCCTGCACGCTGACGTCCGAAAGCGCCATGACCCGGTCGTCATAAACTACTGTTTGCTCACCAATGGAAGTCAGTTTCAACGTCTGTTTCAATCGTCCGCCATTGAGCAGCAACGTCCCGGTTGTCTCAAAGCCATCCGGCGTTTTTTTCCAGGCGTGTTCGAGCACGGTCGTTTTGGCATCACCGCGGGGAGTCAATTCAAAGGAGCCGACCAATCCGTTCGCGATCGGAACTGTGAACTCGGGATTGCCCTCGTGCCCTTCTCCGATCGGAACGAGCAGCCCCATGATCCTGTTCTTCCAGGAAAAGGACACAAATTTCTTCCCGGTGCGATGGGCGATAAAGTCCACATACCTGTACTCCCACACACCCTGGTCCTGGGCTGCGGCGGCCCGGGCAGTCAATTCCTTCGTCGCGGGTCCGAACACTTTGTGTGCCAGGTAGCCGTAGGCGGCCTGTTCCGCGCAAATCGCGTGGCGCGTGATTCCAAGTTGGGAGCCAGGAACGGCCAGGTCCCCCCGGCGCATCACCTGCCAGGCGCGAATATATTGCAGGCTCCTCTCTTCCATGCGGGCGGCGAGCGGGTCTTTCTCGTGCGTGCCGAGGGTGGCAAAAAGGTTCAGGAAAGGCAGGTTGTGCAATTCCCAATCCATTCCTTGAGGATAAGCGGCTTCGCCCCACGGCAGAATGATCGTCTGAAACATCCGCCACGTGTCCATCAGATGGTGAGTGGCCGCCTGCGGAATGGGCCGGCCGGCATAAGCGTAATACATCTCCGCCTGGGTTAAAAAATAAGAACTGCACGCGACATAGGAGGGATGAAAAATGTTGTGGTTTTCGAGCGTAAAATCCGGTTGCAGATTCGCGCCCCGGACCCACTGATTCACGGCCCGTCCGTCCACCAGGTTGGTGTCGTGCAGGTCATCCGCCGTGCAAAGAGTGTTCATCAGATACTCCAGCGCCGTCTCGTGCCACGCGGCCGCGTGAGGGTGAGAGGGAAACATCAATTCACCCAGCACCAGGCACGGCGCCTCCCAGCCATTTTCCTCGGCCTTGGTGTCCAGCCAAAGTCCGGTGGGCGGTCGCCTCTTGACCAGAATGTCATCCTCCCAGGCGATCACCCGCTCGATGCCTTGTTGCGACGCGGGCTCCAATTTGTCCCACATCAGCCAGGCGCCAAAGGCCAGCGTGCCGGTCCACATGCCCGACTGCCAGCTCTCGGGGCCGAATTTAGGGGTGGCTCCCCAATGTTTGCCATCAGCGCACTTTTGCGTGCCAGTGACGTGTGTGACTGTGGCATACTGAATGGCGGCAGTAGCTTTGGCCAATAATTCCCGTCGCTGCCTGTCGCTGAGTCCATCGTCATACTTGAGCAAGGTTCCGCAAGCCAGCACCATGCTGGCGACGGTTCGGATGCCTTCGTTCCCGCCGCTAACTCCGTCACCCCAGTAGCCCGCCGCAGGATCAAACGACGAGCTCTTCCAATCCGGATCGGCATGATGGCAGGCATCGCGCAGAATCTGAGTATAAGTTTGCAGGATGTCCTGTTCTGAAAGCTGGCGGATTTGATAGAGCTCTCCCGCCGGCGCGCAAAACGGCAATAACAGAAGGACCAGAAAAAATTTCATGTTAAGCAGCCTACCCATCCACCGGCTGGGCCGGGGTTTCGAGGACGAGTTGATAGAATACCACATCCAGCCAGCGCCCGAATTTAAAACCCGCCTGCCGAATCGCGCCCGCGTATTGAAACCCGAAGGCTTGATGCAATGCGATGCTGACGCTGTTCTCGGAATCGATGCATCCAACCAGCACGTGATAGTTTTGCGTCCGCGCCGCCGAGATGATTTCCTGGAGCAATCTTTTGCCGATCCCCTGGCCGCGGAATTTCGCAGCCACATAAACCGAATGCTCGACGGTATATTTATACCCCGGGTGCGGCCGAAACGTTCCGTAACTGGCGAACCCCATCAACTCGCCGCTCTCGGCCACCGCTCCGAGAATCGGGTATTTTCCTTTCGCCTTCACCGCGAACCACGCTGCCATCATCTCCGGCGTGCGCGGCTTGTAATCGTAAAGCGCTGTGGAGTTTAGAATGGCATCGTTGAAGATCGCCAGTATCTGATCAGAAAAGGAACTGTCACACGG